>JABWCN010000018.1 GCA_013359135.1 Pseudobdellovibrionaceae bacterium | reverse complement strand
AGTAATCTTTTTCTGGTCACTTTGCTTACTATTTTTTATTAAAATTTTAAAAGAATCTTCATTAAAAAATTATATTTTATTAGGAACCTTCTTAGGTTTAGGATTTATTTCTAAATACCATATAGTTTTATTCCCACTAATTGGAATTATTTATCTCAGTTTACAAAAGAAATGGTGGCATATTAAAAAAAGTGGCGTTCTGCTCACTTTATTATTTGGCTTAATTTTTTCTTCTCCTGTAATCATTTGGAATTTTCAAAACAATTTTCAATCTTTTTCTTTTCAACTATCTCATGGATTACAGCACACAAAATGGGAGTGGCAATGGCCTTTTGAATATCTCTTAGGTCATGTGCTATTGATTTCTCCTGCATTTTGCTATTTCTTATATAAAAGTCGTTTTTGGAAAATTAAAGCAACTGAAGATGATCAATTTTCTTTAAAAATATTAAGTTTTTTTTCATTGGGTATTTTTATCTTCTTTCAAATAACTAGTTTTAGGTCATCAGTAGAATTAAATTGGACTATAATGGCATTTCCCTCCCTCCTTGCTTTAATTACTCTTATTAAAATTCCTAATAGATGGCTAAAGTCCGTAATTTTTTTCTGGTCAATATTTAATGTTGTACTCATTGTTACCATGTTTAATGGAGTCTACTTACATGGAAAGATTTTTGAGCCTTTCTTTTTTGAAAAAAACAAAAATCTTCCTAATGAGTTTAAACCTCTTTACGGTATTAATTACCAAACTGCGGCCAGCCTTTGGTATCACAGTAAAGTTCCAGTTCTAAAATTAATTAAAGCTAGTCGCTATGATTTTTTTGACACTTTAAAAGTTGATTATGCTAATTTTCCAAAAACGTTTTATGTCATTAAAGAAAAAAACAATGAATATCCTCAGTGGGTTTACGATATCAAGCCACAAGCTGAAATCGTAAAAAAACTAGATAAAGATTATCTCATCGAAAAAGTGACTCTACCATGAAAGTTTTTATTTTTTTAACTACGCTTATTGTTTTTTATTTTATCTATGGATTTTATATCTCTCAAAACGATATTGCAATTATCAATCTCTCGGTAAAGCCAAAAACAAATGAGATTTTTTATGACTATAAAGGAGTTTTAAATATTCACTCTGATCAAAGCCTTGGTTCTAGTCCCATACCACAAATTATTCGCGCTGCTAATCTGAGTAAGCTTGATTTTATCATGGTCACTGATTTAAATATGTTCAAGCCTCAGTTTTCCTATGAAGGATATCATGAAAAAACTCTAGTAATGATAGGTCAAAAAGTAAGCTATTTAGACTCGCGGTTTATAATCTACTCTCTTGGCAAAGAAATTCTGGGCAATTCACTTTCCGAAGTCCAAACCAAATTAGCAGATCTTCTATCTCAAAAGCAGAACAAAGATTTTTTGATTATTTTAACCCACCCAAAAGAAAAGGGATTCAATTGGAATGGAGAGTTGCCACAAGGAATTGACGGCTTTGAAATTATCAACTTAAAGAGTATGACAAACAGAGCTTGGAATATTTCAAAACTTTCTACTATTTGGAGTGTTTTTATATATCCTTTTAACACACCACTTTCGTTTGCAAGAATTTTTAATGAGCCCACAGAAGAGCTTAACCTTTTAGATCTTAATACAAAATCAAAATTCAAAGGATTCTCTGGGGCTGAGGCCTCGGCTCGCGCGATTCCAATTGCAAATTATTTACTTAAATTTCCCTCTTATCAGAGAACATTTGAAATGTTCACAACTCATATTCAAATTCGATCCGAGTTAACTGGAAACAACAAAGCAGATCGCCTTAAAATTTTTCAAGCTTTAAAAAATGGAAATTTTTATTTAGCTTTCGACTTATTGAGTTCTCCCACCGGATTTTTGTGTTACCTGGATGATTCTGGGAAATACTTTCCAATTGGTAGTACGGTGAAAAAAACAAAGAACACTACTCTACATATCAAATTACCAGCAAAACCAAATTATTTTTTTGAAATTGTTCTGTATAAAGATGGCTCACGTTTTGCGACCTATAATTCAGAAGAAGTTAAGTTAAACATATCTGAGTCAGGGACCTACAGAGTTCAAGTTCGAGTAAGTCCCTATTTACCACTTCCAGATGCTAGAACTTGGGTCACTTGGATTTATACAAATCCATTTTATATCCAAGACTAAGTCGCAAAGCTTTGTGTCAATAAGTAATTAATAAAGCTTTTCTGGCGTATTTGTTGACTCTAGACAGAGTTTTTTCCATATTGTCTTGAAAATTCCACTGGAGGAGTTATGAGATTTATAGCGTTTGACCTAGAGACAACTGGAACCGTTCCAGGTGTAGATGCCATAGTAGAAATTGGAGCCGTTAGATTTGTTAATGGACAAATTGATGCGATTTACTCTACCCTTGTTAATCCGCTTAAACCAATTCCACCTGGAGCATCTAAAGTAAATGGAATTTTTGATGAAATGGTTAAGGATAAGCCAAAAATTGAAGACTTGCTACCTTCTTTCACTGAGTTTTGTCAGGATGATATCCTTGTCGCCCACAATGCCGTTTTCGATGGACAATTTTTAACAGCTGATTTCAAAAAACTAGAAATTCCAACTCCACGAGGAGTCATCTTAGACACTTTGCCTATTGCAAGAAAGATATTTCCTGGTTTACCAAATTACAAGTTGGGAACTTTAGTTCAGCATTTAAAAATTCCAAATTCTGAATTTCACCGAGCAGAGGCTGATGCTACTTACTGTGGTCGACTTTTTATAGAACTTTATCAAAGAGTATCTGTTGGTGGACAACAACCTAAAGTTGAGAATTTAGTAGCTCTAACCGGAAAACCAGAATACAAGTTTCCAGAAATCATTCGTCAGCCGAAACAATTAGATTTACTGTCACTATTGTAACTCAAGACTGACATTTTCAAGGCTTTTTCTTCCTGAAAAGCCTTCATTGTATCCATGGAAAAATTTGATTTTAGTTTCAGGAAATTTCCAACAAAAATAACCACTACCATTATCAAAATCCGCTAACCAAAGCCCTTTAGGCTTGGCACCAAGCCTCTCGATTTTATTTTGCCATTGCTCAATGAGTGAGTTTATCAAACTTTCGACCTGAATGGCTCGTTCACTTTGCTTGTTAGGAAATGCTTCTAATTGATTAATCAATTTTTTAACTTGTCGACTGTAATCTTCAGTCAATTTATAAACTAAAGGAAGCAAGGATTCTGCATCTTCTAAAGTAAAAATTTTCTTTTTGTTGATTTCAAAAATATTTGTCACTTTTTGGTTATGTTATAGACTTCCAATTGTTTCAACAAATTTAATTATTCTTTTTGAATTTTGAATATTTTTTAAAAGATTTTATAATTATTTTTTAGCGATCTTAAAAAAATTCCATTCAAGTTATTAAGTCACAAAGCGTTGAACTTAAGTTGCTTTTTTTAATCATAACTTTTTGACATTTCAAACATCTGTCCACCACCCAGAATCAATATTAATAGAAGAATAATAGCAATAAATGCGTATTTAAAAATATTTCCTAACGTATAAGTATCTTCTTCTTCTTTAATGACTTTTTCCTTGGCTTGAGGTGGCTTAACAACTGTTTTTCTATCTTTACGACTCACCCCTTCCTCTTCAACCTTTGCAATAACTTTGGATTCACTTTGTATCTTACGTTCCTGCTTTTTTTTCATTTCCTCTGTAAAACCTGAAATAGCAACAGCATTTCCATTTCTTGAAAGAGCAAAGCTTTCATTTTTTTGTCTATAAAATCTATCCCCTTTAGTTTTTAAATTATTTACATATCGTCTTTTTCCATTTGCTCCCTCTCCACCATTTTCACCCTCGCCCCCACGGTCTGTTGATCGGCTCATAGGTTTTCCAAACCCAGATCTACTGCTTGCAGAGCCAGCAAAAGATCCACTGCCACCACCCCCTCCGGATGAATCTGAACTTTTATCTTTTCCATTACTATCTTTTGAGTTCGAAGCTTTTTTTTCATTACCATCTTTGTTTCCAGATTTAGAGCTGCCATTCTTATCTTGATCACTACCATTGCCTGAAGTATTCCTTCCTGAACTCGAGCCACCTGAACCTTTTAGACTGGCACCATTACCCGCAAAACTATAAGAACACTTGGCATTTATCTCACTTAGCTTATTCTCTGACATGAGAGCTGGTAACTCGCCCGAGCTCAACATACATGAGACGTAAGTTCCCATGTAATCTTTCATAAAAGTTTGCATAGGTTTAAAAACTCTTCCTAACGCTACTAGTACCATTGATATGGTAATAACAAGCAACAGGATGTACTCAACAGTTCCCTGGCCCTTGGAGGATAGTAATAGTTTTCTAGACTCGACCTTCACGCGTTTACCATCTATAATTTTAATATGACTAAAACCCCATACATTAGAAATTTTTCTCAAAAAAGAATCGCTATTTTGAGTTTTATTATAATCATTATTATATCAGTAATCTCGGTTCATGCTGAGGAAGAATTAACCTTGGATGATGAAATTCCTTCAAAACCAGCCAAACAAAAGAAGACAACTAGTCCAGCATCAAAAAAGCAAAGCGATGATTTGAATTTTTCTCAAAATGAAACACAAAAAATTGAAGATAAGAAAATTAAAATATCTCAGCCTGAGACTAAAACAAATTTCACAATTGCAATGGAAGATCTCTTTCAGAAAAAACAATATAATAAAATGACAAAAATTTTATGGAGTAAAATTGATTTATTAAGCCTTAATGAACTTTCGTTGCTAATGAAAGGTCATTTCTTTAATGAAGAGTACAGTGATTCCATAAAAGTAGCGAATCTTATTCTTGCTAAAGATGAAAAAAATGAAGAAGCATTGACTAACATAGGGAATTGCAAACTCAAACTAAAAAAAGACCGAGAAGCGAAAGAATATTTTACTAAGGCAACTGAAGCAAATCCAATTTATTCTCCTGCCATTAATGGTCTTGTTGAAATTTATGAAAAAAATCATAACTATTATGAACTGAGACTTATATACTTGGATCTAATTCACAAATTAGGAGAAAGACCTGAGTACTTAAAAAAACTCTGCGATATTAATACTAAAGATGCTGTTAATGACTCGGCCATTGAGTTTTGCAATAAATCAATTTCTTCAAATCCAAAACAACCAGAAAGTTTCGTAAACTTAGGTTTGGTCTACAAAAATCTCAAAGACTCCATTAAAGCGAAAGAACAGCTAAAAAGAGCTGCCGATAAATTTCCAAACTCGGACGAGGCACAATTTCAATATGCGCTTCTTAGCGAAGAGCAAAAAAACTTCGTTGAAGCTTATAAATACTATAAACAATGCATACAATCTAATTTAAAGCATGAAAAATGCTTTGTTGGACTTGGAAGCTCCAGCTATCAACTACTTAAATTTGAAGACTCTTATAATGCATTAAAAAAGGCCTGTAGTTTTAACCGTAAAACTTCTTTTGTCGTCAGAAGAGCTGCTACTCAGGCTAGAAATGCAAAGCAAAACGAATGGTCAAAAAAGTTAGATCATCTTGCAGACATTTGCGGAAATTAATCAACCTAGCGAAGCCGTATAATTTTACTACTCTAAATGAAATAAATTTTTTATTTGAAAACTAACCGGAGAAACAATATTTATTTCCATGTTTTTCTTTTTTTGAGATAAAATATTTTCTATAGCAATAGAAATTTTTTCTTTTTTATTCTCATTTCCTGTAAGTAACAGCAACACTTTAGGTTCAAAAAATCGTAAAAGTCTCAAATCAACTATTTTTAGCCCATCTTGAAAGAAATTTTCTGCAATAGAAAAAGCATCTCCCAAAAAATCTAACTCAACAACTAACAAAAAATCTTCGACTTTGTTACTTGCTAAACTCAAATAAGAATCAATGACTTCTTTTTCAAGACTTTTAAAAAATTGCCATTTAATCTGTTTATTGTTTTCCAAATTTTTTAGAATAAAGCCTACATCTTTACATGAACTAAGGTCTAAAATAGCTTGAGACCATTTTCCAAGCAAAGAGCAATCTAACAAAACTGCGTTTTCATTAGTAGCCCAATTGCTCAGCTCAAGAAGCTTTCCATAACTAGTAGCCCAAACAACAACAATATCTTTCATTACACAATCTCACCAATAAGATCGTATTCCATACTATCTGTAATTTTAACTTTAACCATTTGTCCAATCTCTGCATCACCTGAATTAATTAATACTACTCCGTCAATATCTGGTGCCTGTTGAGAACTTCTACCTTGAAGTAACAAATCCGTCTCTTCGCTGTAGCCTTCAACAAGAACCTCAATTTCTTTACCGATAAAAGCTTTGTGCGCACTTAAAGATATTTTCTGTTGAAGCTTCATTAATTTATCATGTCTTTTCTTTTTAACTGAATTGACAATTTGATCAGGCATTTTCCCACCAGGAGTATTTTCCTCCGGAGAGTACATAAAACATCCAACCCGATCAAATTTTTGTTCCTCAATGAATTCTAGTAATTCATTAAATTGCTCTTCAGTTTCTCCAGGGAATCCGACTATAAATTGAGTCCTAATAACTGCATCTGGAATCTCTTTTCTGATTAAATTTAATGCCTCAACAATTTCTTCTCTAGTCATTTTACGATTCATTTTTTTAAGCATTTCGTTATTAATATGCTGCAAAGGCATATCAAAATACTTAACAATTTTTTTTGAGTTTTTAATCACATCAATCATTTCTTTTGTGATTCCATCAGGATAAAGATACAGCAAGCGAATCCATTTTAAACCTTCTACTTGATCTAAGGCTTTCAATAACTCTAATGGAGATTCCTTTGCTGCTGGATCTTTCTTGCGTAAATCCCAACCATAATCAGTAAAATCATGGGAAATAATAAGTAACTCTTTAACACCACCAGCTACAAGAAGCTTCGCTTCATTAACAACGTTTTTCAGTGTTCTTGATTGCAAATTACCGCGAATTAACGGAATCGCGCAAAACGCGCAACGTTTCAAGCAACCTTCGGAAATTTTCAAATACGCGCGATGACGAGGCTGTGAATTCACCCTTGGTGTTGATTCTTCTTGCAAATAAGTGGGTAGATTAAAGAAACTTTTTTGCGTGTTTCCAGCAATATTTTCTTTTAAAATTTTATTTATATTTTGAAACTCTCCCGAGCCAACAAAAAGATCTGCTTCAGGTAAGTCATTCACAAGATCTGTTTTGTATCTTTGTGTCAAGCAACCAGCAACAACTAGCTTTTTAAGTTTACCTTCTTTTTTTAGCTGCCCCATCTCAAGAATTCTTTGAATAGATTCTTTTTTGGAATCCTCAACAAAACCACAGGTGTTTACTATCACCGTATCAGCTTCGGACTCATCACCAACAATTTCAAATCCGTCCTTCATCAAAGTTCCAGCCATGATCTCTGAATCAACTAAATTTTTTGGACAACCTAAACTAATAAAATGTACTTTCTTCATAAATTTGTAACCTGTGCACCTTTTGGAGGTGTGTATTTAAATATTTGGGTAGAACCTTTTGCATTAAAGTCTGTTTTTTCAAAGAAATAACTCGTTTTATTGCCAACATCATCTATATAGTTGATTTCTGAAATTTTTTTATCAACCAAGACAATTTCCAGGTCTTTGACACTTAATTCGTTCTGAGTTGGGGTCAGACTTACTAAAACTTTCTCATCTTTTTTAACTTCTTTTTCAACTTTAAAATTTTTACTTAGTCCTTCTTTTGATATCAAGCTTGATATCAAAATTTGTTTCTTAGTATTTTTATCTAACTTGGCTTTGGCTACCTGAACAGGCCCAGGTAGCTCTTTAGGTGGAAACTGAACATTCCATATTGTTTTTCCATCAAAAATAATTTGATTTTTGTCTGGCTCCTCAATATTTAATCTGAATTTATTAGCAGATAAATAAATAATTCCTTTGTACTTATTCTCTTTTGCTAACAACTTAGATTTAACCGTTTTTGTAAGTTCAATTTTTACTAAATTTGACTTTTTATATTTAGAAACAACTTCGGTTAGCTGACTTTTTTTAGCACCTTCAACAGCGATACTCGTAAAAGCAAAAATCATAACGCTTAAAAATAACTTCCTAGTTATCAAAGAAATCATAACGTTTTCCACCTTAATATCCACATATTTCATATGTATTTTCCTATTTTCCAAAGATACTATCAAAAACCAGACTCAATTTCACCTTCTAAATGCAAGCGATATGGCTATAAAATTTTTATACTCTTTATGTAAAAGATTTGCGGCCTTAAGCGTAGCACCTGTTGTAATTACATCATCAACAAATAAAACAGTTATATTAGCTTTGTTATGTATCAATGGTTTCTCACTTTCTACCTTACTAAGTGTAAGCTTTTGGATAGCAAGTCTATCAGCTCTCTTCATTTTTTTTGACTCTGAATTAAACTTACCAAATTCCATTGTTTTAACCAAAGGCACCTTGAGTTCCTCTGACAGCCCCTGAGCTAGAAAAAAAGCATGATCATTTACTTTCTTTCGTGATGGGCAGGGAACGATGAGTAACTCTTCATTTAAGGAAAAACCAAGTGTTCTAGGGCTTTGACGACTAAGTTCATAGGCAATAAGCTTAGCAAAATAGCTCCATGCTTTTCTCTGTCTCTTTCCTTTAAGATTAGGAATAAGTCGATTTAATATTATGTTCTGATCCCTTTCCCATGACAGTAAAGAAAAACAAGAAACCTGATGCTCAAAATGATGATAAAGCCCCTCAGAGCAAGATAAGCTGAACAACTTGCTTTCACAGAAATAACACAACAAGGATTTTCTTACTAAAAAAGACTCACAGTGAATGCACGATCTCATTCCTATCATGAGCCAATCACATATTTTTTCTTTAATTGTGTTTTTTTCAAGAAACTGCATTTCTATAGATCATGCAATTTTTCAAGCCATGTTAAATAAAATTTTTGTTATTAAAAGACTCTCTACTTTCGAAAGCTGAATTATTCGTTATGATATGGAAGATTTTTTAAAATAGCAAAACCTCTGTAAATTTGTTCTAGAGCCACAATTTCAGCTATTAAATGATTAAAGGTTAAATTAGATAAGGAAATTTTAAAGGCCGCTTTCTTCTTTACTTCATCCGAAACACCAAAAGCGCCACCAATCAAAAATACGATCCTTTTTTTTCCGGAAATAAGAATTTGATTCAACTCTTTTGAAAGCTGTAAAGAAGTTAAGTTTTTACCTTTTTCATCAAATAAAACTAAATAATCATCTGCTTTCAGATAATTAAAAATTTTTTCCTCTTCTTTTTTTAAACGAAGTTCTTTCTGTTGACGATTTAAATTCTCACTTTTCAGAGAAATGACAGAAAAATCAATAAAGTGACTCAGTTTTTTTTCATAAAAAGCCACCGCCTTTTGCGACCAGTCTTCTGAAGCTGAGTTTAAATTTAAAAGAATAATTTTCATCGAATTTCTAGTTTAAATTCAATACTTGAGAATCTTTCCAAAGCTTTTCAAGAGAATATTCTTGTCTAACAAAATCATAAAAAATATGTACAATCAATGCCCCGTAATCAACAACAACCCAGCGACCTTCGTGTGTTCCCTCTACACTCTGAGGAAGTAAATTAAACTCTTCTTTTACCACTTGAGTTAACCCCTCAGCCAAAGAGATAGCGTGTCTTGTGGAGGTTCCAGACGCAATCAATGTATATTCAGATGGCGCAGACATTTTTGTTAAATCATATCCCATTACATTAATAGCTTTTTTATCATTTAAAAACTGAGCACAGAACTTTGCAAACTGAGCGTAATCTTTAACTTTTAAACCACTTTCTCTATATAGCTTAAGTTCACTAATATAGTTTTCAACTGAAAGCGGTAAGTATTTAGAAACAGGCCTGCCCGTTCTTAATTTTTTTCTTAATTCTGTAGAAGAAACTTCAACATCATTTAAAGTCACAAACTGAATACTTCGTCCAGATTTTAAGTCCAAAAAGTTGAATTCAATCTCATTGGTTAAGTCTTTTAAGTAGGTCGGTAACTCATCAAACTCATGAGGAAACTCATATCCAGGACGAGTCGTTACAACAATGTTTGTTTCAGTAAGTAAATTTTTATAATCCTTCCACTTGTCTAAAGCTTCAAGATGATCTGCTCCGATTATTAAAAATAACTCTTCGGCTTTATATTTTTGTCGATAATTCTTGATTGTATCAATTGTATAACTTAGTCCACCACGCGTGACTTCTTGGTTATCCACTTCATAAAACTTTTCATATCCTTCGATAGCTTTACCAACCATCTGAACTCTTTGCTCTGAAGTTGGTCCATCAATAACCTTTTTGAGTGGATTCTGTGCGTTGGGGACAATAAAAACTTTATCTAAACCAATTTTACGTCTTACTGTTTCAAGCGCATTAATATGACCAAGATGAGGGGGGTTAAATGAACCTCCAAAAATTCCAATTTTCATAAATCATTCCTATTTATTAGTAGAGTTAATTTATACATAATTAATCCAATTGTGTAATTATCTACTCTACAATTCTTTTTTTATTTATCACTTCTATTTAACTAACAACCAGTATTGTAATACATACTATTTTTGCGTCACATCCTGAATTTCATTAAACAGTTTATCCGTCAAAAATTGTAACAAATCTTTAATGTTTTTACCTGTAAAAGCAGAAACAGCAATTACACTTACTCCACATTTTTTGTGAAAAGTGTTTTTCAATTGAGACAAATCTGCCTCACTTAAAGTATCTATTTTATTCAAAACTACAAACTGAGTACGTTCAGTTAATGGAAAAAAATCTGGTTTTTCTTTATTTTGCTGATCATACATCTCAAGCTCATGATTTATATCTAAATAGTCTTGAATTGGATCTCGACCAGACAAGCCAGACGCATCCACTAGATGAATAAAAAATTTAGTTCTTTCTATATGCTTCAAAAACTGAATCCCAAGACCTACACCCTGATGTGCGCCTTTTACCAACCCAGGAATATCTGCTACAACAAAAGTTTTAAAATCAGCAGCCTTTACCACTCCTAAATTGGGAGCTAACGTTGTAAATGGATAATCAGCAATTTTAGGTTTTGCTGCAGAAATTCTTGAGATTAAAGTTGATTTGCCAGCATTAGGGAAACCAATAATACCCACATCAGCGATAAGTTTTAGTTCAAGAATAACTTCTTGCTCTATTCCTGGCTCTCCAGGTTGAGCATGCTCTGGCGCTTGATTAACTGAGGTCTTGAAAAAATGATTACCTTTACCACCTCGTCCACCCTCAAAGAGAACAAACTCATCATGCTCTGCCATATCAACTAAAACTTCACCCTCAAGCGAACGAACCAATGTTCCTCTAGGAACCATCAATACCATATCCTCACCATTGGCTCCCGAACAACGAGCTCCTTGCCCCTGTTCGCCATTTCTAGCGATATACTTTTTATTAGATTTAAAATCTACTAAAGAGTTTAAGTGAGGAGTTACTCTTAAAACCAAACTCCCACCTTTACCACCATCACCACCATCAGGTCCACCCCGAGGCGTCATGGCCTCTCTTCTGAAGCTAACACTTCCAGGACCACCATGACCAGAACCAACAAGAATTTTAACTTCATCAATAAATTTCATATATTCCACCAACTATAAAACATAAAAGAGTTTTTTAGATAAACCCCTTTTACAAAGAAAAAGGGAGTTAGAAACTCCCTTTTTTTGAAAATATAAATTTTATAGCCTTTTAACTTATATTAAGCTTTCTATTTCCAAAGATAATTACGCTGTTTTTGGATAAACAGAGATTTTCATTTTATCTTTAGTAGCTCTTTCAAATTTTACAACGCCTTCAATTGCAGAATAAATTGTCCAATCTCTTCCAACTTTTACATTGTTACCAGGATTAAATTTAGTTCCTCTTTGTCTAACGATAATAGTTCCAGCTTGAACTGTCTCGCCACCAAATCTTTTAACGCCTAATCTTTTACTCTGTGAATCACGACCGTTCTTTGTACTACCGCCAGCCTTCTTCGATGCCATTTTCTACTCCTTAATAATTTATCTATCTCACCAAATTACTTAGTTGCTTTTTTAGTTACTTTTTTTGCTCCAGCTTTTTTAGTTACTGTTTTTTTTGTAACGGCTTTTTTAGTAACCGCTTTCTTTGTAACTTTCTTAGCTGTAGTTTTTTTCTTACTTACTGCTTTTTTTGATTCTTCCTCAGCAGCAGAACCACCTTTAATTCTAGCTTCAACTTTAGCTTTTCTAGTAGCTACTTTGTCTTGTACTCTTTGCTGCCTAGTTTGAGCCACATCTACTACTTTAGGTTGTAATTCTGTAGTTTCAGTTTTTCCTTCTGGAGAAGTGATCGCTTTCACGAATAATTCTGTAAAAGGTTGTTTGTGATGCTTGAATTTTCTAAAAGAATGTCTTCTTTTCTTTTTAAAAACGATAACTTTCGGACTTCTAGCTTGTTTAGTTACCACAACAGTTACAGTTGCATTTTTAACTAAAGGTTGACCAACGTGAGTAACGTCTCCACCTAAAAGAAGAACTTCATCAATTTTAAATTCAGATCCTAGTTGTTGTTCTAATTTTTCAACTTGTAGAACATCTCCGGGTTTTACTGTATATTGTTTACCACCAGTACGAATAACTGCGTACATTTTTGTACCTCCAAGAACGGGATTAAGCTCGATGTTAATGCCACCGGGCCCTTCAAATGTCAATAATTTAATCAAACTATTTCATTTAATTTTTTTGGTCAATAACTTATTAGAAATATTTGCTTTATCCTCAAGATGTGTCTTTTTTTTACTCAGTGAGGACAACCTCTACATGATAAATAACTCATACTGCTCAAGATGATAGGATGGTTCGATCTTGAAGGCGACTGACTTTTTTAGCTTTTTTTCTAATTGTTCAAGGGTTTCGCCCTCAAATTCATAAATCCAATCAACGATTTCGCTGCGACAATGAACTACGAAATTAGATTTTTGATTGTCAATCATATCAATCTCACGCTCAAGCTCTCTGAAAATCTCGTTAGCAACAGTTGATTTTCTTTTAATATATCCACGGCCATCACAATAGCTACAAGGTTCACACAAAGTTTTGATAAGACTGGGGCGAATCCTCTTTCTGGTCATCTCTACCAGCCCAAGTGAAGACATCGACAGCACGTTTACCTTGGCTCGGTCTTTTTGAACTTCCTCATTAAGAGCTTCAATAATTTTCTCGCGATGACTTTCTTTTTCCATATCGATAAAATCGATAATTATGATTCCACCGCAGTTTCTAATTCTAAGCTGATGGGCAATTTCTTTAACTGCCTCAAGGTTCGTTTTTAGAATGGTATCCTCTAGATCTTTTTTTCCTACAAAACGCCCCGTATTAACATCAATAACCACCAAGGCCTCGGCCTCATCAATTACTATGTAACCTCCTGATTTTAACCATATTTTTCTATCAAGAGAACGAGAAATTTCAAGTTCAATATCATACAAATCAAACAATGGCTTGGCGCCCTCATAATGAATGATGTTTTGCTTATATTTGGGCATCAATTGGCTTACAAATTTAGAAACTTTCTTATGAATTTCGGCGTCATCAACCCAAACCGCTGAAACCTCTTCACTCATTAAATCCCGAAGAGCTCTAAGTTCAACATCAATCTCTTGGTGAATTTGCCCCGGCGTTTTCCTTTTTTCATAGTTTTTAAGGATTTCCCTTGAAAGCCTATCTAGATACTCAATATCTGACTTTAAATTTTCCTCAGAGGCACCCTCACCAGCTGTCCTTACAATCAGGCCACCAAGAGGATTGATTTTTTGAACAAGCTCCTTTAAACGATCACGCTCTGACTCATTTTCAATACGACGAGAAATTCCAAGATGTCTTATCGTGGGCAAATATACAATAAACCTCCCTGGAAGCGAAATGTGAGTTGTTAATCTTGCACCTTTAGTGCCCAAGGGATCTTTGGCTACCTGCACCAATATAGATTGTCCCTCCTTTAGCAGTTCCTGAATTGGAGTTTTATTGTCGTGCTTTTGAGGAATTCCCTCATCATCATAGCTGGTTTCAGCCAAAGGCTCTTCTCTGTCCAAGTCAGAGAGTGGATAACTGTCTGAGTCAAGGTCTTCCCTTATATCACCTACATACAAAAAAGCAGCTTTTTCTAGGCCTATGTCTACAAAAGCAGCCTGCATTCCTGGTAAAACCCTTAGCACCGTTCCACGATGAATGGAACCAACCAAAGTTGGTGAGGTTTTTCGTTCAATCTTAAGATCTGTAAGTATCCCAGCATCAACGTAAGCGACCCTGGTTTCATGGGGTCTAACATTAATCAATATCTCTGCTGACATACAGGCTCCTTGGTCTAGAAAATTTTGAACACTGAAATTAAATTTATTTTCAGGCTTCGTTTTAAGATTAATTTTCAAAAATAACAACCGATATGTCCCATGTTAGATAGATTAATTTTTTTAAACTTGGTTTATTTTAGGAGTTAAACGTGGCTGCAATTGATGATTTATTTAAAATCATGGTTGAACAAAATGCATCAGACTTGCACATAACAAGTGGAGCTCCACCTTTTCTTAGACTACATGGAAAAATGACTGCACTTAACTACAAAGAACTTTCCAGCCAAGAAGTCCAAGGTCTTTTGTTTGAAATTTTGACTGAAAAACAAAAAAAATCATTTATAGAAAAGTGGGAACTAGATTGCGCTTATACTTTGCCAGGTGTTGCAAGATTTCGTTGTAATGTTTTCATGCAGAGAAAAGGCTTGGCCGCTGTATTTAGAATTATACCAGAAAAAATAAAATCAGCACAAGAGCTGAATATCCCACAAGGAATTATGGACCTGATTGATTGCGATCGTGGTTTAATTCTAGTCACAGGCCCAACCGGGTCGGGGAAATCCACAACTTTAGCAGCTATGATACACGAGATTAATATGAGCTCTGAGTCGCATATCATCACCGTGGAAGATCCTATTGAGTTTGTTCATCAAAATATTAAATGTATCGTCAATCAACGGGAAGTTGGATCCCACACTAAATCTTTTGCAAATGCCCTAAAAGCAGCTCTAAGAGAAGATCCTGATATTTTGCTTGTGGGCGAGTTGCGTGATTTAGAAACTATTTCTCTAGCTCTTACGGCCGCAGAAACTGGGCACATTGTTTTTGGAACTTTACACACAAACAACGCAGCTAAAACAATTGACAGGATCATCGACGTTTTTCCTTCTAGCCAACAATCGCAAATTCGAACTATGCTATCAGAAAGTTTGCGTGGTGTAGTGGCCCAGACTTTATTTACTCGAGCTGATGGCCAGGGTCGCGTAGCCGCTTATGAAATTTTAAAAAACACAAAGGCCATCGCTAATCTAATTCGCGAAGGCAAAATTCATCAAATTCCTTCAGCATTGCAAACTGGTCACGCTCAAGGAATGATAACATTTGAGAAGTACATCGAAGATTTGGTTAAAAAAGGCAAAGTATCCCCAACTGATGCCAAAACTTTTTTGGGTAAAGACACTGAACCAGGCTCAATACTCTCAACTAATGGTGGCAAAAAAACGGCTTAATTTTATTTTTGACAATGCTGGGCTTCACCCATAAGTTAGCCTCATTTCTAACGAAGGCTAGTAATGCTTTTTAACTCATTTCAATTTGCGTTTTTTTTACCTATTGTTTTAATCTTATTTTTTACTTTTAAAAGAAATGCCAAGATTTATTTACTTTTAATTGCAAGTTCTATTTTTTATTCCTACTTTTTACCGGCCTACTTGCTGATACTTATTGCTGTGATTTTAATAGATTACGGCGCTGGTTTGCTGATAGAAAAAAGCATTGGCAGAACAAAAAAGAAATATTTAATTTTAAGTCTTGTTGTTAATTGTGGCATCTTATTCTTTTTTAAATACTTTAATTTTGTTTCCAACAATATTCATGAGTTAATGGCCTTTTTAGGATGGAATTACTCGCCAGTTTTGTTAAATTTTGTTCTACCCATTGGGCTTTCGTTTCATGTATTTCAGTCTATGAGCTACACTCTGGAGGTTTACTTTGGACGAGAAAAAGCTGAAAAAAACTTATCCATCTACGCGCTTTACGTACTCTACTTTCCTCAATTGGTTGCTGGTCCCATTGAGCGACCGCAAAATCTACTCGAGCAATTTAAAAACTTAGCACAAAGTAGGCCTCAGCTTAAATCTGGCTTACAATTAATGATTACAGGTTTCTTAAAAAAGTGTGTTATCGCTGACAATCTGACAATTACTGTTGATCAAGTTTTTTCTCAACCTCAGCTATACTCTGGATATAGTCTATGGATCGCGACTTTATTTTTTACTTTTCAAATATTTTGTGATTTTTCCGGCTATTCAGATATCGCTAGAGGATGCTCTAAGCTTATGGGAGTGGATCTGATGGTCAACTTTGACAAACCTTATTTTTCTGCCTCTATCTCTGAGTTTTGGCGGCGTTGGCACATCTCTCTTTCTACTTGGTTTAGAGATTATTTATATATTCCACTAGGAGGAAATCAGGTAGGTCAAAGGAGGAAATCCTTCAATCTGCTTTTAGTCTTTTTAGTCAGTGGCTTGTGGCATGGAGCTAATTGGACCTATGTCATTTGGGGTCTCCTCCATGGGTTTTATTTAGTTATCGAGAATTATTTAAAAAATCTTTTTCCAAATAGTTCACCTAATTTTTTTACTAGATTTTTTAATATTTTATTTACTTTTATTTTAGTTTTTTTTACTTGGATCTTTTTCAGAGCAAATCACGTTAATGATGCCTTTCTTATCCTATCAAGGCTCTTTAAAAATCCATTAAAAGGCTGGGAATTACTGAATCAAAGTATGGTAATTGAAGGTTTTGTTTTGATCCTTTTACTTTTGATATTTCAACTTATCGACAACAAACAAAACTTATGGCAAAGAATTAACTCATTTCCCTTTTCATTAAGACTTTCAATTTATTCTTTGATTTCTCTTTTCTTTATTATTTTTGGACAGTTTAACCACAACCATTTCATTTATTTTCAATTTTAGAGGGTACTATGAAATACAATAAAACTAAATTTGTCTTTACCCTATTAGCCTTATTTTTTCCTATTATTAGTTTTTATATATTTTTATTATCTCAGCCAATTGATCAATTTGCTTTTCGCTTCTGGGATACTTTATCTGTAAAAAATGAATCCTCTTTTCTGCCTGGTGCGTTTTACCCTAATACAAAACTATCTCGCAACGAAGTTGGTGATCTGGCTCCTTATACAAACGATGCTGTTATAAGACATGTCGAAGTTGAAATAGACGAATTCGGCTTCAGAAACAGAAAGCATAGATGCAGTGATCCTGATATTATTTTTATAGGTGACTCTATGGTCGTTGGCTCTGGAATCACTCAAGATAAAACCTTGCCAGTATTGGTTGAAAAAAAATTAGGCCGGTGTGTTTACTCTTTTGGGGGCGCTGACTTTGAAAAAGCCTGGTATTTCATTAAAAAGTATTCTCTAAAGCCAAGATCTATTGTTATTGGCAACGTAGAACGTTATTTATCGATTTTAAATCCTTATAACGAAAAGAGTTTCTCTCAACGCTCAAAAAAGCTTGAAAGATTTTATTTTGAAAATGAGAATCTTAGAATTTTTTTTTCAAATCTATCCATTTTTATTGAGCGTGTTCTTTATAATGGTTTTCAAAACTTTAAATCCAAACATGGAATCATTTCTAGTTTCAAAAGAATGTTAACAAGTCCATCTGAGGCTTCTTTAAAAAATGAAAATCTCAACTTGCCACAAAAAATGATCTTCTATAATGGCGAATCCGCATTGGAACCTTTTTCGGCTGAGACCTTAAGACAGATTGAAAAAACCTATGTGTCTTATAGGGAGGTTTTAGCGTCAAATAAAATCAAACTTTACGTTCTTATCGTTCCAAATAAAGAGACAATTTATCCCAACCTAATTCCTTCCTCAAGAAAGTCTTATAACCTTGGAGTGGTGTACACTTTGTTAGAAAAAAATCATATTAGCTTCGTGAAGCTTGAAAGGCCCTTCTCTGAAAAATTTTTATTTAATAATGAGATAGTTTACTACTCTGATGATACCCACTGGAACGAAGATGGAATAGCTGTTGCTAGTGAAATACTTAGCCAACAAATACAAGCTGATTTCCCAAAAAGTAAACCTTCGCTATGAAAATTTATTGATGGACTCTAAATAAATTTTTACCAAGCATAAGAATAAGTTAGTAAGTTAAAGCTCATTTGTTGCTTTTGGCATTTTCGAATAGCTCTATCACAATCAATCTGGGCACTAAATTGATTGGAGGTTGGCTGATTCGACTGATAAGCTAGATAGCCAATCCCAGCGGCCAAACCTAGTACAACCCCCACGGTGATGTTATCAGTGTGTTCTTGGGGCTTTCCATAAAAACTCAATGTACTTAACCCTAAAATTCCACCACCAATACTTGCAAAAAGAATCGTTGCTGTATTTCTTTTAATTGAAGATGATGTCATTGGTGTTTGTGCATTCGCCAAATTTGTTATTGTTAAAAAAAATGTAAATATTAGAATTATCAATTTGTTCATTGCTATAAACTATTATTAAGTTTTATAGTTGACAATAGGCCCGTTAACTAACTGATAGCGTCGCCAAGATAAACGTCAGAGGATAATATGAATACTTCTAAAAATTTAAATATTTCAAGCTATATTGATCACACCTTGCTAAAACCAGAAGCTTCACAAATTCAAATAGAAAAACTTTGCCAAGAAGCTATAGAGAATCATTTCTTTGCCGTTTGTGTAAATTCATATTGGGTTTCTTTATGTCGAAAAATTCTTTCTAACTCTCAGGTTAAAATTTGTAGCGTTATTGGCTTTCCTCTGGGGGCAATGTCAACAGAAGCCAAATCTTTTGAAACCTCATATTGTATTGATGCAGGCGCTGATGAAATTGATATGGTTCTAAATATTGGTCTTATTAAAAGCAAAGAGCTGATTTTAGCTGAACAAGATATCAAGATGGTGGTCAATGCAGCCCAGGGAAAAACAGTCAAAGTCATCCTGGAAACTTGCTTGCTAAATAACGAAGAGAAAATTAATGCTTGTAAAATATCTTTATCCGCCGGCGCTCATTTCGTAAAAACTTCCACAGGGTTTTCCACAAGTGGAGCTAACCTTGAAGACATTAAACTCATGAGAGAAACCGTTGGTCATCAAATGAAACTTAAAGCAAGTGGTGGGATAAAAAATCTATCTCAAGCTCAGGCCTATATTGATGCTGGTGTTAGTCGACTTGGTACAAGCTCTGGCATTGAAATTCTTAACGGCTTAACTGCAAATTCAAACTACTAATTTTTTTCTCTGGAGCTATTCAAAGTGGAATTTTTACCTACAGAAATCATTAAAAGAAAACGTAATGGTCACGAACTTTCAGAAGCTGAAATCGATTTTATGATTCAGTCTTATACGCAAAATAGTTTACCTGATTATCAAATGGCAGCCTGGCTTATGGCTGTCTATTTTCAGGGCCTTAACAAACAAGAAACTCTTTTTCTGACTAAATCCATGATTCACTCTGGTGTTATGGTTAACTTTGACCTGGTTCCCGAGTTCAAAGTCGATAAACACTCTACTGGCGGTGTTGGTGATAAAACAAGCTTAATTCTTGGACCTATTGTCGCGGCTGCTGGGGTTCCAGTTCCTATGATTTCGGGACGAGGCCTTGGTCACACTGGTGGCACATTAGATAAATTAGAATCTATTCCTGGCTTCAATACACAGTTATCATTAGAACAATTCATTAAAAATATTCAAGATCATAAAATTTGCTTCATAGGCCAAACAAAAGAAATTTGCCCCGCAGATAAAAAAATATACGCATTAAGAGATGTTACTTCTACTGTTGAAAGCATTCCTCTAATTTGCGCTAGTATAATGTCAAAAAAATTAGCCGAGGGTATCGATGGATTAGTCTTAGATGTGAAATTTGGATCTGGCGCTTTTATGAAAGACCTTGCTAAAGCGGAAGAGCTGGCTCGTAGTTTGATGGCTATTGCCCAGGGTTATGGTAAAAAAGTAACCGCCTTACTTACAAATATGAATCAACCCCTAGGACGCTTTGCTGGCAACTCTCTTGAGGTTTTTGAGTGTCTTGAGATTTTGCAGGGAAAAACTTTTATTGGGAAAAACGGTGAGGATTTATATGCTGACACTAGAGAGCTAAGCTTAGCCCTTTCAGCTCATATGTTACTGTTAACAGGAAAGTACAAGGATTATTCTCAAGCGTATGATATAGCTAAAGAAATTTTAAACTCAGGTGTCGCTTATAAAAAATTTTCTGAACTCTGCCGGATCCACTTTGCATCGCTAGAAAAATTTTCAATTAAGTCCCCAGCTCTGCAAATCAAAGCTCAAAGTTCAGGATATATTTCTAGTTTTGATACGGAAAAAATTGGTGTGGCCTTGATTCTTCTAAAAGCTGGAAGAAGAACAAAAGAGGATATTTTAGATTTGAGCTCTGGCATTGAGTTTCATGTGAAAATTGGAGACCAAATTCAACAGGAAGAACCTATTTACACCATTTATTGTGAAGACAAAAAATTAATAGCAGCTGCTGAAGAGCTACTGCTTAACTCTTTTAAAATTTCCTTGCCTAAAGTCACAAAAGAAGTTTTGATCAGTAAAATTATTTACTAGATAAAAAAATCTAGATTTTAAAATGGAGTTTTATTTGGCGTCTTCAGTACTAGAAAAATTAACAGAAACTGTCAGTTTTATTCGCAGCAAATCAATTATTAAACCAAAAATTGGTTTAATTCTTGGATCTGGTCTTGGTGCCTTTGTTGATCAAGTTCAAGTAAGTACTGTTTTGCCTTACAAAGACATACCCCACTTCTTACCCCCTACGGTTGATGGGCACCAAGGAAATTTAATTCTAGGACATGTAGGAGTTAATCCTGTAGCTATCCTTCAAGGACGTAATCACTATTATGAAGGTCACTCGATGGAAACTGTAGTTTTTCCGACAAGAACTCTTGCGCTTCTTGGAATTGAAAGTCTGATATTAACTAACTCTGCTGGTGGCTTTGGAGATACTATGCAACCCGGAGATTTCATGATTCTAGAGGATCATATTAATCTTATGGGAACAAATCCATTAATGGGGCCAAATATCAAAGAACTAGGTCCTAGATTTCCTGATATGACTGAAGCATACGATAAAAGATTAATTGAGCAGATGGAACTGATTTTCAAAAAACACTCAACCCAATATCATAAAGGTATCTACTGTGCAGTAAGTGGACCTACCTATGAAACTCCAGCAGAAGTAAGATATCTAAAGCTCATCGGAGGTAAAGCAGTTGGCATGTCTACAGTTCCAGAAGTGATTGCAGCCAACCACCTTGGCCTTAGAGTCGCAGCACTGAGTTGTATTACCAATTTAGCATCAGGAATCTCTAGGCAAAAACTTTCCCATGAAGAAGTTACCGACACAGCTAAAAGAGTTGAACAAAAATTTTCTTCTTTTATGAAGGAATTTATCGAAACACTTTCTTAGACACCAAATAAGTTCATTATAAGAAATCTAATTGTCTTTCTCACAAACCCACGATTTAAGTGGCACTAAAGAGTCAACGTGAGCAAATAACACGTTGGCATCTTTATCTAAAAAAACCGTGCCTTCTTCAGTTGATAAATCCCACGACTGTACCACTACTTTATAACCTAAAACAGAATTTGTTTTATTTTCAAATTTATAAGCTGAAACACGCATTGGATTAGACTGACCTTTTTGAACTAATGAAGTCTTCATTTCTTTAAGATAAAAGTTAATTGCTTTTTGTTCAGCTATAGTTAGCCTGAGAATATTTTTATAGGAAACTTGATATTTTTCCTTCAAAGTAAAGGGTTTTCCTGAGTTTAATTTCCTTACTGATTGCTGACACTGAACCAATTCCTCTTTGGCCATTTCTTCCGAACTAGCATTGACCGCCGTTTCTACGGAAACGATATAAAAAAGCAATGTTCCTGTGGTGAAAAAATAAAACAACTTTTTTAGAAATAATGTACTTATCATTGTGTTCCCCTGAGAGCTTTTGAAATTAAAAACTCTCACCCTGTCAATTGGGGGCACATCCATGAATTTTTTTCTCTAAAGCTATGAATTTCCCTCTTCAAATCGCTTTAAATCTACCCATATTAACTGATAGAATTTAAAGCAATATTGATGCCCAAAATAGATAATTAGTACTCTTCGCTTGGAAAATATTGTGACTTATATGTAGAATTATAAGATCCACCATAGCCAGTATAGATATCATCAAGATCTCTGTAGTCATTACAACTATAGCTAGAATTAGCCGAACTATAGTCACATGACCCCTCGGCTCCTACAACGTCAGGATCTCCGCTAGCACCACTAGAAGTGCCATACTTAAGAAACTCAGCATAAGTATTCCACTCTCTGATGCTAACACGAATTTGATATTTTATTTCATGATCCTTATCTAGACACTTCCAATAATAGTAAGGTGATCCAATTTGATAAGAAGAAAACACAGTTCCTCCTCTGTCATCAATAGGGTCAATAAAAAATGGATAAACAGAAGATCGAGTGCTCACATAGCCCGTATGTGTATGGCTTCCACTGGTAAAATAATTAGCAACAGGAAAATTAGTTCCAACGTTAGATGTTTTGATAGGTGCGGTTACCTCATAAACCTTATTTTTTCCTTCTCCCTTGGTATATGCCACATAGGAAATAGGAAAGAAATCTTTTGAGTAGTGCTCCCAATTAGTTTTACCTGCTCCACCAATACATTCTTTAGCTGAGCCTCCCCATGAAGTTTTCACAAATGAAGAAGTCGCAGAACCACCCGTCACTGTTGTCACTATTTGCTTGGTATAAGAACCTAAACAACAGTTTGGCCCCTCACCATCTGAATGATCATATACACAACTTAATTTATCATTTGCAGAATCATAAAAAGCTTCTGTGTTATTACAGCCAGCAACACCATCCATCGTACAAGAAGTACTTAAAATATTTCCATTAGTATCCTTACTCACGTTAATAACCACAGAAGACGGTCCATAACCAATTTCGTAGTTGTGATACCAATATGTTCCCATCTGAACATAATCACACATTTCACTAGGAACATTATATTGAAGTTTAACTCCATGATAGTATAAATCTAACTCATTAATATCTGCTACACACTCAATGTTTTTAGGATCAGCACCATTTTTAATTTCACAAGAACTGCTAAAATCATTTTTTATACTCATATAGTAGGGATATTTTCCCTCATCAAAAATTCTAACATAAAATGATTCTTCTTGAGTGACTCCTTCTGCTGGATTTCCCAAAGAAGAAGAGGCATTGTCTATTGTCGTTGTTTTTTTATCTGCAGAACAACTTGTTAGAATTAAAACCAAAAAGATAACTATGTTCTTCATAAATTTTGTCTGTAGAATCTCGTTTAACATCAATCCTCCAAGTTTCTATTTTTATAGAAGAGATAAGATTAATTCGGCCTTTTGCCTTTGCAATATAGTCTAGAAACCAATCTATACAAAAAATTAACCAGGCCAAGACCTTTGTCCACGGGGAAAAAAATTCATAAGCTAAACCTTCTGCTAGTTTTAAAAACTTAGACTCTTTTTAATAAATTTTATTTCCGAGCAGTTCACCAATTAGGTCTTTCATTGAGTCACAACAGAGAGGCCACCAAATATGGAGATTACATGGAAGTAAAAAAAATCATCGGTGTCTTGGGCATTTCTTTTCTTATTGTCTCATGCTCAAATGACGTAAAAAAAACTTCAGATACAGTCTTAGAATCCAAAGTTGATGCCTCAAGTTGCCAGTCACAAATGTTAGAAAATAAATATGTTGTTCTGTGGGAGGATGGTTCTTTCACATACGAAGAAGGTCGCGATGAGGAATCTTTCAAAAAAGAGTTTGTTGAAAAAAATTTACAGCAAATTAAAAAAGTTTACTATGACCGAAAAATAAAGTTCTTTAGCGAATCAGAAACGAATTCAGTGAGTTTAAATTCTGAAATTCAAAGTTCAGCTTCTGAAAATGCAGAGCAACTTTGGGGACAAAGGATGATTGCTGCTGAAGATGTTTGGAAAAAAAACTTTTATGGTCAAGGGGTTATTGTTGGAGTTGTGGACTCCTATGTGGACATCTCACACTCACAACTTAAGGATCAAATTTATACAAATACAAACGAAATTCCTGACAATGGCATTGATGATGATAACAATGGTTTTATAGATGATTATCATGGTATGAATTTTACTGGAGTTTCTAATTATACGATCAGCAATGTTCATGGAACTCACGTTAGCGGCATCATTGCTTCAAATCATCAGGGCTTGATGAAGGGGATTGCCCCCAAAGCGACACTTATTCCGGCTCCGTTCATCTCTAATGATGGCTCTGGTTCTCTAGGAGATGCAATCAAAGCTATGAACTATGTAACTGATCATGGAGCAAAAGTTATCAATGCCAGCTGGGGTGGAAGCGTCTGTGTTTCAAGCCTTAAAGAAGCTTTTCAAGCTATTTCTGACAAAGGAGTTCTGATCGTTGTTGCCGCAGGTAATGATGGAAGAGATCTAACTGTTTCTCCAACATACCCAGCCGCTTTTAATTTACCAGGACAAATTACTGTTGGAGCTTCCAATGAAAATGATTTCATGGCCTACTTTTCAAATAGCAGTTTTAGTTTAGTTCATTTGGCTGCTCCTGGAGATGCCATTTTCAGCACCACTCCATCTGAAAAATACGACTATTTAAAAGGAACTAGCATGGCTACGCCTTTTGTAACTGGAGCAGCAGCTGTTTTATGGAGCGCTTTTCCTAGCGCAACAGTTGCTAAAATCAAAGAAGCTATTGTGAACTCCGTAGACATAACCCCCAGCCACGAATTCAGAGTCTATAGTCGAGGGCGGTTAAATCTTTCAAAAGCTTATGATTATTTAAACAAATAATTTACATTTGCCTCAAATCAAGTATAGATGTGACAACCCTATTTCAAATAAGAATTGAGGCTAAGTTGCTTACGAATGACGTCCTAAGAAGTTTAAGAAATTTACTTGATATTAGAGATCAAAAAGTACTTGAAATCTCAGAAATAACTACTCCTAAAGAAAAAACTAGCGCAAACCTTGAACAAATCGTTGCCTATTTGAAGAAAGAGGATGAGCCTGGTTTTGTTTTTTGTCCAGACTCTTTTTTAGAGAGTTTTCTTGATGGTTTGATCATATACAAAAGAGGACCCAAAACAACCCCAGCTAGTCCAACAACTAACACTCGATGGAAATTAAGCAATAATCAAATTTTAAAAAAAATACGTGTGGCTTTTGAACTTAAAGAGGAAGATGTCCTTGAACTCATTCAACAGCCAGGCTTTTCACTTTCAAAAGCCGAACTTAATGCACTTTTTAGAAGCCCTGACCACAGAAACTACCGCGAGTGTGGTGATCAAGTTTTGCGCTATTTTTTAAAAGGTTTAAACCAAAAATTCAAAGCTAATCCAACACCTCAAGTTAAGCTTTCTAATGAAAAAAACAAACCTAATGATAAAAATCATTTAACTACCTATAAAGACAAAGAATTTAAAAAACCAAAATTAAGGGTTTTTAAAGACGACTAAAAATATGCCACAGCTTCCCATTCCATTTTTTATCTAGCCAAATCACATAAAAAAGCTAAAAATTTGCCTTAAAAATTTAATAGAGTAACTTATTCTGATTTTACCAAAAAATTTTGCTTTATTAAGTACTTAAGAAATTTTAAACCCCAAATATTTAGTTCTTCTTTTGGGCATGTACGTAGAATTCAAATCTCTACTGCTTCTCAAATAAAAACTAATTAGGAGTGAAAACAATGGAAACAGAAAATTTAAATCTTTTAAAACTGCAAGAGCTAGAAAAGCGCAATGAAGAAGCTATGCGTGGCGGTGGCGAGGCTCGCCTTGCTAAGCACAAGCAAGGCGGTAGATTAACCGCTCGAGAGCGACTTGATGTATTGCTTGACCCTGGTAGCTTTGTAGAAACTGATCGTTTTGTTACCCATCGTTGTACTAATTTTGGAATGGAAAAAAATATAGTTCCTGGTGATGGAGTAATCACTGGCTATGGTCGAGTTAATGGGAAATTAGTTTATGTCTCTAGCCAAGATTTCACTGTTATTGGTGGATCTATGTCTCGAACCCAATCTAATAAAATTTGTAAGGTTATGGATCTAGCTTCAAAAAATGGAGCTCCTTTTATTTCTATCAACGACTCGGGTGGCGCTAGAATTCAAGAAGGGATTGAATCTCTTGGAGGATATGCTGATATTTTCACTCGTAATGTTACCAGCAGCGGTGTGATACCACAAATTACAGCTATTATGGGTCCATGTGCTGGGGGGGCGGTTTACTCTCCAAGTATTACTGATTTTGTTTTTATGGTAAAAAACTCAAGCTATATGTTCGTAACAGGTCCTGACGTCATTAAAACAGTTACTCACGAAGATGTAACTAAAGAAGATCTTGGGGGAGCAGCAACTCACTCACAAAAATCTGGAGTTGCACATTTTGCGACTGAAGACGATAAAACTTGTTTGTTAATGATTCGAGAGCTTTTGAATTTCCTACCTGCAAACAATCTAGATGATGCTCCGATTTTACCAACAGCTGATCGCCCTGACAGAATTGTTGATAATTTGAATAATTTAATTCCTGACAATCCCAAAAAACCATATGACATGATTCAAGTTATTACAGAATGTGTGGATGAGGGTTATTTTTTAGAAGTTCATAAAAACTATGCTCAAAATGTTGTTGTTGGTTTTGCTAGATTTAATGGTCGCCCTGTTGGGGTGATCGGCAATCAACCTCAAGTTCTTGCTGGTTGTTTAAATATTGAAGCCTCTAGAAAAGCGGCTCGCTTTATTCGTTTTTGTGATGCCTTCAATATCCCTCTTGTTAGCTTCGTTGACGTTCCTGGATTTTTGCCCGGCAGAGATCAAGAATGGAATGGAATTATTACCCACGGTGCAAAATTGTTATACGCTTATGCAGAAGCCACAGTTCCTAAAATCACAGTGATTACTAGAAAAGCCTACGGTGGGGCCTATATCGTTATGGGTTCTAAACTTCTTCGTTCTGATGTTAACTTAGCCTTCCCTTCTGCTGAAATTGCCGTGATGGGTGCTGAGGGTGCTGTTAGTATTATTTCAAGATCAGAAATTGAAAAAGCCAAAGACCCCGTGGCCGAGAAAGCTCGCCTCATTGCTGAGTACGAAAAGAAATTTTCTAACCCTTATGTCAGCGCTGAGCTTGGTTATACTGATGAAATTATTGAGCCCGCTTTAACAAGAAAAAGAATTATTGATTCTTTAGAAATGTTGAAAAATAAAAAAGATGTTAATCCTGCTAAAAAGCATGGAAACATCCCACTCTAAGCAAAAATAAGGATGAAATATGCAATTACCATTTAAAAGAATTCTCATTGCTAATAGAGGTGAAATCGCTATTCGAATTACCCGTGCTTGCCGCGAATTAGGAATTGCGTCCATTGCTGTCTTCAGTGATGCTGACAGAGATAGTTTACATGTTTTCCTTGCTGATCAGGCATACAATATTGGTCCAGCACCTTCTAAGGAATCTTATTTGAACATTGAAAAAATCATGGCCGTGGCTAAAGAAGCCAAAGTTGATGCGATTCATCCGGGCTATGGCTTTCTTTCTGAAAATACTCATTTTGCAAAAGCTTGTAAGGATGCGGGTATCACATTTATTGGACCAACATCTGCAAACATTGATTCTATGGGAGATAAACTTTCCGCCAAGGCTTTGATGAAAAAAGCCAAGGTGCCAACTGTTCCAGGTAGTGATGGTGGTGTAGAAACCCTTGAGGCCGCAACAGAAATTGCTGCTAAAATTGGTTTTCCTATTATCATCAAAGCATCTGCTGGAGGGGGTGGTAAAGGTATGCGTGTCGTTCGTCACGAAAACGAACTTGAGAGCGCTTTCCGAGCTTGTCGATCTGAGGGACAAAATTACTTTGCAGATCCTACTGTATATATCGAAAAATTTATTAATGATCCTAAACACATTGAGATCCAGGTATTTGGTGATAAGCACGGAAATGTTTGCCACTTATTTGAACGCGAATGTTCTGTTCAACGCCGTCACCAAAAAATCATTGAAGAGGCTCCTTCTCCGTCAGTACCTCCGGACGTTAGAATAAAAATGGGAGAATCAGCTGTTAGAGCTGCTAAGCAAATAAACTACGAAGGGGCTGGAACAATTGAATTTATTTTCGATAATTCCACCAAAGAATTTTACTTCATGGAGATGAACACTCGCCTTCAAGTAGAACATCCGATTACGGAAGCTATTACTGGCATTGATCTAGTAAAAGAGCAAATATACGTGGCCGCAGGACGCCCTTTAAGCTTCAAACAGGAAGATGT
The DNA here is from genome assembly GCA_013359135.1 of Pseudobdellovibrionaceae bacterium. GTDB lineage: Bacteria > Bdellovibrionota > Bdellovibrionia > Bdellovibrionales > Bdellovibrionaceae > UBA2316. Next base: position 44,219 of record JABWCN010000018.1, on the reverse strand, counting down.
GAAAATAAAAGGGCATGCCATAGAGACACGTATCTGCGCAGAAGATCCGATTACTTACAAGCCATCACCAGGAATGATTCGCGCTTGTCGACATCCACAAGGTCCTTTTATGCGAGTGGATTCTTATGCTTATCCAGGCTACGAAGTTCCTATTTATTATGACCCCATGATAGCTAAACTTATCACTTGGGGAGACAGTCGAGAGGCAGCTATTCGTCGTATGCAAAGGGCTTTAAGTGAGTTTGTGTTAACTGGTATTAAAACCAATATCGTTCTACACAGAACTATTCTGGATCATCCTAAATTTATAGATGGAAGTTACACTACTCAATTTATTGAAAAGAATTTTGAGGTTATTGAACCACAAATGTTTAAGCAAATTGAAGATCCTGTATTTTTAATTGCTGCCGCCATAACCGCCTACAATGATAGAAAATCAAAGGATGTAAGACATCTAAATATCACTTCCAACTGGAAACGAATCGGCAGGAAAATGTCGATGAGATTAGCTTAGGCGACTTGAAAGAAAGAGGATAATATGTATTTTGAAGCCGATTTAAAAGGTCGTAAATATAAAGTTGATGTTACTGAAAATCGCCATACTTGGAAAGTTTCTCTTCAACCAGAAAATGGAGATTGGCAACATTATGAAATCTCTAAGAATGATTTCAAACAAGCTGAAGAGTATATTAGCTTTTTATTTCAAAGCCAATCCTACTTGGTTGATGTTATTGGTAAAGATACAGAATATACTGTCTTTACCAGAAATTCTTTTAGAAATATTAAAATCTTCAATGATGAAATGTTACTGCACGAATCTTTAAAAAAAGGTGGCTCTGTGGGCGGAGCTAATGAACTTCGTTCAGGAATGCCTGGGAAAGTTATCGAGATTTTCGTAAAAGTAGGCGACGTTGTGAAAGCCAACAAGCCTCTTGTGATCATGGAAGCCATGAAAATGGAAAACGAAATGCGCGCTAATAAAGATGTTAAAATTAAAGAAATTTGTATCAAACAAGGTGACAGCGTCGAGTCTGGCGCAGTTCTGATCAAATTTGAAGACATTAAATAATATCTTCAACACAATCTAAAAAATGAATTCCAACTTCATCAAATATATTTTGGAATGTTAGAAAACAGCCAGATGTAATTTTAATTACTCTGGCTAGTTAAAGTTCAATTTGCTTTCTTGTCATTTTACTCTTTCTCGCTAGGAGCAAAAGCTGATGTTACAGGTTTTTTTTGAACGAATCCCACAAGAAAAACTCCTATATAATAAAGTGCTATCAAGGGAATCAGCATAATTGTCATACTCATCACATCTGGTGGAGTTATAATGGCAGCAACTACCGCTAAAATCATAACTGCATATCTTCCTTTTTCTATAAGAAATTTTTGAGATACAACTCCCAGCATTGCTAAAATAGCCAAAATTAATGGAAGCTCAAACGAAACACCAAACATCAAGCTAAATTGAGTAAAAAAATCAAGATAATGATCAATGGTAATCATTGGCTTGTCCTGATCTCCACCAAAAGAAAATAAAAACTCAAAAGCCATAGGCAATGCAACGTAATAGGAAAAGAAAAAACCCGAAACAAACAATGAAGTGCCAAGAGCTATGAAACCCATAACATATCGTCGCTCTTTCTTATAAAGACCTGGAGCTACAAATAACCACAACTGATAAAGCCAAAAAGGACATGATAAAATAATTCCTGCGACAATTGAAAGTTTAAAATGAGCAATGAATTTATCTAACGGATTAGTATAGATAAGCCCTCCACCTTGTAAATATTTTTCAATTGGTTTCCTAAAAAAACTAAAAACTTCATTGCTGTAGTTATACGCGAGTCCCGTAAAAACTAACAAAGACCAAATGCTGTTAATTAATCTTTTTCTTAACTCACGTAAGTGTTCTGTAAGAGTCATATGATGTTCGAGGTGTTCTTTTTGATTTTCACTCATAAAAAATTATTCCGATTTTTTGGGACCCAAAGAGGTTTCACTAGATTTTTCTTCAGCAGTAGTTGCACTATCAGAACTAAAAAGCTCAAGTTGTACTTCTTCAGAAGAGCTGGATTCAGACTCATTCTGTGCCACCAGCTCAGGTTGTTCGATTAACTCACCATGCTCATTATGAGTCATTTTTTTTCCTGGATGTATGCTGCTGGAATTTATTGATAAAGTATTTTCAGAAGGTGGTTTAATTAAATTATGATATTCTTCTTTTTGAGTATTTGGTTTATTCGGATTTACCGCATCTTTCAAAAAATCCAAATCAAAATCAGCTTTAGCCTGTTTCTTTAAATCTTCTGTAAAACCATCTGTTGACCGCTTAAGGTCATTAATAAATCTGCCAATAGTTCGTGCTAACTCAGGTAATTGGTCTGGCCCAATTAGAATAAGACCCAAGATGGCAAGTACCAATATTTCACCCATTCCAAGTCCAAACATAACTTATCTTCCTCGTAATAGAGGTAATGTACTCGGACCAGGAAATTTAATCAATCAATTAGACTTTAAAGTACGAGTTAAAACAAGCCAACCGATAGTACAAACGCTCATTTAACTTTAATTTTGAGTTATCCCTTTTTTAAGACTTAAATTAGGAAGGGTAACAATACCCATCTCAAGCAATTTTTCTTTTGCCACCTCTGAACCAGTTTTCAGGTAATTATCATAAAGCCTTAACAAACTTTGGTTATTAGAAATCATAGATTTATGACTAATATAGCTTAACAAATCAACATACTCACTAAAGTTTTTAGAGAAAATGGAATATACTTTTCTTCTTGGGTCTTGCTTTTCAATGGCATATGACAACTCACCATAGGCATTTTCTCCCATACTCACATAGTAATCCACATCAATGATTTTTCTTGCAAAAGAATCTCCAAAAAAACCACTTACATAGAGCGCTTTATCCGCAAGTTTTTTTAACAAGTCAATACGTGCAACGACATCAGAGTTAATAGCAATCAAGTACAACTCGGCAAGCGTCTGTGGTCTTTTTTTACCTGACTCATCCAGCTTTTCTTTTTCAAAGAGGTTTTCTGCAGAAAGATAAAACAGAAGTAAATCGACTAAATACTGCTTAACCAAATGATCAGATTTGATCTTTCTATGATGTAAACCATCTTCAACCATATCAACAAAATAATCCTTAGGGCTGAGTAATAAGCTTAAACTTTCATTTTTTTTATTCTTACTTACTGAATTCATACTTTGCTTCCACTCACAATTATATAAATTAATTTCGGTTTCTAAAAGCAAAGAATAACTGACACTAGACTTTAAATCCCCCTTAATAGAGGTTTTTATGGATTTAGCAGAAGTTCAAAATGATTATTTCTTATTTTGAAACACTCTGCTAAAAAAATATTATCTTAAATAACAAAAAAACTTATATCTTGGGGGCTTGTGCTCCTACGATGGAAATAACTGCTGGTGAATTAAAAATTCTTTGACTCACTTTTTTTACATCTTCCTTCGTTACTTTAAAATATTTTTCAGAAGCTTTAAATATTTCATCCGCCTCCATTCCATAAACCACATCAAACAATATTCCATTACAAATAGAGCTTTTCTTTTGCAACTCGATGTCATTTCTTCCAGCTAAATATCGTTGAGCCCTCAACAGCTCCTCATCTGCTACATATATCTCTGTTAATTTCTTAAACTCAGTCTTTAACATCTCTATAGACTTATCGACCTTCTCAGGTGAGCAACCAATGTAACCACCGAAATATCCCGTTTCAATTCCTTCCATACGAATCGGTGAAACCGAGTAAGCGAGTGAATTTTTATCTCTTAACTCAATGAAAAGCCGTCCCCCTTGACCAGACAGGATCGACTGGATTACGTCTAAAGCATATCGATCTTTATCCCCTAGAGGTAACCCCCTATAACCTACAACAATGTGTGATTGCTCTTTTTTTAGCTCCGTATATGAAAGAACTTCTTTATTCAAAGATTTGACGTTGAATTTTTGAGCTATTCTTTTGCCGACAGGAATCATGCTCACAATTTGATTTAATTTTTCGACCAACTTTTTCTTATCAAAATCACCCACCGCAGTTATGACCAAATTTTCTGATTTTAAAATTTCTTTATGATAATTCTTAAAATCATCTGGGCCTATCCCCTCTAGTGATTCTTTACTTCCCAGTAACTCTTTTGCATAAGGATGATCTCTAAAAATTTCTGCCATATACTGCTTCATGCAAACTTGCGCTGGATTGTCTAATTGCGATAAAATTTGATTTTTTTGAATTTGTTTTTCTCTTTCGATAATTTCATTTTCCCAAGTCGGATATATTAGCAAATCTCCAGCAATTTCAAGTAACTCTTCTTGAGTATGTGCTAAGCCACTCACGCTCATTCCAACAGTATTTCTTCCTGAGAAGGTGGAAATTCCAGCTGCTAATGCATCGACTTTTTCATTAATTTCATACTCACTAAATTTTTTTGATCCTGTTGGCCACACCCTAGAGAACAACTCTGTTAAACCTGCCTTATTGTCAGGTTCAATTCGAATTCCCCCTAAAAAAGCCATTTTCAATGAGCAAGTTGGCGTTTCTTTTTGTTCGCGATAAAAAAGTTTGACACCATTTTTTAGAAGAATTTCTTCTGTTTTTGCACTTCCACCACTTAGATTAAAAGTGAATTTTAGTTTATGAGGATTGAACTTCTTAACCTTGGTTTTACGCTTATTTGTTGCTGCTTTAAGTTTTTTAATCTCTTTGGCTAGACTTGTTGCAAACTCTTGCATGATTTTTTTTGCAGAAACTACATTTTCTTTTGTCATTAAAACCAAAGTCATTTTTTTAGGGTCAAAATATTTAAGTGCTAATTTTTGAATATCTTCTGGCTTTAATGCATAGAGCTCCTTTAGATATTTTTTATAGTAGTCAGGATCACCAAGATAGAATTCAAGAGATCCCGCTTTGCGCGCTAACCCGTCAACAGACTCCAACGAATAAACTTGCTCTGAAGCAATGTTAGAAATAGCTTTTTGTAATTCTTCATTGGTTGGTGCTTCTTTAATCATTTTTAGAATTTCTATTTTCAACTTATCAAAATACTCTTTGATGTTTTCAGGCGCTAAGGACGAAGAAACCGCAACTAAACCCTCATCTTGAGGCGTATACGCAAAAGCCCCTGTTGAATTCACCGTCGGCGACTCTATCCTCAGAGCTTTAACCAATCTAGAACTATCTCCTTGACCAAAAATTAGCGTCAACACGTCAAGCCCCGTAACATCCTTATGTTTTACATTTGGACCTTTAAAAGCAAGATAACTGAGCGCTTCCTGAAAGACAGTTTCCTTAACTTTTATTCTAGTTTTGGTTTGAATGGGTTCTTTGGTCCGCTTTACTTTTTTAACTTTGTAATCCTTAAATATTTCGAAATATTTTTTTACTTTTTCTTTCATTTCATTAGCTTTAAAATCACCAGCTACAACTAAAAACATATTGCGAGGAGCGTATCGACTGTGAAAATAATCTTGAATTTTTTTAGCAGAAACAGTTTTAATATTCTTTGCATAACCAATCACTGGAACGCTATAAGGATGTTTCAAATAAGCGCTAGAAAACAACATCTGTGAAATTTGCCTCTGCGGAGAGTCTTCGCCTCTTTTAATTTCTTCAATAACGACCTCCCTTTCATTATCAATTTCTGCTTTATCAAAAGTTGGAAAGCCCATCATTTGACTTATCACATCTAGCCCCACATCAGAAAATTGCTTGGAAATAGTTACATAAAATACTGTTTGATCAAAAGAAGTGTACGCGTTGAGTTCGCCTCCAGAACCTTCAACAATAGATGCAATTTCACCCACCTTGTACTTATCAGTTCCCTTAAAAACTAAATGTTCAATGAAGTGTGAAATTCCTTCCTCTTTCTTTCCCTCGTCTGCACTTCCCGTTCTGACCCACATTTGAATTGAGACTACAGGCGATTTATGGCTTTCAACAAGTAATACCTTAAGGCCATTTTTTAGTTGAATTTTTTTTGCCATACTTTATTTTCTCCCTATGTCATTTGGTGTTTATTTTCATATTCCTTATTGCATTCAAAGATGCACCTATTGTGATTTTGCTACCTATGAGCAAACTCAACTTTTGCCTCCAGATAGCTATACGCAACTGGTAATGAAGGAAATTTTTCTTAAACGAAAAATTTTTCTGGGAAACTCCAAATCTAGAAAAGTTGATACCATCTATTTCGGAGGAGGAACGCCCAGTCTTTTCTCCATTGAAAACATTGTACTCCTATTAAATACCTTATCAAGAGAAGGATTCCTCTATGGTCCAGAGACAGAAATGACAATGGAAATCAATCCTGGCACCGTGAGTGAGGAAAAATTAAATGACTACCTCAGGTTAGGTTTTAATCGATTCAGCATTGGAGCCCAGACATTTAACTCAGCCCATCTGAAGCGCGTTCATCGTGAGCACTCTATCGATCAGACACTGGATACTTTAGCTCTTTTCAAAAAGTACAATCTGAATTTCAACTTTGACTTGTTGTTTGGCTTACCTCATCAAACTATAGAGGAACTCATATACGATGTAAATCAAGCCGTAAGTCTTGGCTCCACACATATAAGCCCCTACTACTTAACAGTTCCCGAAGGTCATCCTCTTTCTAAAAATAGGCCTCCAGAAGATGCTCAAATTGAAATGTTTGAAATTATCGAAAAAGAACTCTCTTTATCTGGTTTTCATCGGTATGAAATTTCCAACTACTCTAAGCCGGGGTTTGAGTCCAAACATAATCATTTGTATTGGACAGATCAAGAATACGCGGGGTTTGGACTTTCCAGCCATTCTTATGTTAAAAAAATGGCTACTGAATTTCCCTCAGAACCTTTAAATCAAAACAACAAAATTCCCTGGGGAAGTCGATTTTGGAATCCTAACAATATCAAAATCTACACTCAAGAAATCCAGACACAAACTCAAAATCCAGAATTTCAGTTCATCTATCCTTGGCAATTAGAATCAAAATATTATGAAATTTTGGAAGAAAACCAAGCCTTAACTGACTTCTGCCACATCTTTTTGCGCTTAGCTCAGGGGTTGGATCTAGAGCAACTTCGTAATAAGTTTTCTGAAGTAAGTTTTAATTTAGCCACCACTCAACTTGAAAAACTCCATGGCGAAGGCTTACTTGCTAAAACTAGTAAGGGTTTTACCCTCACAGCTCGTGGTAAAATGATCAGTAATTTCGTATTTCAGAGATTGACTTTTTAAGTCGCATTCACATGTTTTGAGTTGTAATTGTAGATTGGGTCTAATAAAAATGTAGTATCCATTTTGAAACCACTTTATGTTGTAAGGAGATCAGAGTGAACTCAAACGAAAACGCAAATAGCAATCAAAATCAAACTAACGCTGCTGGTGAAGAAACTGTTGTTTCTATTTCTGCTGAAAATCAAAAGCTCGCAGAAGAAGCAGAAAAATTTAAAAACGAATATCTGTATCTTAAAGCGGAGTTTGAAAACTATAAGCGCCATGCTATTAAGGAACGTGCAGATCTATTAAAGTTTGGAGCTGAGCGTTTTATCAGAGACCTTCTTGGTGTGTTAGATAATTTTGAGCGTGGCCTTTTAATGAAGGTAACCCCAGATAACTACCTTTCTTTTGTTAAAGGGGTTGAAATGACCGCATCTGAACTAAAGACTTTATTAAATAAACACTCTGTTACAGAGGTTCCAAGTGAAGGCTTAGCTTTTGACCCCAATGTTCATGAGGCCTTGAGTGCAGAACCATCTGAGTCTATTCCTCCAGGTCATGTCTTAAGAGTTTTTCAAAAGCCATACAAATTTCATGATAAAATTTTAAGAACTGGCCAGGTGGTTGTGGCAAAAAAACCAGAAGCTAACTAGTTAAATCATTTTAAAAAGGAAAAATCCCGTGTCTAAGCAAGATTTTTACAACCTTTTAGGTGTTTCACGAACGGCTAATGATGAGGAAATCAAAAAGGCCTATCGTAAACTTGCCATTCAATACCATCCAGACAGAAATCCCGGCGACAAAAAGTCGGAGGATAAATTTAAAGAAATCACTGAAGCCTATGAAACTTTGAGCGATGCAAAGAAAAGAGAAATGTATGATCGCTTTGGTCATACTCAAGGAGGCAATCCCTTCGGTGGTGGAAATCCCTTTGGAGAGGGCAACCCTTTTGCCCGTGGTAGCGGCCAAAGTAATGCTGGTGGCGCTGGGGGTGGTGATCCATTTCAAGATATCTTTGGTGATGTTTTTGGAGAAATTTTTGGTGCCTCCCGTGGCGGTGGAGGTTTTCAATCTCAAACAAAAAGAAAGCCTCAACGTGGGGCTGATCTAAGATACACTTTAACTATTACTCTTGAGGAAGCTGCTCTTGGTTGTGAAAAAGTAATCTCCTTTGTTAGAAATCGTGGCAACAGTGAAGAGAACACTAAGCTTGCTGTCACTGTGCCTGCAGGAGTTAGAGACAATCAAAAATTGAAACTTACCGGTGAAGGTGATTCCTCAATAAGTGGCGCTAGTGGTGATCTTTATGTAATTATTCAAATACAAGAGCACTCAATTTTCAGAAAAGAAGAAAATGATATTATTTTGGATCTTCCTGTGAATTTTATTGATGCTATTATGGGGACGACAGCAGAAATCCCAACCTTGACAGGAAAGGTCCAAATTAAAATTCCAGCAGGCACACATACAGGTCAAATTTTACGCATTAAAGGCAAAGGCTTACCAAAGATAGGTGGCTTTGGCGGTGGTGATATGCTTGTCAGAATTTTAATTGATATTCCCAACGAAATCTCTTCAGGAGATAAAGAGCTTTTTAATCAACTATCAAAAAATGTTCAAGATACTCCTTTGGTTAAAGAATACAAAGAAAAGGTAGCTAAACTAGGACGTTTTAAGTAAAGTTTTAATTGTAAATGTAGTTCAAGGGCATGTAAATATCTAAGGTTTATAGGTGCCCTCAATAAAAAGGAATTTATTAACTCATGAAAACACAGTTAAATTTATTTTTTGTGGCTTTTTTATTTTTAGTAAGCTGTACATCCAATTCAGTAAAAATCCAAAGACCTGAATTAGATAATAAAAAAAATAATGGTCATTTTGTTAAAAGTGGCTCTGATAAAAAAGGTTTTGATTCAAAATCAAATTCAGCAAAATCTAATATTTCAGGAGCAAAATTAACTGCACGCAATGATGATTTGCCTGCGCAGTCACAGCAAGCACTTTCTCCGCTTTTATTGGAGGAGTCTAAATTTCTTCAACTCGAAAAAAATTCACAGTTTTTTGAAGCTCTTAAAATTAGCAGCAATTTATCTGTAAACTATACTGATCCCGTAAAAATGGAGTTTTATAAACAAAAATCCATTGCTATCGTCACTGACAAGTTAACTTTAGAAGAGCTCCATCAAGTTTCAAGAAGTTCTGACTTTGGATATTTACGAGCTCATGCACTTTTCAAGCTTGGAACTTCTTATTTAGCTGCTGAACCTGACGAAAGTAAAAGATTTTTTACTTCTGTGATAGAAATTGCACCAGAGGGTGATCTGGCCAACCGATCTAAATCCTTGCTTGAGGACATGGCTGCGGCAAAACGAGTGTCTCCACAGACAATAGGTCTTGTTGTTCCCTTAACTGGTAAAAGCGCTTCGCTTGGCCAAAAAGTCCTGCGAGGGGTTCAACTAGGACTTGGTACAAATCAAGCATTTTCTAAATTTAAAATCGCAGTTATTGATAGTGAAGGTCGAACTGATATAGCAAGGAAAGGCATTGAGCGCCTAATTAAAGAAGATAATGTCATTGCTATCATCGGGGGTGTGTTAGCTAAAACTGTCTCTACTGAGTTGATTACTGCAAATGAATACAAAGTTCCTTTTATTTATCTTTCTCAAAAGCAAGGACTTGGTGAGCTCCACAGTCAAGCTTTAAGAAATGCTCTCACAGCTGAAATGCAGGTTAGGCAACTTGTAAGAAATATGATGGTAGAAAAAGACCTCAAAGACTTTGCTATTTTATATCCCAATGATGCCTACGGAGTTGAATACGCTAATGCTTTTTGGGACGAGGTTTTAGCTCAAGGCGGCCGTATCGTTGGGGTACAGTCCTATGATCCAAAGGCAACTGACTTCAGGCCTATGGTACAACGTCTTGTTGGGACCTTTTATATAGAAGCACGAAAAGAGGAGTTTACTCAAAAACTTAAGTTATTTAAGCAAAGCTTAAAAAACAAAAGCTCAAGAGAAAACATCAACGCTGATGACATTCTTCCTCCTATTCAAGATTTTGATGCTATTTTTATTCCTGATCAGGCAAAAACAATCGCACAAATTTCAGCATTTCTATCCTATGCAGGGGTTAAAGAAACATCCCTCCTAACAACTAATTTGATGAACACACCTGGAAGTAACAAGAAATTAGCTGGTATTAATTTCCCTATCTATTTTGTAGACAGCTTTATTTCAGATGGACCACATCAGTTTAGTACTGAATTTGCAAACACTTACATGACTGTTTTTAATGAAAGACCTACTCAATTTGAAATAGCTGCTTATGATTCTGGATTGATCTTAAGACAAATATTACTAAAGGGTGCTGAGTCTAGAGAAGAGGTTGGAAATGCTCTTATTCAGCTAAAAAACTTCTCTGGTAGCTATGGTCCTTTAAATGCAACTACTTTCAAAGAAATACTAAGACCTTTACTCACCCTGACTTTCGACAAGGGTGAAATCAATACATATAAAAATTAAGATTTCTTTTAACCTTTTGGGTGAGCTCTTGAATCCTATGTACCAAAGACTGGGTCCATAAAGGGCTCAGGGTATCCCAGGAGGGTAACATGAGACTAAATCAAGAAATCATTGGCGAGTGCAGAAAAAAATTATTACTTGTTAAACAAGAGTTACTTACGCGAATGAGAATATCTGCCACACGCTTTAAAGAGAATAATAAAAACATTGGTGATGAAATTGATCAATCAGTTGCACAATTAGAAGAATATAACATTCTCATCAATCAAGAAAGAATTAGAACTCAGTTGCTAGAGGTCGAATTTGCTCTGTCAAGAATTGAAAAAGGTGAGTTTGGAATTTGTGAAGAGACGCAAGAGCCAATTGAAGTTCAAAGATTATTAACAATTCCTTGGACGCGATTAAGTATTGAAGGTGCTGAACTCAGAGAGAGATATAAGAAACATTATGCTCAGCTATAAGAAAAATTATTTTTTCTGAAACGATCTTAACTGCTCTGTCTTGCTTTAATTCCAACGCGTTAAATGTGTGGTGAATAAATAAACAACTACATTTTTTTAGTGACATGATCTTTGTTGTACGTATTATTCAGCCATATTTTTGAAAATAAATTTAAGATAGGGAGGGTGCAATGAAATCAGTTACGTCAGCAGAAAAAACATCAGCAGTTAAAACGTCGATAGCAAAGGTTTCTAAAGGTACAAAGAAATTAGTTGCTAAATCAGACGCTCCTCGAAATGAAAAAATAGAATCTAAATCTACCTCAGAGATAATGGCCATGGAAGAATTATCTCTCGAGGCTTTAGTTCCTAAACTAAAAGAAGCTTTAATCTTTCAAAAAAGTTCAATTTTGAATAAATCTAATGAATTTAAAAAACTTCAATCTGAAAACTTACAAATTTCAGACGAAGCCGAAATGGCCTCCAACGATTTATCTCAAAACTTATCTATCCATTTACAAGAAAGAAATTTAAGTTCTTTAATCCAAATTGAAAAAGCTTTAAGTAAAATGGCTAATGGTACTTATGGTGAGTGTGAAAGTTGCGGTGATCATATTCAACCCAAAAGACTACAAGCAAGACCTCTTGCAACACTTTGTATTGCTTGCATGGAAGATCTTGAAGAAGAAAACAAAAGACTACATCAATAATATTAAATCTTTTTATGGACAAAAAGATCAATGACATGGATGTCAGTTGTCTACTATTTCCCATTCGCTTGACCATAGTGATTCAAATGGCGTAAACGGATTTAGTTGATAATTCTTAAGATTTAGAGGAATAACACTGTTTTCTTCTCTGAAGTATAATGGAATTGTAGGTAAAGTGTCTTTGTAGGCATTGATTAGATCTTTCATTAGTTGATTTCTTTTTGCTACCCTCTTTTCTTTTTCTAATTTATTTAATATAGAATCTATTGCTGTATCTCTTAATCTTGAGAAGTTATATCCTGCCCATAGGTTTTTTTCTGAAGGAATCGCGTTGGAATGAAACACCTCAAACCAAGAATACTCTGGCAAAAATGTAAAAGAGTAAAAGGCTAAATCATAATTACCCTTTGGTAATTTTTCAGAAAATAAATATTTCAAAGTTTCCAGCTTTATTCTTATTTCTATTCCCACGTCTTTTAATTGCTCTTGAATATATGCACAAATCATCTCATTTAACTTATTGCCACTACTTGCAACCAATTCAAAGGACAGTTTTTTTCCATTTTTATATCGATAAAAATCAGAATTTAAATTTTCACTATTCAACTTCCACCCTATGGATTCTAGGATTTCCCGAGATTTTTTCTTCCCATAAGCTAATCTGATATTTGCTTTTTCTTGTTTTTGTAAAAAAGTATTTAACTTGAAATCCTCTGCAGGCTTAGCTCTACCATGCAGGAGTTGACCTATTAGATCTTTTTTATTTATCGCATAACTAATGGCTCTTCTGATTTTTACATCTTTTAATAACTCATTTTCCAAATTTAGACCAAGATGTTGAAAAGTATTGCTTTGACTAAAAACAACTCTGTATTTTTGATCTTTTTGTTTAGCAATTTTTTCAGAGAAGCCAACAGCTTGATCTGTGCTCATTCCAAAACGCGAAATCATATCAATATTTTTAGAAGCTAAATTTGCTTCTAATGTTGCTGAGTCTTTTATGATGTTTAAAATTATTCTCTTTATTTTAGATTTTTCTCTGTAAAAATTTTCATTTCTTTTTAGTATCAAATATGATCCTAATTTCGACTCTAGCAGTACATATGCACCATTCCATAGTCCTGGATTAGAAGGGTCAACAGTGTATAAAGAGTTTTTTTCATATCCTTGATCTATATTTTTATATCTTTCATAAATCTTTCTTTCTAAGTGAGCTGGCATGGGTGGTGGTGTATCTATAAAAAAATCCCATTTATTTTTTTTGTATTTTACAATACAGCGATTTTTATCAATTTCATCAAAACTAACTTCATATATGTTCGAGAAGGCTTCTTTAGTTGGTGTAGAAATATGTGGATTTTGGGAAACCTCAAACGAGAACTTCATATCTTCACAAGAAATTTGTGTTCCATCTCCCCATTTTAAATTTTTTTTCAAAATGAAAATAGCTTCTAGCTCATATTCTTTTTTGTTCTTAACAGTTTTTAATAATCTATTTTTGAAAGTTGGAATTTCCTCTATTATAAGTGCTTGATACTTGCCAGTGGTATCCAGATAAATCAACTGATGAAATAAAAAATTAATAACAAAATGTGATAGAACCATATGAGTTAATAGCGGATGAAGAGTGTCATACTCATTATTTATCGAAAGACTTAAAGTCATATTTTTATCATTAAACACCTTTTCTTCACTTCCAAAAGGCTCAGCTACTGAAAAATTAAAACCTAAAACTGCCAGAATAGATAATTTTACTATTTTTAAAAACTTCATTTTTTTCCTCAACATGATAAAATTTCCTTTCATTAAACTCGACAAAGGCAGCAATGACAAGGCTCTGATTGATAAATTATTTAGCATTAACTAGACCAATCTTTAGCTAAACCTCTTCTGACAGAACAAAATCAGGTCCTTTGATAGCAAAATTTCTTTAAAGCTATGGAAATATCTATCCGAGAAATTTAACAAGAAATTTTGAAAAAGGTTTGTTAAAGAAAAGGGTGGTATATGAGTTTTGATGACAGAAGCGGAAATGGTGGAAACTACAAGGATGATAAAACGATAGAAGTTCCATCGACACTACCAATGCTTCCTGTGAGGGATTTTGTTGTTTTTCCCTACATGATCATTCCATTAGTTGTCGGCAGAGAATCTTCAATTAGATCTGTTGAAGAAGCTATTTCAAAGAATAGATTGATATTTTTAGTTTCCCAAAAAGATTTAAACGAAGAGAATCCACACCCTGATTCTATTTATACAGTGGGAACTATCGCAATGATCATGCGAATGAAAAAAGTTCCTGATGGTCAAATTAGAATTTTGATTCAAGGAGTTGCAAAAGGGAGAATTAAAAACTATTCAAAAACAACTCCAAACTTTGAAGTTGCCGTTGAAAAGATAGAAGATATTAGGTCCTCTACTCCCGCAGAGAACGAAGTTCTTATGCAAAAATCTAAAGAGAAAATTGAAAAAATTATTTCTCTTGGTAAAACCTTGTTACCTGATATCTTATTAGTACTAGACGATTTACAAGATCCAGGAAAAGGTGCAGATCTTATTGCCGCTAATTTAGGAATAAAAGTCAACGAAGCTCAAAAAGTTTTAGAGACCTCTGATTCTAAAGAGAGAATGGGTCTAGTTTTAGACTACTTAAACTCTGAAATTGAAGCACTTCAAATCCAACAGAAAAATAAAGTTGGAAAAGATGACAATCGTAATAACAGAGAACAGTTTTTTAAAGACCAAATGAAAGCTATAAAAAACGAACTTGGAGAAAACGATTCTAAATCTGAAGAAATCGAAGAACTTAAGGAAAAAATTAACACGTCGGGAATGCCCAAGTCAGTCCTTGCTGAAGCTCTCAAACAGTTACACCGTTTAGAGCGTATGCACCCAGATGCATCTGAGGCTACCATGGTGAGAACTTACCTTGATTGGATGGTAGACCTTCCGTGGAATAAAAAATCAGATGACTCGATTGATTTAAAATTTGCAAAAGAAGTTCTTGATGATGATCACCATGAACTACAAAAAGCTAAAGATCGTATTTTAGAATTCTTAGCTGTAAAAAAGCTAAAAAATAGTATGAAAGGTCCAATTATTTGTTTTGCCGGACCTCCAGGTGTTGGAAAAACATCTCTTGGAAAATCAATTGCTAGGGCGATGGGCAGAGAATATTTCAGAATCGCTCTTGGTGGAGTTAAAGACGAAGCTGAAATTCGTGGTCATAGAAGAACTTACGTTGGCGCTATGCCAGGAAAAATTGTTCAAGCACTCAGACAAGTTAAAACAAATAATCCTGTCCTTGTTCTTGATGAAATCGATAAGCTCGGAAGTGACTTCAGAGGTGATCCATCGGCAGCAATGTTAGAAGTGTTAGATCCAGAGCAAAATTCAACCTTCAGAGATAACTATTTAAATGTGGATTTTGATTTAAGTAATGCTCTCTTCATTGCAACAGCCAATGTTCTTGAAAATATTCCTGCTGCTCTTAGAGATCGTATGGAGATTATTCAAATTCCTGGCTATACAGAAAATGATAAGCTCATTATTACAAAAAAACATTTGATTCGTAGACAGCTTGAAAACAATGGTATTAGTGCAGAAAATGCTACTTTCACTGACGATGGGATTAAATACATCATTGCAGGTTATACGAGAGAGGCTGGTTTAAGAAATCTAGAACGAGAAATCGGTTCTGTTTGTAGAAAAATAGCCAAAATGGTTGTTCTTGGTGAAGTAACTACTTTTGAGGTTAATGCTAATACAGTTCCAGAATTACTTGGTCCTCCAAAGTTTTTAAGAGAAGATAAACTTGAAGATTCACAAATTGGTATTGTACAAGGTTTAGCTTGGACACAAGCTGGTGGAGAAGTTCTTCAGGTTGAGGCTCTGAAAATGAAAGGAAAGGGTCACCTTGCCCTTACTGGTCAACTAGGTGATGTTATGAAAGAATCTGCACATGCTGCCATGTCTTATTGTAAAGCCCACATGGAAGAGCTTGGTATCGCTGAAGACTTTTTTGAAAAATATGATATCCACGTTCACTTACCTGCTGGCGCAATTCCTAAAGATGGCCCATCTGCTGGTATCACTCTAACCACAGCTCTTGTGAGTTTGATGACAGACACGCCAGTACGTCACGATATTGCGATGACTGGCGAAGTGACCCTGCAAGGAAAAGTACTTCCTGTTGGAGGTATCAGAGAAAAATGTTTGGCAGCTTTGAATCAAGGAATTACTAACGTTATTATTCCTCTAGCAAACCAAAAGGATCTTTCTGATATTCCTAAGTTATTTAAAGACAAAATGAACTTTATTCTTGCAGAAAATTTAGATGAAGTTTTCACGGTAGCTTTAGATAAAACAGCAAAAGGAAAACCAAAGAAAAGTGATCAAAAGAAAGATAAGAAAAATAAAACCTCTTCTGCTGCTGCATAGTTTTCAATAAAGCATCAAGAGGACAAATTTGAAATACACAATAATAAAGGGATTAGTTAACTAGTCCCTTTATTATTATTCAATCCCTTTTCCCCAAAAATAAACCGCTTCACTTATTGTTCTATTAAGAACTCCTGCTGGCATCATTAAGTAACCCGTTTCAAGATCGCATTTTCCTTCAAGCTCTGGATTTGAGTATATATCACAACGTTTTCCGTGTGAGTTGCGCAGAATGAACTCACATGATTTTTCTTTTTTATTCCATTTCCTTCCAGCAATCACTACAACATGAGACCCTCCACCCTTGTAATTGTCAGAGTCTTTTTTATAAAAAATTCTGGAATTAAAAGCTACGGCTACGGGTTTATTTTTACTAATTTCTTGATTTAAAATTTCAATTATTTTATCCCTGCCTCGATTTGATATGTCTTCTTTTTTAAAAGATCCAAAGCTTCCTAAACCTTCTATAAATGAATTTCTAAATCTAAAATTAACCTCTAAAGGTATTTTCACTTTTATAGGATTACAAAATAGATCAGCAAGCTTTCTTGGGAAATTTCTTTTCGTAGAGTTTATTAAAATCTTTTCTAGCTTTTTATAATCAACAACAGATAACAAACTATTTGAAGTATAATAATTATTAACCAAATTCAGATATGCCCACGATGACTCCAAAGACTTGTCTTTTATGTCATGGAGTTCTTTTAATTCCACAAGCTTATTTATTTTTTCTCTGAGTGTGGTGAACGGGCCGGTTTGTAAAAACAATTGCTCAAAAATATCAGGACATACACCAAAATACTCTGACGCCAGAATAGCTGGAATCACATCTCCAGCATCATCATTAGGTTTATTTCCCATAAATTGATTATATGCCAAAGCCACATAAGCTGCAGATGCACGCTCTCCATGAAGATAATTTTTATATTTATATGTGATAAGATCTGCTGCTACATTAGCATAACACCAGCCAATGTTTCCCTGAAAGCGAATAGGTCCAAACACTGAAGTCATGTCTTTCGTTGTACAAGAGGCTTCGTCAATATTGTACTCACCCCTTGAAATGTTTGCAAAAGTTAAGACTAGAATTAAAATATAAGCTTTAAAACGTACATCTTTCATCATGAAAATTAGTTTTGCAAACACATTGCCACTTTTTGGCAGATACTCTCTCGCAACCACCCCTACTTGTTTCAGGGATCTGATACTATGTAAATAAAAGCACCAAGAAAGGCTCTGTTAAAAATTATTTAGATTTTTAAGCCTGCTGTTTTCACTCTCCAAGACCTTCACAAGCGTTTTCAAGTCAGAAACCTCTTCCTTAAGAGTCATAATTTGCTCTTCTTTTTCTTGAAGGATCTGAGTATAGGCCTTCTTAAGCTCAGCAAGAAGTTTATTTGCTGCAGTTAAAATAGGCTCATTATTACCTATTTTGGAAACCTTCTCTGAAAACTCTTTAAGTCCTGGATTTTGATACTCTTGCTGAGAAGATGATAATTGAGAGGATTTACTCCTGGGCGCTTGTTCCTGATGAATATCATTATTAGAAACCAAATCAAATTCGGATGTTATGCCATTACTTCTAGTCGCACCTTGGCTCCTGAAATAATACTCATCTTCTATATTAACGGGTTTTGCTAAGGTTAGCTCTCCAGAACCATTGCTGTTAGCTTTGTTACGGTTTAACATTCCCATTTCATTCTTAATTTGTGGAAGTTTTGTACTAGAGGTCTTTCTAACATTCTCAAGAAAATCATTAGAGGGAGAGGGCGTTTGGCCAATACGTATTTCGTCAAACTCAACTTCAGAATCTGCTCTTTCTACTTTTTCATGAACAGAAAAACCAAGGGAGGGGCTATTCTTTGAAAGCGTAGAAATTGGCTGGTCACTTATAAAGTACTTACCATCCTGAAATTGAAACTTAATATCATCGGCCTTAATTCGTCTTCTCAACGTGCTAACGCTTACTTTATACTTTGTAGCATAATCTGTAAGTGGTAACCATTGATCCATTAAATCCTCTAAACTTGAACCATCTAAATTATTAACAACTATTAACTTGGTCGGAGAGACTTCCAAAAAGCGGGTTTGGTGGTGTTGCCTTTTGTTTTCTAAAATAAGCAAACAAAAGTCGAAATTATTTCTTGTTTTGTTTGCTTATTTTTTTGCGGGAGAGGTCTCCAACAAGTTAGCGGTCTCAAATAGCCATTATTGTGGTGGCTATGACTATTCTTGATTCCAACTTATTCTAGGGGGTATCCACTGTCAAATTTTCTGTGAGTATTCTTGATCATTTTTCAGTAAATCTAAACTAAGGGCCTGAATATCTAGACTTTCCTCTGGTTTGGTGATCTGATTATCCTATAAATAGATGGTTATTCTAGTAGCTAAGAATTGAGTATCTAATGGGCATTAAACTTTCAGACAAAAAAAAGATAGGTTTAGTCTTAAGCGGTGGCGGGATTAAGGCAGCTGCTTTTCATATTGGTGTCTGTCTTGCCTTAAAAGAGAAGGGCTTTAGGTTCTATGGAGGCTCTAAAAACCTTATTCGTGCTGAACATCCTGGTAGCCAAACTCATAAACCAATGACTATTCAACTCTATGTTGGCTCTTCGGCTGGGTCCTTCGTGAGTACAATTTTAGCTGCTGGCTATCCAGTTGAGTCATTGATCACTGCGTTTCAAATTGGACTAGGTGTTAGTCCTGAATACTCTAATAGTAATTACAGATTACTCAAACCTTTGACCTATGGAAGACTATTCAATATGAATAAAAAGGGACTTATGAGTATCCTGCCAACTAGTTGGCTCCAAAAGTCCTTGGTTAGTGGCGGTTTTGAGTCTTTGATAAAAAATGGTTTCAAATTGAATGGACTATTCTCTACTGCAGGAGTAGAGAATTATCTTCGGAAATATGTTCTGATTGAAAATGATTTTTCTAGTCTGGCCTCAGAGCTCTACATTGTCTCTACTCAACTTAATAACTCTCGGAAAGCTATCTTTGGGAATTTTAAAGAGAATCTTAAAACTCCATCAACTAAATACATCAACTATGCTACTATCAGTGAAGCCGTTGCCTGTAGTACAGCTTTACCCCCTATTTTCTCTCCTTACAATTTACCCAACCAAGATGGTCAAGAGAGGTATTTTTATGATGGTGAAATTCGGGAAACCTTATCAGCGCATATCGCCGCTGACATGGGGTGTGATCTAGTGATTTCTTCATTTTCAATGCAGCCATATCACTACACGCCAGAGATAGGAAGTTTACATAACTATGGAATTCCAGTAATTTTGAATCAGGCTCTTTATCAAGTATTGGAACAAAAAACTCACAAACACATCGAATGGCAAAACACTTTAAAACATATTTACAAAACTATTGATGGTTATTTTAAACAGAATCAACTTCCCGAAGAACATCGAGAGAAAATTTTAGACATCTATAAAACTCGTTTCAAATTTAATCCAAATGTTGAATATATAAATATCACTCCTAGACCACAAAACTATGAGATGTTTATGGTAGACCACTTTA
This sequence comes from Pseudobdellovibrionaceae bacterium, assembly GCA_013359135.1. Lineage (GTDB taxonomy): Bacteria > Bdellovibrionota > Bdellovibrionia > Bdellovibrionales > Bdellovibrionaceae > UBA2316. The sequence continues at coordinate 24,330 of JABWCN010000018.1, read as the reverse complement.
GTTTAAACCCTAAGATTCTAGAGCGAATCGTAAAAATTGGATTCAAATCGGCCATAAATACTTTAAGAAAATATTCTGTTTAAAGTTTCTGGCCTTCTAAGCAAACTGAATTTTTTGAAAAACTAGAGACTCTCTCAATTTTTGGTTTCAATTAATTTATAAAACTTTTCTCGACCGCGGTAAAAATTGGTCCAGATAACACCCCGAGTATAGCGATGAAAACAGCTGATGCAAGTACAGTTACTGTGGTTGCATTTAGACTGTGTCCAGCAATTTCAGCTTCTCCCTCAGTCATATACATTAATACCATGGGCTTTAAATAGTAATAAACACTGATAACAGAATTTATCACACCCCAAACAGCTAACCATATTAAACCCTCTCCAACGGCAGCATTAAATAAATAAAACTTACCAAAAAAACCAAGTGCTGGTGGTAATCCTGCTAATGAAATTAAAAACAAAGAAAAACAAAAAGCATGAAGTGGTTTTTTACTGGCTAGCCCTTTTAAACTATCAAGAGTTACCAAGTGATCTTCAGATTTTTCCAAAATAGACACTATAGCAAAGGTTCCAATCGTCATAACACAATAACTAAAAAGATAGAAAATAACCGATGACGCCCCAAAAAAACCTTTATCACTAATTCCAGCTGTAATCACCCCGACTAAAATATAACCTGAATGAGCTATGCTGGAATAGGCTAGCATTCTTTTTAAATTTACCTGAACTATAGCTCCTAAATTACCAACTAACATTGTAATAACAGCAAGCCATTGAAGCACCACGAATAATCCATCAGAACCAACCAAAGCTTTTGTAGCAATAACCCTCAATAGAGCAGCAAATGAAACTACTTTAACTGCCGTTGCCATAAAAGCTGTATGTGGAGTTGGGGCCCCTTGATAAACATCTGGAGTCCAAGCATGAAATGGAGCGATAGAAACTTTAAAGCAAAAGCCTAAAATCACAAAAGAAATTCCAAACAAAAATAATCTATTCGTTTGAACTAAACCAACTGCCTCTTGCATAAATGTTACAAGGTTCGTAGAGCCAGTTGTTCCATAAATAAATGATGTTCCATAAAGAAAAATAGCCGAAGCAAAACTTCCTAACACAAAGTATTTAAAAGCAGCCTCTTTAGAAAGCTTCTCTTCATGACTCATTCCAATCATTAAATATAGTGATAAGGACATTAGCTCAAGACCGATAAATACAGTCAATAAATCAAGCGCAGAAACTAAAATCAACATTCCCACCACAGAGTTCAGTGCTAAGAATACTAATTCAGAAAACTGATTCCCATTCGTAGAAAAATTTTCGTACATCATGATAAGAGCAGCACCTGCAGAAACAATCGCTATGATTCCCATCCATAAAGTCAAAGAATCAAATATTAAGGCTTTGTTAAAAGCTGTCTCTCCACTGCCCCCAACAACCGTTAGCAAAACCAGACCAATAATCAAACCACCTAAACCTTGAATCAATGTAATCAAATTTGATGGTTCTTTGTTGCTGTTAAAAAGCTTAGAGGTTAATGGAATCAAGCTTGCCAAAAATATGGCAATCATTGGTGATATACGTATTAAGTCGGCCAATCCAATATCTATTTTCATAACTATTCCTTAATTTCCAAATAGTATTTGTTTTTATTTGTAACTAGATGATTCACACTTGATTTTGTTAAATCCAAAAAGTGATTGGGAAACAATCCCATCCAAAAAACCAAAACAACCAACGGCACCAAAACTGCTATTTCTCTAACGCTAAGATCTTTAAGTGGATGTTTCTCGTCTTTTACAAGCTCTCCCTTTTCTCCAAAGAAAACTCTTTTAAACATCCACAACATATATGCAGCTCCAAGAACCACACCTGTCACAGCAAAATAAACATAAACAGGCTGAGCTTTATGCAAGCCCAATAGAATTAAAAACTCACCTATAAAACCATTTGTCATTGGAACAGCTATAGAGGAGAGCGTAATAATAAAAAAGAATATTGTGAAGATTGGTAATACCCCTGCAAGTCCACCATATTTAGAAATTTCTCTTGAGTGTGTTCTCTCATAAATCATCCCTATTAAAAGGAATAAAGCTCCAGTTGAAACCCCGTGATTTAGCATCTGATATAAGCTGCCGGTAATGCCGAAGTGATTAAACACAAACATACCAACAATAATATAACCCATGTGAGATACTGAAGAGTATGCAACTAATTTCTTAATATCTGGTTGTATCATAGCAACTAGGGCGCCATAAATAATTCCTATAACACCCAAGCTTAAAAATAACCAAGCCCAGTACTCTGCCGCATCTGGAAATAAAGGAATAACCCATCTTAAAAAACAATAAGTTCCCATTTTTAACATCACACCTGCAAGAATCACTGAACCAGGTGTTGGGGCTTCAACGTGAGCATCTGGCAGCCAAGTATGAACTGGCCACACAGGAACCTTAATTGCAAAAGCCAGAGAAAAAGCAAAAAATAACAACGATTGCAAATTAAGAATTGAACCACCAACGAATGGAATTTTAACCTTATAAAACTCAAGTAAACTTGCACTCATATGACCTGAGGCCTGCTGAGTTAAGTACATCAAGTAAATAATAGCAACTAACATCAACACAGAACCAATCATGGTAAAAATAAAAAACTTGATTGTTGCATAAATTCTTCTCGCCCCTCCCCAAATTCCGACAATGAAATACATAGGAATAAGTGAAAGCTCCCAAAATACATAAAAGAAAATAGCATCTATTGCCAAGAAAGTTCCAAGCATTGCGGTTTGCAAAACAAACATAGCCGCATGAAATCCTTTAATTTTAGTATCTATTGAATTCCAGCTTGCAAGAATAATAATTGGGGTTAAAAAAGTTGTTAGTAAAACTAACCACAACGAAATGCCGTCAACACCTAAAAAATATTGAATTCCAAATCGTTCAATCCACATATGTTTTTCAATCATTTGAAGTTGAGCTGAGCTTGCATCAAAATCTTTCAAAACAATCAAGCTAATAATAAATTCAACAATGCTCAGACCAAAAGCAACATGGCGAATCGTTTTATCTTGGGGCCAGATCAAAACGATCAAGGCAAAAATCAAAGGTAAAAAAAGAATTGTAGAAAGTAACATCACGTTCCCCTATCTCATTATAATAATTGAAAGTGCAATGACGATTCCGATTCCAATAAGCATCGCATATTGCTGCAAGTTTCCAGTTTGTAAGGCTCTAACAACTCCGCCACCACCTCTGACTAAATCACTGATAACATAAGTGATTTTATCGATGAAGTTAACATCAATAAACATCCATAGCCTTTTTGAACCATTAATTAGTGGATTGATGATAGTGCCAAAATACAATTCATCAACCAAATATTTTTTAGAAATAAGGTTGTAAAGTGGTTTTATAGAATTTGCTATTTTCTCTGGAGTTTCAGGAGACTTTACATAAAAATGATACGCAATAAAAGCAGATATTGTTGCCAAACTCACAGAAACTCCCATCAACATCCACTCCATGCTATGTTCTGCCTCTGTCAAATTAGGAATAGGCTTTATTACAGGATGCAGCCAATGTTCAAGCAGATTGGGGATATCACCAAGTGAATGACCGATTACCTCTGGAATTCCAACCCATCCACCAACAACACTCAAAATCCCTAGCACTATCAGGGGAATTGTCATTAGCGTCGGTGACTCATGAGGATGTACACTTTTGGGAACTCTAGACTTACCCCAAAAAGTTAAACACATCAGGCGAGTCATATAAAAAGCCGTCATCGCAGCACCTATGGCTCCCAAAACCCAAAGAGCTGGAGATCCTAATGGAGAATGAAAGCTCATCCATAAAATCTCATCCTTAGAAAAGAAACCGGCAAAAGGAGGAATTCCAATAATAGCTACCCAACCAAAAAAGAAAGTCATGTGGGTGATTGGCATATATTTTTTTAATCCCCCCATTTTTCTAATGTCTTGCTCTTCGTGCATCGCATGAATCACGCTCCCAGAGCCCAAAAACATTAAAGCTTTAAAGAATGCATGAGTCATTAGGTGAAACATCCCAGCACCAAAAGCACCCACGCCTACTGCCAAAAACATGTAACCTAGTTGTGAAACCGTTGAATAAGCTAAAACCTTTTTAATATCCCATTGAGTAATACCAATACTTGCCGCAAAAACAGCAGTTAAAGCCCCAATAATAGCTATCACCATCATTGTGTTTGGAGCCACAATAAATAAAGGATTCAATCTTACAATCATGTAAACGCCAGCCGTTACCATCGTTGCAGCATGGATCAGCGCTGAAACAGGAGTTGGACCCGCCATAGCATCAGGCAACCAAACATAAAGAGGTATCTGAGCAGACTTTCCAGTAGCTCCAATAAACAAAAATAATGTTCCAAGAGTTATAGCGCCTAACCACGAAGCCTCCGCCGTCGTTGGAGCCAAAGCATTCATCTCTTGGATGTTTAATGTTCCAAAAGTTGCAAATAAGACAAACATCCCCAGCAAAAATGCAGCATCCCCCACTCTATTAGTAATAAAAGCCTTCATCCCAGCAGCCGCTTTTTCTTTGTCTGAAAACCAAAAGCCGATCAGCAAGTAACTGCAAAGACCAACGCCCTCCCAACCAACAAACATAGTTAGTAGGCTATCTCCAAGAACCAAAATTAACATATTGAATACAAACAAATTAAGGTAAGCAAAGTACTTTGTTACCCCTTTATCGTGATGCATATATCCAATTGAGAACAAATGAATCAAAGAGCCAACCCCAGTAATCACCAAAATCATGATAGCGCTGATTTGATCTATGTAAAAAGCAGCGTTAATTTTAAAGCTATCTACAGCCATCCATTGGAAGAAGCTAACATGAATTTTTCTAGCCTCAGCTGGCATGCCAATAAGATCAGCAACCAAAATAAGAGAACTAATAAAAGATATCGCTACAGCCGCCGTAGCAATACCACCCGAAAGATTGGCTGTAGGATTTTTATATCTAATCCCATTGATTAAAAAACCTACCAAGGGACTTAAAAGTAAAATTGCCATCAATAATGAATGATCCATCTAAAACCTCAACCTTATCCGCGTAAATGTTCAAAAAATTTAATATTAATTTCTTTGAATCTCTTGAAAATAGTTACAGCTATAGCTAACCCCACTGCCGCCTCGGCAGCAGCAATGGTCATCACAAAAAACACCATGATTTGACCATCAACGTTGTTTAAATACTTACTAAAAGCGACAAATGAAATATTAACAGCGTTTAACATAAGCTCAATCGACATCAACATAACTATGATATTTCTTTTCAACAAAACGCCCGTCATTCCCGTTACAAACAAAAGTGCAGATAAAATTAGATAATGATTAAGTCCAACCTCAGTTAAAAAATTAGTGCTTTGCATGCGTTCCACCTTTACTTCTTGCAAGTGCTACTGTTCCAACAGCAATAACAGTTAATAAGACACCCAAAGCCTCAAATCCAAAAACATGTTTTGAAAATAAAACAGTTCCAAGAACCTTGGTGTTGTCTGTATTCACAACATTTAAATTTGTTTGAGAACCTGCAACCGTGTTTACAGATTGAGTTGCACTAGCAGCCCCTAAGCTCTTTTCATTTTCTTTAACAAAGTACCCCTGGCTCATCACAATGCCACCAACCACTAGCCCAGCAAACAATCCAACAGAAATCAGTTTTAGAGCCCCTGAAATTTTACCAGCAGCAAATGAATGCGTTTCTCTCTTTAAATCAAAAAGCATCAAGACCATCACAAACAAAACCATTACGGCCCCAGCATATACAATTAACTGCACGCCAGCTATGAAGTATGCGCCAAGAGTTACAAACACGGCAGCAACACCCACCATCGCCATAACCAAAGACAAGGCAGAGTAAACGGGGTTTGTAAACAAAATAACGGCAAGACCGCTCCCCAAAACCACCAAAGCAAGAAACCAAAACATTAATACATCTGTTATCATTTTACCCTCTCCAGTCATTTCCTATATCAAAACCGAAGTGAAATAAATCACCAAGGCCGTCAAAATTGTATTTCCAAGGGCCCATGGCAACATAGTTCTCCACCCCAGATCCATCAATTGATCATATCTAAAACGTGGAAGAGTCCATCTAACCCATATAAAAATCCATAAAAACAAAACCAACTTAACAGTAAAACTCAAAAAATGGATCAAAGTCGTCAACACGCTGGCTCCCGCGGCGCCATCAGTAACACCAGCAGCCCACGATCTCACCTCATCAACCGTAATTCCCGGCAAGCCATAACCACCAAAGAAAAATACGATCATAAGAGAAGACCCTAAAATCATATGGCCATACTCACCGATAAAGAACATCAACATTTTAAATCCACCATACTCTGTGTGAAATCCAGCTACAATCTCAGCCTCACCCTCGGCCAAGTCGAAAGGTAGCCGGTTTGATTCCGCAAATGAAGCAGCAAAAAACAATATGGCAGCTAATGGTTGATAGAAAATTCCCCAATTAGGCAAAAATCTTGATGTGATTTCATAGCCAAAAGCATGAAACTTCATAGCTCCCTGCTGTGCCGTGATCATTTCAGTCAAATTAAACGTTCCATACATCATGATAACGCCAACGATAGACAAACCCAGGGCCAACTCATAACTTATAACCTGCGCACTAGCCCTCAACGCACCAAGAAGTGAAAACTTACTACCAGAGCCCCATCCCGCCATCAAAATGGTATAAGCCGCCAAGCCCGAAACACCCAGAATAAAAACAATCCCCACATTCATTTCATAACCTTGTATTCTGAAAACATATCCGCCAATCTCAAGGGGGACTGAAAGTGGAATTGCCGCAAAAGCTAAAGCTGCTGGAATTAATGCAAACACTGGAGCTGCGTAAAACAAAGGCTTAATGGCCTTATCGGGTGCAAAATCTTCCTTCGTTAAAAACTTTACCGCATCAGCCAAAAGCTGTAATAAACCCAACGGGCCTACGCGATTTGGACCAAAGCGATTTTGAATGAATGCAGACCCACGTCTTTCAACCCACACAAGTATTGGCACAGCTTGAACAATTAACAAAAACACAGCTACTAACTTAATTAAATTTATTGTTATTTCAAAAGCATCATTTCCCATTAACTCATCTCCTCGTTTTCTTCGCTAACGACATCTCTTGTTATTTAATTTAATCCCACTCGAGGGCTTTTGATTTGATTTCCCAAAACAATCCATAAATAAAAACAGCAATAAACACCAACATTGAAACGAAAACAAAGGCACCCTGGCCAGAACCAATAAAATCTTTAAAAGTAATAGCCCATGGATACATAAAGATAATCTCGATATCGAAAAGAATGAATAGAATTGCAGTGAGATAAAATTTTACAGAAACTTTTGTCTCTCTTTTTTCTTGAACAGGGATACCACACTCATAAATGTCTCTTTTAACTTGCGAGTTATTGGTTCTTCTGCCGCCAATAAGACGAGCTAAGATGATCAAAATATATCCAAAAATAGCAATAAAGATGGTCATAAAAATGACTCCACCCAACGGCATTCCTGCGGCAACTGTATTCACAATTCCTCCATCCTTAAAATTTTCTAAAAAAATTTAATTTAGTCGAATCTCTGCAATTTTCATTTATACTTTCCATTAGTTATATTTCCAAGCGCTATGTTCCAATCAAAAAATACAGTGGCGGCGCAGCAAAAATAATTAGGACTCTGCTTTTCAAAGCTGCGCTTAATTGCTAGACCCTTTCTATGAAGTTTGAACCACTCAATCCACGCTTAGAATCTCAGCTTGAACGATTTTTTGATACCCCCTCATCGACAAAAAAAGAGGCTTTAACAGCTCCTGAAGCTTATGTTATTGGCACCTCTTCACTTTTATCTTTTGCCTTTTTTATAAGCCATAGTCACGGTGATAAGACTCACTCACACCCCCATGTCGTTATTGTAAGTGATGCTTCTTCTGCTAATAAATTAGCCAACTACATTGAGTTTTTTGATCCACATCGCTCTTGTTATATCCTTCCTGAATTTGATGTTTCCCCCTACTCAGGAGTTTATCCTTCGCCTAAACTTATTCGTGAACGATTGTTCTTTTTAAGTCGCGCCCAAAACCCAAAGAAGGGCGAAATATTTATTGCGTCTTATTTAGGCATGCAACAAAAGACTCTTCCGGTTGATGTTTTAATTGAAACCAACAAATGGTTAAAAAAAGGAGATTTTTTACCCGAAGACCTATCAAAGTACTTGATTGAGCTTGGTTATGAATCAGCACCCATGGTCGAGGATGTTGGTCAATTTGCCATTCGTGGAGGTATCGTCGACATTTTTTCGCCAGCAGAAAAGTGGCCCGTTCGTATTGAGCTCTTTGGAGAACAGATTGAATCCCTGCGTTTTTTTTCTCCAAGCACATTAAAAAGTCAGTCTGAAATAGATTCCTTTATTTTATCTCCAGCTAAAGAAATTCTATTTTTAGAATCAGAATATGAGAATCTAATAAGTCGATTTAAAAGTACAACCAAAGATCGTCCGCTGCCACAAGAAGAAGTCGAAGATATTTGTCGTTCTTTGGTTCAAAAAAATTACTTTCCAGGCATTGAGTTTTTATTACCGTGCTTTTATCAAAGCCCTTCACTTCCATTAGATCACTTTGGGGTCCCTTTTAAACTTTGGATCCTTGACCCTATACAAATTCAAACCACTAGTGACTCACAACTGTCTGATTTAAAAGAAGAATATAAAAACTCAAGCAGCTCTTTAATTCGACCAGAGCCAGAATCCTATTTTAATCCTTCATGGATTCAATCAACTACCGAATCCAATGAAGCCTTTTTGGGTTTTCATGAGAATTTAGTAAATAGAAAAATTTATTTTTCTAACATCGATTTTAGTAATAAGGCTGTGGAAAACTCCATGGATAACGTGGAAAGAATTGATTATCGTTCTTTCACAACTCAAGAGTTTTCTAATTTGTCACTTGCCGCGACTCCTGGGACTGAGGCTTGGAATATTGCCATTTCTAATAAACTCAAACAATGGAAAAATGATCACTATAAAATTTTTGTAGCTATCAGAAATTTAGCCCAGGCTGAAAGGCTCAAACATTTTTTAGATCAAATTCATTTTCAATTTGGTAAGGTTGATAACGATGACTACCGGTGGGACACCTGGTCTCACGAACAAGAGAACAATCCTCATTTAATTCACATGATACCCCGTTATCTTGGAGAAAGTCTGCGCCTGGAAGAGGAAAAAGTGATTCTTCTTCGCGAGGAAGATTTTTTTGGAAGAAAAGAACGTGTTCGCTCCCAACAGGGAGCAGAAGATTTTCAAAAGCAAGCAAAACGACTTAACTTTGGAGACCTTAAACCCGGTGACCTCGTCGTCCATATCAAGCATGGTATAGGCCAGTACGAAGGACTCAAAGTCATGAATATAAATGGCATTGATTCTGAGTTTATCCAGCTCTCTTATAAAGAAAAAGATAAACTTTATCTTCCTGTATATCGAGTCAATCAACTACAAAAATATTCTAGCGGGATGAGTGAAGCCCTCCTTGATAAGCTGGGCGGTACATCCTGGGAAAAAACCAAAATCAAGGTTAAAAACCATCTCAAGGATATTGCGAGTGAGCTTCTTGCACTTTATGCAAAAAGAGCTGAAATGCATCGTCCTAGTTTTGCTCTCAATGAAAAAGAAATTATTGAATTTGAAAAGGGATTTCCTTTTGAAGAAACTGACGATCAAATGCGCTCTATCAACGATATCGCAAAAGACATGGGCTCTTCAAAACCAATGGATCGCTTGATTTGTGGTGATGTTGGCTTTGGTAAAACTGAAGTTGCAATGCGCGCTGCTTTTTTTGCTGTTGAAAGTAAAAAGCAAGTGGCTGTACTTGCGCCAACGACTATTTTAAGTTTTCAACATTTCGAAAATTTTAAAAAAAGATTCCATGGTTGGCCTATAGAAATTCGTGAACTTAACCGCTTTGTGTCCAATGCTGACGCGAAAAAAACCCTACAAGAACTAAAAGAAGGTAAGGTGGATATATTAATTGGCACCCATCGCTTGCTTTCTAAAGATGTTCTTTTTAAAGATCTTGGCTTGCTCATAGTTGATGAAGAGCAAAAATTTGGAGTCACTCATAAAGAAAAAATAAAAAAACTTAAGACTTCTGTAGACACTCTAACTTTATCGGCCACTCCAATACCAAGAACTTTAAACTTAAGCCTTGTTGGTATCAGAGATTTAAGTTTAATAAACACAGCGCCAGTGGATCGTCTTCCGACTCGCACTTTTATCTGTAAATGGGAGACAGAAACCATCAGAAAGGCCATAGAGTCAGAAATTCACCGGGGAGGACAAATATATTTCATTCATAACCGCGTACAGTCTATCTATGGCATTGCCGACGAAATACGACAAATTGTGCCTTCAGCCAGAATTCGTGTAGCTCATGGACAAATGGATGAAGAGGATTTAGAAAAAACAATGTTAGCTTTTTTCAATCACGAAATAGATGTCCTCGTCAGCACTGCCATAGTTGAGTCAGGAATGGATGTGTCTAGAGCTAACACGATGTTCATTGATCAAGCCCACATGTTTGGCCTTTCTCAATTGTACCAACTCCGTGGTCGAGTTGGCAGAGCAAAGCAGCGTGCTTATTGTTACTTACTACTTCCAAGAAGTAGGCAGTTAGATAAAGAAGCTCAAGAGCGACTAAAAATTATTCAGGAAAATACTCAACTAGGAAGTGGAATTCGTATTGCTCAATACGATCTTGAGTTACGAGGAGCAGGAAATATTCTTGGCGATGAACAATCAGGTCACGTTAATTCGGTTGGGTATGAATTGTATATGGATTTACTTAACGACGCCATTGCTCGAGCTAAGGGAGAGGATGTTGATGATTCAGAGCTTGACCCAGAAATCAATCTCAGAATTCCAGCTATGATTCCGGATAAGTACATTCCAGATATCCGCTTACGCTTAAGTTATTATAAAGCTTTAGCTGAGATAAAACTAGAATCTGATGTAGAACAAATTGAAAATGAGCTTCAAGATCAGTTCGGTCCCTTACCAGAACCCGTTGTGAATTTGATTGGCGTAATGCTTGTTCGTAAGTTGTGCAAAGATCTTGGTGTCAGAGACGTTAGCGCTGGAGTAAAAACAGTTTCATTGATATTTACTGAAAAATCTAAATTATCCCCTGAGCAAGCTATCAAAATTGCGATGAGAGAATCAAAAAAATATTCACTCACTCCTGATAATCGTTTAAATATCCGAATGGAGATCATTGGCTGGTCACAGGTTTTTGAAGAGCTGAAATATCTTTTGAACGTTGCAGATGGAAATGATCCTAAAGATCCAAAACCAAGCTCTGAAAAAAAGCTAATCAGAAGAATGGGGATTTTCTAATCCCCTCACGTTGAAGTCTTTATAGCATTTATCTATCCATTGGTGGCGGCTTAGGGATTTTCTCTGTGCTTTCTTTCACTGGTTGTGGTTTTTGAGGTCCAGAGGGCTGCTTGGGTGGCTCTGTTTTAACAACCTCTACCTTAGGTTTTTCAGCAGCCTTTTGGGGTGGAACCATTTGTTTGTTTTCTGGAGTTACTTCCTTTGTTTCTGGCGCAATCAGCGACGGCGGAGTCACGTAGTCATTACCCTCTTGAAATTTTCTAGTTTCTGGAGTTTGTTCTGGTTCATTAAACTTCTCCATCTCTTTTGCGCCAGCCCCCATTGGTACAGCAATTTTAGTACTTGTGTTTAACAACTTGTTGCTTTTAAGTTCAGGTGGATTTTTTAGTTTTCCAATTTCTTCTAATTGTTGTGTTAAAGCTTTTGTTTTTTGTTCAAGATTTTCTATCTCTGCTAAATTTCTTTGTAAAGTTGTCACTCCATTTTCTGTATCATTAGTTAATTTAGAGTTTTCATCTCTGAGTCTTTTGATTTCTTTTTTGCTAGTAATTAGTTCAGCTCTAGTTTTTTCTTCGGCATACTTATTAAAATATCTTTCTTTAATATTAGCCATTTTTCCATCAAGTTCTCTCGCCCTATTTTGTAATAATTCGATTTGTTCTTGTGCTGCTTGGTTTTCACTAATAACTTTACTTTCTTGTTGAGATATTTCTTCTCTTTTTTGCCTTTCAAATTCTTTTTTGTATTTTATTTTACCATTAGGCTGAAACTTCATTTGGGTTCCATCGGCATTATAAAAATTCTTAGCCTCATTTGTATCTTTAATCACAGCTTCCGCTTTATCTTTGCTGATTTGCAAATCGGAATTTCTTTTATCCATTTGCTCTTGTTCTTTTTTAATAGAATCATCTAATCCTTTTTTTTCTTTCCCTACTTTTCGATACTCAGTTACAAAACCACTTTTAGTTTTATAGAAGTCTTTTTCAAAGAGATTTCTATATGTTTGTAAGGTTTTGTTATTATATTTTCCTAGACTTTCTACTGTCTTACCCGCTAAAGACTCAACATTATCGGCTGATTTTATAAACTTTCTAATTCCAAATGCCGCTCCAGCTGTTAATGGAACTGTTGCAAGCTTAACTCCAGATCGAACACCTTTATAGGCATACCCAAGGACTCCAAATGTAGCTTTCCCTGCATGAATTGGCAGAAGAAACCCATTCTTAGCACCTGACCACACTCCAGCAGAAGTTGATCTAAATAGACCCTTAGAGGCAAGCTGGCTCTTAGACATTTGAGTGAGGATTTTTGATTCTTTTCCTGCAAACTTTTTTAAACCAATATTACCTAACTTTGCAGATTTTCCCAGAAGAGCAGCAGAACCACCAATCACACCTCCCATAGCTGCTCCAAAGCCTACATTGTTTCCAAAAAAATTACCAACCATAGAACAAATCATTTCATTTCTAGTTGGCTCATTCACACAGGAGTATACTTTTTCATCAAGGCCAATTATTTCTTTTCCTATCTTAGCAATGGTTTCTGAAAAATTCGTAGTTAACTCTTTAATCAGCATTGGAATGTTTGTTAGCCATCCAAAAGAGAAAAAATCAACAAATGAATTTACAGCAGATTTAGTAAGAGCTGCGGCAAAGTTTTTTGTACATTGCTCAGCAAACTCTGCTGAAAAAACTGATTTTTCAGAACTTGGATCCATCATTTCTTTACAAATTCTAGCATTAGGAGTTGAACCTCTAACTGTTGAAAGCCCCAAGGTCGTCCAATTGTCTGAAAGATAGTTACAGCAATCTTGTTCTTTGGCCTTTTCGGTCGTTTCCTTTCCTGCTTGAACTAACTCTTGAGTATCACTTTTTTCAGCGCAACCTCTTGGGTCTAAACAAGCTGGTTTTCCTTCTGTACCTGCCTTTTGACCCTCTTTTTTAGCGTTTGCCTCTGCCGCGGTGGCCATTGCAGCTATCTGTGTTTTTATTTTTCCGATATAGGCACTGAACATTTTTTTGTCTAAATTTTCTAGTATTGACATTCTTGAGGTCAAAAAATCCCTTAATGACTCGCCCGTTTTTGTTTGAGCTTTTGCGCATTTATCAGATACCTTTGCATCATCTTTATTTAATTCATAGGCTTCATAGGGAAATCTTTCTTGACTTGGTTTCAATTCATTTTCACCAGTTACCTTACGACAATCTTTAAGTTCTTTTGCTTCACGAATAGAGCAAGAGACCGGCTGAGATTTCAACTCTACCCCACAGCCATACTCTGTAGATACTTGATTTAAATGTTGATTCCACTCTTCGTTGGCTATAGAAATCAACCCAGCAAGACAAGCCTCTTCAAGCTGATCCGAGGCTTTTGAAAAATCTTGAATCATTTTATCAAAATCAAATACACGCTCTCCAAGTCCTTCACCACTTTCTTCTGCCTTTCCAAAAAAACTACCCTTAGAAGTTTTAATTTTATTTCCCTGTTCATCTACAATTTCTTGATCAAGAATATACTTTTCAAAAAACTTAAGTTTCTCTGGATTGATTCCTTTTTTTATATCATCTTTACCCTTGGTTGCATCAAAACCAAAACACTCTGATTTCAAAAAATCATCGTAGATTCCTTTGGCTGTTGTTTGCGTAGCGAGCGATAAAACTATTAAAAGAAAATAACCTTTGATTTTCTTAATTATCATTTCAACATCCTATTGAAAACTTGGTTGATAAGTCTCTAGACTTGACTTTGCTTCCTGAATCGATTCTTCTTTTGCATCTTCATCATAAATTAAATGAATTGACTCAACTTTTTTTTCTTTATTGAAGAAGTGTCTCTCTATAAATGTACTTAACTTACCCGAGTTGCTTCTGTAGCTCCCCACTAGCTCTAGTTTTTTTCCATTAGCCGTATTTGTGAAACTGTAATTTGCCAAATGCCACTCACTAATACCAAATGCAGAGTTGAAGCTTTTTTTACCAGCAATAAACTCTGGCGCAAGCTTTCCCTCTTTGGTCATCGGAACCCCTCCTGATAGCTTATAGCTTGGAGGAATCATGATGGAAATTTTTTTTCCCTCTGGTGAGAAATATTGTGTTGGTATTAGTTTTGGAAAAATATTTTTCTCTTTTATAAATTTTTTGGGGGGAGAAAATTGATAGTGGCTATCTCTAGCTGCATAACCCAATCCAGAAACTAAAAACAGGGCAATAAGAAGGTATTTTTTTTTGTTAGAAAACTTTATTTTACTCATCCCTAATCTCATTCCTTTAAAAATAAAAATTGACATTGCTGTCTTCATTTTAACTTTTATTCTTAATATTTGAAACGAATTAACGACGGAAATTTAAAACTCAACTCTTAGTCCAGCTCCCCAATTGAAATCACTTTGAACGCTTGGTTCGTTTTCGTTGTTCGGATTTTCATATTTTGAAAAAAAGATATTTAAATATGTATTCTCTACTCCGTTATTTAGATAAATTTCTTTTGCGCTTTCGGGTTCAATCCAGTTTAACTGGACCAATATCCCTATGGTTAGAGCGTTTCCAAGATCAGAACTACTTTCAAAAGTTTGTTCTAAGGGAACTATCTTTTCTTTGCTGTTAATTCTAAATAATGACAGCCCTAAATAAGGAACAATATAGGGTTCGCTCATCATGTTATCTAAGTAAAAATTTATTGAACCCATTGTTTTATCAACAATAATATCGCGCTCAAGGCCAGTTCTATCATCTTTAATTTCTCCATAGCCGTAGCTTGCACCCAAAGAAAGGCTTCCTAACATAAAATTAAACTTATACGCTAAGCTAACACCTGCAAGATTTACATCTTCCTGTCCCCACAATTCTTCGTAGGTTTTTTGATCATACTTTGAGAGGTAATCATGAAAATAGAGATTCTCACTTTCTATTTGAAATAAGAATCCATGATTTGTTCTTCTTTCTTTATAACTTAAATACTTTTTTTGATTTAAAACTATTACATCTTGATTTCTTGGAATTACTTCAACGGAAGAATCTTCAGCTGAGCTGTGCGCTGTATCTTCTTGCATTTGTGCTTCAGCTGTTTCGGGTCCTAATTTTAAATTTTCACTTTCTAATTCCGACGATACTGGAACAGTTTCTGTCGGTGGCTTTGCTCCTTCATTGGTTTCTAATGAATGAAAATCTGACTCAACTTTTGTCTCGTTAAATTTCTCTTCGGAATCTAAAAATTCTTTATCATAACTCTCTTCTTGATTTAAATTTACTTCTTTCTGTTTTTTTTCTTCCGCTTTTAATTCTCCGTGATGCCACAAAATCAAAGCACAGATAAGATAAAAACTGCAGACAAAAGTCCTTCGCCAATAGTCCTTGATTTTATTTTTTTTTGAGAATTCTTTATTTTTTTTCATTTTATTCCGAGACAATGTCTGTATGTATATAAACAATATCTCAATTTATTTGAATATTTTATTCTTTTTCTTACAAACTATTCTTTTTCCAAACTTTACTCTAGCTAACTCAAAGTTAATCTTACAAAGAAAGCAAACTAATTTTTCACCTCAAGATCAACTTTCAAAAATGACTCTTGAAGAAAAAATTGGACAATTATTTATTATTGGCTTTTCTCAATCATCGCTAGACCCTTCGTTACAAGAACATATTAGAAAATATAAATTTGGTTCATTTATCTTTTTTAAAAGAAATTTCAAGGGACCATTGGATATTAAGAAGTTTAATTCCGATTTAAATCAACTTAGTATAAAGACAACGGGAATAATGCCTCTTCTAGCTGTAGATCAAGAGGGTGGTAATGTTGCAAGAATTGAGACTAAGCCTACCATTCCTCATTTTTTTCACTTTGGCGATGTAAATGACTCTAACTTAAATTTGAGTCTTGGCGAAATTACCGGAAAACTTTTGAGCCATTATGGATTCAATCTAAATTTAGCTCCTGTTTTAGATCTTGCTGACTCAAAAGTGGATTCATTCATTTCATTACGTTCCTTTGGTAGTGATCCAGCTAAAGTTTCGTCATTGGGTTATTTCTATTCAAAAGGATTATTGAATTATGGAGTTATACCCACAGCTAAACATTTTCCTGGTCTTGGAAGTTTAGACTCTGATCCACATCTTAAGACTGTTTCGAGCGATATTAACCTTACAGATCTTGAGAAGCTCGATTTAAAACCTTTTGTTGAGTTTACCAAGCTGGGTCCAAACTCAATGGTAATGCTATCACACATAATTTATCCTAAGGTGGATAATTCGCGTTTACCCGCATCTTTCTCGAAATACATTGTGCAAAATTTGCTAAGGGAAAAAATAGGTTTTAAAGGTGTTATTTTAACTGATGATTTACAGATGAAATCTTCATCTAGCATTTCTACGGCTCCAGAAGCCTCACTCAAGGCTCTTCAGGCTGGCGCAGACATGGTTATGCTTTCTTGGTCGATGTCAGAGCAACGAAAAGCATTTGAGAAAGTTAAAAACTCAGTTGAATTGGGTATTTTATCTAAGGAACAACTTGATGAGAAAGTGTTGAGAATCTTATCACTTAAACATTTTTTGGCTGACAAATTTAACTCTTCTCAGAAGCGAAGTCTTGCCTCATCAGATAACTCACAGCTTCACTTCACAGATGAATCATCAAAAGAACTCAGTTTTATTCAACAATTTATTTTTGAGAAAAAACTAAATGGCCTATTTGCAGACAAAGATCTACTTTCAAGATCAAAGCTGTGCCTAATATCAAACAATAATTTTCTTATCAGTGATTTTTCTAAAACTAAAATTAAGGGCTTTAAGAGTTACAATCTTCCCAAAGGAATTAATCTTAGCGTAGTAAAAAATTTTTTCTCTAACAACACATGTGAGACCATTCTAGTAACTTTGGAAACATTAGACGAGGTTTATCTGTTCAATTCATTGAAATCATTTAATGGTAAAAACGTTGTTGTTATTAATCATACAATTCCATCATCATTAATAGATAGAAAAAAATATTATTCTGTCTTAGATTTTTATGGCCTCAAGACGACAGGCCTTAAGCCTCTCAGCTCACGCTTTAAAGAGCTATTTCACAAACCAGATAACTACACTCAAAACTATCCAGATAAAACAAAAGCTCAGAAACTCTGAGCTTTATAAAACTTTAAATCAAATAAAAATAAATCAAACTATATTTAATTTAGCTTGTACTTAGAAATTTCAATATCCGCTCTTTTGCGTACAATTTCCCTAGAAATATCGGTAAATGTATCATCATCAAGAACTTCTGTATTTAGACGCTTTTCACTCGCAGAAATAAATCTTTTGCATTCTTCAGCATCAACATCGGCAGGTAAGTCAGCCACATCAGCCAAAATATCAACTCCACCCGGAAAAATCTCACAATAACCCCATGAAACCACAGCATAGTTATAGTTTTCTTTTCCTTTTTCTTTCCACTTCACAACTCCCGTTTCAAGAGTTGTGATAAGTGGAGTATGTCCGCTAAGAATATTAAGCTCACCCTTAAAAGCAGGAACGATAACAGATTCCACATCTTGTTCCATTACAAGCTTTTTTTCTGGAGTCACTAATGTTAATTTAAACATCTTTAACCTTAACCTTTAAAATCTAAAGCATTTACACTTAGATTATGTTAATTTTTTCGCTTTCTCGATAGCATCTTCAATTGTTCCAACCAAATAGAAAGCCTGTTCAGGCAAGCTGTCGTGTTTACCATCTAAGATTTCTCTGAATCCTTTAATGGTGTCTTTGATGTCAATATATTTACCAGACATACCTGTAAACTGCTCTGCAACGAAGAATGGTTGAGATAAGAATCTTTGTACTTTTCTCGCTCTAGAAACAACTAGCTTATCTTCTTCTGATAACTCATCCATACCTAAGATAGCGATAATATCCTGTAATTCTCTGTATCTTTGTAATAAGGCCTGAACATCACGAGCACATTTATAATGTTCTTCACCCACAATTTGAGGATCAAGTAATCTTGATGTTGAAGTCAAAGGATGAACTGCTGGATAAATACCAAGAGCCGCAATATCACGATCTAAATTTGTAGTCGCATCTAAGTGTGTAAAAGTAGTTGCTGGAGCTGGATCCGTATAGTCATCTGCAGGAACGTAAACAGCTTGCACTGAAGTAATAGAACCTTGCTTAGTTGAAGTGATTCTCTCTTGTAGGTTACCCATTTCAGTACCTAATGTTGGTTGGTAACCAACTGCTGAAGGGATACGACCAAGTAATGCAGAAACTTCAGCACCAGCTTGAGTAAATCGAAAAATATTATCAACAAAGAAAAGAACGTCTTGTTTTTCAACATCACGAAAGTATTCAGCCACAGTTAATCCAGTCAAAGCAACTCTCGCGCGTGCTCCTGGGGGTTCGTTCATCTGACCAAAAACAAGAGCTGTTTTTTCAATAACGCCAGACTCTTTCATTTCTCTCCAAAGATCGTTTCCTTCACGAGTTCTTTCTCCAACACCCGCAAAAACAGAATATCCACCATGCTCAGTAGCAATATTTCTAATAAGCTCTTGGATCAAAACAGTTTTACCAACACCCGCTCCACCAAACAAACCAATCTTACCACCCTTAGCATATGGAGCTAGTAAATCGATAACTTTAATCCCAGTCATTAACATCTCTGCTTTAGTTGCCTGGTCTTCAAATTTAGGAGCGCTTCTGTGAATTGGCCACTGCTCTTTTGTGTTCACCGGCCCCGCCTCGTCAACAGGCTCACCAATAACATTTATAATTCTTCCAAGTGACTCTTTTCCAACTGGAGCGGTAATCATGTTACCTGTATAGGAAACTTTTGAACCCCTGACCAAACCCTCTGTAGAATCCATTGAAATTGTTCTTACAACATTATCACCTAAGTGCTGAGCCACCTCCAACACCAAGTTATTCTCTTTATTTGAAATAAAAGAGTTTGTAGCTCTTAATGCCGAGTTAATTGCTGGTAGCTCTCCACCTTCAAATACAACGTCCACAACAGGACCCATTACTTGTTTAATTTTTCCGTTTGCCATTAATTGCTCCTTAAATTTATTTCAAAGCTTCAGCACCACTGACGATTTCTGTTAACTCAGTAGTAATTTTTTCTTGTCTTAGTTTGTTATAGGTTAATGAAAATTTAGCGATCATATCTTTCGCGTTATTTGATGCATTTTCCATGGCAGTCATACGCGCTCCATGTTCAGCAGCAACACTCTCTGACATACATCTGTAAACCAAAAGATCAAAGTGTTTAACCAAAAGCTGATCTATGATTTCCTTAGCCGTAGGTTCAAAAACAAGATCTTTGGAAAAATTATTCTTATTTTTGCCCTCAGCAAAAGAGCTCAGTCCAACATTAATTGGAATAAGCGTCTCACAAACCACATTTTGAGATATTGCTGACTTAAACTCATTATAAATCAATCTAATCTCATCATACTCGCCAGACAGATATTGCTTCAAAAGCTTCTCTGCAACCTCTGCAGCCAGTTTATATGAAATATCTTTATCTAGTTTTGTTATGGATTCAATTGGCTGGATTTTTCGTTTTGCGAAATGATCTAAACCTCTTTTTCCAATAAAAAAGAAATCAACTTTTTCAAAATTATTTTTATTTTCTTTATAATAATTTTCAGCGTATTTGTTGATGTTAGTATTAAAAGCACCACAAAGACCTCTATCAGAGGTTAAAACAACCAAAAGAACCTTTTTAACATGGTCTTTTCTTTCCATCAAAGGATGGGTGATTTTTTGGGTGACAGTTATGTCAGAAATAACTCTTCTTAGTGACAAAGCGTAAGGTCTCATATTCACAATATTATGCTGAGCCTTACGAAGCTTAGAAGCTGATACCAGCTTCATCGCTTTCGTTATTTGCTGTGTGTTTTTAGTGGACTCAATACGAGCCCGTATATCCTTCAAACTTGCCATAAATTAGTTCTTTTGAGTTGGTTGAAAAATGGATTTAAACTCTATAAGCGCATCCTGAAGTTGCTTTTCTGTATCTTTTGTAATTTCTTTTTTCTCAGCAACATTTTTGATAATTGCAGAGTGTTTATGTTTAATGAACTCTAACATCTCTTTTTCATATCTACTAACTTCTGTCTCAGCGTAATCATCAACATATCCATTAGTTGCAGCATAAATAGAAATGACCTGATCCTCAACTCTAAGCGGTTGGTATTGACCCTGTTTTAATAGTTCAACCAGTCTTCTTCCGCGAGCAAGTTGCTTTTGAGAAGCTTTATCCAGATCTGAAGCAAATGCAGCGAAAGCCTCAAGCGCTCGGTATTGGGCTAACTCTAGCTTAATAGTACCAGCGATTTTTTTCATTGCTTTTATTTGCGCGGCTCCACCAACACGCGATACGGACTTACCAACAGAAATTGCTGGACGAACGCCTTTATAGAAAAGATCCGTCTCTAAGAAAATTTGCCCGTCGGTAATAGAAATAACATTGGTAGGAATATACGCAGAGATGTCACCAGCTTGTGTTTCAATAATTGGAAGAGCTGTTAAAGAACCAGCACCCTTATCATCAGACAACTTGGCGGCTCTCTCTAAAAGTCTTGAGTGAAGATAAAAAACATCTCCAGGATAAGCTTCCCTTCCCGGGGGACGTCTCAACAATAGAGATAATTGTCTATAAGCTTGAGCTTGTTTCGTTAAATCGTCATAAATAATTAAAGCGTGTCTGCCTGTATCTCTGAAGTATTCAGCCATTGCCGTTCCAGAATAAGCAGCTAAAAACTGAAGAGGAGCGGGATCAGAAGCACCTGCTGAAATTATCGTAGTATACTCAAGCGCTCCTGCGGCTCTCAACTTTTCAACAACCAAAGCAACTGTCGACTGTTTTTGACCAATTGCTACGTAAAAACACTGAACATTCAATCCTTTTTGATTAATAATAGTATCGATCGCGATAGCTGTTTTACCAGTTTGTCTGTCACCAATAATTAACTCACGCTGACCTCTTCCAATTGGAATCATTGAATCAATAGCTTTAATTCCCGTCTGTAGTGGTTCATGAACAGGCTGTCTATAAACAATACCAGGCGCCTTTAACTCAACAACCCTTGAGTGTGGAGTGGCAATTGGCCCTCTGCCATCGATTGGCTTTCCAAGAGCATCAACAACTCTTCCCAAAAGAGCTTCACCAACAGGAACTTCAACGATCTTTTTTGTTCTTTTAACTGTGTCACCCTCTTTGATTGATCTATCTTCTCCAAAGATAACGACACCAACGTAACCCTCTTCAAGATTCAAAACCATGCCCTGAACGCCACTGCTAAACTCGACCATTTCACCAGCTTGGACATTTTCTAATCCATATACTCTGGCAACACCATCTCCCACCGAAAGAACACTTCCAGCTTCGCTAACTTCAATTTTTTTAGAGTATTGATTTATTTGTTCCTTCAGAACTCGGCTAATTTCATCGGCTCTAATTTGATTCATGTCCATTATTGTTTGCTCCTAAATTAGTGATTTAATAATTCTTCGTTTAAATTTTTTAAGTGTGTTTGCAAGCTGTCATCAAAAGTCCAACCCCCAACTTTTGCCACAGCCCCAGCTATAAGTGACGGATCTTCTTTTGAAGTTAATACAATTTTCTTCTTTAAAATATTAGATATTTTGCTTTCGAGGGACTGCAATACCTCTGGCCCCAATGGCTTTGCTGAATAAACAAAACCTCTAGTAAGCCCATTATCTTGATCAACTATTTCTTCAAAAGTTTTTACGATTTCAGAAATAGCAGAGATTCTTTTTTTCTCTAACAAAAGCTCTAAAAAACTCACAAGCTCACTCGCCAATTGCGAGTTGTGAAAAGCTTTTTGAAAGACCTCTTTCTTTGTAGCTAAAGAAACGCTTGGATTATTGATAAAGGCCTTCGTTTCGGGCTGCTCGGTCAAAACAGCAACCTGCTTAAGTTGACTATAAATTTTAGCCTGTGACCCACTTTCCTTACTAACTGCAAACAAAGCTCTAGCATATCTCTTAGAAAGATCTAATTTGCTCATGGATTTACCGCCTCAATATTCTTGTTAAATTCTGTTTGAAGTTTTCCGTGGTCTTGACTTCCAATGTCTGTAGACAAAACATGTTTTGCGGCAAGCACAGCATCTGTTACCAATTGATTGTGTAGTCGCTGAAATAATTTCTGAACCTCAAGCTTTGCCGTTTGAGCCGCCTCTTCTTTAACCCTTAAGGCGACCTCATTAGCCTCCTTAATCATCTGATTTTGCATCTCCTTAGCCTCACGCATTGCTCGCTCAATGCTTTCATTTCTTGTTTGCTCAAGGGTCTCTAGTCTCGCCTTTATATCAGCATATTGCCCCTCGGCCGCCTTAAAAAGAGCTTTATATTTTTCAGCCTGATTCAAATAATCCTTTTGCCTAGTGGAAAAAAAATCAATGACTGGCTGTTTCGCAAACTTAAAAATTATAAAGAACAGGATAACAAGATTAATAACCTGCCAAACAATCACCGACGGTATTGTATTATCATGCCCCCCAGAGGAGGCCATAGAAGCTGATCCCAAAAACAAACAAAATAATATAAATCTGATCATATATTCTCTATTTTCCCAACAATTTATTTGTTATTGCTAAGGCTAAAACCGGAGTTTGAGCTGTTAATTCTTTATTTATCAATTGCGCTTGTGCTTCAATTTGTTTTCTATTTGATTCTATAAGGTTTTTCGCCTCTTCTTTTGAAAGAGACACAATTTTATCATACTCTCCAGAGGTCTCTATCTTGATAGATTTGTAAATTTCTGAGATATGAGTATGTATATCTCTTGCCTTTAGGGTATACTCACTTTGCAGCTCGCTCGCTTTTTTATTAATTTCATCGGCCACTTCACCACTTCCAACGGTTCTTTTTTGACGCTCTAGCATGGTTTTAGCAAAGGGTTCATATATAAACTTAACAAGAATGATAAAAGTTAAAACAAAAATAATAAATTGAATTAGTGTAGAGGAATTAATTCCCAATTGTTGAAGCATGCGACATCCCATTTTAGCTTAATTAAGTCATTAGCAATGGTGGGATATCATTTTTAATTTTATTTTGCAAAAAAAAATTTAATAGAATTATGTGGTGGGCATATAAGAGGCACCTTCAAAGACAACCCCCTCATCAATTCTTAGGCTTGGGGAAGTTACAGTGCCCCTAAAAACAGCTGGTGGATGCATCATTACTTTTTTTCGCGCGAACAAATTTCCCTCAACTCGTCCCTTAATAATGACCGTGTCAGCTTCAATTTGAGCAATTACCTCTGCCCCCTCGTTCACAACAAGGGTGTCATTAGTAAAAATTTCTCCCTTTAACACTCCACCTATTTGGACTGTTCCCTCAAAGGAAAGCTTTCCCTCGAAAGACGTACCTTTGTCCAATATTGCAGTTACTTGCGATAGGTTAATTTCCTTCAGTTCTGACATCCAGCTCTCAACTTCTCTATGATATTTGTTAACTCTTCGTCCGAGTAAAAATAAATACTCAGTTTTCCTTTTGATCCATTATAATCAATATTTACCCTGGTTCCCAATAGCTTTTGTACTTCTTCACCTAAACCACTTATTAGCCTATCCGAAAGCGACGATGCCAGCAACTCGTCCTTTTCCAGCTTCTTATCATCTTCTTTTTGAAGGGCCATTTTTTCTAGTTTTCTTACGCTAATTTTCTCATCTTTACACAACTGAGCTAGCTTAGTTTGTCGTTCTTTATCTTCTACTCCCAACAAAATTTTAGCGTGTCCAACTGAAATATCTGAATTTTCAAGATATTTTCTGATCTCGTGCGGCAAAGAAAGTAGTCTTATAGCGTTTGTCACAGAAGATCTTTCTTTACCAACCTTCTCGGCTATCTGTTGATGTGAAAGCGAAAACTCGTTCATTAGCCTGAA
>JABWCN010000017.1 GCA_013359135.1 Pseudobdellovibrionaceae bacterium | reverse complement strand
ATAAACTATATTAGTAAAATACAAAGAAAAAAATAAGGAAGTTATGAAAGCTCATGTAAAGTCTTTTTTAGTTGTTTGTTGTTTTATACTTGTTGGAGTTTTTATTTACCAGTTTTTTTCAGTTAACTCAGCAGATAAGAATTCGTCTAGTAATATGCAAGTAGGGAAGGCAATTAATAATTGGTCTCAATTGGAAGTTTTACTTAAGGATCTTAAAAGTCTTGAAGGTAAAGCAATAAATCAAGACGTTTTTAAAAATAAACTAGTAATTGTTAACTTTTGGGCAAGTTGGTGTGCACCTTGTATTGAGGAAGTTCCTTCTTTGGTATCATTGACTAGAAAAAATGATGAAATTGTTATCTTGGCTATTTCTGGAGACAGCCAGCTAGATGATGTTTATGCATTTTTGAAGTCATTTCCTGATTTTGCAAAGCCTCCATTTGTGCAAGTTTGGGCCGAGAATAAAAAATGGTTAGAGCTTTTTAGTGTCATAAAACTACCTGAGTCTTATATATTTAATAAACAAGGTGAAATGGTAAAGAGAATTTCAGGTACAATTAATTGGAATACACCTGATTCTATTGAGTATTTTAGAAGCTTTAAATAAGCTACAAAGTTTTCATTATTGCAGCCTAAAAAAACAGCATAACCCCTTCTTGACAACCCCCCTTTCATGCACATACTAGTGCTTTGGAAAAAGCTTAAATTAGTTTGTTGTTGGGAAAGGTAAATTTGATGTCAACTAACCGTGATTATTATGAAATTTTGGGAGTCGCAAAGGATGCTGATGCTGACAGTATCAAAAAATCTTACCGTAAACTTGCCATGCAATTCCACCCAGATAGAAATCCTAACAATAAAGAGGCAGAGGATAAATTTAAAGAAGCGGCTGAAGCCTATGATGTCTTAAGTAATCCAGAAAAAAGAGCTCAATATGATCGCTTTGGTCATTCGGCTTTTAAACAAACGGGCGGTCGTGGTTTTAATCAAGGCTTTGATAATGTTGAAGATATTTTTTCTAACTTTGGTGATATTTTTGGTGATATTTTTGGAATGGGGGGCACTGGTTCCTCGCGTTCTAGGAGGTCACGAAACGAGCCAAGGAAAGGGTCTGACTTACGCTATCTAACTGAAATTTCTTTGAAAGAAGTTATCACCGGTGTAGAGCGAGAGATTGAGTTTGAAACTGACGAGTCTTGTAAAGACTGTCATGGTTCTGGGGCTGAAAAGGGAAGCCATGCGGAGACTTGTTCTATGTGTGGAGGTTCGGGGCAGGTAGTGACTCGCCAAGGATTTTTCACTATGCAAACAACCTGTCCTCAGTGTCGAGGGGAAGGGACAATTATTAAAAAGCCTTGCAGAACCTGTCGTGGTTCAGGGAGAACAGCAAAGGCTAAAAAGATACAGGTTACAATCCCAGCTGGTGTAGATACTGGAACCAGATTAAGAATCTCTGGAGAAGGTGAGGGGGGCCATAAAGGCGGTCCTGCCGGTGATCTTTTTGTAGAAGTTAGAGTTAAAGAACAGGAAAATTACGAGCGACATGGTAACGATTTACATACAATTTTGAAGGTTCCTTATGTTTTACTGTTACTAGGTGGTGAAATAGAAGTTAACACTTTGACGAGTTCAGAAAAAATTGAAATTCCTAAGGCGTCTCATCCTGGGGTTCAAGTTAAACTTAAGGAGCACGGCTTTCCTGCAGTAAGATCACAAAGGCGAGGCGATATGTTTTTCCATTTAGAAGCTGAGTATCCTAAGAAAATTTCTTCTGAAGAGGAAAAACACCTCAAAGAAATTGCCAAGCTTTATCACTTAGATACACAGGATAGCAAAGGTGGCTTTTTTGGTAGAAAAAAGTAGATGTTTTCAAATTAAAGTGCTGCTAGTAGCTTGACCAAGACGTATTTGATCACAAATTGATACTAACGAATAATAAAATAAAATTTAATAAATAAATGGGAGATATTATGGGAAAAATTATCGGTATTGACTTAGGTACCACAAACTCGTGTGTAGCTATTATGGAAGGTGGAGAGGCTAAGGTCCTTGTTAATGAAGAAGGTGCTCGCACAACCCCTTCTGTTGTTGCCTATAGCAAGGACAATGAGCGTTTAGTGGGACAAATAGCTAAACGTCAGGCCGTAACTAATCCGGAAAATACGATTTATTCTGCAAAGAGATTTATAGGTCGTAGATTTTCTGAGATCCAAGATGAACTTAAATTAGTTCCTTATAATGTTGTTGATAAGGGGAATGACTGCGCTTTCAAAGTCAGAGACAAAATGATTTCTCCTGAAGAAATTGGTGCAGGTGTTTTAGCTAAATTAAAAAAAGTTGCTGAGGATTACCTTGGTGAAGAGGTTAAGGAAGCTGTGATAACTGTTCCTGCATATTTTAACGACGCTCAAAGGCAAGCAACTAAGGATGCTGGTAAAATTGCAGGTCTTGAAGTTAAGCGTATCATTAATGAGCCAACGGCTGCGGCACTGGCATATGGACTTGATAAAAAGAAAAATGAGAAAATTGCTATCTATGACTTTGGTGGAGGGACTTTTGATATCTCTATTCTTGAAGTCGGTGATGGTGTTGTTGAGGTGAGATCAACTAATGGTGATACACACCTTGGTGGAGATAATCTAGATATTCGTATTCTTGAGTGGATGATAACAGAGTTTAAAAAAGATCAAGGCATCGATTTAAGAAATGACAAAATGGCTTTGCAACGTTTAAAAGAAGCTGCAGAGAAAGCAAAAATAGATTTGTCGTCATCTCAAGAGACTGATATTAACTTGCCATTTATTACGATGGACCAAACTGGTCCTAAGCATTTACAGATGAAGCTTTCAAGGGCTAAATTTGAACAAATGATCGAAGATCTAGTGCAAAAATCTATAGAACCTTGTAAAAAAGCTTTGCAGGATGCGGGTCTTAAAACAACAGAAATTGATGAAGTTGTGTTAGTTGGTGGATCAACTCGTGTGCCTGCTATCCAAAAAGCAGTTAAAGACTTTTTTGGTAAAGAGCCAAATAGAACTGTTAATCCAGATGAGGTTGTGGCTATTGGTGCTGCCGTTCAAGGTGGTGTTCTAGCTGGTGATGTGAAAGATGTATTATTGCTAGATGTGACGCCTTTATCGCTTGGTATCGAAACTTTAGGTGGAGTTATGACAACTCTTATCGAGAGGAACACGACGATTCCTTCTAAAAAATCGCAGGTGTTCTCGACAGCTGCAGACAATCAACCTGGAGTTGAGATACACGTTCTTCAAGGCGAAAGAAAAATGGCTCAAGATAATAAGTCTCTTGGACGTTTTGAATTGACAGGTATTCCGCCAGCTCCTCGAGGCGTACCACAAGTCGAAGTGACTTTTGATATTGATGCTAACGGTATCTTAAATGTCTCGGCTAAAGATATGTCATCTGGAAAAACTCAACAAATTAAAATTACAGCTCAAAGTGGTTTATCAGAAGAGGAAATTCAGAAGGCAGTTAAAGAGGCAGAGCTCAGAGCAGAGGAAGATAAAGCTAAAGTTGAAACAGCTAAACAAAGAAATGATCTAGAAAATCTAGTTTATCAAACAGAGAAATTGATCAAAGATGCTGGCTCTAAGCTTCCTGAGAATGACAAAAAGTCTATCGAAACTGTTTTAGCTGATGCAAAAAAAGTAGTAGACAACAAGGCTGCTGAATTGAACGAAATGAAAACTGTTTTTACAAAACTGCAAGAGGCAACACATAAGCTTTCTAGCGAGATGTATAAACAAGGTTCTACTGCTGGTGGAGCTCAAGGACCAAACTCTGGAGCTGCTGGTAGTGGAGAAGCTGCCGATGCTTCAAGTGCTAAAAAAGACGGTGATGATGTTATTGATGCTGACTACAAAGATGTGAACTAATATCTAGTTAGCTAAACTATAAAATAAAAAAGGAATCGAAGTAAGAATCGATTCCTTTTTTATTTAAAAGAGTTAAAAGAAACTCTATATTTTGTAAAATCAATATTTTGAATTATCACAGCATTAGTATACTAAAACTTAAACGAATAATAGGTTCCCATAGTTCCTTGAGTTGTATCCAGACGCCAGTCGCCCATAGAAATTTCGTTGTTAAAAGCATTAATAAAAACCCCTAACGTCGATTCTTTCCAAAAGTATCCAGTGGAAAATGAAATGATGCTATTAAGAGTGCTATTAAAGGTACTAGTATTTTCGTTAATATTAGAGTTGTTTCTATGAATTTTTTGATAGTTTAGACTGCTTCCTATTCCTAAAACTCCTGATATAAAGAACTTTTCCCAAAACCAGTTTTGACTATAACCAATCCTTGCGGAAAGAGACTTATATTCAGCAGATAATGCCATTTTATTCGGTGCAAACTTCTCTTTAATTTCTTGAATTTGTTGTAACTCCTCTAACCCAACTAAGTAAAATTGACTTAGACCAAGAACATAAATCCATGATCCACTACTTTCTTTGTTTTTTAGAATAATAGGTTCTATAAAAATGGATTGATGATTTTTGTTTGCAACTTTGTAAAAAAAGATGCCAAATTGGCTAAATCCTAAATTTGGAAAACGAATTAATACATTTGAATTTTGTGGATCTTCGAAATAGTAAGCGTTATTTTTTCTATAAAAAATTGAGGTTTTAAAATCATTTAAAAGTGAAAAATTCACAGAGAAATCTTTCACTTCAGAGTCAACACGACTTTCTCTAGAGGATGTTGGATCTTTGAAAGGTAATAGAAAATTGAAATCGATGAGTTCATTATAATTAATTGAAAATAAAACAAAATTTTTGTTGGTTGTCGATAAGTTGTAGTCTTTTGTTAAGTCACTTCTAAATGTAAAACTGTTTTGAAAATTTCCAAAACCAGAAGTTAAGAAATAAGAAGAGCTATTTTTTAACGAATTAGAACCTGAATCTAAAATTTCTTGTTTGTAAAAATCTAAATAAGTGAAGCTATGTCCAGGAAATGGAAATAACAAAAAATATATTATTAGATATAGGGTTAATTTCATGGATATTTTATATAATGGATTAAAAAAAAGACCTACGATTTTTTAGGGAATTAATTAAGTGTAAATTTTTTTCAAAACCAGTCCTCCTTATATAACGTTTAATTATAAAGAGGACTATTCACTAAAAGTTTTATAACAATTCCATATGTTTTTTTTCGTGTTGAATTATTTTTACACGTGATTTACCCACAAACCAGAAATAAAGTATGGGTACAGCTATTCTGCTAAGTATGGTTGCTGCGACTTCACCAAAAATTAAACTAATCGCAAGTCCTTGAAAGATAGGGTCAGCAAGCATCACTGAGCTACCAACGACAACTGCTGCCGCGGTAAGTAGCATAGGCCTGAATCTTAAAACCCCAGCACTTATGACCGCTTCTTTTAATGACATGTTCAGCCCAAGTTGATGTTCTATAAAATCGACTAAAATGATCGAGTTTCTGACAATAATTCCTGCACCAGCAATAAATCCTATCATAGAAGTGGCTGTAAAATAGGAGTTCATAATGGCGTGCCCTGGTAATATGCCTATTAGACTTATAGGGATTGGAGCCATAATAATTAATGGAACACTAAAGCTTTTAAACCATCCTAAAACAAGAACGTAAATCAAGACCATGACTATGGCAAAGGCAGCTCCTAAATCTCTGAAAACTTCATAGGTGATAAACCATTCTCCATCCCATTTAATAATTGGGGTTGCCGTGTTCCAAGGCACCTCTGCCGTTTGAATTGGGTACTTAATTTTAGGTTCAAGATTCAAAATTCCATAAACTGGAGCCTCCTCTGAGCCTGTGAGTTCACTCATAACAAAAGAAACAGGTTTTAAATTTTTTCTGTAAAGTACTTTATTTTCTAACTCCACAGGTGGTTTTAAAACTTTTTCTATCTCGATACTTCCAGTTTCAAATGAAGGAATAGTGAGATGTTTAAAAGGTTCTGAACTAGAACGAAATTTTTGTAGCAGAGAAAGGTCTATACTGACCTCTTCAGGAGAACTAATGTCTTTTAGTGAGGTTACAGAAACTTCAGAAAAAAGTAATTGCCCTAATAACATCACTTCCAAAGATTTAGTTCCGTAAAGTCCACCATGTTCAGAGTCAAACTCATAAAAGTATCGAGGTCGTCCAAGTCTAAGCGTTGTGTCCAAATCAACGATACTTGATTCTTTTGAAAAAATTTGTTCAAGTTCTCTTGTTACCTTTTCTCTACTTTCTTCCGTTGGCCCATAAACTTCTGCAAGTAAAGTTGACAGCACTGGGGGGCCAGGGGGAATTTCTAGAACTTTAATTAGAACTTTATTTTGTTTACCAAACTCTTTAATTGTTGGACGAAGTGACTCGATAATTTCGTGGCTAGATTGATGGCGCTGATGTTTATCAACAAGGAGTACTTGTAAATCGGATTGATACTCTTGATTTCTTAGAAATGTATGTTTAACCATTCCAGAGAAAGAGAATGGGGCTGGTTCACCTACAAAAACTTGAACTTTTTCGACTTTTTCATTATCAAGAATTTCTTTAGCTAAAGATTCAGCAAGCAGTTTAGTTTTATGAAGTGGGGTATTTGTTGGAAAGTCTAATGTGATCTGAAACTCTTGTTTGTTGTCGAATGGTAGCATTTTGACTTTAACGGTTTTATTATAAATTAAATACGTTGAGCCAAGTAATAGGACAATTACAAAGAAAGCAAAACTTATGGAAATGGATTTATAGTTAAGAAATTTCTCCATAACTAGTTCGTAAATTTTATCTAATTTTGAAGTTTCTGTTTTGGTGTTTTCCTCATGAGAATGTACTTTTAATAATTTAACAGCGGCCCAGGGGGTAACGATGAAGGCAACAAACAAAGAAAGGATCATTGCAAAGCTAGCTCCAACAGGTATTGGCTTCATGTAGGGGCCCATAAGTCCGCGCACAAAAGCCATAGGAAGAATAGCTGCAATCACGGTAAAAGTTGCAAGAATTGTTGGGTTTCCAACTTCGGCAACAGCTTTTAGTGTGGCTTTAACCAGTCCATCTTTGCTATTTTCCTTTAAATGTCTTTCAATATTTTCAACAACTACTATGGCATCATCTACCAAAATTCCAATAGAAAATATTAAAGCGAACAATGTGACACGATTTAAGGTATAACCCATAAAATAATAAATGGCTAAAGTTAGAGCTAGAGTTACAGGGATTGCAATGGCAACTACAAGTGAAGCTCTAAATCCCATAAATAAAGCAATTAGTACAGAAACTGAAAAAGTAGCCAATAATAGATGTTCAATCAGCTCATTTGATTTCTCTTTTGCTGTTTGTCCATAGTTCCTGACGACAGTCATTTGAATATCTTGATCAATTGTTTTTGAAAAAATTTGAGCCCTTTCCAGGAGATCTTGAGCTAAGGTCACAACATTTGTACCTTTCCTTTTTGCAAATACAATGGAGACTGCTTTAGTGGGTAGTTTATTTTTTTCTAATAGTGTTGAGGCTCGTTTTATCGCTTCGGGACCATCTTCAACAGATGCAATTTCTTTTAGATGAATGACTTTTCCTCCACGTTGTCCAATTGAGATATCTTCAATTTCCTTCAAACTAGAAAGTCTACCTCCAACTTCAACATCAAAAACTTGAGAATCGCTCCAGTTTTTTCCGGCTGGTGCAAGGGCATCGCTGGCTTTCAGGGCTTGATAAAGAGAGACAAAAGAGACTCCTTGTGCTTTCATTTTTATTGGATCTGCAACAACTCTAATAGCTCTTTTTTGACCACCGAGAAGGTCAATACGTGATAGATCTGTGGTACTAGAAAGTTCTCGAGCTAGGGGAGCTACCGCAGTTCTTAATTGATACTCGGAAAGTTTATCAGAAGTGAAAGTTAATACAAGAAAAGGAACATCATCAATGGAGTATGATTTTACAGATGGAGGTTGGGTATTTTTTGGAAGATCATGGGAAATTGAAAGAAGTTTATGATGGATTTTTACTAAACTAGGTTCAATAGGTTCTCCTACTTTGAAGCGAACAGTAATGAGTGCTCCATTAGCCTGACTACTTGAGTACACATACTCAACACCATCAAGTCCCCAAACGGCTCGCTCTATGACCTCAGTAACTTTGCGTTCTACTTCTTTAGCCGTGAATCCAGGAGCTTGTAATTGGATATCAATCATTGGGACTGAAATCTGTGGTTCTTCTTCCTTGGGCGTAAAGTAGACTGACATAATACCAAGGAGTAAGCTAACTAAAACAATTACTGGAGTAAGTTTAGAGTGGATAAAATTTTTAGCTAGTTTGCCAGCAAAACCAATATTTTCGTTTTTCATAAATGAATCCTTTATTGAGGTTGAGTCGTTGATTTAGCTAAATTTTCAGTTTTAAGTTGCACCAGTTTTTGAGAGACTTCCATTTGCAGGGTAATGAGATCAATTTTACGATTTAAAAGCTCAAGAAGCTGTAAGATATTAATAGATCCATTTTTAAACAAATTCTCACTGACTCTTGTTTGTTCTTCAATTAGTGATTCACTTTGATTTAATAGTTCTAAGTTTTCTTTAAGGGAAGTAATCATGAGATTTTTTGATTTGATCTCTGCTTGGTCTTGTTCTTTAAGGGTTTGATAATATTTCTCTGCTGTTAGGGTTTTCAATCGAGATTCTTTCACGACACCATAATCTTCTGGACGAAAAAGATTCCATTGTAGATAAATACCAGTATTGTAACCAGAAGCACTATCTCTGTCTCCAAGGAAAGTGTAAGTCTCTGCAAATATGCCTACTCTGGGTAGAAAACGAGATTTCTCGAGAGAACTTTGAGTTTCACTCATTTGTTTTTTTATGTTCATAGTTTGTAAGGTAAATGAGTCACTAGCTTCTGATTGAGGATTGTTAATCAGTAAGGAATCCAATTTATCCAAGAAAGGAAGTAACTGATCGAAATTTGGCTTCCAGTTTTTTTCTTTGAAGCCAATCTCATAAAGTGAAACTTTGAGTGCTTCTATCTGAGTTTTGTTATTTACATTTAACCCTTTGATTTTCAAGCTTAATGATTTGAGTCCAAGAAGCCCAGAATAGCCAATAGGGTTGGATTTTTGCCCAAGTTGATAAGAGTTTAGTAAGGTGTCGATTTGTTTTGATAATTTAGCCAGTTTTATGTCTTGAAGAAAAAAAATTCCAAGTTGAGTATAGGCTTTTAAAACTTCAGAATAAAGACTTATTGTTTTTTGTTTTTTCTCAGTTTGCTTGAGTTGACTTTGTAAAGTCATCATACTTGAGTAAGTGGTTTTAAAATTTCCTTCATAAAGTGCTAAATCAAGGCCTAAGGAACCTCGTGAAAAATGAGAAGCTGAAGGGTTATTTATAGACTGAGAATTAAAATCATCATTTTTAAGTGCTTTTTGTTCTAGTAATCCAAAAAAGGACATTCCAGGGTCATTTGTTTTGTAGGTTTTGATATCAAGATATACTTTAGGAAGCCAGTGCCTGCTAGCTCTGTCTTTCTCTAGGTTACTTGCTTCAACCTCAAGGGAACTTGCTTGAATAAGACTGGAGTTATCAAAAATCTTTTTCCAAACTTCGTTAAAATTAAAGGTATTCTCTTTTGCAGTACTTATTTGCAAAAATAAGATTAAGCCTGTGATGAGGTACTTAAGTTTTAAATTCTTGAAACTATATATACTCATAGTGGGTTCCTTGTTATGATCACTTTTGTGATTTTAATTGTTTGATAAGCGCTAAATTTTTTTTCTCTTCACCAGCAATTCTTTCTGCTAGTATTCCTCGAACAAGTTGACAGGCCTCCTTAATTTTTGGAAGCGCTAATGAAAGATGTTGATAGAGTCCTTCTTTTCTTGAATTTAAAATTCCAGCATCTTTTAAAACAGTGAGATGCTGAGACAGATTTGCTTTAGGTATCTCTAGGATTTCCAGAAGTTCTGTTGAAGTCATTTCTTTTTCAGAGATAAGATCCAGAATTTGAATTCTAACAGGATTGGCAAGTGCAGAGCAAATTTCGGCCTGCATTTCGTAAAGTGATTTATGGATTAATCTTGTTTTCTCTTTTTGTCTCATATTTAAACACTTTCTTTTAGTATATTAGTTCGTATATATATAAACTAATATACTATTTAATTATTTGCAAGTCGTAAATTTATTGATATCATGTCAGTAGGAGGCTCTATGAGAGTTCTTATATTAGGAGCTGGAATATCTGGACATACGGCGGCTCTTCTTTTGAGAAGGAAACTTAAAAAAGAGCATGAGGTAGTTGTTTTGACTCCTAATGCTAAATGGAATTGGATTCCTTCAAATATTTGGGTTGGGATTGGAGATATGTCAGCAAAGGATGTCACTTTTGATTTGAAACCTATATATGAACGAGCTGGAATAAAATTTATTCAGGCAAAAGCTACTGAAGTTTTTCCAGAAGGATTTGAAGAAAAAAAGAACTTTGTCAGAGCTGAATCCACAGAAGAAGCTACTTTTTCCAAGGTAATTGATGTGGAATATGATTTCTTAATCAATGCGACTGGGCCAAGGTTAAATTTTCAAGCAACTCCTGGTCTTGGACCAGAGGCCCATACACACTCAGTTTGTACTGTTGGACATGCTGAAGAAACCTCTGAAGCATTTAAGCAGTTGATTGAGGAAATGAAGCTAGGAAATCAAAAGACAATTGTGATTGGAACAGGCCATGGACTGTGTACTTGTCAGGGGGCGGCTTTTGAGTACCTTTTTAATTTAGAATTTGAACTACGGCAAAAAGGTGTTCGTGACAAGGCTAGGATCATATATCTAAGTAATGAGTCTGAACTTGGAGATTTTGGAGTTGGTGGGATAGCTCTAAAGACTGGGGGATTTGTAACTCCGAGTAAAACATTTGCTGAGTCACTTTTTGTTGAAAGAAACGTAGATTGGATTACTGGGGCTCATGTTAAATTAGTCGAAAGTGATAAGATTCATTATGAGACTTTAGATGGAGAAAATCACACTTTAGAATATTCTTTTGCGATGCTACTACCTCCATTTGGAGGAGTTCCTTTAAAAATTTATGATAAACATGGGGCTGAGATCTCTTCTGAGCTTTTAAACCCGGCAGGGTTTATGAAAGTTGATGCTGATTATACCACTAAGTCTTTCGAAGAGTGGTTACCTGATGACTGGCCAAAAACTTATCAGACAAAATACAAGAACTTATTTGCAATCGGAATTGCCTTCGCTCCACCTCATCAGATTTCGAAACCTAAAAAAAATAAGCATGGAACAGTGATCGCTCCTGCACCCCCAAGAACAGGAATGCCGTCTGCCATTATGGGAAGAATTGTAGCTAATTCGATAGTTCATATGATTAAATCGAATTCTCTGGATGCGCCGTATACGGCGTCTATGGCTGAGTTAGGAGCAGCTTGTGTTGCATCGGCAGGAGCAAATGCATTTAAAGGCAGTGCTGTTGCGATGACAATGTATCCTATAGTTCCTAACTATAAAATCTATCCAGAGACTGGTAGAAGTTTGGTACATACTACAGGGGAAATTGGTACAGCAGGGCACTGGATTAAGAAACTCTTGCATTTTGCTTTTATCTATAAAGCAAAAGCTTTGCCATTTTGGTGGATAATTCCAGAATAATTTTTTAAATGATTTATGATAAATTAGTTAGCGAAAGGAAAACATATGAGTATTACTGAGGCTAAAAATTATCCGGCATCTAGGCCCACTAAGAGCACTTTGTATTTGAGATCTTGTCTCCCATGGCAAGTTTTTAGATTTATCATCATTAATCTAAAAATGACCGTGATGATTTTAAAATCCCACGGTTCAAAGAAAGAAAAAAAATTATAATTTACTTTTAAGATCAACTAGTTTTTTATAGTAACGATGTGTTCTAATGCTTTTATCTTCTGGGAGTTCAAAACTTTTTAAGACATCATCAATTAAAGCAAGAGCTTGATCTTTCTTGTCAAGAGACTTAAGAAGTTCAGAAGTCATATAAGCGGCTCTAAGTTTATTATCACCGTAAGAATATTTTAATGCCATCTTGGCTTTTTCAAGAGCCTCTTCTTTTTTTCCAATATCTCTTAGTAAGTCAGCGTGGTCGTAATAGAAAGTGAATTCCTCTGGATAAATTTGACTTAAATTTTGATAAAGTTTGTTAGCTTCTTCAATTTCACCAGATTTGTAGATTGCATAGACTCGATTTAGATTGAATCCACGATTGGTTTTAGGGTCAAGTTTGTACAACTTTATTTGCTTATCCAGATCTTTTAATGCCTCACTATAGGTAAATTTAGCTTCTGTTTTAAAACCCAATTTTTCGAAAGCTTGAGCTCGAAGAAAAAGAATATCTGAAGAGGTAAGGAACTCATTTTCTTTTGGATTTGTCTTATTAAAATCGTTGGTGATTTTTAGTGTCTGTAATTGCGCCCATTTCTTTAGGGATTCATCTTTAGTTTCATCGGCAATAGCTTCAAGCATTGTAATCTTATCAAGAAATGTTTCTTGGAATGGAAAGTTTTCTATTGAAGTTTTAATAAAGTTAACTAGCGTTTTCTTTAAACTAAGATCGCTATTGTTAAAAGAGACTTTTAGAGGAATGTATTGAAGTAAATCCTTTTCTTTAAAAGATAAATCCTTTTTTTTACTTGCTAAAGGTAAGAGATCTAAAGCTTCTACATAGTTTTCTTGATTATTGTAGGCTTCAATAAGCTCCCAAGCTAGTGTTGATGTTGGACGTTGTTTTAGTTTTTCAAGAAGATTTTCTATACTATTGTTTTTATTTTTAATAGCAAAAGTCATGCGCTTAAGGAAGGGCTGTAATTCTAAGACTCCAATTATTCGACTAATCTCATGAGCTTGTGGACTAGCTAAAATAACTGTAGGATAACCTTTAATAGCAAATTTTGATTTTAACTCCCAGGAAATAGGAAGGTCGGCATCTAACTTTAGATAAATCATTTTTTTATTAAGAGCTTGAAATTTGGGGTGATTGAAAATGGTTTCATCTAGTATATTACAAGGTGGACACCAGGTACCAAAAAAGTCGATTAATAGCGGCTTATTTTCGATTTTTGCTTTTTCTAGTGCTAGCTTTGGATTGTTTAAAATAAATAAACTTTCATTTTGTGATTTTTTTTTATGATCTTGATTTGAAGAGTTTTTTTGAGTTTGATTTAAAGCTTCTAACCATTTTTTTTCCTGGGTTGCTGTCATTAAATTATCAGGTTTTAAAAATTCTTTGCAACTAAGACTTTTTTCTTTCGGCAAACAATAAGTATTTTTCTTATCACAGAGAAATACTTTTATTTTGAGTTCACAATTTTGAAAATTTTCAATTTTATTCATTTGAGAAAATAATGCAGACGAATCCCCATGAAGAATTAATTCTTCAGAACCTTGTTCTTTTTGAAAAAGAATTTTATTTGGTGCAGTCAGGTTAAAATGATGTTGTGGGGCTGGTGTTAAGGTTAACTTTAGAGTTGGGTTAGACGAAGACTTAAATTCACCATAAGAGATAGAAAAATCGATGGGGAGTTCGGTAGCGAATAAAATCTCTTTTGGAAAAAAGACTGTGAAAAATAAAACTAAAGTCGGTAATTGTTGTGAAAACAGAAATTTATGTGATGATATCAAGGTAGTTGTTAAATTTTTTTTAACTTTTGTTAAAAAATAGAGAAATTTTTTATTCATAGTTGCTCTCCTTTTGTCTTAAGCTAGGTCTAGAATGCATAAAGTGCAATGAATTTTATAGAGTCCAAAAAAGTATTTATAATAGAATTAAGATGTGAAGTTGGATTTCGGGCGTGGAGTTTTTTCCCAAATTTAAATTATATTTGAAATAAAACGTAATTAGGAGATTTGTGACTAATTTTTTTGTTGTTATTACCATCATTTTACAAAGTTATTTTATGATTTTAGAGATTTTTCTGTGGGATAAGCCAAGAACTTATAAAACTTTTGGCCTTAGTGAAGACTTTGCTATTCAAAGTAAAACAATGGCTTTGAATCAAGGACTTTACAATGGTTTTCTAGCTGCGGGTTTAGTTTGGTCATTGTTGAGCTCAGACATAGAGTTTTCATTTCAGTTAAAGTTTTTTTTCTTGAGTTGTATGTTTATCGCAGGTGTTGTGGGAGGTATTACAGTGACTAAAAAAATTATTTTAGTGCAAGCACTCCCCGCATTAATTCCTTTAATATTATTATTAATTCATCGTATAGGAGTTTTATGAAGAAAATAGTTTTATATCCTTTAAGTGCCCTTTTGGGTGTTGCCTTTATAGGCTGTTTCTCTACCCAAAATTCAACCCCAAATAAAATGAGTGAAGGAACGCGTATTCCTACCAATAACCCAGAATCAGCATGTCCTCCAATTAAATATAAAAAAATTGGTCAAACGGCTCAAGCTCTGACAGAGGCAGCTTTGAATTCTAATACAGGTGGTTGTCAGATCGAAACTCCTTCAGGACTTTATGGTAAGGACTTAGCCGATTTTGAACATTTATCAGAGGGCGCGGATGTTTATCCATATGAGTGGTTTATGAGTTTGAAGTCGCTTGTTTTTCCTGAAGATACAGAAGAGATTTATGGAAAAGATATAAAAAATAAGTATCAAGGTTATTTTGTAGAACATATGGATAAAAAATTTGGAATTTTACCAACGCAAACTAAAGATTCAGAGCGTATAGTCAATGGTGAAACCCGTAAAGTCAGATACCTAATGAATCACAATGGACTTACGGCCTCTTGGACTAATAGAAAGTATGATGATAAAGCAGCAAACAAAAGTAACGATGTGACTAAGTATGCTGACGCATTTGAGTCCTATGAAAATGCAAATGGACAAATGGTCACAGAGTCTCAAGTTGTTAAATCAGTCGATGGTTTGAAGTCTATCCGAATGGTAGGGACCAATTGCGCCTTATGTCACTCAGGAGCTATTGAAGTTAACAATAAGGTCATTCCTGTAGAAGGTACTCCATCTATGGTTAATGTGAGGGCATTTTTTAAAGATTTAGCATCCTCAACATTGATGACAATGCTTGATGAGGTCAAATTAGAAGCCTTCTTAAAAGACATTAAAACAAAGAATCCGTCATTGTCTCATATAGATCCCAGTAAGGATGCAGAACGAATTTCTTCAGCTTTTGAAATTGATTTTGCCAACAAAACTAGAAATGGAGACAAAAATAGCGTTCTAGAAAAAGCATTTACTTTTTTTACCGAACATCTTTTTATAACTAAGAAAATTTCAAAGTTAAGAACATTGAAACAAGCTAAAGATGGAGATAATCATCGTCTGTTTCATGGTATTGGCGCGATTAGAAAAGCTTTGGTCGATTTACTAAAAACAACTTACAATTTAACTGACGACGAAGTGAATAAAAGTCATCTTTATGCGCGAATGGATTACTTTGCAAAACTCTCTGTCGGAATTGATCCAGATACCACTGAAACTATTTCTGGCTTTAACAGAACAGATGCCTTTGGAAGAATTGGCAATTTAGTATTAAGGGGATCTAATCCTGTTGATATCACTGCACCAGTTTCTCTGCCTTGGGTTTGGGGGCTAAAGTATATGGGTAATCTTCATTACAATGGAAATTCTAATTCTGTGGTAATGAGAAATGTCGGACAGTCATTGGGGCTTGGTGCTATCATTCTAGATAAAGACCTTAACTCTACAGTCAATCTTCATAATTTAGATAAAATTGAACACTTAATTCATAAAGTGAGGGTGCCTGAATGGAACGTAGTATTCAAGCCTTACCAAAATGATATTCGCTTCCAAATTAAAGAAGATCAGTTGCAAGCAGGATATCAGATTTACACGCAAAGTTGTGCTAAATGTCATGAGTCAAACTTGTTTGCTGGGCCAAGCATGGTGTTAAGGCAATATAAAATGTTTCCACTTGAGGGTGATAATAAAAACTATAATCACAATGATCCAGAAGCTTATATGAAGCTAAGTCCTAACACTGATAAATACGCAGCTGAAAATCCGGTTAAGCCTATTGTCAAGGATCCTGTTTTAAAACAATTAATTCCTTTTCAAGAAAGTATTTTTAATGGAGTGGGTGCTATTAAGGATAAGTACTATAAAGTTTATGAGTTTACTCAAGAAGAGATAGCTCAGAAAGAGTTCCGAGATATTAGGGGATATGAGTTCTTTAGAGATACTTATCTTGGTTTCACACTAGATATGCAGAATTCTTTTAAGAATAATTATGGGGTTATTCCAGTAGGTACGGGATATAAAGCACGTCATCTTTCTGGTGTGTGGGCGACGGGACCGTTCCTTCACAATGGTTCTGTTCCTACGTTATGGGAGTTGTTAAAGCCATCGGCAGAAAGACCAAAAGTTTTTAATGTTGGGAGTATGAAGTTTGATCCTGAGAAAATAGGAGCACCAGAAAATTATTGGAATCGCAATAATAAACCTTGTGATAAAAGTAACAAATTTGATAATGAAATTTGCTTTGATACAGCTCGAGCTGGAAATTCTAACGTAGGCCACGAGTGGGGTACTAACCTGTCTGATCAACAGAAAAAAGCTTTGATTGAGTTTCTTAAGTACTTGCCACCTGAACCTGAGTACTCTTGGAAAAATCAGAGTTATTATTAATTCTGTGAGTAAGACCTAAGTAATTGATTCGATAATGGCTTGAAGATTTTTCTCTTCAAGCCATTTTTTATTAAAGACTTTGGATTGATATCTTAGAGCGCTATCACAAAGCATGGTAACAATGTGTAAATGTTTATTTTTATTGTTCTTTGCAATTTGATAAGCGCCATAGACATTCAGTGCTGCCGAAGTTCCAACTAATAAACCTTCTTTTTGAGCTAAAAAATATAGCATCGAAATCATTTGGTTATCGTCAATTTTAAGAGAGTGATCTATTTGGGCTCGTAAAAAATTAGCAGTGAGCCTCATAATTCCAATACCTTCAGTAACTGAAGAACCAGAAGATGAGATTTTTTGAGTTTGAAAATACTCGTGCATACCTGAGCCATGAGGATCAAGAAGGGTTATTTGAATTTTAGAGTTTTTTGATTTTAGAAAGTCACTGACTCCTCCCA
Source organism: Pseudobdellovibrionaceae bacterium (assembly GCA_013359135.1). Classification (GTDB taxonomy): domain Bacteria; phylum Bdellovibrionota; class Bdellovibrionia; order Bdellovibrionales; family Bdellovibrionaceae; genus UBA2316. The sequence goes on along the minus strand of JABWCN010000017.1, from coordinate 56,010 downwards.
ACGTACCTCCGGTGCCAGTAGAGCAGCAAAAATGATCAATTTTTCCTTTTGTTTGAGACCAAATTTCAGCTCCAGTGTGGTCATAATGAAATTGGCTGTTGGCCATGTTTTCGAATTGATTAGCCCAAAAATAAATTTGTGGATTAGATTCTGCAATTTTTTTTGCTTGATGATAGAAGTGATTTTCGCTTGAAAAAGGGCAGGGTGGGACTACGGTAAGTTTGGCGCCAAGAGCATTTAAGGTTTGATATTTTTCTTGAGATTGGTTGTCAGGCATGACGATGTGGCAGTGATACCCTCTCTGGGCTGCAAGTGTTGCAAGCCCAATTCCCGTATTACCTGCAGTACCCTCAACAATAGTCATGCCCGGTTTTAGTAAGTTATTTTTTTCAGCATTAATGATGATTCCAAGGGCAGCTCGATCTTTTATGGACCCACCAGGGTTTAGAAACTCTGCTTTTCCCCACAAGTGACAACCTGTTATTTGGCTAAGAGTTTTTAGATAGATTAGAGGTGTATTTCCAATTACGTTAGCTATTTCACCGGTGAGCATAGACGTTCCTTTGATGCCTCAATTTTAGACGGATTGAAGAGTAAAATTCAAATAAACTTTCTTAAAAGGACTCATTTTTATTGACCTAGACCTTTTAGAATTAATATTCTAAAATAGACTAATGGCACTATAGAGATCTCTCTGAGCTGTCAGACAAGGATGCCTTGGTTTTTAGATCCTGAAAATCGAGGGTAAATCTAAAAGGAGTTTTTATGACCTCTGATATTAAAATTGCCGTAAAAGAAAATATCCTAAAAAAGACCCATATTGATGATGCCAAATACAAAAAAATGTATGAGGAGTCTATTCATAACCCAGAAAAATTTTGGGCAGAGCAGGCAGAACGTCTCACTTGGTTTAAAAAATGGGACAAAGTCAAAGAGACCAGTTTTCATAAACCTGTAAGTATAAAATGGTATGTGGGTGGTGAACTCAATATATCTTATAACTGTATAGACAGACATTTACCAACAAAGGCAGATAAGATCGCTTTTATCTGGGAACCTGATAATCCCTCAACGCCAGCAAAAAAAATTACTTATAAAGAATTGTCAGTTGAAGTGAATCGCTTTGCAAATGTGCTAAAGAAACAAGGAGTAAAAAAAGGTGATCGTGTCACTATATACATGCCAATGATTCCAGAGGCTGTTTACTCTATGTTAGCTTGTACGCGAATAGGAGCTATTCATTCTGTGGTGTTTGGAGGCTTTGCTCCTGATTCTATTGTTGATAGAATTAACGACGGTGAGTCTCATTACGTTGTTACTGCAGACGAAGGTTATCGTGGAGGTAAAACGATTCCTTTAAAGAAAAATATGGATGTTGCCCTAGAAAAGACAGCTCTTGTAAAAAAAGTAATTGTTGTTAAAAATTCTGGAAACCCAGTAACTATGAAAGAAGGGCGTGATGTTTGGTATCAAGAAGAAGTTAAATCTGTAAGCGATCAATGTGAACCAGAAAGAATGAATTCAGAAGATCCTATGTTTCTCCTTTATACTTCAGGATCAACAAGTAAACCAAAAGGTGTTTTACATACTACAGGTGGTTATTTAGTTTATGCAGCGATGACTCATCAGTATGTTTTTGATTTACAAGAAAATGATATTTACTGGTGTACTGCCGATGTGGGATGGGTCACAGGACATAGTTATATTGTTTATGGTCCGTTAGCTAATGGCGCTACTAGTGTTATGTTTGAAGGGGTGCCTAATTATCCTACGAGCTCACGTATGTGGGAAGTTGTTGATAAACATCAAGTAACGATTTTTTATACGGCGCCGACGGCCATTCGTGCACTGATGCGTGATGGAGAGCTACATGTTAAGCGAACATCAAGAGCCTCCTTAAGATTGCTAGGAAGTGTTGGTGAACCGATTAATCCAGAGGCTTGGATGTGGTACTACATGGTAGTCGGAGAAGAGCGTTGTCCTATTGTGGATACATGGTGGCAGACTGAAACTGGTGGAGTGTTGATTTCTCCGTTACCGGGAGCAACTACTTTAAAACCAGGTTCAGCGACTTTACCATTTTTTGGAGTGAAGCCTAAAGTTCTTACGCCAGAAGGTAAAGAGCTTCACGGTGAGTGTGAAGGTGTTCTTGTCTTGGAAGATTCTTGGCCTGGGCAAATGCGAACTGTATATAGAGATCATGGGCGTTTTGAGGAAACTTATTTTTCTACCTATAAGGGGTATTATTTTACGGGTGATGGATGTAAACGAGATAAGGACGGTTATTACTGGATCACTGGCCGTGTAGATGATGTGTTGAATGTTTCAGGTCATCGTTTAGGCACAGCGGAAATTGAAAGTGCTCTAGTGTCTCATAAATCAGTCGCAGAGGCTGCTGTTGTTGGATATCCACATGATATCAAAGGCCAAGGAATTTATGTTTTTGTGACATTGAAAGCTGGAATTGAAGCTAGTGAAGAGTTAAGAAAAGATCTAGTTAAGTGGGTTAGAACTGAAATTGGACCAATTGCCTCACCTGATTTATTACAGTGGGCTCCAGGACTGCCCAAAACTCGCTCAGGCAAAATTATGCGGAGAATTCTACGAAAAATTGCTGAAAACCTTCCTGAGCAACTTGGAGATACGTCAACGCTTGCAGACCCAGCTGTTGTAGAGGATCTAGTAAAAAATAGGATGAATTTATAGTTTTCAGAAAGAAATAGGCGATTATACTCCCTCTATAATTGCAGTGATACCCATTCCACCTGCAGTACAGATAGAAATCAAACCTCGTCCTTTTTTTTCACTAATCATGTGAGCTAAAGAGGTGACTATTCTTCCGCCTGTAGCTGCAAATGGATGGCCGATAGCAACACTTCCACCTTTCATGTTGAGTCGACTTTTATCAATTTCGCCAAGAGCCGTTGGTAAATTAAGGACTTCTCTGCAATATTTTTCTGATTGCCATGCTTTTAGTGTACACAGAACTTGTCCCGTAAAAGCTTCGTGAATTTCGTAGTAATCAAAATCTTGCAGTTTCAGATGATTCCGTTTTAGTAATTCAGCTACCGCTTTAGTTGGCGCCATTAGTAATCCAGCACCTCCAACAAAATCTACTCCGCTTACTTGGAAATCTACAAACTTTGCTAACGGCTCCCAGTTGTTTTCCTTAAGTCCTTCTTCTGAAGCAAGAAGGACGCAGCTAGATCCATCTGTTAAAGGACTAGCATTACCTGCTGTTATTGTACCTTTGATTGGATCAAAGACAGGTTTTAGTTTAGCTAATTTTTCTAAAGAGGTATCACCTCTGACAAAAGTATCTTTTTTTAGTCCATCTACGTGACAGATTAAGTTTTCATAAAAGCCATCTTCATAGGCAAGAGCTGCTCTTTGATGACTGGCAAGTGCTAGTAAATCTTGTTCTTCTTGGGAGATCTTCCATTCTTTAACCATGAGTTCACAATGTTCACCCATGGAAAGTCCAGTTCTTGGTTCTCTTACTGCAGGAGTTATGATTCTAAAATCAGACAATTCCAAGTTGAATAAGGCTTTGACTTTACTAAGTGCATTTTTTGCAGACTTTATATTTAGTAGTTTATTGCGCAGTTTATGACTAATTTCGATAGGAGCATCACTATTAGTGTCAACACCCCCTGCAATGCCAGTGGTGATGTAACCCATGGCAATTTTAGAGTGAATTTGTAGAGCGGTCTCAAGACTTGACCCACAAGCCCTTTGAACATTGTAGGCTGGAGTTTCTGGAGATAAACCAGAGGAGAGGACACTTTCTCTGGCTAAGTTCCAATTGCTAGCGCTATTCATAAGCACACCTAATGCTACGTCCCCTGTGGTTTTTCCTTCAAGTGCAAATTTTTTTACAAGAGCTTGCAATGAGTGAGTCATTAACTCACTAGTGGTTTTATTTTTGTAGTGTGTAAAACTTTTAACAAAGGGAGTGCGAATTCCTCCGACGATATAGACGCTTTTATTCATATAAGTCTCCTTTTTTAGATAAGAAAAGTTTCCTCTTGATATCCTACCTATAAGTAGGTTATCATCCTACTTATAGGTAGGATAGTGAAAAATGCGTAACACAGGAACAAAGGAAAAAATTCTCAAAGAGGGGCGAGCTTTGTTGCAAAGCTTTGGTTATAATGGTTTTAGTTTTCAAGATATTGCTGATAAGTTAAACCTTAAAAAGCCCAGTCTATATGATCACTATGAAAATAAGGAGGCTCTGGGGATTGCCATCATTCAAAACTATAGTGACTTGTTTGATAGATGGGTTGCCAAGATTTCTGTTGAAAGCTCTTTCAGGGAAAAAATTTTGAATCTTTTTCAAATTTATTATTTTTTTGCTAAAGATAAAAAGAAGGTTTGTCCTATTTCTGCTTTTTCTGTTGATTTTCAAAGCTTGCCTAAAGGGTTACAAAAGGAAATCAGAAAATTTAATCAAAAATGGTTGGTTTGGCTTGAAGAACAAATTGTATTGGGTCAAAAGCAGAATGAAGTTGTAAAGAGTTTGTCGCCGCAAGCGATGGCACTTTTTATTTTTAATCAGGGCCTTGGATGTCAACTACAGGCCAGATTGCAATCAGATCCTGATTCTGTTGTGACCTCAGGTGAAGATATCTTGAAATTGTTACTAAAAAGAGCTTAGCGTCAAAGCTATTGATCTTTTTTTTTATTGCAAAAATGTGATAGCTTTTTTGTCTGTAGAGATGATAGATAAGCTTTTGTGAGGTAATGATGAAAAAAGAATTAAAAGTATTTTTATTGTTAGTTTTAGTTGGTGTTTTAAGCCGTCTGATTCCCCACCCTTGGAATTTTACTGGAATTACGGCCATGGCTATTTTTACTGGAGTTAACTTTAGGCAAAATAAGTTTTTGATTTTTTCTCCTTTGGTGGCTCTTTTTATTTCTGATTTAATATTGGGTTTACATGCAACGATGGTATTTACTTATCTTGGCTTTTCCTTGGTAGGTTTTCTAGCTGCTTCATTCTCAGAGAGACAAGTTAGTTTAGTAAAGAAGACTGGCTTTGGAGCATCTATGACAAAGTCTCTTCAAAGTATTGGTGTACTTTCATTAGTTTCCAGTTTCATATTTTATTTGGTAACCAATTTAGGTGTTTGGCTGACAACAGCAATTTATGAGAAAACTATGCAAGGTTTGTTTGCATGTTATATTGCAGGTCTACCATTCTTAGATAACCAAATTCTAGGTGATTTATTCTACAGTACTATTTTTTATATAGTTTTTTATTCATGGAATTCACTTTCTCTTGTTGAAGTAGAGTGAATTTTTCTAAATTTTGTTGGAGCTCTTTAGAGTTAACGGCTAAAATCCGGGTTGCTAAAAGCCCAGCATTATAGGCATTATCAATGGCGACTGTGGCCACTGGAATGCCTTTAGGCATTTGGCATATGGAAAGTAGTGCATCTACTCCGCAGAGTTTAGTTTGTGTTACAGGAACACCGATGACTGGAAGTGTAGTCAAGCTAGCCACCATACCTGGTAGATGAGCTGCGCCACCTGCTCCCGCGATAATCACTTTGAATCCTTTTTCACGAGCTGTTTTTGCAAACTCAACCATAAGTTCAGGAGTTCTGTGAGCGGAGACAATTTGAATATGGCTGCAGATATGAAAATGATCAAGTGCCGCTTCAGCTTCTTTCATAACAGAAAGATCACTATCACTTCCCATAATAATGGCGACCTCTGGGGTTTTGTTTTTGTTATTGATTTTCATAGAGTCACCTCGTTAAGTCTTAGAGTTTTATTTTTTTTCTTTCTTTAAGTGCCAGTTTTAACAATTTATCACTATTTTCAGGACTAAAGGAAGTTATCCAGTTTATATGACCCATTTTTCTACCTTTGCGATTTCCGGTTTTTCCATACCAATGCAAATGCCCGAGTAGGTTATCGGGAAAAACTATTTGTCGAGTCGATTTACCAATTAAATTCGTCATAACAAAAGAATATTTGAGTAACTCTGTCGCAGACAATTGCAATTTTCTTTGAGTAATTGCTTTTAGATGTAAACTAAACTGATCCCCAGCGGGATGGTTTAAAGAATAATGTCCTGAGTTGTGAACTCTAGGGGCAGACTCATTTATTAATAACCGACCTTGAGAGCTGAAAAATTCAAAAGCCAAAGTACCGACATAGTTTTCAGCCTGCATTAACTTTTTTACTTTTTTGAGTATTTCTGGAAATGCATTGTGGTCTATAGGACCCTTAATCCAATCGCATTTAGAGTCTATTTGTTTAGATTCAACAAGAGGCAGTTGAGTAAATTCGTTTCTTTCATTTCTAAAAAATTGTACAGCTAATTCTTTTTCAAAGGGAATGAATTCTTCAATAATTAAATTTAAAGGTAGGTTTACCTTAGAAAAAAAAGCAATCCACTTTGTGTGTTCTTTTCGATTTCTACAAATGAAAGTACCATAGCCGTCATAGCCACCATATCTTTTTTTTAAAACATATTTGTAGTTAAAGAGGGGAGCAAAGCTTTTTAGGTCTTCCTGTGAATCTATTTTTCTAAAAGATGCTGTAGGTAATTTGTATTTTAAAAATAAATTTTTTTGCGTCCAGCGATCTTGGAATTGAAGTAGGTTATCCAACGATGGATGGAAGGTTTTATCAGAGGCGATTTTTTTTAAAAGATGACAATCCACAAATTCACTTTCAAAAGTGATAAGATCAACCTGATTGATAAACTTTCTAAGCTGGGCCTTGTTGTGATAGGATCCTTGATGCCAATTTTGAGTTACTTGTGCCGCTGGATCATCTTTTTTCTCTGAAAGAATATGTATTTCATCGCCTAATTCGTGACCTTTGAGACAAAGCATACGAGCTAACTGTCCACCACCAAGTATACCAATCTTCATATTAAACCTTGATAAAATGATTTTGCTAGAATAATAGTCTAGTGCGTGTCTTGATCTAGTCAGTCATAGGAATTAACTAGCTAAATTAAGATCACACTCTTGTCCTAAAAGCTACAAGACGTTTTCTGGCGAGGCAATCATATTTACAAAACAAATGAAAATTTACGGGAAAAATGGAAAAAGTAGATTGGAATAATGTAAACTTCCCTTTGGCACTAGCTCCCATGGTGGGAATTTCTCATGTGGCTTTTCGAGAGCTGGCACAGTTGTATTTGCCAATAGAAGCCATCACTTTATGGCCAACAGAGATGCTGAACTCAAGAAAAGTCCCAAAAGAAGATCTAGATATCACTGCAGAAACAAAAAAACTAGCGAATGAGGCCTATTTAGTTCCACAGATTTTAGGCAATGAAGAAAAGCCAATTTTTGAGAGTATTCAAAAGTTGAAACTTTGGGGTGCTCATGGAATTGACATTAATATGGGTTGTCCTGTGAAAAAAGCACTTCGCCACAATTACGGAGTGGCTCTTATGGGCGATAGAAAATATGCCGGTGAAGTTGTGAATATGGCAGTTAGAAGTTCAGATTTACCAGTGTCAGTGAAGTTAAGAGCCGTTGAAAGTCAAAACTCTCATGCTGATCTGTTAGACTTTGTGAAGCAGTTGTTAGACAATGGAGCGTCGTGGATTTGTTTACATCCAAGAACAGCAGATCAGAAAAGACGAGGTGTTGCTGATTGGGAGCAAATCTATTTTTTAAAACAAAAAGTTTCTGTGCCTATTATTGGAAATGGTGATGTTCAAACATTGGAGGATGTTTTTCGAATGAAAGAAGAAACTCACTGTGATTTAGTAATGTCAGGTCGTGGGTTAGCAGCAAGACCTTGGTTACTATGGCAAGTGGGTGAGAAAATTGGCATGAAGCCAAAAGAAAATCTCCTTATCGGAGATCGTGTTTTAGCACCAAGCTCTCAAGAAGAAGAGGGTGCTGAGTATGGTAAGTGTTTATTATTTCTAATAGATGCTTGCGTGAAATATTTTGGTGAGAGTTTAGCCTTAAGGAAAGTCTCTTTTTACGTTAAGATAACTCACCCCTGGCTTGAATTTGGTCACAGTCTTGTTGGTTTGTGTGACAAAGCTAAAAACTCCGAGCAGCTCAAGCAGTACATTCTAGATTTTTTTTCAGTACCTCAAAAAATGTACGCAAAAACTGATTTAAGACAGTGAAAACACTAAAGAATCAAGTTTGCCATCTTCGTCAAGAGCTTTTAGATCTGTATAGCCTCCTACAACTTGATCGTTGATCAAAATGATTGGGACTGTTCTCCAGCCAGTTTCATCTTTTATTTTTTGAATTTCTTCAGGTTTATCTGTGAGATCAATTTCTTGATAGGTCAATTTTTTTTCATTAAGTAAATTAATAGCCCTAACGCAAAAAGGACAAGGATCTTTTGTATAGATGATAATTTTAGCTGTTTGCTTCATGATATTCCTTATACAGTTCGGCTTGGAACTGTGGGTATTTGAGTGTTTTCATCTTATCAAAAAAATGTTTGAAAAGGGAGTTTTTAATCGAAATAGTCTTAAGCCAACCTTTAACTTTAGCAGTGGCGTAGTATCCGTTAACTTCTTTTTCAGAAAGTTCGAAATAATTTACCAACAGAGTAAGAACTTCTTTAGGAGCTAAAGGTTGTTTAAAGAAAGCTATATCATTTGAATTTAGAGGTTCGTTTATTTTTTTTTGTGTTAAAAATTTATTTATCTCAATAAAAAGGAATGGATTAAAAATAACACCTCTTCCAATCATAAAGTCTTTACAATGGGAAATGCTGTAGCACTTTTGGAGATCAGTTACGCTAAAAATATCTCCGTTAGCAATAACCTTTGTCTTGGTCCATTCTTTTATTTGTGGAAGGTACTCCCAAAAAGCAGGAGGTGCATAGCCATTTTTTTTAGTGCGGCAATGAACGGTAAGCCAATCTAAATTTGCAGTATCAATTCCACTCACAATATCTTTTAGTAAAGAAGTATCTATATAGCCTAACCGAATTTTAGCAGATACGCTAATTTCTTTTGGAAGTCCTTTTCTTAGGTAAGATGTGATTTCAGCGATAAGTTCAGGAAATTGCAAAAGATAAGCTCCTCCTTGATTTCGATTTACTGTTTTTGCTGGACATCCAAAGTTTAAATCAATCCCTTTAGCTCCAAGCTCTATCGCACGGTGAGCATTTGCTAGCAGTGCTTCTTTATTACTTCCTAAAAACTGAACAATGATCGGAGTTTTATTGGCAACTAAAGGCCCTTGAAGTGATGATGAAATCGTGGGGTTTGAGACCAAACTTTTACTGGAAAATAACTCTGGACAGTATCGGTGAAATACTTTTTTGGGATGGAGTTGGTTGGTTACCCGCATAAATTCAGTAACACAATAATCAACTTCAGACAGAGAACAAATTTGTTCTCTGAACGCAGCATGAGTTATACCTTCCATAGGAGCAAGGTAAAGTTTTACATTTGAGTTAATTTCAGGATCCATTGATAGTCTTTTTCAGTAACAGGTTGGATACTTAGTCTTTGTCCCTTTTTAATTACCAGCATATCTTGAAGCTCTGGAGTGTTTTTTAAGGTTTCTAAAGGGAGCAAGGTTTTAAATTTTTTTACAAAAGCCACTTCGACACAAAACCAAAGTGGTTTTTGTAAAGTTGCTCTCTTGTCAAAGTAATCTGATTTTTTGTCGAATTGGGTAGGATCGGGTTGAGCCAACTTGGAAACTTTAGCTATACCTGCAATTCCAGGGGGCTCTGCATTGGAGTGATAAAATAAAACCAAATCTCCCAGAGACATTGATTGTGACATAAAGTTTCTAGCTTGAAAATTTCTAACCCCTTCCCAAAGTGTGGTCTTATGCTTTTTTAGATCATCAATAGAAAAGACGTCGGGTTCACTTTTCATTAGCCAGTACTTCATAGAGCTATATCTCCAAAGAAAATTTATATATGTGAGAGATTTTAGCTTTATACGCTTGCTTTACTAAAGTCGAGTTAAATGTTAAAAGTCATACTTTTTCAATAGGTTATGGTATCATTTTTTCATGGACCAATTTGTCATAGTCATTGAAGATGAAGAAAAAATTCAAGAGGTTCTTTTTACTACTTTGAAAAAGATTAATCCTATTTTAAAGGTGCGATTTTTTGATAAATTAGAAAGCTTTTCAGCTTGGGTTGCAACGGTGATTAAAGATGGTCCACAATCTTTGGAGCTTGGTGGCTTTCGTTGGAAGAACGACAAAGATGTAGAAACGGTCGATGCTGCAAAAAGATTAAATCTGATTGTTTGTAAGAATGAAATTTTAGGAACGCAATCAATATCATTACTTCAAAAAACCACAGATCTTCTACTAAGGAAAAATCTTTGTAGCGAAGAGGAAATGACTTCTATTGTTTTGACTGCTTTTGATCACAGTACCGTTTCTCTGAAATCTATGGAAGAAAAATTTATAAATAATGTGATTTATAAGCCATTTGATTTGTTAATTCTTGAAGAACATTTACGTTATGCAGTCATAGGCAGAAAAAAACCCAAAGATGATAATTTAAAAAATAGTAAGTTGGTTGCACAAATTGAGATGGTAAAAGATGTTCCTATCAAGGGATTTTCAGATTTAGGATTTCTATCGATTAGCGATTCTCCTCTTAAAATAGGTAATGTTGCAAAATTTTATGCTGATGAGTTTTTAGTAGGTAATACTAAAAGTACCATGGCAAGATGTGTAAAAGTGGAACCAAACCCTGATGTTAAAAATACTTTTCTTTGTTGGATGGAGTATTTTGCTATGGATGCTGAGCAAGTAAAAAAATTTCGTAAAGACTTTTTTGTAGATTTTCCAGCTACGTTGATTAGTCAGCCTAAAACTCCTTTTAAATTAAACATTATTTATTTTGATTCTTTTTCAGAAACAGAACTGCCATCTTCTCTTAAAAGATTTTTTCCTGAAGCTAATATACATACTTATAATCGTTGGGAAGATTTTGAATTTGATTATAATCCAGAAAAGTCTGAAATGATTACAGATAAAGACTTACCTGGTGATAAAGATGTTCGAATTCATATCGATCCTACTGGTCATTTTTTCCTTGAGTTTACAGATTTAGGAGAAAGTGAGAGTCTTTTTGGAGACAATATTAGTAGCTTAAGGACTAAAGACTTTCAATCGTTATTGGATGTAGAGTCAAAGAAAAAATGGTTAGAAATCTTTAGAACTCAGAAAATTGAGGCTGGAAATGGTTCAATATTTGTTTTTCATCATAACAATAAAAAGTTTTTAGTTAGATTACAAGGTTTTAAAAAAACTAAAACCAAGTCAGATCAGCCTAGTATAGAATTAGTATTTGGAAAATTGATTCCATCTGTAAAATCTTCTTTCTTAACGGCTATGTCTCCATTAGGAAAGAAAGTAGACTTGATAATTGGATCTGAGTATTTTTTTAAAATTTGTATTAAAAAAAACTATTACCCCACTGAAGCAAAGATATTGATTTCAAAAAATAATTTTACAGACAATGAAGAAAAGTACTGGGCACAATTTGTCAGAGATGTGATGTATATTCCAATAGATCGTAGTTACTTAGCAAAAAAAATATTCCTTACTTTTGCTGATAAAAAACTTTGGAGCAAAGATTATTTTACCATTAAGGAGAAGGAAATACAAACAGCTCAGCAAATACAACTTGATGAGGTCTCGGAAGCGGGTTTATTTTTTAAGTACCATAGGGCTTTATCCATTGGCAGTTTCAGAAGATTTTACCTATGGACTCCAGATGAAACGAAACTTCTAGATTATCATGCTAACTGTAATTATACTGAAGAAGTAAAGGAACAAAAAGGATCTTTTTTACACCATTTTGTATTCTTTGGAATGAAAGACCTTTATTTAAAAAACATCCGTCTTTGGGTTAGAGAGAATTACATTCAAAATAAAAATAAAGGTTAAAACTAATCTCCACCTTTGGCAATTTCAAGCCAAGTGACTCCATCCCCACCGGTCTCATTGTTTCCTGCTTTCCATTTTCTGACATGAACACTTCTTGAAAGGTAGGATCTAATTCCTTTTTTTAGAGCTTCTGTCCCATGACCATGAATAATCTTAATTCGATCTTCTTGATTTTGTAGAGCTCTATCTAAAATAACCTCAAGCTCTTCTATCGCTTCTTCAACTGTTTTACCTCGTAAATCAAGAACGCGATCTTCATCTACAAGGGCCACGGAAAATTGGGAAGACTTTCTAACTAAGTTGGAAGTGGGGTTGGTTGGTTTTCCAGGAGGTTTTAGCTCTGTCCACGGGATTTGTAACCGCATTGAGTTAGACATAATAAGTACTTCGCCTTTTGCGTTAGGAGTGCTTTGAATAAGACCATCTTGACTCAGTCTTGGAATATAAACTTTAGAACCTGGTGGATATTTTTTTGCAAAATCATCAGATGTTTCCAGTCTACTGTTAGTTTCATTAACTCCGGCTTGCGCTTTAACAATTTCAGGTAAATTAAACTTGATTTCTTGTAATTGACGATGTTTGTTTAATGTCTCTTTTGCATTTACAGTAGAGATAGCTTCATCAACTTTTTTTCTTGCAGTACTTAACTCTTGATGTAGAAGTTTCTCTTTATTCTTTTGAAACTCTTGAATCATCTGTTCGTATTTATTTTTTAATGTGAAAGCTTCGGCAGTTTGTTTTTTTAAATGAGTTTGTAAATGAGATATTTCTTTCTTTAAGTTTTCAATTTCTTCAAGCCCATCAAGTCGAGCTCTTGTCATTGGGGAGAGTAACTGGATTGCTCTTTGAACAATTTTATTATCTATTCCAACTCTTTTTGCCATTTGAATGGCTAAAGATTCCCCCGGAATACCAGGTATGAACTTATAGGTAGGCTTTCCAGAAATTTTGTCATATTCAAGGCTTCCATTAATAAGTTTGTCGGTTTCTTTCCAACCTGTTTTTAAAGGACTTAAGTGCGATGTGATTACTGCAAAAACTTGATTTTGACTGTAGGATTCAATGAAGCTTCTTGCCAGGGAGGCTCCTTCTTCTGGATCAGTAGAACCACAAATTTCATCTATTAAAACTAGATACTCATTTCCTACAAGATGGGAAGCCTTTTCAAGAATTTTTAAATGAGCTGCAAACGTAGAAAGCTCTTCATCAACACTTTGTGAGTCGCCAATGCTTGTAATGATTTCCTTGAAAAAAGGAATCTTGCTGCCTAGTTCAGCGCAAATGGGTAAACCACATCTTGCCATTTGAGCAGCAAGTCCAATAGATTTTAATAAAACTGTTTTTCCACCAGCATTGGGTCCAGAGAGTAATAGGATCGATTTTTTTTCAGTGAGTTGAACTGAATTAGAGATAACTTCTTTTCTTCCTAACGCTAACATTGGGTGTTTAAGATCAAGTAAATCAAATTCGTTGTCAGAAAATTCGCAAGCTTGAGATTTGATTAAAAGTGAAAATTGAGCTTGAGCTAAGCGAAAGTCTACATGTTCTAAAAGGTCTCTTGATTTTTCAAATTCAGGATTTAAATGGAATAAGTATTTAGAAATTTCTTCAAGGAGTCTTTCAATCTCTTCTTCTATTTCTACTTCGATTTGTCGCAAACGATTATTCATTGGAATGACTTTTTCAGGTTCCATGAAAACAGTTTGTTTAGTTTGAGATGATGAGTGGATAACCCCTGGAACAAAATGTTGCATTCCAGAGCGAATAGGTAGAACCATTCTGCCTTCTCTGGAGGTGAAGTACTTGTCTTGAAGATAATTTTCCATTTGGTGATCTTTAACAAGCCTATCTAGTGTGGATTCTACCTCTCGACGTAGACGATCTTTTTCTTGTAGAAGTCGGTACAAACGTTCACTTGCATCAGGTCTAATGTCTCCATTTGGGCTCATAAGTTGATCAATAGCAGATAAGGGCTCTTCTGCCGGAACAAGCGAATTATTAACTTCTTTCAACCAAGGAGTTTGGAAGTCTTTAATGGCCTCCTTAAGTGCAATACACTCTAGGCAGAAACTTCTGATGTCTTTAATTTCTAGGGTTTTTAAAACTGCTTTTTTCTTTAGTCGTAGATTCCATTGGCTAAAATAATCTAGTGATTGCATAAAAGGTCTAACTCCAGATTTAATAATCTGAGAGCTTTCTTCAATTTCAGCAAATGAAACTAAAGCCTCGTTGCTAGATGATAAAGGCTTGATAGAAGATATTTTAAGTTTAGCTATCTCACTGGTGCTAAAACTTTCAATTTTTTCAAGAATCAGATTCCAATCAAGATTTTCTAAATTTTTCATAATTTATACTTAACAAAATATGCAGGATAAAGGCAATCAAGATTATCATCCAGAAGTTCTTTCCCCAATCAGTAAAAATTGTTTTTGGAGGATTATTTAAATATTTTATTTTGTTAACACCAGCCCATTCCGTTTGCATCGGAGAAAAGTTAGCAAAGTTTCCATAGGCATCAATACTAGTAGAAATTCCCGTATTTGTGGAGCGAATCACTGGACGACGGACTTCAATTCCTCGCGCTAAGGTCATAACCATATTTTGGTAAGGTTCAAAAGGAACTCCATACCATGAGTCATTCGTGACATTGGCTAGAATTTCGGCCCCATTTTTAGCAAGACCGGCACTAAAATCAGGAAATATTCCTTCATAACAAATCTGAGCTCCAATTAATGCAAAATCTCCTTTTGTTGCATCCATGGGCAGGGGAAGAATGCTTGGGCCTGGTCCACGTCCAAAATTAGCAATAAAGGGCAAAAGCTTTAATAGTATCGGAAAAGTTTCGCTTAATGGTAAGTATTCTCCGAAAATCAGTAAGATGGTTTTGTGGTAGGGCATTGCTAGCTCTTTACCTTCTTTATCTAAAAGAAAAAGAGCGTTGTAAACAGAGGATTCGGGATTTGGATTAGAGTCGTCTTTTGAGAAAGCACCAGTTAGAACTGGTTTTTCGATTGAACTTAGAAACTCACTTAGTCTTTTTTGATTTTTATTCAAACGATAATTTGTATTTAAAAATTCAGGGATGGCGCTTTCAGGCCAAAACAATAAATCTACATTTTTATTCTCATTCAGTCCTTTCTGACTCAATGAAATGTACTTATTCAAAATGTCAGTTCTAAAATTGCGCCCTTTTTCGGCCATGAATTTTTCAATATTTCCAATATTTCCCTGAACTAGTAGAACATTCAGTTCCTTGTCTGTTATTTTCCACTTTTCCCCATGCAAGTAGCCAACAAGATTCAATAAAACGAAACCTAGGACTACTAGAGTACTTTGTATGGCTTTAGAACTTACTGATTTGTTAGAAAAGTAAATTTTTGCAAACATAAAATGAAAAACAAAGAGAAAAAAAGATAAGCCAAGAAAACCAATCAAATCTGCAAAATGATACATTGGTAGTTTTGCCCATAGTAAGGTGTAGCCTAAATTCCATGGAAATATTCCTGGCCAAAAAGTTTCTGCCAAAGAATGTGCAAGAACTAAAAAAATAAGTTGTTGACTCAAATTTGTTTTGCATTTTTCTTTGAAGATAAAAAAACAATAACTAGTGATGGCAATGTAAATATGAGCCAAGGTACAAAAAGCAATCAGTGTTAAGAAAGATAGATACCATGGAAATTGCCCATAAACATTTGCAGTATAAAAAATCCAGTGAAAGCCTATTAAGGTAAGTGAGAATTGAGTCACCCAACCAGCGACAAAAGCTTCTTTTCTATTTTCAGCCTTGTTGATCAGCCACCACCATAAGGGAAGATAACAAAATAAAATTCCCCATGGTGGAAGAGGGATATAGCTTGTGCCGACGATAACTCCACTTAAAAGAGGCCATTTATATTTCTTGATAAAACTATAAAAATTATTCATCATGTTGTTATTGAAATAAATAATCGACTAAATAACAACTGATAACTCAAATTTATAAAGAAAAGGGAACCACATAGAAATGGAACCAAAAGTTGAGCGGAGTATTGAAGGAACAAATGATAAGGAATCTATTTCAACATTATCTCATTGTAAATTTCGATGTCCAGATTGCTTGACTCTATATGAGGTGAGTGCGGATAAAATTAGAAGCTTTGCCCCTGAGTTTGAGTGTCCAAAATGTCAGTGTCATTTCGGATTTGATTATCCCCCATCAAATCCGAATACCATTTTAACTTATAAAGTTTCTCCTCAGCAAAAACAGATACAAAAAAGTTGTCCAAAATGTCATCATTTACAGAAAGAAAGCCTTCAGATTTGTGAATCTTGTGGGGTGGTTATGGAGAACTATCTATTAATCCAACAGGAAGCCTATCCAAAGGTTTCAGTTGAGCTTATTAAATCTTGGCAAAAAATTATACAAGATTATGACAATCCAGAGATTCATACCCAATTTATAAATAAGTGCTTCAAAATGAACTCTATTGATTACGCTTTATTTAAGTATCAAGAGCTTGGCAAAAATATTAAAAATGAATCTAGTACGGAGAGTTGGATTTCGCTAATCAACCAACGTAAAGAAGGCTTACAAAAAAAAGTTGCTAAAGAGCAGATCGAAATGCAAGTTTTACGTAATTATAAAAATATATTTAAGTGGAGTCAGTTAAAGCAATGGATGGTATGGACACCTGTATTAGTTGCTAGTTTTTTAATTTTATTTGGCTTTTTAAGCCGTTCTCACCGCAACAGTATTGGTGTTGGTATTTTTTTAATGATTCTTAGTTTAGGTTTTATTGCTTTCCGCCGACGCGATTGACTTTTGTTTTGGGGCTTACGGCTTCTATGAGACTTTTACCAAAAGAACTTATTTCAGTGGTGTTGTTATTGATTTCTCGGCCAGCTGTGAAACTTTCACTTACTGGACCTCTAACAACCACACCATTAGCGGCCACATCATTATCCAAAATAGTAAGAGCTTTGAATAAATTCAATGAGCGTGAGGTACGAGTCTTTTGGGCTAAAGAAGTCGAAGAATCACCTGTAGATAAAATGTATTTTTTCACTTCATCAAACTTAAAATCCGTTTTATTAGCCATTATAAGAACTGCAGCACCACTTACAAAAGCTGTCGCTTGAGATGTGCCTGTCATAAAACCATAGGAATTGTCTGGAAGAGTAGAAATAATATTTTGACCAGGAGCTGCTAGGTCAACTGTCTCAGTTCCATAATTTGAAGAGGCTAATACCTCTCTGTTTGGGTCAAGGGCAGTGACACTTATAATGTTGCTTAGTTTGTAATCCGCAGGATAATAGTGAAATTGGTCTGAGTTAGATCGTTCATTGCCAGCAGCCGCAACAAAAAGAATTCCTTTTTTTTCTGCTTCTTTAACAGCCTCAAACTCTTCTTTAGAATACTCGGTTCCACCACCAGAATAATTAATGATATTGGCACCCATTTTAACTGCATATTTTATAGCATTAATAGTGTTTTTTAGATTATCAGTATTTTGAACTTTGGGATCAAAATACTTTATAATCATTAGACTGACTTCTGGGGCAATACCACTGATTCCTTTTTTGTTACCACCAATGGCTCCAATAATTCCAGCTATGTGGGTTCCATGACCATGGTTATCTTTTAGGTCATTATTATTGCTTACGAAATTCCATCCATGAACATCGTCAATAAAGCCATTGCCATCATCATCTATACCGTTACTTGCTTTGTTTCTGCCTTTGGAGTCAAAACCAGTTTCACCAGGATTCACCCAGATGTTTTCGCTAAGATCTTCATGATTAATATCTATGCCAGTATCGATAACAGCAACTATCTTGCTTTTACTACCCTTTGTGACTTTCCAGGCTCTACCTGCATCGGATTTTTTTAAGCCCCAAGCTTGTTTAATGGCAGGATCATTCAGAAGTGCACTAGGTTCGTTTTCAACTTTATCAGTTTTAGAGATGACAGTTGAATCTTCGAATTCTCGAAACTCTTTTTTCTTTTTAGTTTTACTTTTGTTAGTTTTATCTTTTTTTGCTAAGCTAGAGAATTCTTCTTCGCCCTCAATATTTATAAAAAAGGCCAGAGAGCCCAGAATAAAAACAAAAAAAACTCCAATAATAAAGGTTGTTTTTAGTGACTGCATTGATTTGGCCTCCAATGTTTCTATCGGGATTAAAAATTAAACATTAATAGGTATAGATGTTGAATTTATTGGATTTATGTATCAAGATGAGACCCATGAATTACTTTAGATCTTCTTTTATTTTTACTTTTATTGGTTTAGTAATCGCTGCTTATATTGGCTATAGTTCTGGACATGGAATGCAGGCACTTATAGAAACTATTTTTATTACTTCAGTGCTAGCTGTACTGGAAGTGTCACTATCATTTGATAATGCTATTGTGAATGCCATTGTTTTAAAAAAAATGACGCCTTTATGGAGACATCGCTTTTTGACTTGGGGAATGATCATAGCTGTTTTTGGAATGCGCTTAGTTTTTCCTGTAGCTATAGTTTCAGTTGTTGGTGAGTTGAATCCATGGGAAGCTTTAAATTTAGCAATTTTTAAACCAAAAGATTATGCAGAAATGATGATGTCGGCTCACATACAAATATCGGCATTTGGTGGCGCCTTTTTACTTTTAGTTGGTTTAAAATACTTTTATGATGAAAATAAAAACCAACATTGGATTAAAGTCATAGAAAAACCTTTTTCGATTATGGGCCGATTTGAGGCCATAGAGATAGCGCTCACTTTGATTGCATTATTAATTGTTGAAACCTTTTTGCCAGAAGTGAGTAAGATGAAATTTATGATTGCTGGCATTTGGGGAATTATAGTATATGTTTTAGTTGATGGTTTGGGAACTTGGTTGGAATTTTCGGGTGAACAAAAAAATGATATCAATCGAGCTAGTGCGGGAATGTTTCTGTATTTGGAAGTTTTAGATGCCTCTTTCAGTTTTGACGGTGTCATCGGAGCCTTTGCCATCACTCAAAATCTTTTTATTATAATGATAGGTCTTAGTATTGGTGCTTTCTTTGTAAGAAGCTTGACCATTTATTTTGTCGAGAAAAACACATTAAAGCAGTTTGCATATTTAGAACACGGTGCTTTTTATGCCATTTTAGTTCTTGCTTTGATGATGCTAGTTGATCCATTCTTACACGTACCAGAATGGATTACAGGTCTTCTTGGCGCTGTATTTATTGTTCTTTCCTTTATTTGGAGTGTAAAGTTTGCTCCTCCCGAAGAGAAAGCATAGAGCTGCAAATGATTAATAGGGCTCCAAGTAATTGAACAAGAGAAAGCTTTTCTTTCAAAAAAAGATAGCCAAACATAAAAGCAAACGGTGATTCTAATAAGAAAAGTAAACTTGCTACAGCACTGTTCAGAACTTTTTGAGCCCTTAATTGAATAGTGAAAGCCAAAATACTTGAGCCAATAGCCATGCTAATAACTCCAAACCACGGCAAAAATTCTTGAGTTGAAAAGGTGATTTTATCTTGAAAAAAGTAAAATGGAATCAAGCTGATTAAAGTCCATAGGCTTTGAAAATTGTTAAGTTTGAAGGCAGATTTAGTAACCGACGCGACTTTTCCAACAAAAATTATTTGAGTTGCTGCCATTAAAGAGCAGACAAGAGTCCAAAAGTCTCCCTGATTTAAATCTGGTGATTCAGAAAAAACCTTTAGAAGTAGTGTAGTTCCAAAAAGAGCAGTGATCGCCCAAAGATAGATTTTAAAATTAGTTTTTTCTTTGAAGAAAAAGTGATTTAAAAATGGAACGAAGATCACATACAGAGTAGTAATAAACCCACTTTTAGTAGCTGTAGTGTACTTTAAGCCTAAGGTTTGAGGAATAATAAAGGCAGCCATTAAAATTCCAGGTAAAAAAGCCAATTTTAATTCATTAATCGTCTCTTGTGCAGTAAGTTTTACTGTGAAAAGAGCAATGAGCTCACCTAATATGAAGGCGACAAGAAAACGATAAAAAAGAAGATCAAATACAGAAAACTCAAGTAAGGCCCATTTGGTTGCGAGGAATCCATAACCCCATAACACTCCAGCAAAAATTAACTCGATAACTGCTTTTTGTTTTGTCATTATTCACACTTTCTTTGTAAGATACAGTCACATACATCAAGTTGAAGGAATATTAAATGTTTAATTTTTTTTCTGTATTAGTTTTAGCTTTTTTTTCAAATTCTTTTTTATTAGCTCAAAATAATGAGATCTCTGTCTCTGCAGTGAATCAGACAGTGAAATTAAAAAATTTCCCACAAATGAAACCAAATCCCGAATATTCGAAACCAACTTATTTTGAGCCAGGTGAAGGAGTCCTTTTTCCCGAACAAGTTTTTGATTATGATTTATCTTCAGATGAAGGTGCTACGCTGAGAATTGGTAATACGTTCTTAAATAAAAAGTTTGTACAAATTGATATTGGCCCTTTGAATCGATGGAATATTAAAAATTCAAAGTTTCAATCTGCTAATCTAGCTCTTGCTCTTAAGTGGCCCAAAGGACTTTTCAATGTTCCCATGATTGAATTTATTAGTAAGACAGGTGAAGTGATATGGAGTAAAAAAGTAACAATTGACGAAATTAAAAAGTGGGAAAAAGAAAAGATAAACTATGTAAGTACCTCCGATACTAAAGTTTCTGATATTTCTCCGAGCCGTACTGATTTTATGTTAATAGAGGATAGTAGTTTTAAGAAAGCTCAGAGACTGTTTGGACAAGCTTTTAGAATCTGTCTTTCTGAAAAAAATCGTAAAGCCTCATCTCGTTATTGTTCTGCACGTAGTATTGTTAAAAATAATAAATTGGTTTTTTCAAAGTTAGTTTCTCCACCCAGAGTTTTGGTTAAAAATGAAGAGGCATCATTAAAAGGTGAAGTGAATGTTTCCCCAGGAATTGTGTTTAGTTTTTATGCTGACTTGAAGACAGGTGAAAGTTACGAGTTTATAACAGAACCAAATAAGTTGAACTTAGTTGACGTAGTTCAAGTATCGAATGACAAACTAAAAGTGATTGGTTTTGGAATTAAGCCTATAGAGTCAACAAGTGTTATTAATAAAGAAGAATACTCTTTTTTTACAAAGCTCTTGGGATTTGAGCCAACAATAAAAGAGGAGAGGGAGTTTTGGCAACTTGAAGTTCCATTGGCAACACCAGCGATTCACTTTCCAGGTGTAGGTGGTGGCATTTTTAAGCAAAAAATAAACACGACGGAAATTCCAAAGGCCTATTCTAGAGTTTTTTTACATAATAATACACCTTCCGCCACATATTTATCTTCGGTTAACTTAAAAGGATTTAAACGGAAAGCTAGTCAGGTGTCTTCAGAAGAGAATTCGGTTATTCAGGAAGATAAAAATTCTAGTTTTTTTATTTGGAATTTTAAGTCTGAAAAAAAAGGCGAGATCAATAAAAGTTATTTGAATGTACAGTACGAAGGGAAAAAATACAGTTCATTTTTTGAACTCTATAGATCCTATGCCAATGAATTATCTGCAAGATTTACTGGCGTGGTTTCTAATTCAGGACAAGTAATTATGGGTGAGATTCTTTACACTCGTTGGTTTGAAAAGCTTTTAGGTGAAAATTCACTTTCTTTTCAGCGTTGGGGTTTTGCAGGGAAATATTTTAACTCCTTAAATAAGTTGAATATTTCCTCAACTGACAGCGAAGCACTTTCTGTAACGACTTTAGATTTAAAGTATCGCTTTACTCCCGGAGTTTGGACACGTGACGAAACTTCAGGAGTACTTATGTCATACCAAGATATTAAATTTGGTGATTTTAAGTCTCCAATGTTAGGTGGAGGATGGTTTTGGGCCAGATCAATGCCAAGAGTTTTTGATGATTTTTTAAATTGGTTTCCTTTTATGCGATATCCAAAATGGGTAGACATGGAAGTGATTTATTATTTTAATTCAATGAATTCCAATGTAACTCTTAATTCTCCATTAAGTGTTAACTTTCATGGACAAATGCTTTGGAGTAAAAGTATTTTTGGTGAAGCCGGTTTTGGATTGAAGCGATATGCATTCATCGATAAAGTGCTCAATAAAAAAGCGGAGCTAAATACATTTTATGCAACCGTTGGTCTTGGTATTAAGTTTTAATTTTCGCAATGCTTCTATAATTTTTTGTTAAATTTTTAAATGCATTGGCGGACTTAGAAAATTAGTTTTAAAAAGTTTGGCTCATTGATTGCTTCTCTAGTTCCCAGAGAAAAATGACACAAAGTGAGTGTCATTTTGACCATGGGGGCAAAGTTGAAGTTATTAGTTTGGCTATTTTTTTATTTTTTTGTATTGGCAGCTTCCATTGCTAGCTCGCAAAGTGTTAGTATACCTATTAATAGCATAAAAAAACCATCATCTGATTTAATCTTTCAAAATAGAATTTTAGATCCAGCAGAAGCAAGCCAGTTAGTAAAAGATAAGCAAATCGATTTAAGCTTATTGAATCCAAAGGAAAATAAATTTTGGCAAAATCAAAATTATGCAGTGAGTGATAGTTTTATAAAGTCATTTCCTGCACCAGAAGTAGGAGCTAATTTTCAAGATGTCGAGGCTGTAATTAATGAACTTTTAACTGTCACAGTAAGAGTTCAGTCGCGTGCCAATTCACAAAATTTTTATCGATTGTCATTAAGTCGCTATTCTCATTCTTTTATGATGAGAGCAGCTCTTCTCAGAAAATTGGGATTTTATGTTCCAGCCTTAAGGCAATATCAAAATTTTAAACTGTTCTTTAAAAATGAAGAAACAAAAGACTCTTTTCTTAAAAATATGCAAAGTGGAATGACTATTGATGTGGATGATACTCCATGGATAACAGAAAATGATAGGAAAAATCATTCGCTGACACTGGCAGATTGTATTTTAGAAACGCCTTCTTCAGAGTATTATGATCTACATTGGGGTACCACGCCTAATCCTAATAATCCTGAATTAGTTCCTATTTTAGAGCTTTTTTCAAAAACTCGAGCCTTTAGATCTTTAATTATTCCTTATGTATTGGTTGATTTACCAGAAAGTGTGAATCGTTTCACACCAAAAATAGGAAGTGTTTTGTCAGGACATGTTGTTTTAAGTCATCCATTTGGTGGAGCTTTTGGCGCTACAACCTATGAAGATGTAAGATGGTTGTTAAGGCGTATGCAAAATTGGACACCAAAAGATTACTTAGAAATAGTTCAAAATGCTTTATTGCCAAAAGAGATAGAAAATTTAGTGTGGATAAAATTACTTTATCGAAGTAAAAACCTATTCGAACTTTTTAATTTATCTTTTCCTCAACTGCAAAATATTCCAAATCTTAATTATAACTCTCCAGAAGGTCATATTATCAATGGAAAGGTAAGTATTGAGTTTATTCCTCCATTTCCACAAAGATTCTCCCATGGAGATCCTGATTCTCCATTTTCTGAAGCAGATATTTTTAGATATTTCAAAATCAGAGGGATCACAACAATTTTGTCTACAGGGTTAAGTGAGATTTCTAAGCATTTACAAGTTCTATCAACTCAGTCTCTGGCAAAGCAAAGGGTCATAGACATTCAAAATCAAGTTAAACAACATATTAAAGATAAACCCTGGGAGCCTTTATATCAAAAAGTTGAGTCTTGGGGCGGTCCTGTTGCGGGATTTAATGTATCAGCAACAAGACATGTTTCTACGGGTACTTACTATGATAGCACAGCTCCAGTTCAGCTTATTGATAACTTAAGTATTTCAGGATCTTTAGGCTATTTTATGAGTGTGGATGGACTTAACAATTTAAGACCTTTTGCTGGTGCCAACTTGAACTTACTTCGTGATTACACCCATGTGCGTCCTATCTTATCAATGAGCGAGGGCGATAGGGAAAGCTGGAAAAATTTAATTATTCCTCAATTCATGAAAAATATATCTAAAGTGCTTGAAAGTAGTGAGGCTATTGTTGATGAGAACAATAAGTCTACAGAGCCACTGGATAAATTTCTCCTAGATTTAAGAGAGGGAGAGGTTTTTACTATCACTGATTCAATTACAGCTGGAATTTACTCACAATTATCATCTTCACTTGATGTCATTTTAGGAATGTCTCCGATGAACTTTATGAGTTCAGTGAATTTGGGTGGTGATGCTTCCAGAATTATTCTCAGACAAACAAGCATTTCAAAAACTAAAAATGGTTTACAGATTTATGTTCGTAAACAAAAATCTTCTGTTTATGGACTGAACTTTGATGTGAATTACTTTATCAATCTGCTTAAAATCAGATCACAAACTCAGCTAACAGACCTTTCAACAGATGCTTTTATTATAAACTATGATCCTTCTTTACAAGAAAATATTGACCAAGAACAAACGACAAATGAGTTTGTTAAAAAAAAT
The DNA here is from genome assembly GCA_013359135.1 of Pseudobdellovibrionaceae bacterium. Lineage (GTDB taxonomy): Bacteria > Bdellovibrionota > Bdellovibrionia > Bdellovibrionales > Bdellovibrionaceae > UBA2316. Next base: position 31,746 of record JABWCN010000017.1, on the reverse strand, counting down.
GAAGAAATAAAAAAAGATTTACAGCCAGTTTTACTTAAGCTTTTTCAAAATAATTCAAAGGAATTGTTGTATGAAAAGTTTAAATATCAAAAATTTTCTATCGATCATAAAATTAAAAATCAAGAATTAAGAACCAAACTTTTATGGATGAAAGTTATAGGCATGAAAGAGGATCATTTATTAAAGTTAAGGTATCCTGCATCTCCTTTGGCTCCTGAACTTGATCCTAAAGATGAAGAGGTTACTTTATATTCAGCAAAAAGAGGGCAGCTGGTTGGTTATGACTTCTTAGGTTTTGGAATTGACATTTTGCAATCAATTATTAACAAAAAATCTAACTTGAATTGGCAATTGAATCCTGCATTGAACCCTAATCCAGCAAATACTCCATATGGTCGTTCTTTTTGGAAGATAGTAAATACAGAAGGAGACTTAACTACAACTCAAAAGAAAACTTTCCCAAGTATTTCCTTGTTGCAACATGTCTGGGGTGGTTGGAATATTTCAAGAGATAGTTTTTTTAATATTCTTGATGAAATTGAAAAAAAAATAAGTACTACCAAACTTGCAAGTTATAGATTACTTGAACGAGAAAATTTTCATCAAGTAAAGAAAATAGATTTTTATCGTATCACGGCTCAACTGTCATTACTTCCTGGAGCGTTAAAAAAAATAACCGACTTAATGGTTCAGCCTTCTGAACACAATGAGATTGAACAGAATAAAGTCTTTGTAGGTAGTTTATTTAGAAAACTATCTACCTCATTAGGAGGCAAAGTAAATCTTAGCGAAAAAGAGTTATTCAATCAAGTTATGACCATCTTGGGAGATGGCAGTTACCAAGTTGGTTGGTATCAATTTAATCAAGAGTGCCTTGATTATCTTAAAAGTCAGACAAATGGAGAAGGTCTTTCGGTTAATTCAGGTTTTTGGCTCAATGGAAATTACTACGAGTGCTTGACTCCTTGGATACAAAAATTATTGAAACTATCAGCTAAGTTTCCAAAAGATAAAAAACAACAAATTCAATGGTTGTCAGAAGTTATTTTTCTATTAGATGAGAAGATACCGGTTGCACAATTGATGAAGTATTTAGGTGAGGAAAATTACATTTATTTAGTTCGGATTAATGGATTTCGCAATGGCGATGAAGATGGTGATATTCAGTATTTTTCGAATACATTGGGTGATCCAACAACGAATATCGATTATGCGAATGGGCTTATTCAAATGTTTGCTACAAGAACCGGTATTTCCCCAATCGAGTTAGATAGATCTGAAGGGAGTTTCCGATGAAAACTTTAACTTGGATAATCTTATTGTTGCTAAGTTGTTCTTTTTTAGAAGCAGCGAAAACAGAATCTATAGGAGTGAAAGGTGTCGTAACTCTAAAAAACGCAAAATCTTTTTCACCACTTTATCTAAAAAAAATTTTATTAAAAAGAAAAATTAAAGTTATTAAAGACTTATGGACACCTTCAGAAAAGAATATTCTTGCAAGCTTAGGAATGGCAGACTTGTCATTTTCTTGGGTGGTAGAGTTTAAGAATATACAACAACTACTAGAGTTAGAAAAAAGTATCACTCTCCATCAGTGGCCACTAGTTGTCGACGATTATGAGATGGATGTTCATCTTACCGATGCAGATTTTACAGATCTTCAGTGGGGAATAAAAAATAGAGGCATTGAGCAAGTTCTGGATCTAGATCCCGTGCAGAATTTTAGGGTACCTGGAATTGCTTCTGAGGACATAAATAGTCCATTGATAAATAAACAAGTCGATGAAAAAAGTAAGGTGTTAGTTGCAGTTTTAGATACTGGAATTGACAAAGAACACCCAAATTTAAAGGATGTGATTTATAGGAATGAAAAAGAGTGCGAGCAATTGCTAGCTTTTTCAAAATGTGTAGAAGATGAATCTGATCGTGATTTATGTGAAAAAAAATATATGACCAAAGAAAATCCTAAAGTGGATGCTGATGGAAATGGTTATCCATTAGATTGCTCTGGTTGGAGTATTTTAGGTAGTGTTAATCAAGCTGGAATTCTTGGAAGGCCCGACTTTATTGATGATCAAGGTCATGGAACTCATGTAGCTGGAATAATTGCTGCCAAATGGAGTCAAAGTTTTAAAGGTGTCAATGGTGTTTCATCCAGAGTTAAAATTTTACCAGTACAAGTGATTGGAAAACGTCCTTCTGAACCTATTAAGCCACTCTCTGCTGATCCATTAGGTATTTCTTCTATGGAAGTTAAAAGTTTACTACCTAAGAAAACTTTGGGGGATATGATTGCGCGTGGATTACTCTATGCTATTAAATCTAAGGCTCAAGTGATTAATTTTTCTCTTGGTTGGCCAGCAACAAGAGATTCGTTTTTGCTTAAGAGTATGGTTGAGTCTGCTATTAAAAGAGGTATTTTTGTTGTTGCTGCTGCAGGAAATGATTCGACAAGAGCGTTACTAAGACCTTGTGCTTATGAAGGTGTTATCTGTGTAGCGAGTCATGGTCCTGATGGAGCTATTAGTCACTTTTCTAACTATGGTTCCGGCGTTGATTTGGCGGCGCCAGGTTTAAATATTCTAAGCACTTATCCGTTAGATCAGCGTCCTATTCGATTTAGGAAAACATGGGGTTTTGAGTTTATTTCAGGTACTTCTCAGGCAGCTCCTTTTGTTACAGGTGTTATTGCCGATATGCTAGCTTTAGGTGTTCCTAGGAATGAAATTTATCCTAGGTTGATGTTAGGCTCTCGATCTTCTAAAGAGAATTTAGGAATTATCGAGGGAGCTCCTCATCTAAAAGGAAAAAGTATTCGCGCTGAAGATCTTAGTTATAAAAAGTTTACTTTAGGTGGAAATATTGATTATGGTCAGGCTCTTAAAGTCGAAGCTAGGCCTCTTATTCTACCCGTGGTTAAAGAAAAAACATCAGTTGATTTTGATTTAAAACAAAAAACTTTACATCTCCCTTTGAAGATTAAAAATTTTTGGCAAAGTATTGCTTGGTCTGATGTTCAGATTAAGACTCGATTTCGACAAGTAGCTAATGGCATCAGACCACAGATAAAACAGATTCATAAATTGCCAACACATGGATCTTTTACAGAACAATCTGAAATCACTTTAGATGTTGAGATTGAAATCAATGATGACAACCCTAGAGATACCAGAATTCCCGGCGATTTAGACTTAGAAGTCAGTATTTTTTTAAAAGGTCAAAAAACAAAGGTATGGATTCAAGAGTATGAATTATTGGTACCTGTGTCCATAAGTTTAAATTATCCAGGGATTCAAAAATTTAAGATTAAAGATTTTCCAAGTGGTCAAGTTGAATGGAATCCAATTGATGAACCATTTGATAATCAACCTACTAAAAAAGATTATATTTTAACTCAGCAGGAAAAAAATAATTTAAGAGTGAGTTTATTGACCCAAAATGAAAACGGGGACTATGTAAATATTGGAACTCAAAAAATTCAAATTAAAGGAAAAGTTGAAAGTCTTAGGACTCAATTTTTGACAAGATTACCTATAAAAAATCAAACACATTATATTCTAGGATTTTTAGATGATAACTCCTCGGAGAATCAAGGAGATTCTTCTGCTGAGCAGGCAAGTAAAACACAATTTTTTATATTCAATCAAAGTTTTAACTTAGTAGAGAGCTTTACATATCTTGGAGATAAAGCACCTATGCCTTTTCAAATTTACTGGATGAGTTTAAAAGGCATTGACAATAGAAATGAAATAAAAAAACCATGTTGGGTTGGTTATGGAAAAAAAACAGTAAGTAAAAAAAGTTTGATAGATTTATGGGAGAATCCTCAAAGTGTTGAAACTCCAGAAATCAGATTTTATTACCTTGACGAATTTAATCAGCTTCAATCGATAAATGAGGTCAATGGGTTTAAGATTATAGATATTTTAGAGCCTACATTAAAGCAAAAAGAAGAGGGTGTCATTCCAGTCATCTTGGCGAAAAATTCAGGAACAGAATCTAAACCTTCATATATTTATGATTTTGCCAGAGCTGAAGTTACTAATGGAATAATAACTCATTTTGAAGAATTGAAAAGTTTTTCCAACGATTATAAGTACAGAAACCTTATAGAAACACGTGTTGATAAAATTTTAAATTTGGATCTTAACAAAGAAGAGTTTCAAGGAACTTACTGGTTCAATGAAAATGGACAAAGAGAACAACGCGTAACCTATTTTTACTCTCAGGGTAATCAGTATTACGACCGTGTGTTGAAACCAATAAATCCATTATTTGATTCTGCACTTTTAGTAAGAGCTTCTTTTCTGGGGCAACACAGAGCAGGCTCTTTTGTGTTAACTAACACTGAGATTCAGTTTCATGATTTTCTTTCTAATAAGATGGTGTCGACGAGTTTAGAGAGATTTACTTTTTATCCAGATGATTTTTTAACAAGTGTTTATCTACCAATAACATTACAAGATACAAAAAATAAGCAACAAAAACTGCCAGCTTTATTCACAACTGAAAATAGTGAAATCAATCGTGGTGTCAAAATAGTTGTCCCTGTTTTTGCACATCAAGAAAAAAGTAAGGGGCAGGAAGTTATTGTAGAGTTAGTGACACCAGCTAAACTCAGGTTCGAGAGTAGGAAAAACTCTGGTTGTAGGGCTCTTAACACTCCTGTTTTCATGGGTGAGCAGGGATACGCCTTTGATTATTTTTGTGGTGATCAAATCTTACGTTTACCACTCAGATTTTAGTTTCAGATTCACAGACTCAATAAGTAGTAAAAAATGAAATGAGTCCAAAACAACATCAATAAGGGGGAACTATGAAAGTAAATTTAAACATGATATTGACTTGGCGAAATTTAGCTAAGCTATCTATAACGGCATTGATTGTCGCTGCTTTTTCTGCCTGTGGCGGTGGAGGTGGTGGGGGATCTTCGTCTGTACTATATTATCCGTATGAAACTGTCTATGGAGATATTTGTAGAACTTACGAAGCAACTCCAGGTTGTACTTTCGATCAAAAGACAGGACAGAGAATTACTGTAAGCTATGATCCACACTACGATCGTTATGGGTATAAAAGTGATGATCTTTGGTTCGTAGAGTTTGACTCTAGTGGCATGGGAGCTGTTTATGATGATCTTGGCCGTTTGAAATATTATTCTGACGTTTCGAAGTTTGCTGGCTGGGTCGGCGGAAATTATATTGGAGTTGGCACAACAGGTTTATTTTGGGAAGACATCAGGAATGGTACTTATTGGCTAGGTAAAAATGGAGTTCTTTATAATGCTAATATGTTAGAATCAAATTTTGGACAGGCAATTAATAATAAAGTTGCATCTAAGGCCACTGATACTAATTTTGCTGCCCTTAATTCGGAATCTAATAAAAAGTTAATCAAACTGGGAGCTGAAAAACTTGTTAAAGATTATGGTTTTAAAAAAGATAAAGCAACAGTCATTGCAAGTGCTTTAAATTCTTTTGCAGTCACAGCCTCCGTCAGAGGTAAAGTATCTACTAAAGATATGAATAAGACAATTCAAGCTGTTTTTGGTGTTGAGTTTTCGGAGGCTCTTGCTGCAGTTAAAGAGCTTAAATCAGGAAATAAAAATTCTATGCAAGAATTAACTCAAAGATCAGCCTCAGCTTTGGGGTTAAAACCACATCAAGCACAACAATTCATAAAAGGGATGTATAAAAATGCACTATCTCAATGGGGTTACGATGTTGATCAAGTAATGTGGTAAGATATTAGGATAACTAAAAAAAAAGAGCTAAGAAGTTGTATTGATTCTTAGCTCTTTTAGAACATTAAATTAGATTCATAATCAAATTACCAGCTTGAGTCACTACTACTGATCGATCTATCGTTAGACGACAAGTAAGAACTTGAAGTATATTCAGAGCTGCCAACATCAGTTTTTGTATGATTAATGATTGAATAATTAGTAGATTTGTTAGGTGTCTCAAATAAAGATGTAGATTTTTCTTCAATGGTCATCCCTATTGTATCTTCAGAGTAACTTCTGAGTGTCTACAACCTAACGCGTAAACGAGATATCATTAATAGTCACTGATAATCAGTTATAACTATGGACCTCGAAAGACACACATCCTCCTCGATTGACTCAACTTTGAACTTGTTTCACTACACTAATACTAAGTTCTTCCAGAGTTTTGTGATCCAATTCTTGGGAATCTTGTCGCATCTCACGTCCAAACTAGCTCATTTTAAAAAGTTGGTTGTTTTTTTAATCTTGATCAGCTTGTTAAAAATGAGGCGATTAAATAGAAAAACTGAGTACAACAATTGCACCTAGACTTCAGTGATAGGTTAATTTTGTTAAAACTAGTTTTTAAATTTGCTAAATTATCGAGGTGTCTGTTATGAAAAAACCAGAAAAAATCAATAGTTACTTTGTTTTCATTGGGTGTATAATCTTCTTACAATTGTCTACAGCAAATGCCAGAGGACAAGCTTCACAAATTTTATGTGAAGCATTTTATAGTGACTCCGGTCGAAAGTTAGATCAGGTCGAAGAGAAAAAAATCTCTAATTGGTTGAAAGCAGCAGTAACCTTGAAATGGGGAGAACGTAGTAAAGCCCTCGAGTTTAATAACACACTGAGGCTTGACCGTGAGAAGTTAGAAAATACAAAAGCTAGAATTAAAAACGCAGTAAGTGAATCCTTGTCGTCTTCTTCTTTGTTAGAAGTTAGAAGTGAGCAAATAAAGGACGACATAAAAACCACTTTGCAAACTATATTAGAAAGTATAGACACTTTTAAAACCCAAGCAGTAGCTGATTTAGTCGAGAAGCGAATAAATCAGTTCATCATCGAAAGAAAGCAAGTTTCGAGTGATATTTTCGCTAATGTTTCTAGTTTTAACAAAAGTGTAGAATCAGTAAAAAGTGCAAATTTGTCTCGGTTATTTTCTAAGGCGTTCATTGAAGAAATAACATTTTTAGAATCTTCAATTAAACACGCCACTTCTGCAAACGAAGCTCAAGTTTTAAAAGAAAATGCAATAGCCATTTTAAATGATCGCGTGGTTGAATTTAATAAAAAAGAAGCCCTAAGAAAACAGGTTGAAGCCCGATTTAATCTTGAGATTTCAGGAAACTCTAGAGATATAGCAAAAAAATACTCAGAAATGCTTGGAGAGTATATTGGTGCAGAAAGTTCAATCAAAAAATCGATTGAAGAAAGTATCGATTCTTTTTCAACTGTTATGGAGTCTAGTCCTAATTTTAAAAAGCTGATATATCGCGAGACCCAAATTTTGCGTGTACTTGCTAAAAGTGATAAGAAGCAGTTTCAAAAAGTAATGGAAATGAGATCTAAAAATAATTTAGATCTGCTTAGAAAATACATCGAATTAACTGCTGCCAACCCAAAAGAGGCAGAAATGCTTTTAAGCACCTATATGGGGCTACGACCGGCTTTACGTGTTTTATCCTCAAAAAAGACGTACGGAAAAATTTTACCTAAAGATTCAATGAGAAATATCGGAATGGCTGATAGAGAAAAAATTGTCTCTGAAGCGATTAAATCGACTGAACTCCGGTATTCAATCATTGGTTCCGTTGTAGCATTGCCTTCTATTTATCCCAAGCCATTAGTGAAACCAACGGCTCCCGTAAAGCCTATTCGACCTAATTTTGAAAGAATGAGCAAGTCTTCAAAGAAGCAGGCTCGCCTGCAGTATAAGGGGCAAGTCGATCGATACAAAAGTTTAAAAACTCAGTACGTGAGAGATGTGCAAACTTATAAAGATAATAAAATGAAGCACATGGAATCCGTTTTAAAAATGAGACAGGTTGAGCAAAGAAGAACAGCGATGAGAGAGTCTTTTGTCATGTTCCTTTCAGAGAATATGCCTACTTTGTTTTTAAAAAATCAAAGTACCTCAGTATCAAATATAGTTAAAAGTAATTTCAAAAATCGTATTCGTGATCGAAAGGCTAGCCTTTCAGATAGTCGTCGTCGTGAGTTAGAAGATGAAATGGATAGACGTCATCGATTGGAAAATAATTCGATGGATTCAATGGACTGGGTAATGATGTTTTACACAGGAAATCCAATGTGGATGATCAATCGCGATATCGCCCGAATGCAGCTATTTTTCGATCTAATTTCTAGCCCTGATCGTTCACATTCCCACTCATATTTGGCTGAAGGTGTAATTCCACGAGAAGAATCTAAGTCTTTGAATGAGGAACAATTGGAGCAGAGAATTCAAGAAAATGCGGATGGTTTAAGGGAGTATGAAGAACTCCGTGGCCGTGACGAATCTATGTATTCGATGGCTGGGTTAAAAGCCGATGAAGTGACTTTACATGAACCTATAGATATTGAAGCGGATAGAATCGATGCTGCAGAAAGAACTATTGATCGATTAAACAGTGAGCCAGGGATTGAAGATACGATTGAAAAAGGTGACGCTCATCTTGCCGATTCACAAGAGGTTCTCGATAAAGAATGGAGTTCTTTCAAAGATACGTCTGATGCTGACTGGAAAGGCGGCGTCGATGATATCCTTGATGATGTCAGGGGTGAAGCTGATACTGAATCAGAGGCTAAAGGTAGCTAATGCAGTTGATGATGATTTTTTTTATTTCAGTCGTGATCATAGGCGGTGCTTGTCGCGCCGATGGTCATGACTTTGTGATAATAAAGTCTCATTTAACAGGTGAAATGAACTCAATGATTTCTATCGTTGAAAATCTTGAGCAACCATACGCTATTGCAGAAACTACGGAACTATGGTCGCGAGATGAAGTTCCTCGATTTATTTTTCATGCTTTAGGTAATGAAGATGAAATCAAAGAACTTTCTGAATATAAAAGAAACTACCCTAATGTGAAGATTATCAATCTTCATGATCCACTTTCTAAATATGAGATTTTTGACCTGATTTTAAAATCGAATCAAATTTCTAATTTAAGGGGATCAAATGTATTTGGCTATGACGGTATACCATCTCAAGTAACGCCGGAAAAATTAAAGAAGGGAGCCTCCTTACTTACTCTTATTCCCGAGAATCCTTCGGTTGAAAATGTAGCCGTTCTAATAGGAGGAGATGCGAAGGGTTCTCAGTTTACTTCACAGCACGCGATTTTGCTAGCTCGAAACTTAAATAAAATCAGGAAAAATCAAAATGTTAGATTTCTAATTGCCGACAGTAGACGAACCTCGGCGCATGCTAGAAAGTCTTTTTTTAGTGTTTTCGATGAAAAAGATTTAGACATATTTTTTCCATGGGAGAAAGTGACTCCAAATGCTAATCCTTTTTTTGGAATTTTAGAAGTTTCCAAATATCTTATTGTAACTGGCGATTCAATGTCGATGATTTCCGATTGTATAAGTACTGGCAAGCCTACATTTGTCTACGCGCCTGATGGTAGTTTGGAAGAGAGGCACAAAAGGTTTGTTCTGTCGCATTTTAAATCAGGACGATTAAAGCCTTTGGCAAGCACACTCGAAGTTTACAAATACTCACCATTTAATGCAGTCAAAACGATTGCCTCAAAGATAGTAAATAAGTATAGGAATTACTTTAGCAGAAGTTTGCAATGCAAACAATTTTATTGGTAATTACGGGTAAAGTTTTCCTGAAAAAAATATTTTTGATAATTATAATAGCGTCCTTATCGCTATTTGAAAGTTTAGTCGGTGACTTTGAAAATGGTCTAAGGCTTTCCAAAAGCTTTTTAAAACTCATCAAAAAAATGAATCATTTTGATACAGGAAAGCACAAGAAATTTTTACTTAAGGTGTCATTGTTTTCTTCCGATGCGTTCATGGGGGAATTGTATGTCCTGGGGTGATATTCCAAGTTGGGCTAGAAGTGCTTCATTATCTTTGATGCAAAGTTTGAACTTTGTCGAACCGATGACTTACGAGCATTGTTGCCGAGTTGGTTTAACTAGCAGAAAATTAGCTCAAGCTTTGGGTTTAAATGAGTATGAACAGTTTGTGGCAGAATACAGCGGTATGTTTCATGATATTGGTAAAATTGGAGTGGCTCAAGAAATTATAGGTAAACCTGGTAAACTTGATCCTAAAGAGATTGATATAATGAAGAATCACCCAGTTATTAGTGAAGAGATTTTAAAACCATTAGCAAAAGTGGATCCGTTCTTTAAAGATTTATTAAAACCGGTAAGAGCTCATCATGAACGTTTTGATGGCGAAGGTTATCCTGACAAAATGATGGGAGAGAGTATTCCACTGATTGCTAGAGTGATTTTAGTTGCGGATACGTATGATGCCATGACTCAGTCAAGACCTTACCGAAAAGGTTTACCTGAGGATGTTGTTTTTTCTGAGCTAAAGAGATGTGCAGGTACTCAGTTTGATGCGCAAATTGTAGGAGCCTTTTTAGAGGCAAAAAAGTTTTGGAGTCCAGAGGTGTATGAATCCTCTAATGAATCGATTATTCATTTTATCAAAACAGCGGCTTAGAATTATAGACTTTAGTCTTAGAGTAAAGGCTAGAGTCATAAATTTTACTAATTAAAGATAGACTGAAATCATAGTCTTAAACACAATGAAACATGCTCAGAAATAAGCTTCCGGAACTTGAACTCATTGAGAATATAAAAGAAAAAATTAGTTCTTTTTCTAAAGTTGAAATCATTGGTGAGTCTCAAGAAGAAAATTTGCGCTTACCTATTTATAAAATTACCTTTGGAAACCCTGATCCAGCGGCACCAGTACTTGGGCTTGTTGGTGGTGTTCATGGATTAGAAAGAATAGGCTCTCAAGTTTGTCTAGCATTGCTTCATTCGCTATCACAACTTTATTTATGGGATGATTCGGTAAAAAAAAACTTAGAGAAAATCAGAGTTTTTTTTATCCCAACAATTAATCCCATTGGGATTTTAAAAAAAAGAAGATCAAATCCTAATGGTGTTGATATTATGAGAAATGCTCCAACTGAGGCAGATAATAATGTTCCTTTTTTATTAGGAGGACAGAGAATTTCTAATAAACTACCTTGGTTTAGAGGATATCGATTAGAAGCTGAAACTAAAGCGTTGATTGATGCTGTTCAAAAGGAAATTGATCAATCAAAGGTTTCAATTGTGGTTGATTTTCATTCTGGATTTGGTTTTCAAGATCAAATTTGGTTTCCTTATGCTAAAAGTAAAGAACCTATTCAGGACATTTCATATGTCCATTCATTGACAAATTTGATGAATATTACTTATCCAAACCATTTTTATCAAATTGGTCCTCAGGCTTATCTTACTCACGGTGATGTTTGGGATTATTTATATGACTGGAATAAGAAACGAAAATCTTCGGGGTTGTTTTTGCCATTGTGTTTAGAAATGGGTTCTTGGATGTGGGTTAAAAAAAATCCAATGCAAATTTTCTCTGTTGAGGGAGCCTACAATCCAGTAAAGACTCATAGATATAAAAGAGCTCTTCGCAGGCATAATACTTTTTTTGAATTTTTAATGCGTTCATTATACTCTTCTCAGAGTTGGGTAGACCTAACTGAGGAACAGCTACAAAGACATCAACGTCAAGCAATGGAATTGTGGTATGGTCGTAAAAAATAAAAGGCAATGGTTGCTTTTGAGGGGTTTGACGCGTGGAAAATTTCATTGGTGTGATTTTCCAAAAGAGTTGGCAAAGTATTTTCCTGATGACGAAGTAACACTCATCGATCTACCAGGAAATGGATCAAGAAATCAAGAGTTAAGCCCGCTTCATATTAATGAATACGTAACTGACCTTAGAGACAAGATTGAGAAAAAAGGATCACTTCATTTAATAGCTTTTTCTTTTGGCGCCATGGTGGCTATCGAATGGTTGAATCAGTACCCAGAAGAAATTGAAAAGACCTACTTGATTAATACCTCTATAAAGGGATTGAAACCCTTCTACAAACGATTACTTCCTGAAAATTATCTTGAAATTTTTGGAGTGCTATTTAAATCAAATTTAGAACGTGAAAAAATAATTTTAAAAATGACTAGCAATAATTTAGAGGTCTCCGAAAAAGTTCTGTTACAATTTGAAAAAATAGCAGAAAGACACCCTATCAAATTAGAAAACCTACTTCGTCAGTTGATGGCCGCTTCTAGTATGGTTTTTCCGAAAAACATTCAAAGCCACAAAGTAAATATTTTTGTAAGTGCTAATGATCGTTTAGTTAGTAGTGAAAACTCCATGGAAATAGCTAAACGTTGGGGACTTGCGCCGATGATTCATCCATGGGCGGGACATGATATGGTTTTAGATGACCCCAATTTTTTACTTGAAAGATTAAATTGGCTGAATTCTTAATTTGTCAATTACACCCTGACTTATGTATAAATTACAGTCAAAAAATCTTACAAGCCATGTCGATTTTAGTCGAATTTTAGTCCTAACGCAATCAACTATTGACTCGAGTTAAAATTCCATTTTTACTTCCAACATCTTGATATGAGAGAATTTTTAGTAATGAGTCGAATTTTAAAAGAGAGTTTTAGAAAAGCCTTATGGGTGATTTTACTATGTGCTTTACAAGCTTCATCGTCTATCTATTCTTCACAGTTTTTAAATTTAGATTCTATTGCTAAAGAAACGGATACAAATCACTTTTTTGGAGTTTTTCGTTTTGAATCTATGGACTATATTCGTAAGCTTCCAGAGAGTGAAAATCTAAATCGTCAACAGTACTTTTCAACTCGTCTTGGAGTGATTACACACCAAGCTCAAAAACTCTATGGTTTTGGAATGGATTTACAGGCTGGAAAGTTTAACTTCGGTACATCAAACTACTCAGTTCAGGAAATTTATGGTTATTACCAGTTAGACAACGACTTCAAGTTCTATGGAGGCAGAAAAAAATTTGATTGGAGTACTTTGGATTCTTATTGGAAGACTAGTTTTTGGCAGCCAAATTATGCCATAGATTATCTAAGGCCCGAAGAACAAGGATTATTCGGAGCATTTTTTGAGTATCACAAACCAGAGTTTCATTTTGTGACGTTCACAACTCCAGTTTTTATACCAAATATGGGTGTTGACGTAAGAGAAGAGAGTGGTGCTTTAGTTTCAGATAGCCGATGGTTTCGCCAACCATCGGACAAGTATGATTTTAATGGAAGAATTAAGTCACTCACATACACATTGAATGTACCTGAAATTAGAAATTTAGTTTCAAAACCTGGGGCTGGTTTAAATGTCGGTGTAGGTAGTGAGGAGTCTGGATTTTGGATTAATCAAAGTGTTGGTTATAAACCAGTTAACGATTTAATTCTTAAACGTCAGGGATTTGCTGAGGCGAGTGAAAAAGTAGTTAACGTGAGTGTTTCACCAGATGTGACGTACCATTCAATTTATTCAGTTGATATGGGTTTCGTTGGTAAAGGCAGACGGTTTTTGATCAGTTATCTTGAAGATAGTCCTAAAGACAAGAATCCTGAAGAGGGTTGGGTCATTCAGCGCCTTAACCCTGTAAAAGTATATTCATTAATGGCAGAAAAAGACTTTGAATCAGAAATTATAAAAAATCTAAAAACTCAATTAGGTTATATAAAAGTCTACGGTGGAGATATTTATGATGTGGACTCAGCTGGTAATAAGGACTCATTCACTCTATTTGATGAAAGGTTGAAGTTTTATAATGCCGTTCTATTTAAATTTCAGGGACATATTTTTTCATTATTCAGAAAATCAATTCTGACCAAAGTTTCTTATCTGCGTGATTTTGATCAAATGGGATCATTATTAAACACAGAATTACAGTATTTTCCAGTTAAAAACTGGGCTGTACTTATTGGGGGAGATTTTATTTCAGTTGATGTTGAGAATAATTCTTCAAAATTTTTAAATCAGTATAGAGCTAATGATAGGGTGTACGGAGGTGTTAACTATGTATTCTAAGTTAAAACTCTTGTTACTTTTTGTAATTTTCTTCAGTACATCTTGTAATTTGAAAATTGGTGAAGCTCCTCCTGAAGTTAAAATACCTGAGTATAAACCAGATTCTTGTTTAATAAAATCAACAGACTCTTTTGGAGCTTTTTTTAGAGGTAATGCCGCAACAGAAGAAATAGGGACTGCATGGGATTGTTTTTCCTCTATGGTAAAAAGCTTCAAAGCAAACGTTCGATGTAAACTCAAAGAGCAATGTTCTCCTGGTGAATTAGCTAGATTTGTTGAAGATAATTTTTTTGATGAAAACAAAACAAGTAATGTTAAACAGAAGGCGATAAGTTTAAATTTACAGAAGCAGTTAATGAAGGTTAAAAAATTATTTTTGGGTGGAAATTTAGAGTATATTACCCCTCAAGAAATGGATTTACTTATTGGCTTGATGGAAAACCTAAAGGGAATTTTCAAAGATTTAAATCCCTCAATGAAAGTACTCACTCTGAATTGGGAATCTCAACTTAAGTCTGGTGATTTAACACTTCAAGACTTTGAAAGTGCTAACATCAATTTTATTAAAATCATAAATAGATTTAGTAGTCTTATTTATAAAAATGATAATGAGTATTTTTTTGACGATGTGTATGAGTTTTTAAGTGAATTAGCAGCTGTTTCTGATTCTACATGGAGCTGGCTAGGAAAGTTTGAAGAGTTTTTACCTCTTGTTAAAAAATTAAAAAAATCAATAACTGGTGGCAATGAGAACTCCTTATTAGGAAATGAGTGGGAGTTGTTTTTAAGACTTGGAGCTAAAGGATATGTTCAATATTTACGTTATTATTACTTTATTCAAAACACGAATCCAGAATACACTAGTTTAAAATTAGCATATTATGCTAGAACTATAGAAGAGTCGTTCTTAATTTTTTATGAACTTCTTAGTTTCAAAGAGTCACATCAGATTAGTAAAGATGAAATTTATGATATATTGAATAGTTTTTCAAAAATTTGGAAAGATTTTAAAGTTTCTCCAGAGCTCACAACAGAGCTTATGAAAATTAAAATGCTTTTCGTTGGTGGAAACACAGAAGGAATTGGACAAGCTGAGTTTTTAAAAGCTCAAAGTAAAGTGCAGGCAGTAAGAAGTGTTGTTGAGGAGTTTCTTCCGTATTATGATTTTTTTGGTTTGAATTGGAGACCTGAGTTATTATCAGAAAGTGAGGCTCTAGATAAATTTGAAAAAGGAAGAGATAAGTTAAAAACTGTTATTAGTAAAATCAATACAGAAGTTCAACTTGAAAGTGGCTATTCTCTTAAAGATTTTTTTAATTTATTTGAAGAGGTTAATAAACTATACCCTCAAGCTGCTGATATGGATGACGTAGCTGGGGATGTAAAAAACTATGCTTGTCTTATTCAAATAGGTACAGATGTCTTACTAAATAAAAATAATTATAATCTAGGATTTAAGTGTGAAAATCTAAAATTTGACAAGTTAGAGTTTTCACAGCTGTTAACAAGGTTTGGTGAAGTGTTTTCATATTATATGAAATATCACTATTTTATAAAAAAGCAGACTATTTTTCATAGTAAGTATGATCAGCAAATTCAAAATCGAAACTTATTTATAGATGTAATTAATTATGTTTATAATATTTTAAATCAACGAAAATCTAAAATGATTTCTTATACTGAAATTGATGGTTTAATCAATGAATTGGTTAAAGTTCAGATTTTGCCTAAAGAGTTAAAAGTCAGTTCTCTGAAGTTAATTCTAAAGTCTTTGCTTGAAAAAATTCTAGTTGTTAATGGAGCTACTTCGAAACGAAAAGTTTTAGGATTTGAACTAGCTCATATTGAAGTTTTAAAAAGAGAGTATTTAAACTTTATGAATACTCAGCTTTATTTTTATGAGCTTTATGAAAATAAATTAAACTATACATACAATTATAATTTTTTTAATGTGAACATTTCAAATACTTTGAAAGCAACATCGGATTTGAGTTTAAAGTATGGATTGAGTGAGTTTCTCAGACATTTTCAAACGCCATATCCTCTAACTATGGGTAAAGATAAAAAGTTGATTTTTGTTAAAAACTCTAACCCTTATTTTGGACAAACAGCTGTTTTGCAAATGAATTTAACCCGTTTCTTAGCAAGTATTATAATAAGATCTTATTCCAAACAAAATCAGAAGGTAAGTTATCTTAAACAAATTACAGAATGTGAGCTTAAAGAGTTATTTCACGACATAAAGCCGTTATTAATAGATATGGATATTATTTCTCCGACAAGTGGTGATGGATTTATTGAGTCTCGATTTTTAGAGGCAAATCTTTTTCTGCCACATGCAGATGGCAACGATTTCGCTAGTTTTGAAGAGGTATCGGAGCTTGCGGATTATATCTTTTCAGCTTTAATTCTGGGTGATCAAATCAGTGTTGAGTTGAACAAAAACTGTAAAGTGATTAATGAAGGTAATTTAAAATTGATGGATTTGGATTGTATACGAAAAGTTTATTATGAGTTAGCAGATGAGCCTTCTGATTTGGTTTTTAATTCTATGCCAAGCTATAAGAACTATGTAGCTAAAGAGGATGTAAATAAATGGAATGAAGCTTTCTTAAATAATTTAAAAGCAACAGGTTATGTTCCCAGGGTAGATAATAAAGTTCCAATGGGAGATTTATCGCTTTATCCACATATTTTGCAATATGAAGAGACTATTTTTCTGAAGTTTGATGAGAATTACGATGGGATTATTAATAAGGTAGAAGGTATAAAAGCATTTCCGGCCTTTGCAAGTCTATTAAGGAAAGTAGCAAAACCTCAAATTGATAATGGAGATATAAATGAAGCTGATCTAGAGGCTTTATTCACTTATATTCTAAAGTATGGAGCGATACCTGCTTGTGATAAACCTCTAACAATCTTATGCGTTTTTGAACAAGATATTAGAAATTGGTTAGATTGGAAAAACAATTATAAAAAATCTAACTATGATTTATCCGCTAACCGATCTAAAGTGGCTAAAATTCTTGGGTTAATTGCGGATCTTGTTGCTTCAACACCAAAGTCCGCTGTCCAATCCGACAATAAATGCCAATAGAGCGGTATTTAACTTGCAAAGTTTATTAAGTAACGTTTGAATGCCTGTCATTAATCATAGGAATTCTAAAAGGTATTGTCATTGGAAGAACAAGTATTAAAAATTCTCAAGAAAACTTTTAATTTACAAGACTTTCGTAAAGGTCAAAAGGAAATCATAAATAGTATTTTAGAGAACCAGGATGTCTTGGCTGTTTTGCCAACTGGCGGTGGAAAATCATTGTGCTATCAACTTCCTGCTGTTTTTAAACAAAATTTAACCATAGTGATTTCACCTTTAATTGCCTTAATGAAGGATCAAGTCCGTTCGTTGAATGAAAAAAATATTCCAGCTGGATGCTTATACTCTGGACAAGGCGATGAAGAAAAGAGAAAAATATTTCAGGATATTCAATCTAAGTCTCTATATATTCTTTATTTATCACCTGAAAGAGTTCAAAAACCAGGCTTTCAAAATTGGATCATTCAAAAAAATGTGAGCTTATTTGCAATTGATGAAGCTCATTGCGTTTCTCAATGGGGGCATGATTTCAGAGCTGAATACTCTCAATTGAAAATACTTAGAAAGTTAAAGCCACAGACTCCAATCTTAGCTTTGACTGCCTCTGCGACGCCTTTAGTGCTGTTTGATATTCTAAAACAACTAGATATAAGGGGAGCGCAAAAGAAGGTCCATGGATTTTATAGACCGAATCTTTTTTATCAAGTGGCGGCTTGTGAAAATGAGGAAGTAAAATTTAAATATCTAGTATCGGCAATTGAAAAATTCTCAGATGGAAAAATCATAGTTTATTGCGGTACAAGAAAAATTACAGAGGAATTAAGTGAAAGTTTAAAAAAATATTTTTCAAATGTTGATTATTATCATGCAGGCATGGCAACGGAATCTAGAAATGAGATCCAAAGAAAATATGTACATGATGAAATTCGTATTTTGATTGCAACAAACGCTTTTGGTATGGGCATAGACCAACCTAACGTTAGGCTTGTTGTGCACTATCAGATTCCGGCAAATATTGATTCTCTTTATCAGGAAATGGGCAGAGCAGGTAGAGATGGTGACGATTCAACATGTCTTCTTCTTTATGCAAAAAAGGACAAAGGTTTACAGTCGTATTTTATTCAAAATGCTGATGTGGATGAGGAGTTTAAAAGTAATAAATGGAAGAATTTAGATGCTTTGATTCAGTATTCTGAAGGCAGTGAATGTCGACATGCCGAAATTTTGACTTACTTCAGAGACTCACAGCGTATAGAAAGCTGTGGGCATTGTGACAATTGCATTCCTGATTCAAAAAGAGCTATTAAATTAAATACGAAGTGGGAAGACCTGCAGGGTAATCAGAATTTGTCAGTTCAAGTTAAAACTAAAAAGAAAAAAACTTCTTATAACTCTCCTGTAGAACTTTTATCAGAGCAGCAAGAGTATCTTTTTGAGCAACTCAGAGAGTGGAGAAAAAACAAAGCCAAAGAGTTAGATGTTCCGGCCTTTATTGTTTTTGGCGATCAGACATTAAGACTAATTGCAGTTAAATTACCTCAGTCGAAAGAAGATTTGTTAAGAATAAAGGGCATTGGGGAATCAAAAATTGCCAGTTTTTCTGAGGACATACTAAGGATAACAGCAAGTTTTTCCGAATAAGCAGGTTCAGTTTTTAATCCAATTTTAAGCTAATTATTTATGTAATTTTTTAAATAACATAAATAATTAAAAGGTATTTCTCCACATCATTGATTCAACCGGAATTGGCTTTTTGTCGTTATATTTTGCCGAATTTTTTTTGTTGTAAGGGGTTATAATTTCACCAGAGATCTCAAAATAAATTATCTGACCAATGGGCATACCAAAATACACTCTGACTGGTTTTTTAACGGAAATTTCCAATGTCCAATAGTTACAAAAGCCTACGTCGCCTTTTCCAGCTGTAGCGTGAATGTCTATCCCAAGCCTACCAACAGATGACTTACCTTCTAAAAAAGGAACATGTGCCAGTGTTTCTGTATATTCTTGAGTTACTCCTAAATAAAAATTTTCAGGAGTCAAAACATAACCTTCTTCTGGTATTTCAAAGGTTTCTATAAGGTTATGATTTTTAGCGTCAAGAACTGAATCTTTATATAAAGCGAGAGTCCGACCTAGGTGAACATCATAACTGTTGGAACCTAGGCAGTCTTTCTTGAAAGGCTCAATTTTAATCAACCCTAGATCCATATTGGAAAGGATCTTTTGGTCTGTCAAAATCATAGATTATTTAGTTTCTCTATGAACAGTGTGCTTTTGAAGGTTAGGGTTATACTTTTTAAGTTCAAGTCTACCAGGGGTTTTCTGCTTATTTTTTGTTGTAGTGTATCTAGAAACAGGTTTTCCTAGAGCTCTAGCTTCTGTACATTCCAAAGTAACGATAATTCTACCTGATTTTTTTGCCATTTTTTTCTCCAAGTTTTGAACGAAATTCCCAAAATAACTATCAAAACAAAGTACTAAAGGCAACTATAATGTCAGTTTAGGTTATAAATTTAGTTGTTTCTAATAATGATTCTATATACCTTTTATCTTAAGGGGAGTTCTATGCTTAATTTTATTTCAATTTTAGTAACTGCTTTTTATTTTTCACAGTCTTTTTCTGAACCCCTAGGGCTTTATAATGGGCAAACTGGGGAGAAAACGAAATTGGCAGAACTGCTGTCTGCAGTTAGACCGGGAGATGTGCTTTTGCTTGGCGAAAAGCATGCTAATTCAATGGCCCAAGAGCAACAAATGCAAATATTACAAGGGCTTAGAGATCGGGGACTAAAGGTTTCTGTGGCCATGGAGTTTTTTTATTACCCGCATCAGGAGTTAGTAGATCAGTTCAAACAGGGGCTGCTGTCTGAAGATACTTTTTTACAGCAAAGCGAATGGGGTTCTCTTTCTTTTGAATTTTATAAATCACAGGCCCTTTTTCCACGAAATAATCAAAATGAAAGAACTTTGGCAATCAATGCCCCAAGGAAGCTTACAAATAAAGTAGCAAAAAAAGGTTTGAGTTTTTTGGATGCAGAAGAGGTTAAGTTATTACCTCCAGCTTTAGAGTTGGGTAACGAGAGTTATAGGAAAAGATATATGGCTGTGGCACCTCACATGTCTGGATCTTCTATTGTGGTTGATAATTACTTTGCAGCCCAATCTATTTGGGATGATACCATGGCTTGGCAAATAGCTAAATTCACCGCTCAAAATACTGAACAACAGGTTTTAGTAGTTGTTGTTGGAGAATTTCACGTGGCTTATGGGGGAGGACTTCCTGATCGTTTATATCATCGAGGTGTACTTAATGTGAAAACCTTAACTCAGCTGGATCACACAGATTTCTCTAGTGAAGAAGAATTAGTGGACGCAATAGTTCCATCTCATGAATTTGGTATTAGATCAGATTATATTTGGATTTTTTAAAGGAGTTATATGTTTTCTATTAATACGAAAATTCTTATTATCGATGATATGCCATCTATTAGGGATTTAGTCAGAAACCAGCTTAAAGCCATGGGATTTATGGAAATTTATGAAGCTGAAGATGGCGAAGAAGGGTTGAATCTTATTAAAGTTAAGTATGGTGAAGCACAACCTATTGAGCTTGTCATTTCTGATTGGAATATGCCAAAGATGAAGGGGCTCGAGCTTTTAAAAATAGTTAGAGCAGATGAAAGGTTTTCTAAACTCCCTTTTATTCTTTTGACTTCCGAAGCTGAGCGCGAACAAGTCACTGAAGCTGTTTTGGCAGGAGTGTCACAATATATTGTTAAACCATTTTCAGGAAAAGTATTTGAGGATAAACTAAAGACTGCCTATTCTAAGCATTTTAAAAGTTAACTCTTTAATGAAAAGAATCAGGAAGCATTCTTTAAAGCTTCTAAGCGATCAAATGGAAGTTCCATGGTGAAGCGTGTAAAGCAGTTCCTACTGGATTCAACCTTTAGTTTTCCTCCCAGTTTTTTTACTTCCTCGTGAACAGCATTGAGTCCTACACCTTGACCGCTTATTTCTGTGACTTCATTTTTAGTGCTGACTTGCGGATCAAAAATTTTCAACATAACTTCAGAGTCAGTCAAATTTTCAATATTAACTTTTTTCTCGATGAGTTTAGCTTTTAACGTATCCAAGTCGATGCCCTGTCCATCATCTTCAAAGACAATGATTAAATTATTAGAGCTAAAGGCCTCGGTAATTGAAAAAGTAATAGTTAAATTACCTTTTATTGGTTTTTTATTTTTTTCTCTAATATGTGGTAATTCTATTCCATGATCGAGTGAGTTTCTTAGAAGATGGTTCAAATTTTGAAATAACGAATTAAACTTGTTACTAGGAATTTTAAGATGGTCACCAATTACTTTCAAGTTAGGCATCGGTTTCTGTAAAAAAGTTGAGGTGTGCAGGAGTAAGTTTTCAAAGTGACCTACATAAGCTGAGATGGGATAGAAGAGATACTTATCAATAGCCCAATTTTTAATTTTTTCATTCTTTAAACTATTAAGTAGAATGTGAAAATCAGTAGATCCAACTTCGATTATTTTATTGCCTTGTAAATCAACTTTTGTTCGAAACATTTTTTCAAAGTCATAAATTTCTTTTTGAAGAGATTTCTTTAGTTTTTTATTTAGTTCTTTCAAAATAGAAAGATCACTTGCTTCGATATTTTTTTTCTCATTTTGGCTTATATTTTCAGCTATATTTTGTTTAAAATCATTAGTTATTAAATTCAGTAGGCTTTCAAATTGGTGACATTGATTTTTCAAGTCTATATAGGAAAAAGTGGAAGCGCCGCCTTTAAGCGTATGAATAACACGATAAATGTCTTCGAAATTTGGAAAAAAGTTTTCTAAAGAAAGGTAAGATTCTAGTTTTGAAAGACTAAGAGTACTTTCGCTAAAAAACATTTTTAGTTGATCTCTATTCGCAACCATTTTTAAAATTGATTCTACTTTTGACTTTTCGTATTCAAAGTTTTTCTTAGCTTCAACTAGAGCTGTTATATCACTTGCCATACAAACAATATTTTGGATTGTATTTTCTGCATTTCTTATAGGAAAATATTCAACAGCGATGGTCTTTCCTTGAGAATGCTTTCTTTTGTTCGGTCCTAGAACTGCAAGGTCCTCAAAAGGAAGCATTTCCATAAATACAGTATGCATCCAATTTTTAAATCCAGAAATTTGTGCGGGCTCTATATTCAATACCTCCCATATTTTTTTTCCGACAGGAGAAGACTCAATAATGTCCAAACAAGCATTGGAGAAAATGGGTAAACAATCACCTTGACTGTTGAAAACAAAAAAAGCTTGGTTCAAACTATCTAGAAGTGCTTTCATTGTGGTATTTAGAGATTTTAATTCGTTAGTTCGTTCATCAACTAAACGCTCAAGATTCTTAGAATACTTCTCAAGTTCCAGACGTGCTATTTTCAAATCTTCAATTACAGATTCTTTTTGTCCTAACTCAGCTCTGTACTTTCTTTGTAGTCTTTCCTCAAGGGTGACATCTCTAAAGTAAATCAACCATGCAGATTCAGAATAGGGTTGAATTGTCATTTGAGCTTTACCATCATTTATTGAGGCGCTAGAAAATAAAAACTCCTTATAGGGAGTTGGATCTTTAATTGTTGATAATTGTTCTAAATAACTTATAGGTTTATTAAATCTAAATAGAGAAGAAAGAGTAGGTTTACTTCTCATGAGTTGTCTTTGATTCTTGTCTGTTAATAAGCTTGCAGCTTCATTGCAGTAAATAACTTTACTTGTTTGGTCAATAATAAAGACTGGTTCTAAGAGACTATCGAAAATATGAGTTATCATTGGAAAGCCTCGTTGTTTTTGTTATGATTAAGAATGAATTCACTAGGTTTTGACCAAGAAGAGCTCATAGCTGGATCTTTGGCGTTGGCTTTTACACGCCAATATATGTTCCCGAGAGGCAGCTTTTCTTTAAGTAAAAACTTGTTATCTGTCATTGTTTTTTCTAGTAAAGGTTTAGAGAAGTCTGGGCTATCAGAAATTTGTATTGAATAATTAACAGCAAGTTTTTCTTTTTCCCAGTTGGTCCAAATAAAGGGCTCGACATCCTTTTGTAAAAAAACAGTGAGTTTGTTTCTTGGTTCTAGTAGGTCAGGACTCTTAAGTTTTTGCTTGAAGTCGTAGGTAGCTGTTTTAATGTTAGAAATTAGATTGGCTTTCAAAGAAGTGGAATCAATAGATGCAATGACTCTAAAGTGAAAAATTCCGGGTTTATTAACCTCAATAGTTGATTTGTTTTGTCCTGTCTTAGTACTTGTTACATTTTTAAAGTCAGAGGTTGTTGATTGTTCGACAAAGTAAGTATTTACAAAGGGAAGTTGATTCCAATTGAGTTCAAATTTAACAGAAGGGGCTTTTTCGCCGATTCCTCCCGATTTTACAATAAGAGACTCGTTTAACTCTAAAATTGGATTAGGAAGTTCTGTCTTAATATTCCCTACGTCGCTGTAATTACTTTGCAGACCCTCTGGTGACTGAGCTTTGACTCTGATAAAATAAAGAGGCGTATCTGTTGGGGTAAATGACAAAGCGTTGTTTGTTGTCTCATAATTTTGAGTTTTTGTGAACTGACTATCTTGCGATAACTCGACAATATATTTGCTTGCTTTGTTCACTTTATTCCATCTGATTAATACAGGTGAAATTGAACTTGGTTGTCTGGGGGAAATTTTGATTGTGCTACTAAGATTCTTAGTTATTAAAGTGGGAGCTAAAGGAGGTAACTCTTTTATTTTAGTTGTCAAAATGTTGATTTTGTTGACAGTGCTCCATTCTGAGTATTGGTTGTTATATAAGCCTCGAATTTTAAAATAGTACTGACCCTGTGGTAAAGCCAGAGAGAGTTTTTTTTCAGTTATTTTTTTTGTATCTATTATTTTATTAAAAATGTCGTCATTTGATAGTTGATATTCAAAAAGAGCAAAGTCACTTTCCCAGTTGTAAACCACTTCACCTTTGTGAGTTTTGACGTCAGTTTTTGTTAAAAGCTGTATACTACTATTATTAAGAGGTGAAACAATTTCTGGTTTTTTTAAGGTCTTGATATCAAAAGTCTGTATGCTAGAAGTAATGTCTGAGTTTTTAACATCTTTTCCAACTACTTTCCAATAGAAAATACCATCACTTAGTTCGTTAATAAAAATTTTAGGTGGGATATTCGTTTTAGTTAGAATTTCATTTTGGAATTCTTTGTCCTTAGCAA
This sequence comes from Pseudobdellovibrionaceae bacterium, assembly GCA_013359135.1. Lineage (GTDB taxonomy): Bacteria > Bdellovibrionota > Bdellovibrionia > Bdellovibrionales > Bdellovibrionaceae > UBA2316. Next base: position 7,513 of record JABWCN010000017.1, on the reverse strand, counting down.
TAACAAGTTTTTCATTAGTTGTGTTTTTACCACTCCAATTAAGAAAAAATCCTTGTTTAGGATTGATCAAAACAATTTTCATCTGCTCAGGTGTTATGAGATCTATCTTACCTTGTAATTGAGTTAAGGCTGGAGGAAAGGATAGTTTGGTACTTGCAACGTCAAGAGTTTCATTTTTTTTAAGTGCCAGTTTTTGATTGCTCGTCTTTGAACTAAGACTGACAGATCCTTCAAGTAAGTCAAGTTTGGCAGAAGATAATTTTGATTTTTTGATTTTGACTTTAGAGATATTTTTTTTATTGTTTTCTAATACTAAATTCTCGCCTTCAGTTTTTAATTGAACTTTTGTGCTTGCTTTGATTTCAGTTTGAATTTCTCCATATTTTAAATTTAATTCTACATTGCCAGATCTTGTTGTGAGTGAAATCAAAGAATTTTCACCCAATTTTATCAACGATCCATCATTTAATTTGATGACGGCGCTAGATTTTTCACCAGTAAAGATACTATCTTTTTCATTAAGTGATTGATTACTTTTTGCAGGTATCCACTGAAAACTTTCAAGCGTTTTTTTTCGAACATCATTAGAAGACATTGATAGCGAACCTATCTGCTTTTCGTTGCTAGAGTCTATACTAAATAGAAAAGTATCGTCATACAAAAAGTATGAGTAAACGATTAAGATTATAATAGCAACCGAGAGTATCACTCGGTCTGTCTTGTTAAATTTTACCATAGCCATTAACTCTCTCGGTTGTCTTTGTGAAAAATAGCTACAACTTAAGTCTAGAAATAGTAGTTCTTATTTTATTAGAGCTTCATTCTTTTGCTGGGCCAAGGAAGAAGACTGGACCTTGAGAAGATAGAATATAATCTGCTTATCAAAACTTTAAATTCTCTTTAGAATTAAATTGTGCAAAAAAACAAATTTTCATTAAGATATAAAATTCTAGTTTTATTAACTCTTATTCCTTTGATCACACTTTCTGCTTATTTAATATTGGCAATGAAAATTTTTGAAACTGACAAAATTGCATACGTTTTCGATTCAAGTGGAAACTTGACACAGACCATTGCAACTCAAATAAAAACTCAACTGACCTCAATAATGTCTTCTAATAAATTTATATTTCAAGATTTTTTAACAAAAAATTCTTTTGACCCGTTTGCTTCAGAATATTTTAAAAGTGAATCTAACACTGAACTTTTGTTAGCTTACGAAGTTGATTTAGATAGTAAAAGATATAAACTTATTCAGTATCTACAGAAGAATAATGATATTTTTAATCAAAATAAAGATAAAATTGAAACAATACTATCTCAAGAAATATACTATGTAAAAGATAACGAAAGAACAGTTTATAGCTTTGGTTCTGACTCCCATTTTCTAATGATAGAGAAGGTTCCCCCTAAAGACTTAAAGAATAATAAGTCTTTATTTTTTGTGATTGTCTTTCAGTTGGGAGAATTACAAGACGTATTTCAGAATTCTGGAGCTCAAAAATTATTTTTGGTAGATAAATCTGCTAAAATTAGGTTAGGTTCGACAGATGTGATCAATAAAAACTTTAAAACTTTAGTTGATGTTAAATTTATAGAAAAAAATAGAATCAGTTCATTGAATGGGGTTGAAATAGCCAGTGCTGCTGACAAAAAAGAATTTATTATTTCCTATGCACAAGTGGGTATAGGAGGATTGACAGTAATATCTTCTGTATTAAAGAGCAGAGCTTTGTCAGCTCTTGATATTTTATTAAAAAAATCTATTATCTTTTTTGTAATATTAATTGCGGTAACAACAATAATTTCTTTATTTGCCTCATCAAGTATAACGAATGCTATTACATTACTCTTTACTGCAACTCAGAAGGTGAGTGAAGGAGACTTCACTACCAAAGTTCAGATCAAGTCATCCGATGAAGTTGGAGTGCTTGCTGACAATTTCAATCGAATGTCAGAGGAAATTTTGCGTTTACTAAAACAAACTGCAGAGAAAGCTAGAATGGAAAATGAGTTGCAAACAGCAAAAACAGTTCAAGAGACACTGTTTCCAGAGGCTAGAAAAAAATATGATAATATTGAAATTTCTGGATTTTATGAACCAGCTAGTGAATGTGGTGGAGATTGGTGGCATTATTGTCAGGTTGGAACAAAGTTATTTTTTTGGATTGGAGATGCTACTGGGCATGGAGCGCCCTCTGCATTGATAACTAGCGCTGCCAAGTCAGCAGCTGTAATTATTGAATCCCTTAATGTAGGTCCTGCTAAGGCTCTAGAATATTTAAATCACTGCATATATGAAGTTTCTAGAGGCCGTTTAATGATGACTTTTTTTATTGGTTGTTATGATACGATAACAAGTGATTTTACATACGCTAATGCTTCACATGAAGCTCCATACTTGATAAAAAATTCAACAAAATCAATTAAAAAGAAAGATTTAATTCCATTAAATGATGTTAATAGTCCTCGGTTAGGGCAAAGTAGAGACAGTTTGTATCAAGAGACAACAGTTAGGTTTGAAAATGATGATTTGATTTATTTTTATACTGATGGAGTTCCTGATGTTGTTGATCCTTCTGGTCAACCTTGGGGCGAAAGAGAGTTTATTAAAACCATCATAGAATGTTTTAATATGAAGACAAATTCTGATGAATTTATTAAAAAGTTTGCTAAAATTATGAATGAATATAGAAAAGGTAGTAGTTTGGTTGATGATGTGACTTTTTTTGTGGTTAAAAATAAAGTTTATTAAATAAAAAAGGATTGTTATGGCTAAATTTGAGTTTAAAAAAGAAAATTCTAATGCTACAGAAAAAATTGCAATGTCTGGTATTATAGATGAAGACGTTGATTTTAATATTTTAAAGCTTAGTGATACAGGGAATATAGAAATAGATTTGAAGAACTTAAAAAGTATCAATTCTTGTGGTATTAGAGAATGGATTAAGTGGTTAAGCTCAAGTAAAAACTCTCAAATTAATTTTGTAAATTGCCCTAAAATTATAGTCGATCAAATTAATATGGTTGACGGCTTTTTACCAACAAATGCAATTGTTTCCTCTTTTTTTGTTCCTTATTATAATGAGGAAAACGGAACAGAAAAAAACATCCTTTTCCGTTTAGGACATGAGTATTCCCAAAATGGATTAAATTCCCCAGCTAAAGTTACTGATGACTCAGGAGCAGAGATGGAGATGGATGTAATCGAATCTAAGTACTTTAAGTTTATAAAAAAATAATACGTTTGATTTGGAAACTGGTTTTTGGTCTAGTCCCTTGGGATAATTAGCTATTAGCTAAATATTTTTTCATTTGTTCCGATAGATGAATTGTGGAAAATGCTAAAGTCTTAATCATCGAAGATGATCAATCTCTTAGAAAGTCAATGCTAGATGCTTTTGAAAAAAAAGGCATCAACGCTTTAGCAACAGCTGGTACTGAAGAAGCTAATCAGGTTTTAAATTCACAGCCTATAGAGTATTTATTTGTTGATTGTCTTTTACCAGGAATGTCTGGTGATGAGTTTGTTATTAAAGTCAAACGAGATCAGCCAGATAAAAAATTTAAAGTCATTTTGATGTCAGGAATTTATACTGATAAGTCGACTATTCAAGATTTATTAAAAAAGACTCAGGCCACGGCTTTTTTAAAAAAGCCTTTTGATTTAGAGCAAGTTCTAAGTTTAGTGAAGTCAGCTGTTGAGCCTAAAGAGAATCCACTAAAGTCGTTGTATCACATTTTTTCTAAAGAGAATCTTACGACAAGAGAAAAACGTAAAATTATTGATTCCGTTGATGAAATTTCTGGATATGATCTACCTTTTATCTACAGCCTTCTCGCTGAAACTAAAAGTTCTGGGTATTTAAATATCTACTTTAACGAGACAAATGTATCTGGGATTACATTTTCAAATGGATGTATTCTTGGGGTGGATATTGAAGACAAGACAACTTACATTGGTGAAATGCTTATTCAGAGTGGTTTTGTTTCTACAGATGATATTCAAAAAGCTTTGCAGTCCAAAAATAATCAGCGTTTGGGGCAAAGGTTGATATCTTCAAACCTAATGAGTCCACATGCACTTGAAATGACAATGATGGAGCAAATGAACGTCAGACTTGCTAAAACAATTTCTGACAAAAAAGTGAAGATAAACTTTGCTTCAAGCGAAGTTGAGCTTACTCAGCCATCAATTGATTCTGAACAGTTACTTTTGTATATGCATGATTGGATAGCGTCTAAAATTCCTATTTCTTGGTTAAAAAATTTGTATGCCATGTGGATGGGGCATTTAATTATTCCAACGCCAAGTTTTAAATTAGATCATCCTGCAATGAAAATGAGTTTAATTAAAAGCCTATCAGGGTTTCCAGGGCGACTTAATAATAAAACATCATTAAATACTCTTCTTAAAGTGCCAGATTACAACCAAACGGCACTCTACAAAGCACTACACTTTTTGCATACTAAAGGGTTGATCTGTTTCTCTAAAGAAATTCATTTTGTTAATGAGAATGAAAATTTGGATTTTATTAATGGAGTTTTAGCGCAAATTAAAACAATGACTGCTTTTGAGATATTACAGACCTATGGTCTTGCAAAGTTTAACAACAAAGAATCTGCCAAAGCTGAGATCGTAAACATAATTGGTCCTAGACCAACAAGTGAGAATCCAAAATTAATAAAAGTATGGGAAGATGCAAGGTTAATTATTGAAAAAGCAATTCAGACATTAAGTACTGAAGCTAAACAGAAAATGGAAAAAGAAGCTGAAGAGGATGAAGCTGCGAATAAGGTGAAAGCAACTCAATTAGTTGATGAAGCCAGGAAAGAGTTGTTGATGAATTTATATCAACCTGCGCTTGAAAAGTTGAAGGAAGCTGCTAAATTAAATACCAATATTTTTCAATTTAATATCTATTTAGCTTGGGCTAAATTAGGTACCGCTTTACCTAAGAAAAATAAAGAGACTTTAAAAGAAGTAGAAATGGATTTAATGCAGATTTCTCCTGATGAAAGATATGATGCACTTTACCCTTACGTTATGGGGCTTTACTTTAAAGCTAAAAATGATCTGTTAAATTCAAAAAAATCTTTTGATAAAGCTCTTGCTATGGATACAACCTTCATTTCGGCGAGAAGAGAATTGAGCTTAGTAGAAATGATGATGAAAAAAAATAAAAAAAATGATAGTATTTTCACTATGGATTTAAAAGACATGGTTACAGTTCTGTTTAAGAAAAAGTAGGTTAGTCTAGTTTATTTTATCAATACTTTTAGATTCTTTTGTATTTTCTTCTTGGTGGGAGCGCATGACTTCTTTTGCCTTGGATCCAGTGATTCCAAGCCATTCTGGAAAAAAGAAGGCAATAACAAAGAAAATGAAAGTAACAAAAATAAAGAAAAATCCCATGATCCATATAATTTCCATGATTTCACCTATACTCTATAAAGATATCCTAGGATTCTAGCAAACTTATGGGGGATTGTAAAATTGGTTTTAAAATCTATTTCAATGAATGTTTCCGAGTCAGATTTACCCGTATGATTTATAAATATGGACTTTTTGAAGAAATTTAGTTAAAGGCTGGGAAATGAATTACAATCCTAGAGATCATTATTTTAAAAAAGCTAAAAAAGAGAATTTTGTTGCAAGATCAATTTATAAGCTTGAGGAAATAGATAAAAAGTTTAATTTGATAAAAAAAGATCATATTATCGTTGATTTGGGGGCAAGTCCGGGTTCTTGGTCTCAGTACTGTTTAAGTAAATTAGGAGACCGTGGGAAAATTATAGGAATTGATTTGAATCCTGTCACATTCAAAAACCCAAAATACATTTTTTATCAACAAGACATTTTTGAAGTGGATTGGAACCAAATAAAAAATGAAAGTGAGATTGATAAAATTGATATTGTGTTATCTGATATGGCTCCAAAAACAACAGGAATCAAGTTTACTGATCAAGCTAGATCATTAGATTTATGCTTAAAAGCTCTTGAGGTTTCAGATTTGTTTTTATCCCCAAAAGGACATTTTGTATGTAAGTTTTTTCATAGTGATGACTACAAAGTTCTTGTCAGTGAAATGAAAAAAAAGTTTACCCAGGTTGAAGCGTTAAAACCAGATTCCACCAGGAAAATAAGTAAAGAAATTTTTCTTATAGGAATTAATAAAAAATGAAAATTATTTTTGAAGATGAAAACTTTATTTTTGTAGATAAACCTTCAGAAGTTTTAACTGTACCTCCAAGAATGAAAGACTCGCGTAGAGTTTTGGGCTTAGAGATTCAAAATTACTTAAAAAAACAAATTTTTCCAGTGCATAGATTAGACTATGAAGTTTCAGGAATTGTATGCTTTGCAAAAAAAGAGAAGGCTCACATACAAGCACAGAAATGGTTTGAAACTAATCAAGTACGTAAGAGCTATGAGGCTATCACCAGTAAACAGAGCTTCTCTCATTGGCCTTCCCAGGTAGCAAATTTAAAAACTTTGATTCCTATAGATATTGGCAATAGTTTTACTTGGGAATCAAAAATTCTAAGGGGAAAAAAACGGTCATTTATGAGTCCAAATGGTGCTTTAGCAATTACCGAAGCGCAGGTTGAACGACTAAGTGATGAACAAATTCATTGGCTATTATTTCCAGTTACAGGTAAACCACACCAACTTCGTCTTGAATTGAGCTACAGAGGTTTTCCAATACACGGTGATACTCTGTATGGTTCGAAACACATACAACAGCATGGGATTGCTTTGAATAGTTATAAGTTAGATTTGAGTGCAATGACTAAAGAGCAAAGATTGAACTTACCAGAGGTTATTGAAGTTGAGAGGCTACTGATATGAAATCTGTTACTTTATTCTGTGGAGCTAGGCTTGAGAAAAAAGAATATGAAATTGTTGCTGATGAGTTTTGTGAGTGGATTATTCGAAATCAGTTACAATTAGTTTATGGTGGCGGATCTACCGGGGTTATGGGGTACGTAGCTAAAAAAGTAGTTGCAGCTGGATTACCTGTTGTAGGAGTTATACCAGAGAAGTTAGTAAAATTAGAAGTGGCTTATCAAGGTTGCACGGAACTAATTATTGTAAACACAATGCATGAACGTAAGCAAATTATGGCTGACAGAGCAGATTCTTTCATAGCTCTTCCTGGTGGTTTTGGAACTCTAGATGAAATTTGTGAAATTATCACTTGGAAGCAGCTTAAGATCCATGACAAACCTATTGGTTTTTTAAATGGTAATGGTTATTTTGATGGTTTTTACCAATTTGCTCAACATGGAGTAAAAGAAGGATTTATTTCTGCCGCCGACTTGGCGGCTATTCAGTGGCTAAAAAATATGAATCAATTTGTTTGGAATTAAAAAAGGAGTTGAAAACTATTTCAACTCCTTTTTAGTAGAGATTATCTGTAGAAGCTACGACTTGATCTGACACATCTAGGGATGAAAAGATGTGGATAACTCAGTTACCCTTTTGTTTAGCAACAAACAAACAGGATCG
>JABWCN010000016.1 GCA_013359135.1 Pseudobdellovibrionaceae bacterium | reverse complement strand
CACTACATCAGCATTTGTGGCCTTGAAGCAAGCTTGTCTTGTTTCATCTGAGTTGAACCATTTGCAGTTATTCACTACATCAGCATTTGTGGCCTTGAAACAGGCTTGTCTTGTGATATCAGAACTAAACCACTGGCAAGACGTTACAACTTCGTTTGCGTTAACAACAAATGTTAAACAGATTAGAGCGCTAATATAACTTAATAACCTCATTTTATCCTCCTAAGGAACTTTATAAAAAATGGCACTATATAGGAAAAAACATTTTTTGATAGTGCCCTCGTTTTTGACTATAAAAATTTCAATAGATCTCATTCAGGACTAATCGTTTTAAACAGATTTAGTCTCTACTTTGTTATCGAATTAATCTATATAGAGGGTAAAGAAAAAGACTTTTTCCAATAAAAGATACCAAAAGATCAATTTAGCAAAAATAGATACAAGAGCAAAAAAATCTTTCTGCGCCCAGATTTTTTTAAATTTATTATCTTCACCCCACTCAAGTATATAAAAATTTGTAATACAGTTTCGTAAAGATTTCTGCATGTTTTTAGCGAATTGCCAGTATGAATAGTTACTAGGTGGATGAGGATCAAGTCTTTGGGTCATCAGGAAATCGATGATGAATCATATGCGCTGTCTTCCAGCCCAGAAACCCATACAACTAATGAACTCCAGTGATTTCACCCATTAGTCTATTTAACCAAAGTGGTCGAAAACTTCTATGAGAAGCATTGTGCATAAAAATAGCTGATATACCTCCCAAGTATATGGCTATTGGGAGAAGAGCCAAGTGCCATAAATAAAAAGGACTATCGCTCGTTCCCCAGTTGAACCAAACTAGGATTAAATCAATACAGATAAAAAGAACCATTTGAGTCTTATAATAACTATGAAAATAATAAGGATCTTTCGAAAATTCTCCGCCAACTTTAATAGATCCCACAGAACTTTGAGAATGAGGTTGTTTTGATAGTTTCAATCAAAAGCCTCCGTTCTTTCTTTCTTTCAATATTAAATCATTCAGATTATAGTTGTGTTTTCGCTAATTTTTTTGTCAAAATCTTTTATTAAAACTCGTCTTATTGCTTGATAACATTTATCTTAAGAAACAGAAAGATCTTCATTAAAAAAACTTCGATCGCGATCATGAAGATTGCTTGCTAAATTTTATGGATTGACAGCAAAACTTTAACCTGGGCTCTCCGTAATAATCAGGGGTGATTGCAGCAATAATTGTTATTTTGATAAGTGTTATTAAGATAAAAAAGAAAAAAGTCCACCTTTTGGCAATCCTATTGTTTAATTTTTTTACGACAAAAAATGAACTAAGGAGCCAAGGATGGACCTCAAATACGTTATCAGTCAGTTTTTAGGCATTCAAGATATAATTATTGAAGACATTAAACTTTTTAAAAAAGATTTAAGAGCTGTCATCACCGCTAGACAGAACAAAAAGCATTGTTACTGTAATCAGTGTGGCTTGCAACTCTCTAACACCCATGAGTGGATATTTAAAGAACTCAAAGCTGTTCCTTTAGGCATCTACTCACAAGTAACTCTAAAGTATTACCAGCTTCGAGCCCATTGTGATGATTGCCATAAAGTCATCCTAGCCCCTACAGATTGGATTCACCCGCAGTTTAGATCGATGACCTGCGCCTTTGCTGAACACGCAGGCCGTCTCATGGAGGAGATTACCTGTGAAGCCACAGCAAGGCTTTTACATGCTAACTCTAAAACCCTCTGGGATTTAGATCAACATCGTATGGAAGTCATGATGAAGTACTTATCTCTTCCTAAAAATATTGATATTTCTTATCTAAGCGCCGATGAGGTTCACTTTAAAACTATACACCCTAAAAAAAGAACAAGTATTTTTCAAAAAAGATGGGAACCAAAGTTTATCACTAATCTTGTTTGCCCCACAGAAGGTAAGGTCTTATTCAACGGTCCTGGCAGATCAGCCTCTTCCCTTGCTATAGCTATGAGTGTTTTATCTCCAGGACAACTCTTAGCCGTGGAAAGATTTGCTGTAGACATGCATGATCCTTTTATTATGACCATTAAAGCAAAATGTCCTAATGCCCAAGTCTGTGTAGATAGATTCCACTTAGTTCAAGCCATTAACAGTGCTTTTGACAAAGTTCGAAGGCAAGAGTTTAAATTAGCTCAAAAAACTAAAGATGAGTTTAATCAAAATATGCTAGAACCTCATCGTAGGTTTATATTGATATCAAAAGAAAAAAATCTGTCTAAATCAGAACTAAAACTCCTAGATAAATTAAGAACTGTAAATCAAAACATTCACACGGGAATGCTGTTAGTGGAGTATTTTCATAAACTCTTAGATAAAAAAACTATAACTGGCTTTCGTAAGGCACTTCAAACTTGGTATTTAGTTGTCAGAGAGTCAAAGCTTAAAGCCTTTCTTGAGCTATCTAAGACCATTAGGAAGTATCGTAAAAATATTGAAGCTTATATAACTTCTAGATTAACCACAACGGTGTCCGAAGGATTAAACAACAAAATTAAAGTGCTTAAAAGAATGGGCTATGGTTACTCCAATGAAACAAGCTTTATGAGAAAGATCCTTCAAAGATGTGGATATCTAAACCATCTATCTATAAACACTGATCAATTTTACTTCAAATGGCCACACCCCTGATTATTACGGAGAGGTAATATATTTGTACTTAAATTGTCACTTCAGTGCCCCTGATTTTACTAACCTTTTTGTGAAGATGAAATATATTTAGACAATTCTGGAGTAAAAAACGGGCGGTTCTGCTTTTGCATGGTATTGACCAAGTATCTAAAAAGGTGGTGTATATGTTGAAGCTAAAATTTTATATGGCTCTTGTATTTCTTTTTAATGTTCCAGCAGCATTGGCAGATATGTATAACGTCTACAGTCCTACATATATTATAAATAATGGATTAGTTGGTGTTGCTTCTAAAACCACTCCAGATAATATAGATCGAGCACAATGTCTAGACAAGTTAGAAAAATATCAACAGGGTCTAACTTCAAAAAATATCCATATCGATATAGAAAAAGTGGATAAGAGATCTGAAAATCTTAAAAAATATTGTGGAGATAAAATCACCGCTGAAAGCCGTGATCTTTTTTTAGAAAGCTTTATTTGTACTCAAAAATTATTCGATTCTTGGGGAACCGTTAAACACACAATGTGTAATCAACAAATAAGGTATATCAGTCTCGCGCCATTAAAATCTGCCATCGTCATTCCGGTTAAGGATCTGGCTTGCTCACTATCTATAGAAACTCCCGAGACAGTAATGTTTGAAACTAATCTAAAATATATTGGATTTTGGAAGAGGACTTTGGGCAGCAATATGTATTCTTTTTCACAATTACTTAGGAATCCTTTACAAGTTCCTTTAACGAGCGATCTTTCATTCATTGTACATGTTGAAATAAGATGATCCTCTTATTATCTGAATCTGCAGATAAAGAAGAAGTAAAAATACTCACGTTAAAGAATTCCAGCAAGGGATTGCTCGGTTTGTCCTTTTCACCTTGTGGGTGAAGCTAATTTTACAGTTATTTTTCCTCAATGACGAAGTTTTATGAGTCATGTATAACATTTGCATTCAGGTGATAACGATTTCCTCATCATCAACAACAAGCACTTTGTATTTGATATTTGAACTTATCATTGCGATTCCCGCCACATTGACAAAGTTCCATGTTACAAATGCAGTGCCAGCAGTTTTTAAAACTTCAATAAGTGATCTAATCGTTTGGAATAACTAAACAAAACCTATTTTTATTATTCGACCATAGAAATAGTGAAAAACAGATTTGGTTGAAACCTCAACCAAAATATTTAAAGTATCTTGCTTAAATATCTGATTCGATTGATAGAAATTAACTTTATAATTTTTACTGATGTTTTTAAAAAACATATCAGTTTTTCAATGTGGCCTCAAAGCAATTCTGTTGCTTATAGCAAAGCTGATTTCGTGTATTTTTACTTTAGCAATACTGGCCACATGTTTTTTTGAGATCGCCAGGGCTCTCCGTAATAATCAGGTTTTAACCTGTGACAAATTAGTTCATTGTGTTTAAGAAATTGACACTAATGAGCATTCATAGCTTTATAATCGTATTTCATGAGTAAGCTTTTTTGCATATACAATCTTTAACGATCATGAAGTTATTAGTTTTAATACCTTTAATTATTTTGTCTTTATCAAGCTTTGGTGCAAATTTAAGCTGTTTAAAGCACTATGAAATAAACTCCATTCAATTTTATGGTCCTATTAACTCAAAACACAAACAACTGATTGTAGACGCAGTTAAAAATGTTAATCAAGTTCATCAAAATGAGGAACCTATCAGAAATATTAGATTTGAAATTGTTTCTGATAATAGGTTTGCCGGTGGCGAAGCTCATCTATCAGAATCTTTAATTTCCATACAAAAACACTCATTCAATTTACCACCTAAAGAATTTCAAGCACTTATTGAGCATGAAGTAAATCATTTGTTTGTTGCTAGAAACTTTACGAGTCCTAACAAAAAAACATCCCTTGTTGAGTATTTGCAGCGCTATAAAGATGATCCAGAAAGAACATTTATGGCAACAGAAAATCACGCTATTTTTGCTGAATTACTTTGTGATTTAGTTTCAATTCTTAATCACAGAAATCCGAAAATTTTTAAGAGCTTGCATGAGCAACTCATAAATGTCTTGCCACAAGATGTTTCTCAAAAATTAAGTCAATCTTTAAAAAATAATGAACCGATCGAGTTAAGTATGCGTGATTTTTCTATAAATCCAACTGATCCCAAATGGAGAACTTTCAATCCTAAATCGGGGGTGATTTATCACAGATTTAATCAAATTCGCGCTCACCTATGGAATAAATGGATCAGTAAATTACCAAAAGAAATGAATGCTTTATTTTATCAGACTATTGAAAAAACGTTTAACGAGATTCAGCAGCAGGTTTATTTTGAAAGTTTATTCTTACAAACTGATCTGTATAGCCTTAATAAAGAGCTTATGGATATTTTAGATAATAAGATTGCAGTTGCTCTGAAAAAACATTGATTTTAAATATCTCTAAATTCAGTTAATAGAACGAGCAGTCGATTGATTAGGGATTCACTTGGCTTTGGACTTGCTCTAATAATACTTTATGAATTCAATTGTTAGAATATGGTTTAGGTGTGTGAAAGTGATGTCATTATTTGTAATGGTGACGTTTTTTTTGACAGTCTCTCCTTGTCAGCTTCTAGCAGGTCAAAGGCTTACTATCGATGTAAGTGCAGATCATTTAGAGCAAGTTCTTGAACTTGCTCTTGATATTATGTTGGATGAAAAGCTATACAAAAGTTTAAATGATTATTTCATTACTAAAGCTAAAAGCATGAACCAACCATTAAAGACTGGTTTTGTACTTAGCGAGTCTAAATTGGTTTATGTTTTAACTCAAATGGGTGAGCATTCAGACCAATTAAAGGCTTTATTAATGCCAGTATCTTCTTTTCAAAGTCATTCAAGAGACCAGTCGGTAGGAGATTTATTAGAGAAAATTATTCCCGCTGAAGAAATTACTAAAGTGATAGCTGAGGAAAGTTACACGCAGCCACTCACTGTAAATGAAGTTCAACGAAAATCTAAGGAAAAATCTGGGTTTCGAAAAATGGAACTTTTTGTAAATCATCCTTACTACTCTGATCCATTAGTAAAGAGTTCTCCTCTTATAGAGGGGGATGATCATAAAAAAATAATGATTGATTTTGTTAGTGACGCAAGAAAAGGAGAATCAATTTATTTTAATTTTTACGATTTCGATATTACAGAACTAGCAGAGGCTTTGATTCAAGCTCAAGCAAGAGGAGTAAAGATTATCGGTGGAATTGATTTGAAAGTGTATAACACAAAACCTGCATCCAAAAAAGCCATTGATTTAATGTTAGAAGCAGGTTTACAGATAGAAAAAGTAAATTCTGTAGGGCTTAATCATCAAAAAATTTTAGTATTAAGGTCACCTCAAAGAGTTTCTAAAACTTTATTTAGTTCAGGAAATGCAACGCAGTCTTGTAGCGCTAAGGAAGGAGATTTAAAAGAGGTTCCTGTGGATCTGAGACCCAAAGAGGCTGTGCCAAACTTTAATAATATGGTACTTATGGTGGGCGATATTCCAGCAGTGATTGCACTTTCTGAAATTAAAAAAAACGTAGTTAAAAAACTCAGAGGACAATCTGAGTTTCCAATCAGCGGTGCCTACCAGCTTTTTTCTGAAAGTTTTATGGATGAGAACAATAGAAAAGATAGAGATGTGGTTTTGATGGCCTTTTCTCCTAATGGTGGTCACGGTAATATCGGGAACGATATTTTTTCAAAACTTTTTCAAAGTGGTACAGATCAATATGCTGGAGCTTTTTTCTCATTCTCTTCTAAAAGTAATCTCGAGGAGTTATTTTCATCTTTATTTAAAGTGGTTAAAGAACGTAAGGAAAAAGGTTTGAACGCTATGAATTTGTTTAACTTGATTGGTGACAATCAATTTGCTACCAGAGAGTTCAGCAACCTCCTGGCTTTGTCTGGATACAAAGTGATTGAGTTTGATCCAGAGGATCCTTTCAAAAAGCATAACTCTAACTCAAGTGCAGACCCTCAAATTGTTGTTGATAATCCTAAATTAGTGAAAGTTTATGTCGAGGATAACTCGAACTCAAAGTTGAATCAAATTAAAGCGCTTTTAACTCCTGAAGAATGGGATAATTGGCGATCAGGAATAAGAGTTACAGATCGAAGGCAGATTCAGGGCAAGGTCAATTACAATGGGCAAGATTATCCCTGGCAGGTTAAACTCCATCATAAGGTTTTATTGTTATTTCAAATGTTTATTTCTACCGTTGGCTCAAGTATGAATTATTCCGAGGCCGGAGAGGCAAATCAAGAACAAATATTAATTGTTTACAGCAAGAAAGTTTCAAAAAAGATTTATGGAGCTATCAGATATTTGTTTGATCAGCTTTCAGGTCCAGAGAACTCAGTTCACAAAGAAGTCTATAGGCGGAATAGTTATATTAAAGAAGAACTAAAACAATTAGCCGTTGAAGTCGATAGATTCAGAGAAACAGAGATAAGACGAAGTCAGTGTGCAAAGAGATATTCAAATTCTTTTGGTAAGAAAGCCTCTGGCTGGTAAATCTGATTTTTCCAGGTAAATTCTAATTTCCAAGCATGTAAAGCAAGTCTATTAAGGCCATAAATTTTTTGTATTCTTTCATTATCTTTAGGATTTCCATATCTTGGATCGCAAAGAATGCTATGACCAGCGATGGCCGCATGTTTTCTGATTTGGTGTTGACGTCCGGTTTCGATCAGGCATTCTGCCATAGAAAAATAGGAAGAGTTTTTAAGAATTCTTACTGTCGTTAGAGCTGGAATTCTTTCTTGCGTTTTACCTTGTGGGTTTAGACGACTTTCAGCTTTGTCCGTGAGCGGAGAGTTCCAAGTGATGGGTGAATTTTTCTCCGTTAAAGGAAGTGTCCCTCTTAATACTGCTATATACTTTTTTAATCCCATTTTCAGAGCTTGAGTTAAGTCCTCTTGTCTTTGTCCTTTGTAGGTGAGCATCATTAGCCCACTGGTTTCTTTGTCTAGACGATTTACGAAATGAACTTTTTTGCCATCTCTTTTTTGAAAAAGATTTTCAATACTGTTTGTGTCGTTATGGCAGGAAACAGAGTGAGGCTTATTGATGATGATAAAATCTTCATTTTCAAGGAGGATATCCATAAAGAGAGCTTCCTTAGTCTAAAAAAATAAGTTATGTTGTTGCAAATTATGGATAAAGTCATACTGAATTCTTTGCAAGAAGTCATTGCTTATTTAAAGCCGCATGTTGGGGGAAAGAAAATCCTGGGTTTGATTGGAGATCTAGGCTTTGGAAAAACTACCTTAGTAAAGACTTTGTTTAATGAATTTGGTTTTGAATTAAGTCATTCGCCAACATTTTCTTTAATTAATCGCTATGATCTGCCTTTGGGAATTAAAGTTTATCATGTCGATTTATATCGACTCAAATCCAATGAAGATATTGATTCTTCTGGTTTTTGGGATCTTTTCGACGATGAGGATACAAATGCTTTTGTGGTCATAGAGTGGGTGGATAAAATAGATCTCGAATTACTTCCGTTGTCTTGGACCCAGGTGATTGTTGAAATCATTGTTTCTAACGAGAATCATCGTAGTTATGTCATTAAAGAGCTGCGAACTTAGGCTGATTTGTTCTGTCCTTCTTGGAAATAAAGTGCAAAATGATCAGTAATTTCTTGGGTAATGCGTTCCATATTTTTTAAAGTTCCCCAGTTGTAGGAGCTAGGCTCACCAAGTCCCATTAAAAAACCGATGACTTTATTTTTTAAAATAATAGGACACATAGTAATATTTGCTGGAACTTCATTGGCGTTCCAGAAATCAAAGAACTTCTCATTTACTTCATTTAAAACCACATAACCATGATAAGACTTTATGGTCGAATTCACGATTTTGAAAATACTTGGAGAATCTAATAGAATACTCTCTATATTTTTATTTCTAGGAATGATTGAGTCGGTCCAAGACACAGGAACTGTGAAGTTATCATTAGGGTCATTGGCAAATAGAATCATCTTGCTATAGAGATTTTTATTTTTTGAAAATAGATCTTGAGTGAAAGATTCAAATTTGTCGGTATCAGCTTTTTTTAATGAAACTAAAAAAGGCATTCCTTTTTTTAAATCCTGTCTTACATTTTCAGGAAGATATAAAGTATTGTTAGAAATATCGTGATCGGTACTGGTTTTATTAGATAAAGTTTCTTCAGAGGCTTCTTTTGTAGAATGGTCATCGGGTGCATTTAAGTTCCCAGAATCCTCATCTTCCTCACTTAACTTCAATTTAGGAGGTGATAGAGTCGCTTGATCATCCTGCAGTTCAAGTGCTGCAGGGAGCTCCAGATGTTCTATTGATTTTTTGAAGCTCATGGCTTCCTTCATTTTTTCTTTAGCTTGGAAGGATCCCTTTTCAGAGTTGATATAGAACTGATACGTTTTTTCAATATTTTTAAATTCAGCTAGAACAAAAATAGGGTAGAGGGATGCTGGAAAATTAAATGGAACCTCTAAACAAGCCACGATAATGTGGCCATCCCATAGACTGAGCGGGATAATTTCTGGTCCCCAATGAAACTCACTCTTCCAGTTTTTCCACTCATGAGCTGGGGGAAGTTGAGATTTGAAGTATTTGTCATCGACGCATGGTAAATTGTAATTTTTTTGTGCCCACTCAAGGTATTTTTTTTCAGGGATGTAGCCCTTTTTGAGGGCGTAAGCAATAGGTGATAGCTCACTTTGACTTTTCTTGTAGTCTTCCTCAAAGTGACTTAGTAGCTTAGCAAATTCTAAAAACCATTTTTGATTACGCATATCTTTTTCTTATCTCGGAATTTATTTGAAAAACATAAGTTACCTTTGGAGTAATCACGGTGAAGTTAAAAAGAAATGACCAAGGTCCTGTAAAAAATATGTTCAAAGTCAATGGAGGATGGTCAAAACCTTTCCAAGACCTTAAAGCTGTGGTATGACTCTCCCTTCTATGAATGTAAAAGCCTATCTTGACCATAATGCCACTACTCCTATATGGGAAACTCTTTATGAAGAAGTTCCTAAGTGGATGAAATCATGGGGAAATCCTAGTTCTATTCATCAAACTGGGCGAGCCCCTAAGAATATTCTCAGAGAAGCAAGAAAACAAATAGCTGAGTATTTACAGGTGTCTCCTTTGGAAATTGTTTTTAATTCAGGGGCAAGTGAGGGAAATAACACGGTGATTAAAGGTTTAGCTGAGAAAATTTTGCTGGAACCCATGCAACACCGAACTGAAAAGTGTGAGTTCATGTGCTCTACAGTTGAACATCCTAGTGTTCTTAAAACTTACCAGTGGCTAGAGAATAAAGGTTTAAAGGTTCACTGGATTCCAGTGAATCAAGACGGAGAGCTGAGTCTAGACTTTTATGAGCAACATTTAAGTGAAAAAGTACTTTTAGTTAGTGTTATGGGAGCTAATAATGAAACAGGGAATGTTTTTCCCATTGCAAAGCTTTGTCAGTTAGCTCATCAAAAAGGAGCTTTATTTCATTGTGATGGGACTCAGCTTATGGGTAAAGCTGAGTTTGATTTTACTTCCATGAATGTAGACTATGCTACTTTTTCAGGTCATAAATTTTATGCTCTCAAAGGTATTGGATTTTTGTATATTAAAAAAAATTTGCCATACACTCAGTTGATTCATGGTGGTGCTCAAGAACGGTATCGTAGAAGTGGAACGGAAAATACCTTTGGGATAGCTAGTATGGGATACATGTTAGAGTTGATGGCGAAAGAAAAAAATAAAATTTTAACCATGCAGCTACTTCGTGACGACTTCGAAAAACAAGTTTTGCAACGAATTAGTGATGTCAGAATTACTGGAGCAAAAGCTCCGAGATTAGCTAATACTTCTCATATGATGATTGATGGAGTTGACGGAGAAACCTTACTTATGAATTTGGATTTAGAAGGATTCCCTGTTTCGACAGGAGCTGCTTGTAGCTCTGGAAACCCAGAGCCAAGTCCTGTGCTTTTGAGTATGGGCTTTACTAGGGATCAAGCGCAATCAAGCTTAAGAGTTTCTCTTGGTTGGGGTACAGAAAAACAACAGTTAGATTTATTTGTAGAGACGTTAGAAAAAATTGTAAAAAGATTAAGAGAAATCAAGCATGGACAAAAATATTTTAATTAAAAACAAACGCGTGCTAGTTGCCATGAGTGGTGGTGTTGATAGCTCTGTGGCAGCAGCCTTATTGAAGGAACAAGGATATGAGGTAATAGGTGCCACAATGCAAGTGTGGGATTACTCTAGCTGTGACATTGAAGAAGGAAATGGAACTTGTTGTTCAAGTTTAGATGTTGATGATGCCAGGGCTGTTGCTGATAAGTTGGATATTCCATTCTATGTTATTAACTGTGAGTCCAAGTTTAAAGAAAAAGTAATTGATCCTTTTTTAGCAGGTTATTTAGAGGGGCAAACGCCATTACCTTGTGTGAACTGCAATACTTATTTAAAATTTGATCATTTGATTCAGAAAATGAAGGAGTTGGATTGTTCTTTTCTTGCTACTGGACACTATGCTCAGGTTGTTGAAAGCGAAGGAAAAAGTTATATTCAAACTTCTGAAGATGATTGGAAAGATCAAACTTATTTTCTTTTTACTATCAATCCAGAAATCGTTCCTCACCTGTTGTTTCCTGTAGGCTCCTACAAGAAACCTCAAGTCAGAGAGCTTGCAGCTAAATGGCAGTTAACAGTGGCTAAGAAAAAAGATTCTCAAGGCATTTGTTTTGTTGGAAATCAGGGTTATGATAATTTTATTGAACAACATGTAGAAAAAAATATTTTAGCGCAGAAAAAAGGTCTCATTAAACGTTTTCCTGTGGGAACAATTATGGGTGAGCATCAAGGGATACATCACTACACTTATGGCCAAAGTAAAGGGATAGGATTAAATCACCACGAAAAGTTATTTGTTATCAAAGTAGATGCTTCTGATAATACGGTATGGGTTGGTGATGAGGAATACTTGTATGGGGAAGAAGTGAAAATCATCAATACTCATTTGTTATCAAACTTAGACGAGAGTAAAGAGTATTCTGTAAAAATTAGATATCAACATAAAGGAGCTCTAGCAAAAATTATAAAATTGGGAGCCTCTGAATATAAAATTCATTTTAAAGAAAAACAAAGGGCGATCACTCCAGGACAGGCCGCAGTGATTTATGATGATAAAAAACTAATAGGTGGCGGATGGATTCAAATTTAAATTTTCAGTACCATACTTTTGGATGTAAGGTGAATACCTATGATACGGGGTTGATGCAAAAAAAGATCAATCCTGAAACTCACAATTTAAGTTCGACTGCTGTTGCTAAAGATGCAGCTATGACAGGAAAAGTTTATCCAGTTCATATTTTAAACACCTGTGCTGTCACGCAGGAAGCGACTTTGCAAGCAGTGAAACTGATTCGAAAGTTAAAGGCAAAAGATCCTATATCGACAATCGTTGTAACAGGCTGTGCGGCTCAAGTTGATACCAAGCACTTTGAAAATATTCCAGCGGTCGATTTAGTGGTGGCGAATTCTCACAAACATGAACTGGTAGAAATTTTAAATCAGTTTTTCAAAAAAGAGTTACCTCATAAAGTCATTAAAGGTAATATTTTTAAGAAAGAGGATCTCGGACTTGGTGGAGGACAGGAAAAAGAGCACACAAGAGCTTTTTTAAAAATTCAAGATGGTTGTAACAGCTTTTGCTCCTACTGTATTATTCCCTATGCCAGAGGGACGTCTAGATCTCTATCAGCAAAAAGTTTGGTTGCTAAGATTAAAGAACTACATGGCGCTGGTGTGAATGAAGTGGTACTTACAGGTGTTCATATTGGTGATTACGAGGATCCGATATCAGGTCGTAGACTCGAAGATCTATTAGAGAGTTTATTGTCAGAGACACAAATTCCTCGTATTCGACTTTCTAGTCTTGAGCCTGTAGAAGTGACAGCAAGAATGCTTTCTCTGTTTAAAAATTCCCGATTGTGTCCACACTTTCATATGAGTATTCAGAGTGCGAACTCGCAAGTTTTGAAAGATATGAAGAGAAATTATTCGCAAAAAGAAGTGGTTGAGTCTTTGGAGCAGATAAAAAAAGAATTACCCCATTCTTTTGTTGGTATGGATGTTATTGTTGGTTTTCCCACTGAAACAGAAGAGAGTTTTCAAGATACACTTTCCGCATTAGAAAAAACACCATGGGAAAGGATTCATGTTTTTCCCTACTCTGAAAGGCATGGTACCAAGGCTGCCTTAATTGCAGAAGCAGTGCCCATGGCAGTTCGTAAAAAAAGAGCAGAAATTTTAAGAGAATTGAGTTTTAATAGATTATTAGCGGCTGCACAGAGGCAAGTTAATCAAGAAAAAAAAATTCTAGTCATGAAAAATCAGCAAGGATTAAGTGCTGATTATTGGACTGTGAAAGTGCCTGAAGCTAAAGAGTTTATGGACTCTTGGGTAGGGCAAGAAATTACAGTCAAAATTAAAGGTCTTGAAGTCCGAAAAGCTCAGCAAGATGTACTCTTGGTTGGTGAGTTACTATGATCAAAGATTTTTTGGATTTAGAAAAAAAAATAGGTTATAACTTTAAAAAGCAAGAACTTTTGACTTTGGCTTTAATTCATAAAAGTTTTGCTTCAGAAGTTAAAGATGCCAAAAAAAATAAAAACTATACTAAGCATAATGAAAAACTAGAGTTTCTTGGGGATGCTGTTTTGGACTTAGCTTTGAGTGAGATTCTGTTTGTAGAGTTTCCCGATGATGACGAAGGAGTACTTTCAAAGAAGAGAGCCTCACTTGTTAACGAAGAAGTATTGGCTAAAATAGCTCGTCAGCTTGAGTTAGAGCGTTATCTTATGCTTGGTAAAGGGGAGTTGCAAACAGGAGGAGATAAAAAACCTCGTTTACAAGCTTCTGTTTTTGAGGCCCTCTGTGGAGCTATTTTTATAGATGCAGGATATAGTGAAGTAAAAAAAATGATCAGCATTCAGTTTAAAGAAGAAATAGCAAGTCTTGATGAAAAAATACATTTTGCTAAAGATTATAAAACAAGATTACAAGAAGTGATTCAAAAAAAATACAAAGTACCTCCTATCTATCATTTGATTTCAGAGGCTGGCCCTGCTCACGAGAAAGAGTTTTTTTCTCAGGTAGTTGTTGGTGATAAAGTTTTAGGAATAGGCAAGGGAAAAACAAAGAAAGAAGCAGAGCAGATGGCCGCAGAAAAAGCCTTAAAGGAGACTGAATGAGTAATTTTAGAGCTGGATTCGTAGGATTGATAGGAGAACCGAATGCAGGCAAATCTACATTAATGAATTTTTTAGTTCAAGAAAAAGTATCCATAGTGACGCCTAAACCTCAGACGACTAGACGAAGAATTCATGGTATACACACCCAGCAAGAAGGGTTGGTTCAGGGACAGATCATTTTTGTTGATTCTCCTGGATTAATTCATGCAAAGGAAGGTTTGAATGCATTTTTAGAGTATGAAGCATTAGAAGTCATCAGAGAAAGTGATGTGCTTGTTGCTGTTTTGAGTGTTGATACGGAAAAAAAAGAGACTCTGGAAGAGATTCTAAATTTGATTGTTAAGAGTAAAAAGCCTTGGTTTGCTGTCATTACTAAAGCTGATTTACGTGATAAAGCTCATCGGGTGTTAATTTTAAAAGAAATGTTGAATAACTTGGGTGCTAAACACTTTACTCTTTCGATGAAAGAAACTGAGTATCAAGAAGCGCGACAAGATATTTTAGATCATGCTATAAGTTTACTGCCCGTAACGGAAAGACCTTTGTATGAGGATGATATCTTTACTACAGAAACATTAAGGCAACTTGCTTGTGAAATAGTAAGGGAAAAATGCTTTGAGTTTTGCCACCAAGAAATTCCTTATAATATGGCAGTTAGATCTATTTTGTTTGATGAGCATTCCAAGAAAGTACCTCATGTTTCATTAGAAATATTAGTTGCTAAGGAAAACCATAAAGGAATGGTGATTGGAAAAGGTGGCGAGAATTTAAAAAAAATAGGTTCTGAAGCAAGAAAAGGTATTGAAAAAATAATGGGAGAAAAAATCTTCCTAGATATAAAAGTCACTTGTCGTGAAAACTGGTACAAAAACCTTCATATTATGAAAGAATTGGGATATTTCCATGAAAAAAATCGAACTAAAAATAAATGATATTCCAAAAGTGGCTATTGTTGGAAGACCCAATGTTGGTAAGTCGACATTGTTTAATATTATCACTGAGACACGCAAGTCTGTTGTCAAAAATCAACCTGGAGTGACTCGTGATATTGTAATTGAACCTGTAGAGATTTGGGGAAAAACTTTTGATCTGATTGATACCGGTGGAGTTACAGAATCGCAGGATTTATTTTCAAAACTCATCAAAGAACAGGTCACAGAGTTTTTAGACACCACAGATTTAATTATTGCGGTGATGGACGGAAGAACAGGTTTAGTTCCTGAGGATCGAGATATATTGAGACTTGTTAAAAAGTCTGGAAAAGATTTTTTGATCGTAATTAATAAAGTTGATAAAGTGATGGAGGATGAGATAGCCAAAGCTGATTTTTATGAGTTTGGTGTCGATCTAGTTAGTTGTGCTTTTGAGCAACGTAAAGGGATTTCTGATATCCTAGAGTGGATTACTGAAAGAATTCCTGAAAAAGGATTAGTTAAAGAAAAGGGAATTACTTTTTCTATAGTAGGAAAGCCCAATGTAGGAAAGAGTTCACTTTGTAATGCTATTCTGGGTTTACAAAGAATGCTTGTAAGCCCAGTTGCTGGGACTACCGTTGACGCTGTAGAATCACAGTTTGAGTACAAAGATAAGTTATTCACCTTGGTTGACACTGCTGGTCTTCGTAGGCCCTCTAAACGTGAGGAAGATGTAGAAATCATCAGTGCCTTTAAATCGCATGAGGCTATTAGGAAATCCCAAATTGTCCTTTTAGTGATAGATGCTGTTGAGGGACCAACTGAGCAAGATGCTAAAATTTTAAACTCAATTTTAGACGATCATAGAGGAGTCATTGTAGTAGCTAACAAAGCGGATTTAGCAAAAAAACAGGGAAGTGATTATAAGGAAAAGTTTTTAGCTAAAATCCAGAGAGAATTTCACTTTTTCACCGACGTTAGGGTTGTATTCACGTCAGCACAGAACCGAAGTGGTTTAGAGGATCTTCTAAACGAGATTGAGCTTGTGAAGTCAAAACTAGATTTTAGAGTCACCACTAGTGAATTAAATGATTTCTTTTTTACAACCATTAGGAAAGCTCCTGCTCCAGTTTACGGAAGCAGCAATGTGAAGTTCTTTTATCTTACTCAGACCTTACAAAAGCCACCGTCTTTTATCGCATTTGCAAACTTTCCAGATGGAGTTACGCCAAGTTATCGACGTTTCTTGATAAATCAAATTAAGGAACATTTTAAGTTGGATGGTATTCCAATAAGAATATTTTGTATGAAATCTAGACAGCATGGAGAATAGGATTTTTTGTAGAAAGCTCATAAAGGTTTTTTAATCTTAGCCGATGATGGATTATTGAGGTTAAATTATGTCCTACATAATCTTGGTAGTTGAAGACGAACCAGATATCAGAGATCTGATATCTATGCAGTTGGAGGCTCCCGGTCGTGAGTTTTTATTTGCTGGAAATGGTGAAGAGGCCATCGAAGTACTTTCAAAAAATAAGATTGATTTCATGATCACAGATCTTGCGATGCCAAAAATGAATGGTTTTGAGATGCTGCGAAAAATTAAAAAACATGGCTGGGTTTTTCCAGTCATGGTTCTCACTGGTCATGCTGATGTTATGGTTGCCAATCAACTTCGCCCTTATGGGGTAGAGTTCTTTATGAATAAACCGTGGGAAAAAGAACTTTTAGAAAATACCGTCAAACAAGTAATGAGTAGAGTTCCAGCTAAAGCTATATAAATAATTTAGTTGCAAGATATATCTTAGCCCCCTTAGAATTTGATTTATAAAATTTTAGAGGGGAAAAATGAAAAAACAAATCAATAAAACGGTTTTTAAGAAAGCAGCAACAACATGGTTAATTCCTTCCTTACTACTCACATCCTTTGTGGTTCGAGCAGGAAACATCAACTTTGACTTTAGATACGAGTCGGACTCGTCATCATACAATACAGCAGCTAAAGCGGCTTCTGCAAGTAACGTGAGTGCAACCAATTTAAAAATGAAGACTGGGCGTGTAGACTTTAAAGGTAAAGTGAATGAGGATCTGAGCTATCGTTTACGATGGAGGTTCGATAAAGACTATGGAACATCTTCAAATATGACCTCAAATAATAAAACTGATGGTTTTACGAACCATGTTGATTATGCTTATCTTGCTCATAAACTTTTACCAGAGTTAACCATGACATTAGGTAAATTTGGATCAGAAATTGGAGGCTTTGAAGGGAATACGCCTGCAAGTGATATTTATTTACAGTCACAGGTTTATGGTAAAATTCTTCCTAGCTTTATTTATGTAAGTGGAGGGAAGCTTTCTTATAATTTAGGTCAGCACGATATGTCTTTGTTGGTTTTAAATCAGTCAGAAACAAACACAACCGAACAGTCTAAACTTACCTACGGACTCACCTACAAAGCTCAGTTTTTGGAAAATAAGGAAATGACTTTGTTATTGAGTTACTTAAATGATGAGAAACAGTCATTAACTGATGATGCAAAAAAAATGACTGGAGTGACTTCGATAGGTATTAAGTATGAACCTAAACCCTATTATTTATCGATTGATTATTTGATTTTTGAACAAAAAAATCAAACAGTTAAAGACAATAAAGATAATTGGAATTCGATTGTTGCTGATTTTGGTTATGATTTTGATGGAATTCAACCAAAGTTTAAGTATGAAATTTCTCAATATAAAGCAGAGACTGCTGGTGTTTCAACAACGACAAAGTATGATGGAGTTACATTAGGCTTAGAGTACAAACCAATTCACCAAGAGAACTTTAGATATCACATGATGGTAACTCAGTTGACCACCAAACCAGCAGCTGGTGATTCATTATTTGAACAACACTTTATTGTTGGCACTAAAATAACAGCTGATTTTTTAAAGTAAATGAATTTAAAAGAATTGGAGTGATCTTTGAGGTCGCTCCATAGGTAATAAAATTTTTTAGGAGGAAATATGAAATTAGCAAGAGCTTTATTTACCGTAGCTATTTTAGCTTTCTACAGCTTTTCTGCTGTCGCAGAGGGGGAAAAAGAAGCGGTTAAATCACAGTGTGCCAGTGAAGCTATGACTGCGGGTTGCAAAGATATGGAAGTCGGTCAGGGCTTTATTAAGTGTCTTCATGATTATAAAAAGAAAAACAAAAAAGATTTTAAATTCTCTGATTCCTGCAAGGAAGCTTTAAGAGGTTTTAAAGCCCATCGAAAAGAGTTGAAAAAATAGATATAAATCTATTTTATGGGGGCTCATTTGGTAGAAACTTTCTTCTTCTTAAGTCCCCTTAGTTAAAAAATCTTTATTAAGACTAATTTTTTTTTAAATAGTACAAAATGGTAACTAATTAGAAATAAAAGATTTTTACGGCCTGTGACATTTAATGCTTTGATGTCTAAATTTCTACAGATGAAAAAAGAAGTGTCTTAACGTATAGTCCTCTTTAATAAATTGAGTGAGA
The DNA here is from genome assembly GCA_013359135.1 of Pseudobdellovibrionaceae bacterium. Taxonomy (GTDB): domain Bacteria; phylum Bdellovibrionota; class Bdellovibrionia; order Bdellovibrionales; family Bdellovibrionaceae; genus UBA2316. Next base: position 55,036 of record JABWCN010000016.1, on the reverse strand, counting down.
ACAGTATTGGATTCTTAGTCCTGTCTGCTTTCGGTGCAGTTTTTTATACAAATTGTAAATTTAAGAGGTAATTATGAAGACGTTCTTTTTTGTACTCTCCCTTTTTTCAATCTTAGCTTCTATCGTGAAAGCGGATCAACTTCAAATTCCTAATTACGTTGGGCAAAAAATGGGAAGTTATCCCAACTTCTCTCATCCTGTGGTTTATCAGAGTTCCAAAGCCTTAGTGTCAAAAGATCAAAAGACGGCGACGGTGAAAATGGTGACTCGTTGGGGTACTGAAGTTTATGAAATAGGTGTCGCTGTTTTTACAAGGACTAATGTTAATAAAAAGTTTTCCTTTTCTCAGTGGCAATCTCTTGCAACTTATGGTCAATGTGCCATAGGTAAAGACAAATCCAGATTTGTTTGTTCGCATAAATCAAGAAAATCTTATAGCCCTAGGGTAAATGGTTCTATTGGTGCTCAACTTATTGAAAGTTATGAGCAAGAGATTAGAGAGGATCGTACAAGTCAGAATTATGATGGGGTTGAATTTCCTGAACGTGGTAATGCATACTGGGAATACAGTGTAGGAGATTTATAATCAGATATCTCATTTTGAGATAGAGATTTGATGCTATATTAAATTAATCATTAATGTGTCGATAGAGATAAGAATGTTTTAGGAGAATAAATGCTTATCTCTTTTTTTATTACGATTCTTATCTCACAGTTCTCTTTTGCTCAGAGCTCACCAGAAGGACAATTGTGTTTAAATTGTCAAAAGAGCTGTGAAGCTGAACTCAAAGTAGATTTAAGTCCGAAGGCTATCTGTAAAATCACCCAACTGGCTATCAATAACTTAAAAGTAGAATTAACAGAGGCGATACTTGAAGAAGGTGATTTAGGAATTAATGAGTTTAAGGATATCCCGTTGCCCTTTTTCTCAGAGAGCTCTGTAGCTAGTCCAAATTTGGCAGAGGATATTGTGTTAAGTCCTAAAACTAAAGGGGATGTGATTTTAGCTAATACTAAGCTTGTGGATATAGAGTTTGAAATTAAATCAACAGATAACTGTGTTTCTCAGGAAGACATTCAAATTACAGTTGTAGTTAATAGATTAAAGTTAACAGGGCTTGCTGAAGTCAAATTGCATGGACAGAAGAACAGTCTTATTAAAAATTTACCATTAGTGATTGAGACGGTGAATGGCGACACTCCTTCCGAATTTAAATTTAAAGCCAATATTAATCCTAATGGAGGAATAGGAAGTTTTGCAAAAATTCAGGAAACTTCTGGTAAAGCGAGTTTAAGGCCAGGTAGAATCAGTGTTAACATTGAAGCTGGAAATGATTTTTTTAAGCATTTTAAAAATGAAATTATGACGGCCTTCGAACATATACAGGAGTTGCAACCACAGTGTGAAAAAGATTTTTTTAAGGAGCAACTAAAAGGAGTATTCATTCGTATAACTACAGCATTGAACGTTCCAGAAAAGTGCAGTCTTGAAAAACAGTCAGTAGCTCTTCTTGAGCTAAGAAAAAAAGAGCTTTCAAGTAATGATAAAGTGATTAAGTTACTGAACAGTGATTTGTTTTTTCATCCTATAGTACAAAAAAAAATAAATTCAGTTCTAGATCAAATGGCTCAGAATAATGGTTTTTTAAATAGAGGAGCTTTTTTAACTACCAAGCTAACTGCTTTTTTAGCAAATCGTCTGTCTAAAGAAAAAGAGTTCTTGAGTTTTCTTTCTCCTGTTGTGAGTGAAGCATTACAACCGATAGCTGATGCTACTAATCGAGGTATCAAACGATTACCAAAAGCTATTGAGAAAGGCTTAAAGCAAATCCCAGCGGTTGATTTGAACTCAGGTGATATTTCTGGAGCTGTGTCGTTTGAAGAACTTCTGGCTAAACTTAATAAAAGTCAAAGAATGGCAAGCGGAGTTCAAGTCAGTCTAGGTCATAAAGAGTGCCCGTATTTTAGTGAAGAAAAAACTAATCCTTTTTTATCATCTGAGACAGATATAAGTATAGATTTCTCATTATCGGCAATTGAGTCTTATTTTGAAAAATTGCGTTTAAAAGGTTTATTAAAAGTGTGTACGGGAAGTGATGATCTTGAAACTTGTAAGGGTGGAAAGGAGCTTGTTGTTAATGCAAAGCCTAGACTTTATTTTCAAAATAATAAATTAATGATGAAATTACCGCATAATGTGAGCGTTGGAAACTTTGAAACTGACTTTGAATTGGCTCTAGAAAAGTGTCAAAAGGGCTATTGCTTTGCCTTAAAAGGGGCTAAAACTCAGGTTAAAAATAACGGAATTGTCGGTTGGTTCCTTAAAGCTTTCAATGTGCATGGAATTGTGGATGATAATTTTAATGCTAAATTTTTAACGGCAAATCAAAAAATTTCACAAACAGATCTTCCATTTAGAGTCGTAGGAGCTAGGGTAGATCCACAAAACCAAAGAGTTGAAATTAATATCGGTTTATAATAACTCGGAAGTTGTCAAATAATTGAAATCCAAACCATTCAATATATCAATAAGAGCTTTTTATTTATCCAAAAGAACATTAAATTCTTCTTTTGTCATTGTTAATGGTGGTGACCATCGTCCATTGTAATGACTCACTCCATTTTTACCAACTAGAGCGTCTGTTTTATCACCAACATCAAATAGTAATCCAACACCTTTAATTTGATCATTAATGCCAAGTGACTTTAACTTATATTTCATCCTTTCTAAAGCATAAGCGCCCACCTCTTTGGCGTTGAGTGGTAAATCATCATTAACAATACGTTTTAAAATTTGAAGTGATTGAAGTAACTGCAATGGATTGACTCTGGAAGTGTTATCAAAAACTGCCTCAGGGTATTTTTTACTCTCACCAGTTGTGTTCTCGAATGATGGCCAATTCCATCGCGAAACAATTCTATCATTTATAACTACGCTTCTCGTATACTCAATAATCCCAGAAACGCCAATCCCTTTTCCAAAAGTGACTAGGTCGGGTCTGAAATCTCCATAATTTTGAAAACCCCAAAATGTGCCGGTACGACCACCTCCAGTGAAAATTTCATCAGCAATAATAGGTAAATTCAACTCATCAGCTAACTCGCGTAGTTTAATAAGAAATTCTTTCCTAAAAAAACGGAGCCCTTTGGTGGTCGTTATTGGTTCAAGAAAAATCCCTCCAATTTCTAAAGATGTTTTTGCAGATTGTTTTCGAATAAATTCAAGAGCCTTATTTTCAATTTTTTCAAGTCTTTTAGTTTCATCTTTCGAATGATTTTCTAAAGAGTCTGTATAGGGAGTTGGAACTTGAAATTGTTTTTTTATTTTGAGGTTAGTTTCATAGCGAACTCCAATTTCTGCAACTCGTCCATATGTTCCTCCGTAGGGGTCACCGAAATACATTAAATTTGGCCGTTTAGCTTGTTTTCCTGTTCTTTTGAAAAAAGCATATTCCGCAAGTTCATAAATAGCATTGTTAGCATCTGTTCCTGTATTTGTAAATCGTAGAACTGAAGGCATGTAAGCAAAATCGGTATTTGCAATATATTTCTGAAACTCTCGGAATATTTTCATAAACTCAAAGTTAATGCCAGGAATCCATCCAGCATAAGGGACACTTCCTGGTCTCATCTCTAAAAGTCTTCTTTTATAATCTAGATCATTGAAAGTCTTATCATTGCTTTTTAAAAGTTGAACACCCCAATCACGGATAAAATCTCTTTCTATCGAGAGATAGTACTTTGAGCAAGATTCAGCCCCGTACATTGCCGGACTTACTATGATAAAAATTAAAAATAGAAAAAGTTTCTTTTTTGTATTCATGCTAATAGAGTTCTCGATGCCGTTCCAAACATTGAGAGAGTAATTTTACCTCACCCAACAGAATCAGACGTTACAGGAAAAAACAAAGCAGTATTCATTCCAGAATAGAATCAATTTAAATTTGAGTAGACAGTAAATGACTGTCTAAACAGTCTCGACATGAGTCGCTGACGGTCACCGTCAAAATGTTTGACAGAACAACTTTTTTTGATTTCCCTCACTGGGTAAAAGACAACTGTTAAAATCCCACAACATATAGAACGGTATCAATTTTTGAAAAAAGTAATAGTGTAAAAAAATATCTAATCTAGGTTTCATTGATTTGAGTTTAAAAACGAATTTTTAATGAACTAAAATTGAACTTAAAACTTAATCAGTCGTTCGGAGATAGACTTATTAACAGTTTTTTAAGAGTTTCACGTGCTTGATCCACTGTCATGAAGCTTCTTTGAATCTCTTGGTTGCCATGGGAAGCAAAAGGTCTTCTTAATACACCAGGTTCTTGTTTTGAAGGACCTACAAGAAGAAATGTAGCAGTGTGAACTCTTGGGTCAACGGCTAAACGATGAGCGCTTGATCTACCATGGAAATATGTTGAATTTGATTTATGTATAGTAACATTATTTGTTCCATCTGACAACTCAGCATCAGCAATTAGATATCCAGCCAGACGATAGCTTTCCTTGGGAGAATTATTGGTGGTATCTAACCAATTTTCATATTTTTCAAAAATACTTGATAGAAACTTAAGTTCACTTTCTGAAATATTTAGAGTTTCTAGTAGTTGTTTTCTACGTTGTATTAAAGTAGTCATATCAACAGTTTCTGGAATGAGCGAAGATCCTCTAATTTGAAGTAGTTCTTCAATTCCACAAGCTTCTTCAAGTGTTTTTTGATTGGCATGTGGAACTTTTGCTATAATTCTTTCATAAAGTTTCATTTCATTTTCAGTTGGTTGTCTAAATAAGAATTTGTGATTTTCAATAGAACCAGTTAACACTGTTGAAATAAAATTCCAGCGGTGTGCGTGTAAGCTTTCTAAAACATTTTCTACACTTAAAAAATCAGACATACCTGGTGAACTGTCCCAAACGTGTAAGCGCAGATCCCATTCTGGAACTCCTTTGAATCTATCACTCCAGTTGTTATCTAAAATAAATTTCGTAAATCCTAGGGGGTGTCTTATAGCTCGTTTGGCTACGGCAGTCAGGAGATCATCAGATGATAAAATTTCTTTAATGATGCGAATAGCATTTTGCGAGCTAATTACGTTCTGGAAAAAAGTATAGGATGATTCTTTTAGATCTCCTTGACGTCGGATATGCTCATTGATTACATCACGTACTTCTGAAATAGCGCTTTTCTCTGCGTTAACTATTACTTTTCTTACGTACTCATGTGGAGCAATAACTGTTGTTTTATCAGCCTCGAGTACCTCAATTTTGTTTTTTACAAAGTTATTAATAAACCAGGAAGGGTCTTGATTTTCAATAGTAGTCACGCGAAAGCCTTCTTCGCTTAGTAAGGTTCGCATTTCTTTCTCGTCCCAAAAACCATAGTTTTCATTAAGTTCGGCCTTCCAGTCAAATCCATGATCTTTACGAAAAATATATTCAAATACGGAATGCAGTGACGTTTCGTAATAAATGTATGCGGGGTCTTGATTAGGCTCTGTTAAAATTTTTATTGGAACTTTGAAGAAACCAAATTGATTTGCAAAATCAGAAAATTTAAAACCTTCTTTTTGATCGGATTTCAAATGTTTAAGAATTACTTTTCGGTCTGCATTAGTAGGTCTCACAAAATCACGAAATATCAAACTGCCAGATGGATTCAAATTTTGATTAATTCGCTTTAATAGCCTGCGTATTTCACCAAGTCTCTGTGCTGTAGCATTTTCTGGTATTTCGGGATTAATATGATAAAAAGAAGATACTTCATGCAAAACGGAATTCATTAGGATAATATCTGACTTTTCCTTTTTGTTTTCCAAATAAGACCCAGTGATATCTCCGTGTTCCATCAAGTAGTTTGGTATTTTTTGATTGCCTTGTTGAGCCTTTCCAATTTTAATAAGGTCGGGAGATAGTTCTACTGAGGTTACTGTAATATCGGGAAAATTAACCGCAAAGTATCTGCCTAAATTTCCTGTACCGGCACCTAAATCTACTAGGCGCAAGCCGGGTTTGATCTTATTTTTAAGATGGTTAATAAATAGAGAGGCTTTCTCGTTAAGACTTGCATCCATCCAATTTGCATAAGATTCTACTTGTCTTACTTTAGTAGCAACGTCATGGCCTCGTGAATTTCCTCTGTTGGAGTAAAATGTTATGCAGATTTGGTTAGCATAAGTGTAAACGTTGCATAAAACGATCGTAAAAATAAGTGTTTTTGAAATTTTTTTCATAACTCATTTTCTTTCAGGTGAGTAAATAGATCATTTAATAAATTTCGAAGCTCATTTTCTTCAAATGGTTTATATAATTTTTCAGCATTTGGTACTCCATTTGTATACGCCATATCGTTTGATGAGTGATCAAAAACAGTAGGTTGAGGAGCTAAATCTTTATTTAGGTCAGGTCCCTCAAGTAACAATGCCGCAAACCATCCTGAGCGGTTATGTCCTTCCGGAATAAACGCTACTCTGTGGATCTCCCAAGCGTGCATAAAGTAAAAGTTTTGGGGTAATACAACTTCTGCTTCACTAGCTAGCATATTCACCTTTTGGGATAATTTCTTTAACCCGGGAACTCCTTTAGAATTTAACAATGCAGAAGTAAATTGATAACTTGAATAATTGCCTTGAGAATCAGGTGTTACTTGAAGTCTTATATTATTAACTTGTCCAGCCAAAGTAAGAGATGCTAAGTGAAAGCGATGTCGATGATATAAAAATCGTGAGTCCATTGTGTCCAAGTGAGGATCGTAACGTAAAGGCTCTCCATCGCGAATAAATTCTGTTTTCGTTGCAGAAGGATGATCAGCCGGTGGTACAACAAAAAGTCGAACCATCAGTTGTGGAGATTCCCATATAACTAAGCTATGCATGCCCATTGTATGTACATCTTTTAATGATTTTTTAAGAATGCTTGGCCAATAAGCCTCAGAAAATACATGATCTGAGATGCTATTAATAAACTTTATCCAAGATTTTTTTTGCATGGCTTGGTGGGGACCGAATGCTAATTGCTTAAGTTCCTTAGGAATATGCTGTTCTCTATTGAATCCGCTATCAAAACCCGGAAGTTTGGAGTTTAGAATTTCTTGAAAAAGAACTGGGTTATAGAGAGGATTTGTTTCACTTCTATCGATCATAGCCGCTAGTGTTCTTGAGATCGGTATATTTGGATTTAAGGAAAAGAAAAAATTTGGGAAGGAACTATAGAACAGGCCACAGCCCTTTAAAGAGGAGGAATTACCAATATGTGGGGTGCTTATTGCTAAAAACAACCCCAACAATAAGTTAGAAAATATTCTTTTTTTTATATTCATATTTGACTTCATATTTAAGTATCTTATTTTTATATTGTTTGTTGCCTTACTCTCCTTAGGACTTGTGCATTAAACATGCCTAGATCTATATATTAACTATCAATAATAGAGTGCACTCTATTGAAGTTAACCCTATGAAAATTTTAAAATATTCTTTAATTTTTCCGTGATTTTATGATTTTAGTTAAATAAGTGGATAGGAAGTTATCATCCCTTATGTCATGTTAATTACATAATATAAAGTGGGTGAGAATCTACTGTAATTTATTATGACAGTCGTCAAAGCAGAATGTTACTTTGAGTCCTAACTCCTTCCTATTTTTTTATACTTGATTTGATGGGTAGTTATACTGTTCATGAAGTTGGTACAGCAACAGAGCCCTTTCAACCAAGAACTTTTATTAAAATTACGTTTTCATTTGATAGATTTGCTATGGCCGGAAACTCCCTGAATTTGTTATTTAAAGATGAATACAGTAATCCATCGTCACCATGGGTTTGGAAGTTAAGAGGTAAGGGGAGAAACTCAACTAGTAAGTAGAAATTTAGGCCGTCGATATTACCATTTAAAAAAATGGCAGGAAAATTGAAATTCATTTGATGGAAACTTTTAGAAGCTAAAAAGCGACTCAATAGAGTTTAAAACGAGGTTGAAATCATGGGAATGAAATTTTTACTGTTTTGTCTGACAATAATCCCTTTATTCAGTTTTGCCGGGTCAGATCATTTTTCTGATTTAGGTTATTTTTACACTCAGGATACCTTCGTGTTTAATGGAACGCAAAAAGGAACCAATCAAAAAGAACAAATCTTATTTTCATCGCAGGCTTTAACCTTAAAGTATGAAAAGAATCTCAAAGTGATTATCGATTTTCTTGAGATAGAGGGTTTTGATAAATTATTTATTACTAATAAAGACTATAAAATAGAATTTAAAATTAAACATAAGGGAGTGGTTGTTGATAAGGATGATCAGGTTCTTAAGTTTTTTTCTACTAGTGAGGCTTCCGGACAAAAAACAGAGTTAAATGGGGAAAGAGTTAGAACTTTGGTGAAAGTTCAGCAAAAGGAAGAGGAGATTACCTGTCAGGGGTCAGCACTTGCTTGTGGATTGAAAAGCTTGAAAGCTGAATGTGAAGGCAGTAAAAAAGTGTTAATGAAAATGGAATATTTCTCAGAGTATTTTATGATTCACTTTAGGCAGGGGGCCAGTGAGGGTGTATTAAAATCCAATCGACAGCAAGTAGTAGAAAAAAAAGAGCTCAAAGACTTGAGTGCTTGTCGCATTTAGCTCACTTTAAAATTGACTCTAAAGCCAGAAAATTATTAATTGAACCTCATGGAGAGTAAAATGAATATTCTTGTAACTGGCGGAGCAGGTTATATAGGTTCTGTTGTTAGCCATCAACTTATTGAAAAGGGACATAAAGTTATTGTATATGACAATTTTTCCACTGGATACAAAGAGGCTTTACATCAGAACTGTAAATTTGTTTTAGGTGATGTCAGAGATAGGGAGCTTCCTGCGAGAGTGATGAGAGATAATAAAGTAGATCTTGTATTGCACTTTGCTGCGAAGTTAAATGTACCAGAATCCATTATCAATCCTCTAGACTACTATGATAATAATTTTTTAGGAACCTTAAACTTGCTTCAGTGCTGTGAGCGTAGTGGCGTTTCTAAATTTATTTTTTCTTCGACAGCAGCTGTTTATGGAGATACGCAAAAAAAACTAGTCTCAGAGGATGACGATTTAAAGCCAATAAACCCATATGGGGAATCTAAGTTTTTTTCAGAGAGAGCTCTTTTTTCTCAGAGTAAAACCAATAAAATGAACTTTATCAGTTTACGTTACTTCAATGTTTCAGGAGCTTCTAATGATCTTTCTTTAGGTCAAAGATCATTAGGTTCGTTTAATTTAATTAAAAACCTATGCGATGTAGTGCTTGGATATAAAGAGCAGCTGGAGGTTTTTGGTGCCGACTTTCCTACGCCTGATGGTTTTGGAGTCAGGGATTATATTCATGTGGAGGACCTGGCGGCAGCTCATGTGGTAGCAGCTGAGAAGCTTTATGATAGCCAGGGTTTGGTTAATGAAGTTTATAACTGTGGTTATGGTAAAGGATATTCTGTAAAAGAAGTGATAGATGCTTTTTCAAGGATTACAGGAAAGGCAGTTCCCTATACCATAAGACCTCGCAGGGCAGGAGATCCAGCAGCTGTTGTGGCAGATGTAAGTAAAATTAAAGCTGAGTTAAGCTGGAAGCCACAAAATGAAGATCTCTATAAAATCTGCGAGTCAACCTTGAACTGGTTTAAAAAAACTCGTAACGCTTGATTTCAAAATCAAATCTTGAAATGAATTTTGTTGAATTTTTTACAAGCTATAATTACTTTTTGTTAAACATTAACCAGTATATGCCAATAATAGATAAAATTTCTTGGTGTTAGGCTTAGAAGTTGTTTCATCGATTAATTTTTTCAAGGTTTGGCGTTTCTACGAGGCACCTAAATGCTTTACTACGGGAGCGAAGATGAAATTGATCCAACTTATTAGCAATTCACTTGTTATTATTTTACTAGCAAGTACCCAGGTTTTTGCCTTCCAGGCGAGAAACCCATTCCGAACTCCATCCACTCAGGTTATTCCCTATTATTCGCAGAACTTATATGCGGCACTTAGGATTAATTCTAAAGATGAAAATCTGAAGTATGTTTTAAAAAGCATATTAAGAAGTTACCATATTCAAAAACCAGGTCAGTTAGATGATCTTACGGAAAGATGCGATAGCAGAACTCCGTCTTGTTATACACAAATCAGCCTTGGATATGATCGCGCTAGAATTTTTTTAATGGGGTATTTGTACTTAGTAAAACAAGATAATCAATTTGTTATTAAAGAGGCCTACTGTAATAAATATTACGGCAAAGAGGAGTTTCGAGGCAAAAAAGGTCCAGCCCCTCAAACTATCCCTGATAACACTGTGATTAATGTTGAGCATACTTGGCCGCAGTCGCGTTTTAGCGGTAAATTTAATAAAGACTTTCAAAAATCAGATTTACATCATTTGTACCCTACTGACTCTCAGTTGAATGCAATCAGAGGTAATAAAAATTTTGGTGATGTTTCTACAAATACAGTTCCTTTGAAATGCCAACAATCTAAGTATGGTAAGAGTTCTAGTTCTGGTAGAGATGTTTTCGAGCCTCCACAGGTTCACAAAGGCCGTGTAGCAAGGGCTATTTTTTACTTTTCAGTTAGATATGATCTACCCATTGACCCCGAGGAAGAAGCCTACTTGAAAAAGTGGAATGCGCAATATCCTGTAGATCAAGAAGAGATTACTCGTAATGAAGAAATTTATAAAATTCAAGGCAACCGTAATCCATTCATTGATTATCCAGAGCTTGCCGAGTTGATTAGTGATTTCTAAAGTTGGTTTTTTTTAAGGTTCCTCATCCTAGTTCTGAGTTAGAGTTTTTCGGTCAGTCTCCAAAGACTACAGAGGTTCCAAACAAGATCAAAATTCTTGTTTGGAATGTTTATAAATTTAAGAAACCTTCTTTCAAAAAAGATTTTTTAGAAAACTTTACTGATTGTGATCTCTTTTTTTTGCAAGAGATGACTTCAGAAGCCTCAATGAATCAATTTTTTTCCTTGTTAGATGGCGTTTCTTGGGCTTTTGGTAAAAGCTTTAAGTACCGTCATAATCATATAGAAACAGGGGTTGCTCTAGGGAGTAAGTTAGCTGTCAAAGAGTACACTTTAGTTCGAGGATCAGAGAAAGAGTTGTTATTTTGGACTCCCAAGGTGAGCTTGATAGCTGATCTTAAGTTAAAAAACACTTTGCTGGTCAACACTCATGTCGTTAATTTTACAACGACCTCTCGATTTAAACTATTTATGGAAGATTTGGTAGATAGGATCACCCATCATCATGGTCCGATCATTTTTGCAGGGGATTTTAACACCTGGAGTTTGACTCGTTGGCATCAGCTTTTGCAGTTATTAGAAAAATACAATATCACTCATCATCATTTTGAAAATGATTCTAGAGTTCTAAAACTAGATCATTTATTTTTTAGGGGTTTCAAGGTGGTAAAAGCTGAAATTTTGGACAATGTTAATGGCTCTGATCATTTCCCAATGGTTTTTGAGTTGGAGTATTTATAAAGATATATTCTGTTCTTTGCTTGCCGTAGGAATTGGTTGACAAAAATTTATTATTCAGGCTTTTTAATGATACAAAATTTTTAAAACAAAATAATTAAAAATAACGATATTGAAAATAAAGGTGGAAAAAGATGATGAGTTTATCTGACGCTTCGTTGTTGCAGCTCCCTGCCATTTCAGGTTTGGTGGGACTAATAGTGGCTTTGTTTCTTTACTTTAAAATGAAGGCAAATCCAACAGGAAATGAAACCATGAATAGAATCTCTACGTACGTAAGAGAAGGCGCCATGGCGTTTCTTGTTCGAGAGTATAAAGTTCTTGGTATTTACTCTGTTATAGTGGGAATTGCTTTATTTTCTACCTTGGGTGTTGAAGCAGCTATTTTCTTTTTGTTAGGTGCTTTTTTGAGTTTACTTGCGGGATTTTTTGGAATGAAAGCGGCTACGTATGCTAACGTCAGAACTACTCAGGCAGCGACTACTGGCTCAAAGCCCGCAGCTTTATTAGTGGCGCTTGATGGTGGTGCGGTTATGGGGCTTTCTGTTGCTGGTTTGGGACTTATAGGACTTGGTGTTTTGTACCTTGTTTATAAAGATCAAAAAATTGTTGGAACAGTTTTACATGCCTTTGCTGTGGGTGCTTCGTCTATTGCTCTTTTTGCGCGTATCGGTGGAGGTATTTATACTAAGGCCGCAGATGTTGGTGCAGACATTGCTGGAAAAGTGATTGAAGGAATTCCTGAGGATGATCCAAGAAACCCTGGTGTGATTGCGGATAATGTTGGTGATAACGTAGGTGACGTAGCTGGTATGGGAGCAGATATTTATGAATCCATGGTAGCTGCAATTGTTTCGGCCATGGCAATCGCTTTTACAATACCTACATCTTCGTTAACACAGTTGATACCAGGTGGTGATGATTCCGTTTTGAGAAATGCTGCCATTGTTCTTCCTTTGGTTCTTTCATCAATTGGATTATTGATTTCTATTTTGGTGATCTTTTTAACTCGTGCTATTCGTGCAATGTTCGCTCCTGCTGCGATCTTAAGATTTGCCTTGATTGTTCCTCCTATTCTGTTGACTTTGGTGAGTGCTATCTTGATGCCTATTTGGGGTGTTTCTCAAGGTGTTACTATCGCTTTAGCAGCTGGTTCTATCGGTGGTGCACTTATTGGTTTAGTTACTGACTATTATACTTCTATGGGGCCAATTAAAAAAATTGCTCAGGCTTCAATTACTGGTCCTGCGACTAATGTCATTCGTGGTCTTGCTGTGGGGATGGAATCAGTAGCCGTTCCTACTTTGATCGTTGTTGTTGCAGCAGGTATTGCTGATCGGTATTTGGGACTTTATGGAATCGCAATGGCGGCTGTGGGTATGTTAGCTGGAACAGCTGTTGTAATGACTGTAGATGCCTATGGGCCTATTGCTGATAATGCAGGTGGTATTTCTGAAATGAGCGGTCTTGGTAAAGAAGTAAGAGCTATCACTGATGAGTTAGATGCTGTTGGAAATACAACGGCCGCTATCGGTAAGGGATTTGCTATCGGTTCTGCCATTCTAACAGTTGTGGCTTTATTTAGTGCTTTTAATATGGAAGTGAACCACTATCGTATTGAAGCTGGTCTTGCAAAGATGTCTTTGGATTTAACCTCTTCTGGAGTTTTAATTGGTATCCTAATAGGTTCTATTTTGCCATTTCTTGTTGGAGCAACGACGATGACAGCAGTTGGTAAAGCTGCAGGAGATATCGTTGAAGAAATTAGAAGACAATTTAAAGAAATTCCTGGGTTATTGCAAGGTAAGGCAGAGCCACAACCCGCTAAAATTGTTGATATTGCAACTTTAGCTGCGTTGAAACAAATGATTCTTCCTGGAATGATTGCGGTCCTTGCCCCAGTACTAGTTGGATATATTTTGGGTCCTCAGGCTTTAGCCGGAACATTAGCTGGAGCTTTGGCAGTAGGTGCAACCATGGCTTTATTTATGGCTAATGCTGGTGGTGCTTGGGATAATGCTAAAAAATTCATTGAAAAAGGTGGAATGCCTGGACACCCTAAAGGTTCCGACCTGCATAAAGCAGCAGTGGTTGGGGATACTGTTGGAGATCCATTCAAAGACACTTCTGGACCTGGTGTTGCCATATTAATTAAAGTTATGAGTGTTGTTTCTCTTTTGATTGCTCAATTGATCGCTACTATTGGTGGTTAGATTTTACTTTAAAATACAAAAAACGCTGATGTTAGTAGCATCAGCGTTTTTTTTTTAATAAAAACTCAAAGTGATTTAGACATGTTTTAATAATTTGATAGGCACTGAGATTTAAATTTTTCCTCGAAAATAGTCTTTTTAAAAAGAGAAACAAGAGAACGATATATATTTTTAAAACCTGAATCTTTTTTATTTTCAGAGTCATAAAAAGTTATATGAAAGTACTTTCTTGAGAAATGATTATCATGGAATAATGAATAAATGGGCCAAGTCACCACGGCTCCATGGTTGATACTAAAGTCGTTTTTCCCAGCTTTAACCATACCAACCAGGGGAATATAGTTAGCCTGATCGTAGGAATTATGAGCTTGAATTTTTGCTAAACCCTTCTCACTTTCCACAATGTTTCTTGATTCAAAGTGGACTCCAAAGCCTAAACCTCCAAAGCCCTCTAGTACTGGAGTTAGTGCTTTTTTAAAACTTTCAAAATCAACAAATAAGTCTAGACTGCGAAGTTTTCTTTTTCCAATAGTTGTGGTAGAAACAGCTATCCCAAAGGCTGATAAGAAATAGAATCCAAAGTTAGGATTTATTTTATTCTTCAGGGGAGTATTGGCAATAATTAAATCATAAAATAGGCGTCCAAAAGCCATTCCGAAACCTAGAGTCAAATAAATGGGCACTCCAACGGTGTTAGAATGAAGAAATGCATTTGAACTGAGATATATCGTATTGTTGACAGAACGAAGAAAGTGATTAATGAGTCTATAGTTTGGCTTGATTTTTAAATAAAGAAAGACACTTTCAAGCCGCTTTCCAGTGTTTTTAAGGTACTCATGCTTTTTAGAAAGAAAAAGTTTTAATTCAGCTTCAGATAGATTTTGAATGTTAGCCTCAAGAGAGTTTTTTATGTCGGTGCGCATTTCGCGTTGATATTTTTTAAACAGATTAAACGCGTAGAATTTAGAAGTCTTAAGTTCTGTCTCTAAATCAGTAAAGTCTAAAGTTGGTCCAAAAGGAATTAAGATTTCGGTCTTTGATTTGTTGTTTTCTTTGGAATCTCGTTGGATTTCACTAAGTAAGTAATCTTTAGAGTAATTTTCAAAAATATCCTTGCTGTAGTTGCTGCCATTATAATAAAGAGCCAAATCATATGGATGAAGATCATAAATGGGATTATTCCCCTGTATTAGAAGTTCTGGAGTTACCGAAGTAGGTTTAGCTTGGCTAAAGATTGCCAGCATAAAAAGCTGTAAATAGAGAATAATTAACTTCATAGAGTATAGCCCATTGGTTAAATTAATTCTTTCAATATATATGCCAACTAGCATCTTAATCGATTTAATTTGCTTTTAAGGCTATACTCACTTTTGGGGTTATTAGAAAGAAGGTAATCTGCTATATTGACCTTCTTTCCTTGAGTTTTATTTAAAAATAAAATTTTATAACCTTCTATATTTAGACAGACATGACAGAAAGGGGCTGTTGAATTTTGCTCTTGAAAATCTTTCTTGATATTTTTCTGGAGTGGCTTTTTCAACTTCCGACCAATTTGAAAATAAATTTTCCTTGTGAAATTTAAATTTACTTATAACCCACTTATCATAAGAAGATGAGTAGGAAATTTCACTAGGATTTACAAGATCTGTTAATATATAGCCCTGTCTTCTGAAGTTTTCCATGGTTTGCTCTAAACTGTTCAAGGCTGTCTCTCTTAGGGAATAAAACCTTGGATTTGTTAGAATGTCTTTTAAGCTAATCGTTTTCAGATTTCTTGAAATTAACATTTCTTTTGCTTCATCAAGAAGAAATTCTTCTAATAAAAAGCCCATTTTTTTATAAGGAAGTAGTTTTTTTTCTTCATTTAGAAGAGTGTTAATGTGTTCAAAAATATTTGGATCTTCATTAATACTGTCTTTTAAATTTGCAATTTTATAGACTTGACTCTCTCTATCTCTATGGTTTTTGGCAGTAGCTGTATGGTAACTTGCAAAAATCATAACTTGGCTATTCACCTCTCTAAAATAAACTGAATCAAGAGGATTATACAAATAGCGAATTCCATCATAAGTAACTTCAGGCGGATATGTAAGTTTTTTAACAAAACCTGAAGAGGAACTTGTATATGGGGGTCTTAAGTTAACAAGCTCTCTCTGGGTATCAGCTAGTACAGAGGTATGATAGTTGATAGAGCCTTCTCTCGTTTTGAGATAACCATTCATAGGAAAATAGTTAAAAGTATAATCCTTTTGAAATGTCGACAGGATTTCATTTGTGGTTGCTTCCTGGGCTTGAAGAACTCGGAGGCGAAATTCATATTTTTGTATTTTAAGTTCTTCGTCGGCTTTTCTGCGTTTTTCTGCCGCTGCTCTTTCCTCTTTAAAATCAGTGTGGTCGAGGCCCCATTTTTTTTGAAAATTAGGCTCTTCTTCCGCTTTAACTGCAAATTGAAATGAAAAGGTTATCAATAAAAGAACACTCAGCTTGTTTTTCATATTTAACTCCTTAAATTATTTTTAGTAACACCGATAGAATTCAGCAAGAGCTGGGCCAGATATTTAGACTTCATTGCAATTATAAGTAAGCAATAAATTTGAAACGTCAAATTTATCAACAAACAGACTTCAACTTAAGTCAGTCTGTTTGTTTAGATTTTCATAGGTGACAATTACAAATAGACTATTCCTCGACCTTAGAGCAGTGTGTAATTAAAGGCGAATGAAGTGAAATACATCTTAAAAAAAATAAATGAAAATGATCCCGGTTTCTTTATTATATTTAATATAAAGTCCGATAGGACTGAAGGTAGGGTTTAAGTTTGTAATAGATTTATTCTATAGAAAAAAAGCAATGAAGAATATTGGTGAATTCACAAAGTCTCATTTAAGTTTTAATTTTGAAAAGCAAATAGATAGATCTATGCGCTTAAGCCTTATGGATGCATTTTTTTATTCACTAATGGTTGGAGCTGGTGAAACATTTTTGCCTGCCTATGCTATTAGCCTCGGTTCTGGGCAAATAACAGCTGGAATACTAACAAGTTTGCCATTAGTGACAGGAGCTTTTTTGCAGCTGTTTACTCCGAAATTAGTACAGAAACTTGGTAATCCTAAATGGTGGGTGGTAAGTTCTGTTTTAGTGCAGGCTTGTGCCTTTTTACCGTTGGTGTTTTTTTCCTCTTTAAACAAACCAGATATTGTTTTTCTTTTTTTAATTTTCACTTTGTATTGGGCTAGTGGATTTTCAGTGAATCCATTTTGGACCTATTGGATGAGTCAACTGATTCCAGAAGCAGAGAAAAACAAATACTTTTCTGTGCGTGCTAAAATTTCTCAAGTAGGACTTATCATAGGACTTGTAGCTGGAGGGTTAGCGCTTAACTACAAGGTTGAATTTTTGCCATTTTCTAGCGTTTTTGGTGGACTTTTTTTTGTTGCGTTCTTGTGTCGCTTGCTTTCTGGTGTTGTATTGAGTCGAAAGACCTATAAAGCAGAATGGAGTGGCGTATTAAAAGAGCAAAATTTTTCTCTTAAAGAAACGTTGAATTTTATTCGAAAGTCTTCTAAAGAGAGAAGCTTTTTATTTTCTCTTTTTCCATTTTATGCCAGTGTTTTTATTTCAGCACCATTTGTTAATCCTTTTATGTTAGCACAGTTAAAGATGGAGTACTCTCATTACATGGGAGCTTTGGTGGCTTTATTGATTGGAAAGTTTTTTTGCTCTTGGTACCTAGAGCAGAGAAGTCAAAAAATTACTCCTTATGGAGTTTTTTTCTGGGGAGTATTGTTAATTTCACCTGGGCCTCTGATGTGGGGAGTCTCTAATGGGCTGATCTATATTATGATGTTACAATTTTTTAGCGGAATGGCTTGGGCTTGTTTTGAGGTGGGAATTCAGTTGATACTTTTTAAAAAAGTTTCCTTACGGGAAAAGATTCCTTTTGTTTCAATGTATAATTTTTTTATGTCCCTAGCTGCGATCATTGGAACATTTATTGGAGCACAGAGTTTAAGATGGCTAACTCTTTCCTATGATAGTTACATCAACTTATTTTTATTTGGCGGTGTTGTTCGGTTTTTAACTGCATTCCCTTTGCTTAGGATGATCTATCACCTGGGCAGAAGCTCAGCTAAAGAAGCTGAGGCAGAGCTGACAAGTCAAACAACAGCAGCTTAGAGTGTCCTTTTTGTTAAGAACTTAATGATTTTCTACCCAGCAGACGACTACGGTACCATAGCGCTCGCCAAAAACAAAAATAGGGACACTGAGATTGGTTGCAATCTCTCCTGTATCTCTGAGGTAAGTTTGAATCAGATATTTTTTCTCAGACATACGATTTTGGTGAAGTTGACAATTAAGCTCTCGCAATTGGGAACGACTATCAATAAATGAAGGTATCTTTGAGTCGTCTGATAAAAGTCCCACACGCGTGTTTTTTAAGAAAGTCATGTTGTCATTAAAAAATCTTTTGACTCGATTTCCAATTAAATCTTTTTGTGGATCATTTGTCCATGCCTTACAGAATTTTGCGTTGTGTATGGGGGCATAGGCATTTAGATCTACAGGCAAGGCAAATAGAAACTCAGAGTTATCTTTTAGGAAATTATCAAAAAGGGGCTGTAACTTTAGATCAATTTTAGAGTCATAGTTGGTGAAATATTTTTTTGGAGAGAAGCCAGATAGAGGAACCTTGGAAACGTCAAATAAATAACCCAAAGATTTGATGTTAAAATCTTTGATCTCTATATAATTAAACTCTAATAATTCGGAGAGAGTGAATTCATTTTTTTGAATTTCCGTAGAAATTATTTTTGCACAATCAGCGGCTAAAATTCTTGCTTTTTGCAGGTAATTGAGGTGCTTTAGTGTCTCAAACTCAATTCCTGTAAGTTCTGAAAGATTCAAAATTTTTTCTTCAAAAACACTTGCTTGCTGTGAAAGCTGTTTTGAAATGTCTGAAGTTTTTTTTGCTAAATTTTCGTTATTTAGTGACTCGCTTTCAATATTATGTAGAGAATCGTTGGCTGTGTTGAGCTGTAATAGTTGACTTTCTGAGGAGTCTAAAATTAAGCCACTTCTCTTTACAGAGAGATCAATATGACTGATCATATTTTGAATTTGCAAGTGACTTTCTTCTAAATGGTTGGCGCTTTTTTTTGATTTATCGACAACGTTGTCTATGATATCCCTAATTTTTTTTGTGGAAGAAGAGGATTGTTGTGCTAGATCTCTGACAGCGTCAGCAACAACGGCAAAGCCTTTTCCATGTTCGCCGGCTCTTGCCGCTTCAACGGCAGCGTTCAGGGATAGTAGATTAGTTTTAAATGAAATATCATCAATGAAACTTGTGATCTCCTGAATTTTCTCTGAGTCATTGACAAGGTTTTGAATTTCATTTTGAACTTTTTCAAGAGTTGTGCGGCTTTCAAGTGCTGAATTTTTACCTTCAATAATTTCCGTATTTGCCTCAAAAGTTTCACTTTTATTTTTTGCAGAAAGTTGATTTATCTCGTTCAAAGCTTTAAGGCTCTCATGAAAAAGGACAGATATAGATTCAGAGGATTGTTTTTGTTTCTGACTTTGGTGGGAAAGTAATAAACTCGCTTTAGCCACTTTAGAGGCGGCCTCTCTGATATCTGCAATGGAATCTTTGATGTTTTTTTGAATCCTAGAAACAAGAAATAAAATAAGTATTGTAAAAAAACTGTTGAGTAAGAGACCTGCAAAGATGACAAGGGTAATCCAACTATCAAGATGGGAGCTTTGAACTTTTAAGTAAACTATCAAAAAAAATGTTATAAATAAGCTAACATACAAAACACGGTTTAGATTTTTCATAATAGTTAATAATAGAATATAAATAATTCTAGTGTAATTATTCTTTTGATTGCGACTTGGGGCGAAATTAATGTGATGAAACTTTCACTTTTAGGAAGAATTCATTTCATATTATCATGCCCGAATTTTTCGATAAAAATTCGATGTGATATTTTATCTTGGTACTTATCTATAGTACCAGGAGCTAAGTCTTTAGATGAGTAACCTGAGTTAATTTTTAAAATAAAAATTTCTTTACTTGTTTCATTGACTCTAAATTTTACTAGCCAAGTTTTGTATCCTAGGAAGGCATGTTCTTCGTGGATCCAAAGTCTTTTTTTATCTTTGTTTAGCGGTTCATAGCTCAGTTGTGAGGTAATAAAAAATTCCAATTCTACTTGGAAAGTATTTTTTAAAAATGAAATTTGATCTAATGATTCTTGTGAAAAGCTAATATTGTACTTGGTTGTTTCAATGTTTTCAAGCCAGCCAATTTTAGAGTCTGTAAAAGAATCACAGAAGGGAATGTAGGGTTTAATATCCAAGATAGGGGTGTTATTAAGAATATCAGAATCTGCTAAATAAAGACGAAGTCCTTTAATTTTTATCAACTCAACACAACTCATGCCGATGGGGTTGGGGCGATAGGGAGAACGTGAGGCAAAAACACCAATTTTATTTTTTTCCCCACGTGGTGGCCGTATCTTAGGATTCCAATGGTTATTCTCATGAAATAAGAAAATAACCCAAATACGGCTGAATCCATCTAGTTTTTCAAGGGCTTGTTCAAATAAGTAATCTTTTTCGAGTTCGATATAATCACATTTTTTGTAATCAAGTTCCGAAAGAGAAGGCGCACCCATGACTAAAGGTTGTCTTGGTAGATCATAGGTTTTGACTTTTTTTCTGGTTTTGAAAAAGCCAATAGGCTTAAATTGAAGACATTCAGGCATGTTGCTCTCTATAGCTTAAGTTCAGCAAATTGGCGAGCGTATTCATAAATAAAAATAGAAACACAATTGGCAATGTTGAGTGAGTTTTTATACCCTGCTAGTGGTAGGATTCTCGTTTCTTGACAAAGTTTAATAACTTCAGGATCTAGACCAAAACGTTCATTCCCAAAAACAAAAGCTACCTTTTTATGATTAAAAGGATGATGAAGAGGTGTGGCATGGGAAGTGGTTTCAGCGGCGATGACATGAAAATGCTCTTGTTGAAGCTTTTCAATTAAGGGAGATATCTTGGGGACAGTTTCCCAAGGAATAAATTCATCAGCGCCAAGCGTTGTTTTCTTTGTTTTCGAGTTAGTTGGGTCTGGTGTGTAGCCAACGAGATAAATTTTTTCGATATGAAAAGCTTCACAAGAACGGAAAATAGAACCAACATTAAAGCTGCTTCTTACATGGTCTAAAATCACAACTACGGGTAAGGTTTTTTTGTATTCTTTTCTTTCCTCATGATCTTTATTGAAAATTAAAAAGTCATCATCTTTAAGATCTTTTTTTAGATATCGTTCTAGAGGTATTAGCCAGTATGAAAACTCTTTTTGGCTCATATCAAGATGTAAATGCAGATGAATATGGTAGAGTCTTTGTAGATCCACATCTTTCTCTTCTTTTAGTGAAATAAGCAGAGATTTAAGTAAATCTAAGTCTTGATTAAGAAGTTTTTGAGATGGAAATTTTTTTTCCATCTCACGAAATAAATTATAGGCTTTCTCAATTTTTTTATTCATTTATTCATTCATTTTAAAAAGAGATCAAGAAATAGAATGTTTTTAATGTGACCATTCTACGGCACCACTGTTTAAATGATAAAGTGCTGATTCAATTCTTAAATGATTGTTTTTAACTGCCTCGCGCACTATTTTAGATTTTTCCATTAGTTCTGTAACTGCTCCCATCGTGTTGTCCCAGCCTTCAGCAACATAGGATTCAGAAGGTTTCGCTTTCATTTTAGAGGCAATACGCGGTTGAATATCAGCAACTAAAGCATTCAGATGCGGACTTCCAATGTCAGTTCCTGGAGCGGCTCCAAAGGCTGCCTTAACAGCCCCACAGGAAGAGTGTCCCATAACAACTAAAAGCTGACTGCCAAGGTGTTCAACGGCATATTCAATACTTGCCAGGCTAGCTGAGTCGAGGGATTGTCCAGCAGTTCTTACTACAAAAATTTCTCCCAGTTTCTGGTCGAAAAGAACTTCTGGGGGAACCCTAGAATCACTACAAGATAAAATAATCGAGTGAGGTTTTTGTCCTGAAGAAAGTCTTTCAATGTCTTTTTTGCTAGCTCCATCTTTGCGGAAATAACCTTTCATGAAACGCGTGTTACCATTTTTAAGCCAACCAAGTGCTTTTTCTGCCGGAACAGAGTCTGATTTGTCTGAGGAGGCGTGGTGAGACTGATGAGCTGATGAAGTTGTGGGAGTGTTTTTAATAACGACGGGTTCGACAACTTTATTGGTGTTGATGACTGTAGCTTCTGCTTTTTTTAACGTTACCTTTAAATCATCCAACTCTTTAGATGGTGAGGATTGTTGTGTTTTTTCATTTTGAAGTTCAGGGGGTTTGATATTTTCAGGAATTGATGTAGAAACAGGTGTAGAAATCGATTTAACTTCTTCTTTTTTCTTAGATTTTGATGAGCAATGAGATAAAGTTAAAGACAGAATAACTATTGGTAAAATCCATTTTGAATTCATAACACTCCTTATGATAAATAAATCATGCTAGTTGAAATTCTTTTGGTCAAATATAAAACTGAATATAGAAACTAAGTAAAAAAAATTAACAACTTGAGTTTTAATCTATTTTTTATATCCTTGTTGCATGGATATAAAAAATTTGCCTTTGTTTCCTTATCAAGATCAGTTTCTTTGTTTTTACTCAAGTTATTTTGACTCGTATACGACTGATCCTCGCTGGATGTTGATTCCCATTGATGATCACGGTTTTCATCGAGGTGATGGGGTTTTTGAAGCTATTAAATGGAGTCAGGGGCGAGTGTGGCTTTTAGAGGAGCATCTACAACGTCTATTTCAAAGCGCACAAAATATTGGTTTGAAATGTCTTTTTCAAAAAGAGGATTTAAAAAAAATTATATTTAAAATGTTAGCTATGTTGCCACAAGAGCAGCAAATTAAAGGAATTTTTAGGGTTTACTTGACCCGTGGTCCTGGGAGTTTTGGAGTCAGTCCTAAGGATACGCTGGGAACTCAGGTTTATATAGTGGCGACAAAGCTTAAAGATCTTCCCGAGAAATGGTTTACGGAAGGCGTAACGGTAGGGTGGAGTCAAGTGCCAGCGAAGATACCTTTTTTAGCCCGCACAAAGACCTTAAATTATTTGACAAATGTATTGATGAAAAAAGAATGTGAGGAAAGAGGGTTAGATTTCATTGTCGGTCTTGATGAAGAAAAAAATCTTACAGAGAGTTACACAGAGAATATTTTTATTCAAAAAGATCATGTCCTTTACTTGCCGCCCTGGGAAGGTATTTTGAAAGGAACTACTCTGAGTCGGTTTCTTGAGCTAGTCACTGAGCATAAGAAAGTCACTGTGATGCAAAAAAAAATCACTCAGCAGCAAGTCCTTGAGGCCGATAGCCTTTTTGTGATTGGGACGACTCTGGATATCTTGTGGGTGCAAAAATTAGAGGATACGATTTTTTGTCGCCCTAAGGATTATGATAACTATTTGCACTTAATAA
Organism: Pseudobdellovibrionaceae bacterium; assembly: GCA_013359135.1. GTDB lineage: Bacteria > Bdellovibrionota > Bdellovibrionia > Bdellovibrionales > Bdellovibrionaceae > UBA2316. The sequence continues at coordinate 31,812 of JABWCN010000016.1, read as the reverse complement.
GATCAGATCAATAATACTAAATACATAGTCTAAGTTAGACTTCATTTGATGGTAGCACCAAGGCCATATTTTGTTGTGCTTTTTTGATATTCTTGTTGAGCCTGTGGCATCCATTCAGTCAGATGGTTTCTTCTTGTTTCATCGCTTGGATGAGTTGACAAAAATTCTGGAGGTTTTTGGCCTCCATTAGCACCCATTCGCTCCCAAAGTTTAATAGACTCTGAGGGATCATAGCCTGCTCTAGCCATAAAAATTTGTCCATCTTTGTCAGCCGCAGATTCGTCAGCTCTAGAAAATTTACGATTTAAAAAAGTAAGAGCAAAGCCAGCTGCAGCTCCTCCCAAGGAAGCCCATTGTTTGCAGCGCTGATCCTTACATAAAAGCTCGCCACCTACAACAGCAGCTCCTAAAATTAATAAGCCGGTATAACTTTCTTGTTTGGCTCTGGCGTAACCCTTGAGTCCATGTCTTAAAGTAGCATGGGCAACCTCATGACCTAGAACTGCAGCTAAAGCTGCTTCTGTTTTTAGAATAGGCATAATCCCTGTGTAAACAGCCATTTTTCCTCCAGGCATACACCAAGCGTTTGGTTCAGGACTCTCTATTAAAACAGCTTCCCAGTTAAAGTTTTCCCCCGATGCTTTAGCGATTCTCTTGGCAACTCGTTGAACCATAGCGTTCCATTCAGTGTTGTTGGAAAGCTTAGATTTAGCTTTGATATCGGCGTAGGCTTTTTCGGCCTCTTGATTAATCTCGGCTTCGGAAATTCCAGGATCGCCAGAGTTTGTGATACAGCTCGAGGAGAAAAGAAAGAGAGAGAGGCTTAAAAGCAATTTTGCGATAGGTTTCATAGTGGCGAACTCCAATTTGACTCTAAAAAAATGGTTAAACTTCTAGTTGGATTTTCTCTAAAAGGGTTGGGTCTTCTAAAACCATTTCGCCGCCTTTAGCGATGGCTACAAGAGGTGAGTCAGCAACTCTGACTGGAAGTCTGACTTCATTTTGAATGCGTAGGTTGAAGTCTCTAATCAGGGCTCCTCCGCCAGCGAGCCAAACTCCCTTGTCGATGATATCAGAGACAAGTTCTGGTGGTGTATTTTCTAGAGCTTTGTGTATAGCATTGATGATTTGTTGAAGGCAGTCATTCATTGCCATTCCAACTTCTTCAGAGGTTACATCAATAGTTTTAGTTAGTCCAGTATCTAGATCTCTTCCTGCGATGGTGGCTGTTTGGATGTCTTTTTTAGGGACAGCAGTGCCAATGGAGATTTTTAGAAATTCAGCTTGGGAATCAGTGAGAATTATTTTACGGTAACGTTTGAAGTATTGAATAATGTCTTCATCGATTTTATGGCCACCCACGCGAACGGCTTCGCAGTATACAATATCAGCAAGAGCAATCACTGCGACTTCAGTTGTTCCACCGCCAATATCCACAATCATACTTCCAAGTGCTGATTTTATTTCAAGACCAGCACCTATCGCAGCAGCCATAGGTTCATCAATCAGATAAACTTTTTTACTTCCAGCTTTTTTGCAAGCGTCTACAACAGCTTTTTTTTCTACCTCTGTCACGCCAAAGGGTAAAGAAACCACTACTCGCGGTGATGAAAATTGAGACTTCACTTGCGGTTGATGAAGAAAGTACTTTAGCATTTGTTCTGCAGAGTGGAAATCGGCGATCACTCCATCTTTGATAGGTTTTTGAATAAGGATATTTCCAGTTTGTTTTTCAGAAATTTCTTTCGCGGCAAGGCCGATAGCAACAATTTTTTTCTTTTGCTGAGTGGATGCTAGGTGGGCTACGATACTAGGCTCATTTAGGACGACACCTTTGCCTCGAACGCTAATAACTGTGTTAGCGGTGCCTAAATCGACGTAGACATCAGCTGCATTTTTATCATCCTTAAACCAAGAAAACATATCACTCCTTTGAAGGCCCTGCTTTATTAGGACACACCCTAATATTTTTTATTTTAGACTAAATCGCAATCAAAAAATTAGGGGTTTCTTCTTTTTAATCCTTTTTTTGGGTCAAGGGGAATGCTAGCAAATAGGCACAGTCCAGATTCTGATTTGTTTAAGTTTAAAAGAATCTCACCAGCAAATTGAACATTCTCAAGTTCTGGATGGGAGTACTCAGTGCCTACTACAAATTGTGTTCCTGTGGTGTTCGTGTCTTTAGTAAAAGTCATATTAATAGGAACTGCAATGTAAGGAGTTAGCTCTCCTTTGGGAACTTGTACTTTTTTGCTGATCAAAGGAGCGATTTGAAATGTGGTTATACTGGTGTCGGAAACGCGTGCTACCCAGGCTGCGGTTCTTACGCCGATAGCTGGTTGATTTTCATAATCAGGAAATGGAATATATTTGTAGGAGCCTCCAAGTTGAAAGTCGACAGAGCCTACGGCAAAGAGAAGTCTTGCTGAAGAATCTGAATTTATTCCCATGTCCATATACCCCCCGACGTTGAGGCCTGATTTTCCTGCAGTGAGGGATTGTAGACTCGCTCCTAAGCGGTAATTATCTTTAGGAATTATTTCCCCAGATTCGCCAATGCTAAGATAGTTAGCCAAAACTGGTTTTGTAAAAAGGGTAATGCTAAAAATAAAAGTGAAAGTTTTTTTTAGGTTCATAATTGGTATCCTACGGAGGTGAATGAGTTTAATTTAAATTTTAGATTGAAAGTTGTCTGTTTGACAAGTGAATGAACTGTTGAGAGTTTAAGAATATGTCAAAAGAGAAATTACCATTAAGTTTGGTTGTGATTACTTTAAACGAAGAGAAGAATATCGAAAGATGCCTTAAGTCGGCCGATTTTGTTAATGATATCATTGTTTTGGATAGTTTTTCTAAAGATAAAACTAAAGATATTTGTTTATCGTTGGGAGCTCGTTTCCTAGAGCAATCTTGGCTGGGGTTTGGGGAGCAAAAGGCTAAGGCTGTGTCTCTTGCGAATAATGACTGGATATTAAGTCTTGATGCGGATGAAGAGATTACCCCAGAGTTACGGGAAGAGATATGTCGACGCTGGACTTCTTTGGATGAAAACAAAGGTTATTATATTCCTAGAATTTCATTTTATCTCAATCGTTGGATTCGTCATGGAGGATGGTATCCTGATTATCAACTAAGGTTATTTCATAGAAAAAAAAGTCATTGGGCGCCTGTACCAATTCATGAAAAGGTAATAAGTCCTTCAACAGAAAAGTTTAATGAGCCTATGGCTCATTATGTGTTTTCAAAGATTTCTGATCAAGTTGTTACAAACGATAAGTATTCCAGCTTGCAGGCTATTCAGATGCTCGAAAATGGTAAAAGTTTTTCTTATTTTCATCTAGTTACCAAGCCTTTGGTTAAATTTATTGAGTGTTATGTTTATAAGAGAGGTTTTATGGATGGATTGCCTGGATTTATTATCGCAGTGAGTGCTGGGTATTCTGTTTTTTTAAAATGGGCAAAGCTTTGGGAGCTAGAAAAAAATCGATAGGGGATTTTTACTGATGGAACTACTTATTAAAAGACTTTCTGCTAGTATTATGCTGCTGTTTTTGAGCAGTCTATTTGCAAAAGATCTGCTTTCAAATGGCCAGATTCAGGAATCAAAAAACAATTATAAAAAAAATTCTGATGTTGTGGTGTTTTCACCAGTTGAGATAAAAAACAAGTCCAAGAAAAAGAGCTTTTTTTTGAATAAGAAAGAGCTGATTGCTGGTAAAAATCATACGTTTGCTGATGGTGAGTTTTTGATAAAATCAGAATTAGAACCTGTTTTTATTTACTTTGTGTCAGGAGTTAAAATAAAACTAGAACCTTTTTCCGAGTTGCAGCTGGTTCAACAAGTATCTACCTCACAGGCTGATTGGCGTTACCGAATAGTCCTTATGAGGGGATCGTTTTTTGTTTTCCAAAAAGTAGGGAAAATAAACTTTAAGGTAGACAACCTGTTTGATTTTTTTCTTCTTCCGGGAGAGCTGAGGCTTGATTTTGATGAGAAAAAAAAGATTTTTAAGATACAATCCTTCGGAGGGGATCAAATGGTTCAGATAGTTGATGATGATAGAGTCCATAAGGTTCTTTCTGGAAACTATTTGCAATTTGAAGCTCAGTGGAATGATGGGGAAATGGAGTATGACTTTCTTTTGAATGATCGTAAAGTTCCAAGATTTAACTTAACTCAAGGAAAGTCGGATGCCGGGTTATCGCTTAAGACTGAGGATTGGAAAAGGCAGCCCTCTGTGAGTTCTGAAGCTCTAGCAAGGGCAGAGGATGGTAAGAGTGCTAAGTTAGTTGTAAAGTCTCACCCATCTTCAGCAGTGATTTGTAAAAATCCTAAGGCAAGTTATGGAGAATGCTATTGGCGTCAAGATGCTAAAGATCAGGGATGTTATCGGTTTTTTTGTAATTTAAATGGCGAGTGGGCTCAGGGAACTAATTTTGGAATTAACAAGGATTGTCCTAAGCAGGCCACGTTAAAACCTTGCGAATGGATGCGATAGAAAGTGGATACAAATTAATAAATGTTAATATCTAATAGATAAATTATTAGAAAATTAAATTATTTAAAAAGTTTTACTTTCAAAGTAAGTTAATATTTCATCAGCTTTTTCTTTTGTTTGCAAGATGACTTGGTCTCTCCAGCTAAAGTCTTTGGGATAAAACATATCCAACAGAAGTGTCTCTGTTTTTGTTTGGTCTTCTGGAGTTTTATAACCATTTTGAACACCGCTATTTTCGCTAACCATACGGTAAAGAGAATCTATGGAGCCAAGAAGTTTTTGTGAATCCATTGTGCCAAATTCAAAAGCTAAAGCATAGACTTTAATTTTTTCTGAATTGAACTTATGGTAAAAATAACTCGTGATATCGCCGGAAACTTGATAGAATTCTTTATCCTCTCCGAAATCTATGTTCTGTTTGGGAAAAATCTTTTTCAGCTCTTCGCTGTTTTTGTCTCTAGATGAATTAGCTAGTAGGTGTAATTTACTTCTTTCTCCATACCCTGTATGTAGATCAACAAGAAGAACTTCGTTAAAATCAGGAATAAATTTGTCCCAAATAGAGTTAATAACAAAAAACTCTGGTTGGTAGTCATTTCCACCGAAGTAGATTCCTTTTGGTTGATGGTACTGACCTTTTAAAATGGCTCTTTTAAGGGTGTCTTTAGAGTGTTTTAATACCAGAACTACTGAGTTGTAATAAAAAGACAGAGTTGTTAGAAAATTTTGTTTTTGTTTGTCGGTTGGGTTTAAAAAGAAATTGATTTTTTCATAGCTCTGATTTTGGGATGAAAAAAGAGATTTGTCTTCTGCGAAGTTCCTATTTAGGTCCACATTGTTTTGGTTGACTCTGCGATTGTTTTTAAACCCATGGGGATTAACGCCATGAATAAATAGAAAACTAGTTTTAGATACTTTTTGTAACTGAATGTAGTCGATAAGAAAACTCTGGATGCCACTTCCTGCATGACCTTCAATGCCATGAGTTCCCGACTGTATGATGACTAATTTTTTTGAGTTTTCTTGAGGGATAAAAAGAAAGTCAGTCTCTTTTTCGCTGCCGCAAATGGCTTTGTGATTGCTTTTGGTAATAGCTTCGCAACGGCCTTTGAAATCAGCCTTGGCTTCAGTAAAATTGTTTTTAAAATAAGATTGTGAGTTAATGGCGGGTGTTTTGAGTGGTATAGCTAAAGTGAGGATGTTAAGTAAGAAGAGACTTTTCATTTTTTTCATTGGTAATCCTTTACGTTTGATTATTAGCTACCTGAGTATGGTAAACGACACCATGCCAAGTTAACTCAAAGAGGTCGTCAAAGGCAACTTCATCAAAATCTAACTGAATTTGAAATTGTTCTATGTAGAGGCTAACTTCTTCAGAAAAAATAAATTTTTTATGTAGCGATGTTAGTTTCGTAATTTCACCATCAGCTGGAATATTAAATAAGTAAACATTGCTAGCATGGAGTTGAATGGCTTCGTTATACATTTGTTTTTTATTCAGGGCTTGTTTTATGTAAGCTGCAAAATTCTGATTAGGTTTAACAGATAAAGCTTGTTGGTTGATAAGCATGTGATTGAGGATCGGAAACTTCATCAATTCTCTTTTTTCTTAAAAAGGGCTTCAGCTAAATTCATTTGAGCATTTTTTGGAGATTCTTTAGATTGAGACATATTGAAAAGATTATACTTCTCAATATCTTTATCTAAAGGCTTCTGAGCTAGACATTGAACCCTTTGTTTGCCATCAATAAGTCCTTCATTGTAGTACAGTAAACGCAAAGAACCTAAATTTTTAAGGACTTCGTTGGGCTTAAAGAAAATATTTTTATAATTCTCTTCGGGGCCAAGGATTTCGTTAATTTCATCATTTAAAAAAGATTCAATTAGCAGGGTGCCCCCATGTTTTAAGCTGCGAATAATCTCATCGAAGACTCTAGATACAGGTGGCTTATAATAAGTCATGATGATGGTGTCGTATTGCAGTAACCCCAAGATGTGTAACTCTATATCTGCCTTTTGGGTCTCTATAGACATAGACAAGGATTGGGCTTTGTTTTTTAAAGAATTAACGGCAACTTCAGAGTTATCAATGGCTATAACTTGAAACTGATTCCTTGCTAGAAAAAGAGAGTTTCTACCGTTGCCAAATCCAAGATCAAGTGCCTTTCCCTTTCTTAAGCGCGGTAGCTGTTCTTTTAAAAAGAGAAGCTCCATTTCACTGATGAATTCGTTAAAAAGTGGGTTAGATGCTTTTTTGAAAGAAAATATTTGATTCCAGTAATCTTCGCCTTTAGTCATAGTGCCTCTTGATTGAGCCCTTATTGAAGCAAATGTTTGTTTGAAAGTAAAGTGAAGAACTCTAGCGATAAGTCTGTGATAAAAATATGATCCAAAACATGATCTAGGACGTTTTCTAAAAAAATCATGGACTAAAATTAACAATTGTAAAAAGTGATTGAAAACCAAATGAAAATAGTTCAGATTTTAGTTACTGTTGAGTAAAACAATAACTATCAAGAAAAGAGGAAGTAAATGGAAAATAATTCAAGAAGAAATTTTTTAAAGTTATTTGCAACCGCCACTGGTGTTTCTTTAATAGCTGGTCCTGGTTTGGTAAGATCGGCTTTCGCTCAAGAGAAAAAGCGTGGAGCAGCTCCTGCTGCGGGAGCAGCGCCAGCAGCCGGTGGAGCTAAGGAATTGGAATGGCCTGTAGTTGTTCCTGGTAAAGACTTAGCTTTAGCGATGGCCTACAATCATAATCATGCTGAAGCTGGTAAGGATGCAAAAACTGACAAAAAGACTGATAAAGGAACCGCTTGGGAAAAAAGATTTTGTAACAACTGTAGCTTTTATAAAACAGTAGGTAAGAAAAAAGTTTCTATTGCTGGTAAAGACGTAGAAGTAGAAGTTGGTACTTGTACCATTTTCCCTAAAGCTTTAGTTGCTGCTGAAGGAATTTGTAATTCTTGGGCGAAAAAAGCTTAAGATTTTAGGATATAACTAAAAAAAAAGGGAGTTTTTAGCTCCCTTTTTTTTTAAGAGCTTCTTAAGGCTCTACGTAGAATTTTTCCAATATTCGTTTTTGGTAACTCAGGCCTAAACTCAACAAATTTTGGGACCTTGTAGTTAGTTAGCGACTCTTTAGCAAACTTTATCACTTCATCTTCAGTTAAATTAGGATCTTTTTTAACTATAAATACTTTAACAAGCTCTCCAGAGGCTTCATTTGGGATCCCTACGGCAGCGACTTCCAAGACTCCAGGGTGGCTTGCGATAACATCCTCGACCTCATTAGGATAAACATTAAATCCAGAGACTAAGATCATATCTTTTTTCCTATCGATGATTTTAACAAAATGTTTTTCGTCAAAACTTCCGATATCACCAGTTCTTAGCCAACCTTCTTTATCTAACACTTTAGATGTTTCATCGGGGCGTTGCCAATAGCCCTTCATAACCTGTGGACCTTTGATGCAAATCTCTCCACCCTCGGGAACCTCATTGCCGTCTTCATCTACGAGTTTAATCCAAGTGTCAGGAAGAGGTAGACCAATGGTTCCTATGCGGTCAGTGCCATCTATTGGGTTGCAACAGGCCACAGGTGATGACTCGGTAAGGCCGTAGCCTTCAACAAGTTTGGTTTTGGTAAGTTTTTGCCAACGCTCACAAACAGAACGTTGAAGTGCCATGCCTCCAGCGACGCTGATCTTGGCTTTGCTGAAGTCAATTGTATGAAAGTCTGGGTGATTCATCAGAGCATTAAATAAGGTGTTCACTCCAGACATAATAGTAAAAGGGGTTTTTCGTAACTCTTTGATGAAGGCAGGGATATCTTTTGGGTTTGTGATAAGAACATTTTCCGCCCCATAGCGCATAAAAGAAAGGCAGTTTACGGTGAGAGAAAAAATATGATAGAGCGGAAGTGGAGTCATTGCAATCTCTTTACCCTCATTAAGTAGAGGTAGCATCCAGTTGGCAATTTGTAGCATATTTGCAATCATGTTCTCATGGGTAAGCATAGCACCTTTGGAAACTCCAGTAGTGCCTCCTGTGTATTGTAAAAAGGCTAAATCTTGTGGTGTTACTTCTATTTTTTGAGTTTCTGTAAGTTCCCCAATCTCAAGGGCTTGGTTAAATTCATAAGCCTGTGGAATATGGTAATCGGGAATCATCTTTTTGATATGCTTGACCGCAAAATTAAGAAAAATGTTTTTAGGAAAGTTCAGTCTATCTCCAATTTCAGTTAGAATAACGCTCTCAATTTGAGTTTCCTTTATTATTTTTTCCAAAAGGTGAGCGTAGTTTTTTAGAATGACAATAGCTTTTGCCCCAGAGTCTTGAAACTGATGTTTCATTTCAGCAGCCGTATAGAGAGGATTGGTATTGACAACAATAAGCCCTAGTTTAAGGGCTGCAAAAAGAGCAATAGGGTATTGGATTAGATTTGGCATCTGAATAATGATGCGGTCTCCTTTTTTTAATTTAAGCTCTTGTTGTAAGAAGGCGGCAAAGTAATTAACATTTTTATTAAGTTCTGAATAAGTGATAGAGGTGCCAAAGTTGGAAAATGCTTTTTTGTGAGAGTATTTAAGCACAGCCTCATCAAAAACTTCACCGATGTTTTTATAAAGACTTAAGTTGATATGTTTTGGAACTTGAGCTGGATACTGAGATCTCCAAGGATCAAACTGAGAGACTAATACATTATTCATTTCAGCCACAAATACTCCTTTGTTTCTACATTTTACTTTGCTAACATTTTATTGTGGGAAAATTAAATGTCCATAAAAAAAAGTTTTTTATTTTTCTTTGGCTTTATGCTAGTCTGAGTCTTGCTGTTGGTAAAGAATTGGTAAAGGAAAGTTACAAAAACCCCCTGGAAAAATTCGTCCATGATAAGAAATGGACTCTTGTATTACAAGAGGCTGACGAAATTCAAAGAGAAATAGTCTGGTTGATCACGGAAAGTAGGCCCCTATTTAATAAGACTCTTTTTGGTAAGTTACTGAGGGCAAAATTACAGGCTCAAGGTATCAAACTCAAAGACAAGAGCAAACATTCGTGCGATATTTATCAAACAAAAGATATGAAAAGTTATTTTCAAGTCAGTGAGTTCTGTCAAAAGTATCGCTTACCTGACATCTTGGCGGAAGTGGATGCTTCCTCTCAAACAGAACTTAAAGTGAAATTTTATGGGCAAAATTTTTCTGATGTTATTGGAGTTAGTGCTGCTTTAGTTGCTCCTAAAGTAGAGTGCTTAGTCGTAGTGGATGCTGATTTAAGATTAGTTAAATTAAGTTGTGAAAATTTTAAATTTTCAAGAAAAGATCAAATTGTTGAGTTAAAAAAGATGGAGTACGATAAGAATCGTTCGCCAACTATAAGCTTAGAGGGAGTCGTATTAGAAAACATGTTGCCCTACTCAAAGCTATCAGTTGTAGTTCCTGAGGTAGGTAAAATAAAAATCAAAGAAGTAAAGCTAAGGCCAGATCCCAATGAATATGATCCTAAAGTAAATGCTAAGAAAAATCCTTTGTTAAAAGCGACTCCGCCTTCTTTACAGACTTCACCAAGTGTGGAAAAAATGGATGCCAGTCCACTTTCTGTAGGAGAAGAACCGGTTCAAAAAAAAATGGAGATAGAATCTGAAAAATATATTTTCACTCCTGAAGGTGAAAAAGTATTAAGACAAACAGAACCAGAGTTTATAGAAATGACTGATGAGACTAGGCCATCTCAGCCAACAGAGCAAAGTAGGCCACCGTTAAGATCGAATCAACCTTATAAAAGATAACAAAGGAGTCATTATGGCTAAAAAGAAAACAGCAAAGAAAACATCTAGTGCTGTTCCAAAAAAAGTAGTTAAGAGAAAAACTTCTAAACAGCCTTTAAAAAAAGAAGTTAGTGAAAAAAAAACAACCCGAAAAACAGCAGCTACGATGGTAAAAAAAGTGGAGACAGTTGTTGAAAAGAAAAAAAATATAGTTCTTACCGCAGATAAGATGGTTGGAAAGAAAATTCCTAAATTTGAATTGATGAACTCTCAAAAAGAAATCATTTCAAATAAAAATTTTCAAGGGAAAAAAATAATTCTTTATTTTTATCCTAAAGACAACACTCCCGGTTGTACTTTAGAAGGTCAGCAGTTTGCAAGGATGCATAGGGAGTTTGTGAAGTTAAATTGTGAAATTTATGGAGTATCTAAAGATTCTGTAGAGGCTCATGATAAATTTAAGTGTAAATATAACTTCCCCTTCGACTTATTGTCAGATGAATCAGGAGTCTTGTGTGAGGCCTTTGATGTTATTAAAGAAAAAAATATGTATGGCAAAAAATTTATGGGCATCGAGCGTAGTACCTTTATTATTGATGAAAGTGGAAATATTGTTAGAGAATATCGAAAAATTTCATTAGCTGGCCATGCGGAGTTTATTCTAGAAGAAGTCAAGAGTCTGACAGTATAGTTCTTAGACACTCGTACAACTTAGTAAGAATGAGCTTAAAAGTAAAAATGTAAAAGAAGTTCCCTCTTTGGCGTTGAATTTGAATGTTAGAGTTTGAAATTCAGGAAAAGAGGGAATTATGAAGTTTATTCTGATTGGAAGTGTCTTACTGTCGACAACAATGACTATGGCCGACAATAGTTGTCTTTTTATGTATGGATCTAAATCTCAAACCGTAACTCACCCTAAAGTTTATATCCCTAAAAAAGTGACTCCATTGAAAGAAATCAGAGAGACTTTAGAGACTTTAAATCCTCATATTTTGAAATCTAGGATCGAAACCCTCAGTTCAGCCGTAAGGCTTCTTAAGGCTGTTTATGGTCCTTTAGAGTACAAGCAAGCGCTTGGATTTATTAACGGAATTGATAAGCTGCAAGAGGAGTTTGTTGCTAAGATTTCTAAATTAAACCCACTTCAAGACAGAGAGTTTGGAGTGTTGATGGTGGAGTTTTTTTCAAGATTAAATGACCCTCATGTAAGTTTGAGATTAAATTCAGATTACGCCAGAGAGCTTCCTATTCAAATGACTTACATTAATGGAAAGTATTACGTGAACTGGATTTCTGCGGAATACCCTGTTGAGAAAATTAGAAAACCTAAACTTTTGGATCAAGTTATTAAAATTGAAAACGTGACAGTAGATGAGTTTATCAGTCGATTCCCTCCGGTCAATGCAGAAGGAAATGAGCATACTAATAAAAGTTTATTTGTTCAAAGAATTGTTTCGATGTCTGAAACTAGTGGTTTGCCTTTGTTGAATATGAATCCTAATGGATTAAGGCTTACCTTAAGAGATAAACGTACTCAGAAAGAATACACGATTCTAGTTCCTTATAAAGAGAAAGGAACGCCGATGCTTAGTAGAGATATGAGTTTAATTTCTAGCGGCGGTCAAAAAGATAAGCCATTGACGGTTAAAGGTTCAGAAAGACAAAAACCTAAAGACGGTGAAAGACCTTTTAGAGAAGATCGCATAGCTGAGTCTATTGGAAAGGGAGAGGGGCGTAAGATAGCTCTCGGAGATGCAGAGACTCTATTCCGGCTTCCCAAAGACGCGGTGGAAATTGAGTTTCCCCAAAATGAATCCATTAAACTCTATGAAGAAAGAATAAAGCTTCAAAAAAATAAAGACATTGATAGCAGTGATCCATTTAATAGAAAGCATTTGAAGGCATATATATTTAAAAAAGAGATTAACGGTAAAGTAATGAATGTGGGTTTTCTAAGAGTGCCCAGTTACTCGCCTAGTAATCCTCAAACAATTATATATAGTTTAAGATATGTTATGTCAGTGTTAGGCGCTAAAACAGATTTACTAATTATAGATCAAATGAATAATCCTGGAGGTTTTGTTAGTTATTCAGATGCATTGATCAGAAATCTTGTTCCAGAGATAAAGTCAGAAAACCAAATGCAATTTTTATTCAGACCAACAAAAAACTTACAACAAAAGTATCATGAAAATGCAAAAGCTATTGAAAATTTTGTTAAAAATGAGGTTGTATTTAGACTCATTATAGGTAGCGAAAAGTTCGATCAGGTTCTTGCCGATTTAAAATTAAATAATGAACGTATTTTAGCTGCCACAAACACTGGTGATCCATTTTCAATTTCAGAAGGTATTAAATTAGCTTCGCTAAATGAAGCCATGCAGATGATTTCGGATTTTAGTTTGATTCATAGTGATAATCTTCTTTTTTCCACATTAGCATCCATAGGGAGTGCTGCACTTTTTAAAGATCAGCCTTATCCCAAAGAAAAGCCAATTTATTTTTTAGTTAATGAAAAAGATTTTTCTGGTGGAGATGCCACTCCTGCTGGACTTCAAGATCAGGGAAGAGTCAAGATTGTTGGGGTTGGAGCTAAACAGACGGCTGGTGCCGGAGGAACAGTTGAAACCTTTGAGCTGTCTGAGATGGGGAAGGTGTCTTTGACAACTAGTTTGATGTATAGACCTTTAAGACAAGCTAAGAATGATCCAGTAAGAACCTTCGTAGAAAATGTTGGAGTCGAAGCTGATGTCGTTTTGAAAGTAACTCCCGATGATTATATTAATGGGTTTCAAGGAGTTCTAAAACAGCTGTATAAGTTAATTTCTGATGATATGTCTAAAGCCAATAACCAAAATTCAGTCCAGTGGTTATCTCGATAATTCGAAGATTGCCAGATTTATCAATGTAGGAAGTGTTGTTGGCATAAGATAACTGGTTGTAGTCTATATCAAGCCTAAACCCAATATAAAATTTTTGATTTAGGCTTCTATTAATACTATTAGCAAAAGATAAAGAGGGACCACCTTTGTCATTAGTGTTAAAATAATAGGGATAACTCAACAAAAACCTGTTTTCTAAAGCCCAGCCACTTTTATCAAGGGTTATGAACTCGATACCAAAAGTAGGAATAAGAGCCTGTTTTGTGGTGTTTTCAATCGTATCTGTTTTTACAAAAGAAGCTTTACTGTGTTGAGTAATGCCTAATCCATAAAACCAATAAGGATAAATTGCAAGCCCCAGAAACCCACGACTCCATTTGGGGGAAAATGTTTTTCTTAAAAAATTAAAAGTTAAAGAAGAGTGACTATAGCTGTTGTAATAATAGTTATTTTTAAGGAGTTCACTATTTTTTGAAGAAAAACTAAAGAAATGATATTGAGTCTGTGAAAGTGTTTGATGATAAGATAATTTCCTATTTATCGTTTGCGTATTAAACGAGCTAATACTGATTTCTGGCTGAGTGATATTTTGACTGTAGTCTGTAACGCCAAGTAGATTGGAAAATTCGATTCTGTTTCTTAGGCACATTTGTAATTTGAGCTTAAGACTTGGAACTGGCTTTAAATTAGCTGCAATTAGTTTTCCTTCTTGATCAATTTCAACAATCAGTTCGAAAGATTCGCTTACACTTCTTATGAGTGTTAATGGGATCTTTATTTTTCCTTTATTGACAGGTATGGAAAAACTAAAATCTCCCTTTTCTGAACGTGGAATTTCTAGTTGTGAAAAATCAAACTTTTTTTCACTCTCAAAGTCATTTAGATCTATATAATATATTTTGTTACTTATAAATTTTAATCGAGAAGAGGAATCTAGTTTTCCATTTACTCGCAACATGAATAGGTCATTTGAAGGTTGATTGATTAGTTCGACGTTATCAAAATAAAGATTGCCAGGTCTTAAGAGGTTTAAACAGTCAGTTGTAAAAGGGTTAAGGTCGTTTTTTACTTGTTGTAAAGAATAAGATTTTATTTTGGCCATTTGGGTTGTTGGTGTTGCATCTATAGATTGAAAAAGAAGCAAAATTATTAGTATATCTAAGAAATAGAAACAATTATTTTTTTTCACGGATGATCCTCATTTGGAAAGGTGCTGACCATTCTGATTCTTGATAACGTGTAAAGCTACGAACTCTCCAGTAAAAAACACCACTAGTTATTTTGCCAATCGAATCGAACTGAGGTGAATTTACAGTTTGATTGAATAATATTTTTTTAAAGTCACTTGATCTAGAAAGTTGAATGTCAAAACCTAGAGAGGCAGTTGTTGTTTGCCATTGAAATAAAACTTTTGAGAATTTTTCAGAAGTAAGAAATTGAACTTCATTGTTTTTTGGGCTCACTAGGTTAGGAGGATCAAGAGGAGTTAGTTCGTTGATTGTTACTGGAGAGATTTCAGACCATTGAGTGAAGAAAAATTTATTATCTAAGATAGGTTTAATTTTTAATTTAAGGTTTTGATAACTTTTATCAAGTGGAATTAATCCATCTGAAGAAATAGTTAAATTTATGATTTTTTTTTGATCCATGATTTGTACAGCATATTCTTTTGTTTTTGCCTGACTTTTAAATTTTAAGTGAATTTTAGACGTATCGTTTTTAATGAACCTTGAGAGACTAGGTGGTTCAAAAATAGCTTCTTCGATTTCGATCGGTTTTGGGCATGCTGGAATCAAGATTTCATCGCTGGATAGCCCAAAAACTGATTCTGCAAAAAAAGATTTAATTTTCGTTTTTTTAAAATTGATAAAATCACAATTAAAAACAAACTCATGATTGCCTGCTTTTAGTTTTTCTTTTTTGTAAGAGGGCAAATTAGTAATATTTAGTTCGTTAAAGGAAGTATTCGGGTCCTCTTGCCATGATAGTTTGATCTGACTTACAGATTTGGAAGGAATAATTTCATACTTTAGATTCTCTGGTTTTTTGGGAGTTGCTGGAGTGGTGAAATTAAAAACGTCAGATTCTGGAGTCGGTTGATTGTAGTTTGGGTAAAGGGCTTTAATTTTCACTCTAATATCGTTTAATGGAGGTGCGTTGTATGTGAAACTTTGCTCTTTTTTTATGTTAAAATTCAATAATTTATTTCGGTTAATATCATAGAGCTCAATAACAGAACCTGAACTTATAAAAGGACTTTCAATATTAAAAATAATTTTCCATTCTTTTGGAGAAATAAATGAGTAGCTAGGTGCTAGTATTTTGGGAATTTGAGGTGTAAATACTGCAAATGTTTGTGGTTTACTTTTTAGTTTAAATCCTTCTTTGGTAACTAGTTGTACACGCCAGAAAAGATGGGAATTTAGCTCAAGAGTTTGCCATTGTGCTTTGAAGGTATTTTTAATTGACTGGTAAATTATATTCTTGAACTCAGAATCAGTTGCTATCTCCATGAAGCTAGTTATCGGAGGTTGCTGTTTGTTAGCATCAGAGTATCGCCATTGAAAAAGTACAGAGCTGTTGTTAGGAAAAGTGTTTTGAGCTGTTTCTTTGGGAGAGATGATTTGAATTTGAGTTGTTTTGAAGCTAAGTTTCCCCCCTTTTTTGTCTTTAGTGACAATAAGGTTGTTGCCCTCTAAACCTTTTATTTTTGTTGTCGTATTTTTGAAAGAAATTTCAGTGGTGCCTTTTTCAAAAGAAAATCCAAGGCTTTCGGTGTTAGAGTCCAAAGGTTTTGTAATGCTTACTTTGGTGTCATTTCCAGAGAGAGATATCTCCTCGTCTCCAGAGTTAAATTTAAAAACTTCTAAACTATTTTTGTTAAGATTAAGAGTTAGGTTTCCAGAGCTAAATTGAAGAGGATTTCCTTTGCTTTCAATCCTAATAAGGGACATTTCATCTAGATGAAGAAGATTTTTTTGAATCATAAAATCGAGTTTTGATTTTTCCCCAACATAAATCTCATCACCACTATAAAGACCCTGGTTTTCTTTGATGTTTTCCCAGCTAATTTCTTTTTGATTTCTTTTGCGAATATCATTTTCAAATTGAATGATTAAGGCGTCGGGAGTAAGATGGTTTTGTTCTTTTTTTAGTCCAGTTCTTAAAAATTTGTAAAGATCGTCGAAAAGTAAGCTAGAACCTGCAAGTGCTAGTAATGTCAGAGTTAAAAAAGGTAATTTATCGAAACTAATTTTTTTCATACTGTGGGATTTAAATTGTCCCTATTTATTTTTCTATTAATGGCAATAAACGTGACATCATCGGTTAATTCTAATCCTTCGCGATAGTCTTCGAAATCGGTTTGTATTATCGTTCTTAAATCCATATATTCTTGTAAGAGGTAGTTGGTATTTTTTTGAATTAATTTATAGAGTTTTTTTTCACCATAGGCGCGACCTTGGGAGTTAGTGAACTCGGTCAATCCATCGGTGTAGACAAATATTTTTTCACCAGGTAAAAAAGCTACAGAAGTCATTTTGTAAGTTTCCTTGGCGCTCCTGCCAAGATGTGGTCCGCTAACAACATCTAAAATATCAAGTTCTTTGTTGGTGTGTAAAAGCATCGGAGAACAATGGCTGGCATTCACATAGGTTAGGGTATTTTCGATAACAGAAATTTCTCCGACAAAAAGAGAAAGTAGTAATTCTCCTTTGGAGCATTTGTAAATTACTGAGTTTAAATAGCTAACAAAATCAGACATGTTTAGGTGTTGAAATTCGCGTAAGGTTTCGCAAGCAGCATTAAGTGCAGCTGTAAGGATAGCTGGAGCGACTCCGTGTCCTGTGACATCTGCTATGAAAAAGCGGCAACCTTTGTCTAATTCTTGAAAAGACCACCAATCACCTCCACACTCACTTGCTGATTCAATATAGCCACGAATACTTAGTTCAGAAGTTTCTAGATCTTCTTGTGGTAAAAATAAACTTTGTACTCTTCTTGCCGTGTTCAGCTCTGACTCCATTCTGGCCTTTGATTCTGATTGAGCTATGAGATCTTTGATTTTATCAGTCATCTGGTTGAAATTTTTTGACAGCGATCCAACCTCGTCGGTAGAGCTGATTTGGCTTTTTTCATTTAAGTTTCCTTGAGAAAAAGAAGTCAGACTTGCTGAAAGTGACTCAATATTTTTAGTTAAACCTGTAACCACTTTAATGACAATAAAAAGACAAATCGAGACTAACAGAAGCATGACCCCCAAAGATTTTCTTTTCATCTCTTCAAGAGCACTCATCGCTTTTTCCTTTTCTGTGGCTGTCACAAAGCCTAAATCGGTTCCGCGAATAGGTGCCCAGGTCATAATGAATGAGTCACGTTCTTTACTAAAAGGGAAATCTTTTTCGATGACATTTTGTTTAATAAAAGCAGTCATTAAAGATTGAGCCTGAGGGTTTGTTTCTGCTTTAGAATTTAGTAAAATTTGTCCTTCTTTTTTTGCTAAAGCTAAGTGGTATATTCTTGGTTGGTCTAGAAGAGTTTTAATCGCATTAGTTTGTAAAACTAATCTTAGAAGGTATTTTTCATATTTAAACCTCTTAACTTCAAATTCTTTTTGTATAAGTAATTGCTCTTGAAATAAAGCAAGAGCCGATTTGTCTTCGAATCGGCTGATCTCTTTGATAAAAGCTTTGTCGCTTTCTGATTTAACTCCAACAGTATCTAAGAGTTCTAATTGATTGTTGTTTATGCCGTATATAATAATCAATTTAATGGAGTCGGTAAGTTGTAGATGACTTTTGGCCGTTGCCATGAATTTTCCATCGGGAAAACTAAAGCTAGAGATGATTACCTCAAGTAGGGGTGCTTGAGCAAGATAGATATTCTCTGAGAGCATAGAGGCAAGGTGGGAACCATCTTGGTTGGCAGAAAAAATATATGCCACTTTATCTTTTCGGAATAGTTCCAAAGCAATCATTGTGTAGGTAACTAACGCTAAAATTAAAATAGGAGCAAAGGATAAAGAAA
Source organism: Pseudobdellovibrionaceae bacterium (assembly GCA_013359135.1). GTDB lineage: Bacteria > Bdellovibrionota > Bdellovibrionia > Bdellovibrionales > Bdellovibrionaceae > UBA2316. The sequence goes on along the minus strand of JABWCN010000016.1, from coordinate 13,633 downwards.
ATTTATTTTTAATCTTCATACACTGATAATCATGAGATGTATTTGCATTTATAGCAATTAGATTGAGTTGCTTAAATTCTTACAAAAGAAATTACAGACTAAAGTCTAAGTTCGTAAATAGATTTTTATATGTCTATGTATTGAGGCCTTATTTCTTCAATCGAGATTTTAGTTTTTGTATTTTATGTCGATAAGTATTTGATGAAAAAGGGGATTCGCTTACTCTTAGCGTTGGTATCATCGTTGTGGATATGGATATCCTGTAGTCTTCCTACAGAGCGGATACAAGTAGCGTCTCAATATAAGCCATCGGCTTTAGCTGAATTAGCTCCAGGTCAAAGTAAATATACGTCTTCTAGAAAAGTGAATTTACAACTGAGTTCGGTAAAATCAACAGAGATGAGTATTCGTTTAGACGGTAATTGTACTGAAAGTGCACTAATTCCTTGGGAGCCTAAGGTAGATTTAAAGACGATCACTTTGGATGGTCCTGAAGGAAATTACAAAGTTGCAATACTTTTTAGAGATGAGGATCATTTCATTAGCGAATGTCAAATCGTTGACCTAGTTTTGGACATGACAGCTCCTTCGAAGCCAATTTTTAAACCTTTAAATTCAAGAATTTCTTTAACAACAAGGACTCCTGACTTTATTTTTGAGCCAGCTATTGATAACTATTCTCCAATAGAAAGTTATGAAGTTAGAATAGTGAGTGCTATAGATTTGTCTGCAGTGACTTCTTGGGTAGTTGCCTCTAATAAAGGGCTTGATTATGAGTTTATTACTAGTGTCTTAGTTCAGGGAAGTGCTTATCAGATAGAGTTAAGGGCTACGGATAAAGCAGGCAATGTGAGTTCCAGCTCATACTCGGAAAGTTTCTATGCTGGTGTTGCTTTTGATTTTAAATATGTAGCCAGTGATAACTCAGAAGTGAATTGCACAACAACTGGAAGTTGTAGTTTTTTTCCTGGTGTTTACAGAATGAGAATGCAACTCAGTAATGCTTTGGCGGAAGATATTTCGTTAACCGTGAAAACCATCGAGTCAACAGCTTTAAAAGATTTAGATTTCTTTGAAATAGATCAGGGTGTAACGATTAGTAAAGGTCAGTTATATGGTGAGTTTTATATTCAAATTAGAAACTCCTATGAGTACGGAGGAGAGCGTCAGTTTAAGATTTCTGTGACGTCTTCTTGGAATTCGGTGGCAACAGAAGTATTGGTAAAAATACCTTCTACAGACGTTAATGAAACAGCAACTTCTGCGACACAGCCTGTTTTTTTAGAGGTAGCTGCAGATAGGACCACTTGTGCAAAGACTGCAACTAAACTATATTGTCGTGGCCCAACAGAAAATTTTGCAACTGAAGTCACGGCCCTTGCTGGTGTCTCAATGACACAGCTTTATGCCATTAATAATGGTTTTTGTTGGATTAGTAGTTTAGGACAACTGAAATGTAAAAATCCAAATTTGCCACCGTTTTTAGTGGATAGTTCTGATGGTTTATTGGACGTGACGGATTTCACTAGTGTGAAGCAGTTTGCTTTGTCACCAACAAGTACAACCATTTGTGCTGTTCATAATAACGGCTCAGTGAGATGTGCCGGCGATAATTCTAATTATCAACTAGGTAATGGACTTGCAAATGCTCCAACGACTTCTGTTTTGCTGGCAGAATTTGATAATCCAGGTGTTGAACCTGTGATTAAAAAGGTGGTTATTGGTGGGAACTTTACTTGTGCCTTAGCAATATCAGGAAGTGTTTACTGCTGGGGAAAAAATAATGTTGGTCAACTGGGGCAGAATCCTGGAGTATTGAGTTTTTCACTAAGTCCTGTTCTTTTGGCTGGATTTCCAAATTTTACTGATATCGTAGCTGGACAAACTCATATGTGCGGGTATTCCTCTACCCAAGGATTATACTGTTGGGGGAATATTCCTGGGGCTAATTCTTTTACATTTATACCTATTAACGTTTCAACAAATACTAGTATTTTACAGCTTGCAGGGAATGCTAGTGGAAGTTGTTATATAGAGAATTCAACAGGCAGTAAAAAGCTTTATTGTTTTGGCTATAACTTTGATGGGGAATTGTTTTCGAATCATATTGGTCGCATTCTGCTTCCAGAGGCTATGACAGTCCTGACAAATGAACCACTCATGGTAAGTATGAATAATAATTCTAATAGTTCTTGTGTTGTGCTTGTCGATGGAAGAGCTCAATGTGTCGGTGGGCAGGGTGTTTCTATGGGTAAAAATTTAAAAAATTTCACAGAGAATAGGCCTGTTAACTCCCGTTTTTCCTTGGGGTTTCAAGATATTATAATGTCACGAGGAACTCACTGTCTAAAAGCAGCTGACTCTAAGTATTATTGTCATGGGACTAATTTGTTCGATACGACAAAATACAATTTTTATAATGTAGAACCAGAAATAATAGGTAATGGCGATGTTTTGAGTTTTGATCAGGGAGAAAAAGATTTTCAATGCTATATCGATTCTGACAAAAAAGTATATTGTCGAGGTGATAATACCTATGGACAGCTTGGTGATGGAACTACAACAGCTTCCAGTACTTTTAAATACGTGTCAGTCTTGGGTACAAATAATATTCAACTGGCACTAGGAAGTGCCCACGCTTGCGCTCTCAAGGAAAACAATGAGGTTTGGTGTTGGGGATATAATTTTAATAGTCAGTTAGGAATTAATTTAGCTACAAGTTCACCTTGGATTCTTGCGACACCAACTCAGGTTACGGGATTAACAAGTTCACCAATTCAAAAAATAGTAGCAGGTTTGATAACGACGTGTATTTTAACAAGCGATAGCAAGGTTTACTGCTGGGGAAGTAATTTATATGGTCATTTCGCTAATGGAGTTTTTACTGGAAGTTCTTTGGCGCCAGTTGAAGTGAGTGTCCCAGGGGGTGTTTTAAAGTTGTACGTAAATAATGGTAGCAACTTTTCGTGTGCTTTGAATTTACAAAAAAAACTTTATTGTTGGGGGGTAAATCAGGGAGCTCTTGGAGATGGGACGAGTGTAAACCGAGGCAGCCCTACCTTGATAAATTTTCCATCTGAAGTCCAGATTGAAGAACTTGCTATTACTGATTATGCCAGTTGTGCCAGAACTTCGTCAGGTCAGTTGTATTGTTGGGGCATCAATTCCCTCGGAAGTTTGGGTGATGGTACAACGGTAAATCACTTTAGTCCCCAAATAGTGAGCAATATTCAAAAAGGAGCTACAAAGCTAAGTGGTCATTATTATGGGAAATCAGGGATAGGTTACACTGCTAATTTTTGTGCCATTGTTAGCACACAGACAAATAAGTCAGACAACTTTTGTTGGGGTACTGGAGCTACGCGAGTACCAGGTTATAAACATTATCAACCAGTAAATTTTCTAATAAATTGATAGTCCTAGGATAAATCTGTTTTAGAATTTTAATTCTAAGTGACAATTAACATTTTTTAAATTCCACTTAAACAGTAGGATTTAAATAGGAATAGTTAACGATGAAACAAATAATATCTTTTTTCTTGGCAGTGATTTTTACACCCATTTTTGGGGGAATTATTAATGCTCTTTTTGTTAGAATAATTTTTTTCTTTGATAAAGAACCAGTTAATAATGAAATTCCTATTAGGATTCTCTTTATAGATTCTAAACTTGCTTTCATTTTTTTTCTTCCTAATGTTTATATCTTTTGTTTTTACTTATTTTTTTATTTTTTTTCAGAAGCAACAGTTAGTTTTTTTCAGCCAGTCAAAATAGAGTTATTGTTAGTTTTGGCAATAACTGGAGGAATTAGTTTAATTTGTCATTTAGTTTTTTCTCAACGTATTAAATTATTTGAGGATAAAGCTGTCATTGAAAAAAAAATAGGAAGTAAAGAAATAGATTTGAGACAAATAGCTTCGATTCATCCAAAGAGTTTATTTTTATTCCCTAGAGTTAAAAATTTAGTTTTTATTATGAATGATAAATCAATCATAAAAACAAAAATTCCAGAATATTACTTTGAGACGATAAGTTCTTTACATAAAAATGTATTAGCAAATACAGCTCAATTGGGTGGATAGTATTTTTGAAAAACTGAAAGTTTCACAGTTTTTGAATAAGAAAACTCAACATCTCTAATGATTACCTCTTCAATTGGATGACTCAGTCGAGGATCACCATCACTGCCCTCCCAACGTAGGCGATTTGGGTCTAAGTGAGAAAATTCTTTTAGGTCAGTCGCATTCCCAGCACCTTCAACGAGGAGTCCACCTTTGCTGTAGAGATATTTGAAAATTTCCATTCTGGCAGGTTGTTCCTCTCTATGAGAGAGTCGAAGACGGCTCTGAGAGCCTTTGAGTAAAATGATTTGTGGCTGATAATATTTTAAAATAAGATGAGCTATACCGTGCAACTTTAAAAGTCCTTTTTAACTTCGTCCCCATTTTAAAAATGAAAAGCTGGGGGTCTAAAATTGAAAACTAAATGTTGGGATTGAACAATTCGGACTTAAAAATTCCTATCCTCTTCGAAGGATTTTATAGACATAGTCTCAAACTTAGTAAAATTTGAATAAATACTTTGACTCAGTTATAACCATTGAATACCTCAAAAAAAGGAGAAAAAAATGCGTATTCTTTCAATTTTATCTTTAGGGTTTTTGCTGCATGCACATGCTGACACAAGTAAGACTATAAAATCTTGTTATAGTGAATATGTCAATACTATGAGTAAAGGTGGCGAAGAATCAGATTTAGTAAAAATTCGAAAAAAGTGCCTTACCAAAAAGTTCAATAAAGAATGGAAGAAGCGTGTAGCTGCTTCGGATAGCGACGCAATAGTCTTATCACAAGACTTATTACAATCTTGGGAAGTGGCTTTAAGAATTGAGTCTATCGACGCACAAAACTCAATAGCTAAAGTGATTTTAGGCAATAAACAAGAGGAACAGTGCCTATTGGTTTCATATGTAACAGAGGGCAAATTACAAAGAATTTCAAATGTTCAACTATGTTCTAATAAATAATTTTGAATCTTAAAGGGTCATTGATTTTTGATTAAGAGCCGTCGCCTCCTAGCCCCTGATATGAAGTAGACAGATTTATGTCAACGAGCTTAATTTGTTCAGTACAATTTTTAACTGGTATAGATCTGAAGATCAGTTTGAAGAAGAGTCGAAATCAGCTTTTAATCCAGTTCGTCTCAGGCACAAACAAATGGCTTATATCAGAGAGCCTATGCGAAATGTGATGATAAAAAAATAACAGTTGAAGCTGCATTTAAATTATTTTCGGCACTTCCATAATTGTATCGAGATTTAGCAATGACGCAGTTTTATTGTGCAGGTCGAATAGGTGAGGTGGCTGGAATTCAAATTAAAAATATTTATTTTGATTAAAGAAGCTGTCGTTTGGACTGATGTAAATAAAGTTTTTAGTTATTTGAACCATTTCCTAAAAATCGTGACACTAGAAGGGTTTTTATACATTCAGCGCCTAAAGAAATTATTGAGCGGCGAATGAAACTGCGCTTTCCTGGGTGTGACTTTTTGTTTCACATAGAAGGCAAGCCACTTAATTATTGCACGATTCAGTCAAACTATAGGGCCGCACAAGTGCGGACGGGTATTCCATAATCGGGCACACACTGTCTTCGGCATGGAATGGCAACACTGGCTCGAAAGGTTGGTGGAATGGGGCTTGATTTAGTAGTTGCGATGACGGGGCATAAAGATCTAAAGTTAGCTGCGCATTACTCTAAAATTGATGGAGAGGTCCAGAAAGATACTTCATTAAAAATTTTAGATCATATTCAGCGACTAGGCTTTGATGAAGAGGTCAATATGAGGCAAGAAACTTTGGAAAATGTTGAAGCGACTGAATAGGTTCTAGGAGAAAATGTAGTTCAATTTCGTAGAGCCAAAGGAGGCTAAAATGAGTGAAAAAACACAAAATAGGGTGATATCGGGTGATATGGGGTTTTTCCAAAAAAAAGCATCATTAATTTCAAAAGGATAAGTGTCACATGCCAGAACTGCCAGAGGTCGAAATAGTAAAACTAAATCTAGAGCAGGCTTTAGAACCAGGAGATGAAGTTGAAAATATCGAATTTCTGTCTTCTAAGCTTCGAACTCAATTATGTTTACCTAAGGATATTCGTTGGCCATTAAGTATAAATAAATTAGAGCGTCGTTCAAAATATATTCTTTTGCACTTTTCTGGAGGGTTTTTATTAAGTCATTTGGGAATGACAGGAAGCTGGCGGGTTGAAAAAAAGATTAAAGCGCAAAAACATGATCATGTTATTATTCGCTGGAAGAAGGGGAATTTCTGGATTTATAATGATCCGCGTCGATTTGGGGTTTTTGAATTTGGAGTGAACACTTTAACCAATAAGTGGCTGGCGAAACTAGGACCTGAGCCTTTGGATAAGGATTTTGATACAGCTGCTTTTTTACAAAGCCTTAAGTCAAGTCAAAGAAGTATTAAAGTATTATTGATGGATGCTAAGGTTATTGTAGGGGTTGGTAATATTTATGCTTGTGAAGCTTTGTTTAGAGCTAAGATTAATCCTTTTGTAAAAGCCAGAGGATTAAGCTCTAAGAAATTAGAATTATTATTGAGTTCAGTGAAGGATATTCTTCAAACTGCTATTAAAAAAGGCGGATCAACTATCGATTCTTTTAAGAATGTCAGTGGAGAAAAAGGAGCATATCAAAAGCAACACTTGGTCTACGGAAGAGAAGGTGAAAAATGTGTCATTTGTTCCCAGGTAATCCGGCGAAAAGTTCAGGTTGGCAGAAGTACTTTTTGGTGTCCTCGATGCCAAAAATAAAATCTCTTTAATAAAATTGTTGATAAGCACTTTGGTTTTTGTTTATATTGTTACAACAAGACAACAACTTAAACAAAAAGGAAAAATATGAAATTATTAGTTGCTGCTGCATTGATAGCATTATCTTTTACAACAGGCTTTACTTGTTCAAAAAACACTCCAGAAGCTGCTAAAACTGAAGCTCCTGCTGCTACAGAACAACCTGCTGCTCAACCTTCTCAAGAGCAAATGGCTCAACCTGCTGCTGGCGCTGAAGGTGCTGCTGCTGGTACCGCTGCTCCTGCTGCTGGTGCTACTGAGCAACCTGCTGCGGCTCAGCCTGCGCAACCTGAAACTAAGTAATAGCATAGTTTTAGATTGAGTTTTAAAAGGAGTTCTTTGAACTCCTTTTTTTTTGCTTAAAACTTTCTTTTTATTTCCAACTTGCCTGAGTTTTGATTTAGCGTTCTAATAAAAGGGTAATCAAAATAAAGGAAGGATTCTTTATGGAAATGTTTGGCTTTTTACAGTCATTAACCGGCTGGAGTGTGCTTGTGGGAATTGTGGCGGCTCTTATGCTGGGGTATGTGGGCGCCCCTTTGGTCTTGTGGGCAATTGCAATTATCATTTATATGGTTGGACTAGGTCTGCCTTTGTGGTCTTTAGTCTTCGTTGGCGTTGTGCTGTTGGTTTTTATAGTGAAGCCTTTGCGAGCTCACTCTATAACTGCCATGGTGGTAGCTTTATTCAAGAAGTTTGAATTTATTCCTAAAATTTCAGAAACAGAAAGAACGGCCTTAGATGCTGGCGTAGTTTGGGTTGAAAAAGATTTATTTTCTGGAAAACCAAATTTCGAAAGTATTATGAAGGAACCATACCCTCAATTAACTGCAGAAGAACAAGCTTTTATTGATGGTCCTGTTGAGCAACTTTGTAAAATGCTTCAACCGTGGAAAGTGTGGCGCGATAAAGAAATGCCTAAAGAAGTTTGGGATTTTATTAAAAAAGAAAAGTTTTTAGGGATGATCATTCCTAAAGAGTACGGTGGTCTAGGATTTTCGGCACTATGTCACTCTGAAGTCATAATGAAATTGTCTTCACGTTCTTTAACGGCAACGATCTCGGTTATGGTGCCTAACTCTTTGGGACCTGCTGAGTTGTTGATTCACTACGGATCAGAAGAACAAAAAAACCATTATCTTCCGAGACTTGCCTCTGGACTTGATATGCCTTGTTTTGGACTTACCGAGCCTTTAGCTGGGTCCGATGCTGGTGGAATAACTTCGAGTGGTATTCTTTTTAAAGATCAAAATGGCAAATTAAAAATTAAATTGAACTGGAATAAGCGTTGGATCACCTTAGCCTCGATTTCAACGGTGATAGGACTAGCTTTTAAATTACGTGATCCTGAAAACCTATTAGGTAGGGGTGAGGATTTAGGAATTACTTGTGCTTTAATTCCGTCGAATACTCCTGGGGTTGTGATTGGACGTCGTCATGATCCACTCTCAATTCCTTTTCATAATTGTCCAACCCAGGGGCACGATGTTGTTGTTGGAATTGATGCTGTTGTTGGTGGTGAATCAGGTTGTGGACTAGGTTGGAAGATGTTGATGGAGTGCTTGGCAGCTGGTCGAGGTATCAGCTTGCCTGCACAAGCAACGGGTGGTTCTAAGTTAGTTGCACGAGTGGTTTCTGCTCATTCCGTGGTACGAAGACAATTTGGAGTAAGTATTGGAAAATTTGAAGGCATTGAGGAGCCATTAGCACGTATCACTGCAAAAACCTATGCTTTAGAAGCGATGAGAAAGTTTACCGTCGGTGCTCTTGATAAAGGTATTAAGCCGCCAGTGATTACAGCCATGCAGAAATATTATTCAACAGAGATGGGGCGTCAGGTTATTAATGACGGTATGGATATTATGGGTGGCTCTGGAATTTCTTTAGGCCCAAGAAATTTAATTGGTGAAATTTATGTTGCCACACCTATTGGTATTACGGTTGAGGGGGCAAATATTTTAACTCGAACGTTGATTGTTTTTGGTCAGGGTGCTTTGAGGGCACATCCATTTGCTTATAACGAGGTAAAAACTCTTGAAGCCGGTGATTTGATGGGATTTGACACTGCTTTTTGGGGCCATATTGGTCATGTGGTCAGGAATCTTTGCAGAAGTGTTGTGCTTTCATTGACTCGAGGTTATTTGGCAGGAGCACCTGATTGTCATTCTGAAATGAGAGTTTATTTCCGTAGAATGCAGTGGATCTCTGCAAGTTTTGCTATTTTAGCTGATGTAGCTATGGGTTCTTTAGGTGGAGCTTTAAAGTTACGTGAAAAAATCACTGGAAGATTCGCAGATATTTTAGCATATATGTACATTATGACTTGTATCTTAAGGCGTTTTGAAGCTGAGGGTAGAAAAGAAGAAGATTTATCTGTGGTTCATTATAACTTAAAATATTGTTTAGCTAAAATTCAGGAGTCTTTTGATGGTCTTTTTGATAATCTTAAAATTCCTGGCTTAAGGTGGTTTATAAAAGGTTGGATTGGCGCTTGGTCTAGAATTAACTCTGTAGGTAGTCAAGCAAGCGATGGCTGGTCTCACCATATCTCTGCTGATATCATGGAAGACTCTGAATTCAGAAGAAGACTAACTGGCGGTATTCATATTCCTAAGGATATGACACAACAATTGGCTCGCTTGGAAAATGCCTTTAGAGTTTCATTGAAGGCTGATAGTGCTGAAAAGAAAATTAAAAAAGCTATCAGAGAAAAAGTGTTACCTAAGAAGAAAGTATTCGAAATCTTAGAAGAAGCTCGTGCTAAAAATGTGATTTCAGATGAAGAGTTAAAGTTAATTAAAGAATCCGATTCAATTCGTTATGATGTGATTCTAGTAGATGATTTTGATGAAGAGGAATACAAAGGGAAAAAGGAGTATAATCCCAAATTAATGGATGTGAATGTTTTTAATTAAAATATAGCTCTATTCTTAAAAGTTGAAGACTTCTTAAAAGGAGATTTGCTGAGTAGCAAATCTCCTTTTTTATTCTTTGCAGGGAAATAAATTTAGGCTTAGTTTTCTGTTTTTTTCCCATAGATTTGTGAGTCTAAATTTTCGGTGATGAGACTATTTCTGTAAATATATTACTCTTACCTTTAATTTTTTTTAAAGAATCGATGGTGATGACCCTGTTGCAGTAGGTGGGTTTGATGTCACTGCTTAGGGGCTCAAAGTGAGAACAAAGAAAATCTTTGATATCAAGGGGATTCAAAGAAGAGTCCTCTATTAAAATACTGGCAGCAAAGGATGTTAAATTGGCTGTAGATTGTGATGTTCCACTTAGGGGAATTTTTTTTTGATTCAAACCAAATGCCCATTGATTTTCCCCTTCGCTAAAAACAGCAACAGTTCTTTTTCCAAAGTTTGAAAAAGAAGATGGCTTTGTTTTGTTTTTCTTTGACGATGTGCTAACAGAAGCAACTGCAATTACATTGTCCAATTGGTAACTTGCAGGATAGAAAGGGAGTATGTCGTTGTTATTGTGATCGTTGCCAGAGGCCGCAATAATTAAAGTTCTTAAGGGTGAGAATTGTGATAAAAGTTGTTGTTCTGTCTTTGAAAAACTATAGCCTCCCCCAGAATAATTAATCAGTTGGGGTTGAAACTGAAGTGCATATCTAAAAGCCTCATTTGAAGCATGTATCAATGAATGGGTGTCATTATCTGTATGATAGTACTTTAAGATTTGAAATTGAATTTTGTTTTCAAGTCCTAGGTGTTTGAGGTTATTTAGTATAGTAGATAAAACATGAGTTCCATGGCTTTGAAAGTCTTGAATATTACTATTGTTGGCGACAAAGTTCCAGCCATGAAGATCATCGATATAACCATTATTATCGTCATCAACTCCGTTGGAGGCTTTGTCATTGCCATTTTTGTCAGTTCCTGTTTCGCCTGGATTTATCCATAAGAAGGGGGTGAGCTCTGGGTTTTTCAAATCAACTCCAGTATCGATGATTGCGATCAGAATTTTATCAGAATTAATCTCACTTTGTGCGTAACTTATTTTTGTGTATAAAATAAAGTCCAATAAAATTAAAACGTGAAGATTATTAAAAACTTTCCTAAAGAGTTGAATTGTTGTCATCTTTGCCTCCAATAATTTTTTTTGGTTCATTTTGAATGCTGATTTTCAAAGTCTTAAAAATAGAGTCATAGGTATAAAGAATTTTTTGCTTTATTTTATTAGGGCAAATCCTTGATTGAATAACTTTTTTAGATTTATTTAGTAAAGAATAGTCATAATAATTGGTACATCGGTTGATCTGTTGATAACTTGTTACTAGGTCAAGATCCTCATCGTAGGTCATTTTTTCAAAGTCACCTGTGAGGTTTTTCCATTCAATCATATTATCGTTGGAGTCGTAGTTATAAAGTGTTTCGCTATTGCAAGTGTTTGATGGCGATGATTTATTACATGACATCACCTGGTTCAGTTTTCCATTTAAATAGCTGTAATTTAAAAATAATTTATCATTGTGCTCAAGTGTATTTACGCTAACAAGAAGATGATTTTTGATTTCAAAAAGAACCTTCTTGTCCCGAGTTTTTTTATTTAGTAAAGTTTTTTGGTACTCGATATGAGTTATACGTTGAAGGTGGTCGTAGCTAAGTTTTAGTAGTTCTATTTTAGAGCTTACGGCAATGATCTGTTTTTTTGAGTTAAAGGTAAAGTCTAAATTATCAAAATGAAAGTGCCCATTTTTACTAGATATTTTTCTTGTCTCTTTGCAAGTGCTAAGCTCGATAGTTTCCTCTTGAATAGTAGTTATCTTGTAGTCTAAGAGTTGGCACCAGCCATAACCGAAGAGTCCCTTGCGTAAGCTTCGAGAGCTATAATGGCGAGTGAGTACTTTTGAAAGCAAGTCGCTGGTGGTGTTCAGATTATCACTGTGGCTGAGTTTGAATTCCCCGTAGAGGACGTTCACTTCTGCGAAGTTTTGTAGTGAAGTGAATAAGGAAAAGAAAATGAGGTTTAAGTATATTTTCATGTGAGCCCCCAGTGTTTAGAGTTATATGGAAAATCCGTACCAAGACTTTTAAAGCTCAAAAGCCATAAGTTTGATTAAAAGAAAAACCTTCAGACAGTTGTCGTCAGTTCAGCATGAGGTGATAAAAATATGACAGGTGCTAGTTTTAAAACAAGAGTAGGAGATCTGGGGAAAACAAATAGGTAAAAAAGACTTAAACTGAGTCACAATAAATGTCATCATCCTGGTCAGGGAGGGGCTACTTTATAAATAATGGATACCTAAGACAAAACATTTGATTCTATATATTAATTGTAATAATCCAAAGTTATGAAAACAAATTCAACTCAAGTCGGTGTCTTTTTTTTAGTGATCCTGCTCCCATTCTTTCCAGTGAATGCTGCAAGAATTTTAACTCATGAATTAAAATTATCCCAAAAAACAATAGCTTTGCGTGTTGCCTATCAAGCTTGTGAGCCATTAGAATTTTTTGTAAATTTAATAAGTTGTGGTGCAGAAGATGTTGTTGATTCTGATAAGGTGATTCTTCGGGCGGAGTTACTTGCAAGTGATGAAGTTGAGACTTGTAATATCTCTAGAGAGCAAATGGTTATCTTTAGTTATGACAAGGAAGAGTGCTCTCCCGATGAAATTTATATAAAGGCAACCTCTTCAAAAGTGCCCTATCATATTTCTATTAATTAAAAATAGTAAACATTTTATTTTCTTTTCCGCCAGGCATTGAAATTATTTTCCAGTGACAGAGATCTCTTTTGAAGTACCATTTAATGGTACGCTTTTTCATTGGAGGGAAAAATGTCACATCGCTTGGACGCGAAATTTTTATCAAAGGTTCTATCGTTAGGATTGATTTCGACAATATTTCTAACCACATCATGCACGAGATCACCCAAGGAACATTATCTTTTTGGTGAGGATTTAAAACGAGCTTCGAAGATATATAGCACTCAACCCACCAGTATGAAGCAGGCTATTTTTATTGTGAAATTGAAGGCGCCGGCACTATTGTCAGCTCTTAAAGAGAATAAATTAAAAAAGATTGTAGATGCAAATTTAGTCGCAATAATTCGTGAAGAACAAGAACAAGCTATTAAGGACATTAAATCTGTGTCTCCCGAGGCTTTAATTCTATATAGATATAAAATGGTGTTAAATGCTTTAGTCGTTGCGGCACCAACAAAGGATTTGCCGCAGTTAAAAAGCTTAGCTCAGGTTGTAGATATTAGAAAAGCAGAAAATTTTGAAAGGCCTATGGTGCTAAATCAGCATGAATCTGCTAAAGAAACTAATCTTCTAGAGAAAAATTCTATTCTTTTTATTGGGGCTCAAACCGCAATAGATAAAAATATGCGAGGGCAAAACATCAAAGTGGGTATCATTGATACTGGAGTGGATTACACTCATGCCATGCTTGGAGGAAGTGGTAACGTAGATGACTATAACCAGGTAAAACCTAATGAAGAGGGTAAGTTTTTTCCAAATTTGAAAGTTGTTGGAGGGGTTGATTTTGCAGGCTCAGAGTATGATGCTGGTAGTGAAAATATGGCTAATCGGATTGCTAAAAAAGATAATAATCCAATGGATGAAGGTGGTCATGGAACTCATGTAGCTGGGACTGTTGCGGGCATCGGTGATTACGAAAACTCCTATGATGGAGTTGCACCGGCAGCCTCTTTGTATGCTTTGAAAGTTTTTGGGGCTAGTGGTTCCACCTCTGATGAGGTAGTTATATCGGCCCTTGAATATGCCGCAGACCCAAATGGTGAT
>JABWCN010000057.1 GCA_013359135.1 Pseudobdellovibrionaceae bacterium | reverse complement strand
CGAGCTTACGGAATGAGAAATTTTAATAATTTTAGAATCCGAGTGAAAGCCTATTGTGGCTAGCAAAAGTTCGACTGCCCCAGTCTTTGGCGTACACCCTTTTTCTAAGCCCAAAATACAAATAGACTGTGACCCAGCCTACCCAAATAGCCTACCCAAAATGACCTAAGTGTTTGATTTTATTAAAGAATTGGTAGTGAGAGGCGGACTTGAACCGCCGACCCTCAGATTATGATTCTGATGCTCTAACCAGCTGAGCTACCCCACCAACCGTCGAATTAAATCACATTTGTATTCGCAAACAGGTATTAAGTCAAGGATATGGTTTTTATTTTTTTCTATCTAAAAAATAGGCTTAAGACTCGATTTGAGTTATCTAAGTCTAGGAAATCACTTAGCTTTATTGACTCGACACCTCTTTAAACTTGCAATGAATAGACGAGAATCTAATCAAAAATTCTCTACCATTAGAGGAGGGGTCCTTTGAAAATAAAGAGTTTTATTCTGATTTATTGTCTTTTACTTACTATTATTTCCTGCCAAAAATCTGAACACGAAAATAAAATTCCCATAGAAGATCAAGTTCAAACTTTTGAAAAAAGTGACAAGATATCGATTACTAATGATCTTGGTGAAGCCATCAATAATGCACAACTGCTTCTTGAGGTAAATGAGAAAAGTATCTGGACAAATGCAAGTACTACTGGAGAAATAATTGTTCCAAAAGAGTGGGTTAGCAACGCCAGAATTACAATCAAAGCTCCAAACTACATGACTTTAACTTTAAATGATCAGCTTCCCTCGCTAAAAAAAATTAGCTTAAAAAAAGTTCCATCACTACCAACTTTAAATTTAAGTGGAACCGTCTCTGGCTTTGATATTAAAGACAAAGATGGCTATATTGACTTTGCACTGATTACAGAAAGTTTTACTAAAAATACGCTAACTCAACTTGATTTTAACAAAATCATTAGCCCTTTAACTGAAAATATTTCTGTTGCTGGGTATAGTATTCCATTACCTCAGAACATATACTTACCAAAACAAAAAGAAAGCTACTTTATCACTTTGGTTTTACAAAAACTAAATTTTATTGTTAATTTTTCTGATTATGGTCAAAAGAAATTATCTGCCCTCAGCGGAAGATTTCCATTTAAAAAAGTACTTTCTGAAGTTCAAAATAAAAAACCCTACTATGAACTCGTTAATCTTTTTGAAATGAAATCAACATCAGAAGTGAGTTTTGACTTTAATAGCATAAACCTTAGTAAGGACATTCAACTAAACAAAGTTAACTCCCCAGAAAAAAAACTAATTACAGCTCCAAATTATAACTCAGATCAGGTGATGATCGCATTAAATTGCCTTAAAACTGATTCTTCAATTGCACCTTTAGATATAAAAAAAGTTAATTCTGGAGAGACAGTGGAGTTAAAATCTCAAGCAGGTAATAACCTTCTTTTTGCAGGTATTATAAAAAATAAAGCTGATTTTGAAAGCTCTAATGAAAACATGGAAAGAATCAGTGTTGTTATTCTTCCATGGCAAACCAATCTAAGCTATCAATTTCTATCAACAACAGAAAATCCAAAATTTCTAGGAAAAAATGAATTCTCTTTTGATCTTCCAAAAACTTCTTCACAGATTCAAGATATTGGTATGAAAATAGTGTTATCAGAAACCAAAACCACAACAAATAGGGATGGAAAATCTGTTGATTACAAAATTCCATTTTGGGAATACTATACGCCATCGTGGACCAGCAAAATTATTCTACCAGAAACTAACCAATTAGTTGCAAAGAAATATCAATTGGAAGTGTCTTTTCTTGCAAAAAAAGCAGATAATTCTAGAAAAAATAAATTTTATTCAGTAAGCTGGAGCTATGAAAATCAAATTGATACTGCCTCTCATATCTCTAAAAGTGCTACTCATTTTTAGTTCCTGTCTTTTGTTATCGGCTTGCAGTTTGATGGAACTCCAAGCCGATAAAGCAGATAAAAAAAGAACTCTTAGTGTTACTCCACAAAAAGTTTTTTTATCTTCTTATGAGGCCGTTTGGAAAGCAGCTCTTACGGTCTTAAAGTACTCAATTACCGATCAAAATCAAGAAACTGGTCACATTGAAACTGACTATGTAAAAGCGGCTGATGGTGGTTGGCTTAGACCTGATTTAACCAAAGCACCTTCTGCAGGGATTCGCTATAAAATTCTTTTATCATTTGTTAGAATTAAAACCGATAGTGGCAAAAATGGAGTTAAAGTAACCATAGACAAACGTATTGAAAAAATTAAGGATTTTTTTTCTGATCCAGAAAATGTGGATACTGATGGACTTGAAGAAAAAGCTATCTTCTATAGAATGGAAAGAGAACTTCTCATCGAAGAGGCCATAAAACGCCTTAATAATGATCCTATTCCTGAAATCTAAATTTAATCATTCATTATTTTAGATTTTATTTTTGCTAGTTTAATATTCATCTTCTCATTTTGTAAGGACTTAATTTCAGCAGAAGTTAGAACTATTTTTTCAGCTCCAATAAGACTTGCTTCTATGATCTCTTGCTCTTTTTCATGAAGTAACCTGTGAAACAGCTTTCGCTCGTGATTTTTGGGGTTTACAGACAGTAATTTAATAATTTGTTTTCGGATCCACAAAGATTGATTATTTTTAAAGTTTCTAGGAAGGTTCAGTTCTTCCCAAAGCTCATCTCTTAAATTTTCAATTTTTTGAACTTTTATCTCTTCAACAACTGCAGACCTAACTACCAAAGATGAGTCTTTAAGCAGTCTTCCTAAAATTTCAACCTTTTCAGGGGATTTTAAGTTGGAAATTCCTACGACAACTGCATTCTTAATAAACCATTCTTTTGAAAATGATAGAGTATACAGGTCATCAAAGGCCTTATCTCTAAAAATTTCAGACAATGCGGTCACGGCCTTCCATCTTTTGTTAAATCCAATTTTACTGTCTTTAGCAATGGCAACCAAATTCTTATAAGTCCTGTCATTTGCCTGAAAAACTTGCTTTTGATTTTCAAAAGGTAATGCCAAAATCTCTAGTTCACTGGTTACACTTTTAGATGAGTTTAAAGCTCCAAAGACCAATGTTGGAAACAAAAGAAAAATTAAAATTTTATGCATATTATCCTTTTTTAATGAAGTTTTCAAAATCACCCATTAGCTGCTGTGACTCTTTTAACTTTTCAGGATCTATTTCAGTGCCAGGAACGTTCTTTTTTTGATCCTCTATAGCGGCTGCAAACTCTTTCATAATATCATCATCAACAACACCTGATCCAACATCAGAAGAAGCTGCTGTCGTACTTTCAGCAACCGCTGGGACCGTGGATTCTATGGGAGTCTCGGTTTTAGATACTTCGACAGGAACTGGCACTTCTTCTGCCATGGAAGTTGCTTCCGCAGGAGTGGAAGCTACTGAACCTTCACTTGCTACTTCTTTTTCTACCGCAGCTGGTAATGCCCCCCCAGCTTTTAATGACTCAAGTTCTTTCGTCAGTCGGGCATTTTCTTCTTTATAAAATGATAAATCAGCAATATCCTCACTGATAATTTCATATTCCTGAAGTCTTCCCTCTAGTTCTTTGACTTTAGTTTCTAGTTCTGTGACTTTCCCTGGATTCTCTACTGCCGCTGATGGCTGAACCGAAGAAGAACCTTTTTGATTCGTAGCACTCTCGCTTGCTTGATTCAGTTCTGCAATTTTAGTCTCTTTTTGTAGTAGGGTATTTTTTAAATCTGCATTTTCTTTTTTCAGTTTGTCTATTTCTGCATCTTGATTCGGATTTGATCCTAATGTATTCACTATAGCAGCAGATCCCTGATTTTTTTTATGCTCAATACTCTGAATTTCACCTTTAAAGGTAAGTTGTCCCTCTAATATTTTTTGCAATTTTTCTTCAATTTCAGCCGTATTAATATTAACTTGAGTCGATCCTTGCGAGTTTTGTTCTGACAATGAATGATGAACAAAAAACTGACGGTAAATCAAATACAAGATAAATACAAAAACAAACCCAAAAATGAGTTCTATGATTAAACGATTATGTTCTGTCCAAAAATCTAAAAATTTTTCCATCACTCCATCTTATTGTCATTGAGAACAACAAGGCCCGTCAAGATGAGTTAGTGTCTAGACCAATTGCTAGACTCAAGTTATATCTCATATATATGAATTTTGATCTTCTTATTAAAAATGCGACCACATTTGTCCCTGAAAATACAACTGACTTAGGCAAGCGTAGCCCTCTTAAGAAAACCCAGCTCGACATTGGGATAAGGGGAGGACGTATTGTAGACCTTGGTCAACTTTCTTCTTCAAATGCGGAACAAGTTCTGGATGCGAATCACCTTGTTGTTCTTCCTGGCATTATTGATTCTCAAGTTCACTTTAGAGAACCTGGTTTAACACATAAAGAGGATATTGAATCAGGAACTAGAGGGGCTCTCCTAGGAGGTATAACTGGCATTTTCGAGATGCCTAATACAAAGCCATCCACAACAACAGTTGATCTTTTTAAACAAAAAGTGACTATAGCAAAAAACAGATCACACACACACTTCGCCTTCTATGCTGGCGCTGCAGCAGATAATGTTGAGTTACTTAATGAATTAGAAAATCAAGAGTTCTGTTCTGGAATCAAAGTTTTTATGGGTAGCTCTACAGGAACACTACTAATTGAAGATGATGTTTTATTAGAAAAAGTTTTGAAAAATGCTAAACGTCGAGTAGCCGTTCATTGCGAAGATGAGTTTCGTTTGAGAGAACGAAAATCTCTATTGATTCCATCATCTGATGGTAAAATTCCAGTTAGTTTACATCCAAAATGGCGCGATGAAATCACCTCTTTAAATGCGGTTAAAAGACTTATTTACATTGCCGAAAAATTTCAAAAAAAAGTTCATGTTCTACATGTGACTTGCCAAGAAGAAGTAGAGTTTTTGGCCTCGTATAAAAATTTGGCTAGTGTCGAAGTCCTTCCCCAACATTTAACTTTGCATGCTCCCGATTGTTATGAGAAATGGGGCTGTAAAGCTCAGCAAAACCCTCCAATTAGGGAGAAAAAGCACCAAGAAGCTTTGTGGAAGGCTCTTCATAATGGTGTTATTGATGTGATTGGTTCTGATCATGCACCCCACACTTTGGAGGAAAAATCAAAGGATTACCCTAATACTCCTAGTGGGATGACAGGGGTACAAACGCTACTGCCTGTGATGCTCAATCATGTTAATCAAGGAAATTTAAGTCTTCAGAAGTTGACTGAGCTATTAACTGAAAATGTGCGAGATGTATTTCAATTGAAAAACAAAGGCCGTGTTCAAATAGGATTTGATGCTGATTTTACATTGATAGATTTGAATAAAGAAAGATTAATTCAAAATAGCTGGATCGCCTCTAAATCACAATGGACTATTTTTGATGGACTGAAGGTCAAGGGATGGCCTACTCACACTATTCTAAAAGGGAAAATTTGTATGCAAGATGATGAAATTTTAAATCCTTTTTGCGGAAATGGATTTGAGTTTGAAAGAAACTAAATCGCCACCTGAATCTATCACTGACAAACAAACTGTACCTCCAAATGAAAACATGTCGATCAAAACTCTTTTCCTTGGAGGCCTTCTTCCTGTTATTCTTTTCACTTTGATTGAGGATAATTTTGGAACTTATTGGGGAGTTATCGCTGCTCTGATCTATGGAGTTGTTGAGGTTGGTTATGAGTACTTTCAAACAAAAAAAGTTAGTCAAATTACTTTATTTAGTAATGGATTAATTTTAATTCTTGGTTTGATATCATTAATCTCTGAGGATGGTATTTGGTTTAAATTACAACCCGCTATTTTAGAGATAGTCATGAGTTTAATTCTTTGGGGTTCTGTCTTATTAAAAAAACCTCTTCTTCTTGTTCTTGCTCAACAACAAAAAATTAATTTTCCTGAAGTGCTGTTGCATGAATTCAAGGGACTTACCTCTAGACTTGGATTTTTTTTCCTTATCCACTGTGTAATAGCTACGTGGGCCGCGTTTAAATGGACAACAACTGAGTGGGCTCTACTAAAAGGAGTGGGGTTAACAGTCAGTTTAATTTTATATATGCTAGCTGAGCTCTTTTTTATTAGAAAAAAATTAACCAAATAACTCTTTTGATTTCAAAGGGAACAGAACTAAATTGGAGATAATAATGACAATTTTTCAAGTAATTATACTATCAATAATAGAAGGTCTAACAGAGTTTCTACCTATTTCCTCAACTGGACACATGATCATCGCCTCACATTTTATGACTGTTGAAAATAATGACTTCTTAAAGTCATTTGAGGTAATTATTCAATTTGGAGCCATTCTTTCTGTTGTGGTTTTATATAGAAATAAGTTTTTAAATATGGATATCCACTTTTATAAAAAACTTTTATTAGCTTTTTTACCGACAGCCATGATTGGATTTTTATTTAAGAACAAAATCGATCAACTGCTTGACAGCGTGGTGGTGGTTTCCTGGTCACTTATCATTGGTGGTATTATTTTAATTTTGAGCGACTATTTCTTTAAAATAGAACGACAAAAAGAAAATATAGAAAAGCTCACGTGGCTACAAAGTATAGCTTTAGGTTTTTTCCAATCTATTGCACTTATTCCTGGAGTATCTCGTTCTGGATCAACTATTCTTGGTGGATTAATTTTTAAACTTCAAAAAAAAGAAGCAGCTGAGTTTTCATTTTTTCTTGCAGTTCCTACAATGGCTGCGGCTACCCTTTACAAGTCAATAAAAATACTACCACACATAAAATCTGAAGAAATAACATTAATTTTAATTGGCTCTGTTATCTCATTTATTGTAGCCTATATAGCAATAAAATCGTTTATAAGTATTGTCAGTAAGTATGGCTTTACCGGTTTTGGAATTTATAGAATTATCCTTGGAATTTGTATATTATTTTACTCGTAAGGAATAAAATGGAATCTTTAGATAGTATCTGGCAAATTTTAGAAAACAACTTTATGCTTATTCCTCTTTGGAAGTGGGGATTTTTAATTCTTTTTATTATAAGTTTTCCTTTATTCAGAAAGTTTTTGCTAAATTTAATTAAAAAACTTAAAAACCACTTTTCTCAGTATATCAGAGGTGATAACTTTCTTAAGTATTTTATTCCATTTGAAATTGAAAAGCCGCTTTCATGGATATTAAGCTTATGCTTATTTATTCTTTTTATTGATATTATGGACTTTCATGCTCAATTAAAAAAATATAGTCTTCTTTTAAGTGAAGTATTGCTAGCATTGCGAATTATTCAACTTGTTTATATAGGAACAGACTCACTTGGCCTCTACTTAAAAGAAAAAGTTTTTAAATCTGAAGGCGAAAATCAGATACAAGTTTTACCATTTTTTATAAAAACACTAAAAGTTATTGTAGTAGTTCTTGGTTTCTTAATTTCTCTACAAAATTTGGGCATTAATGTTGTGAGTTTATTAGCAGGCCTTGGACTTGGAGGATTAGCAGTAGCTTTAGCGGCTCAAGATACTGTTTCTAATCTTTTTGGTTCTATAACAATTTTATTTGATAAACCTTTCAAAATTGGTGATCAAATCAAAGTTTTAGATATCGAAGGTGCAATTGAAGAAATAGGATTCAGATCTACACGTATAAGATCAATTAATAACTCCCTTGTGACAATCCCTAATTCAATTATAGCCAAAGAAAAAATTGAGAATCTAACAGACAGAAAGTATCGAAGATCGAAGCAGATACTAACGATTACTTATGAAACTCCAATAGAAAGATTGAAAATTTTTATTTCTGAATTAGAAACTTTTTTACAAAGCAAAGATGATCTTATAAAAGACAGCGTCACAGTAAAGTTTAATAATTTCTCGGCTCACAGCTTAGATGTTTTACTGCAATTTGATATCAATACTAACGAAGCAAATAAATCTTTAAAAATTCAAGAAAATATATTTTTGGACATTTATCATATGGCTCAAAAACTTAAAATTGACTTCGCCTATCCGACGCAAAAACTTTTTATTGAAACAATAAAGTAACACGTTTTAGAGACAGAGTAAAATCTGCTATCTTTTAGCAGATGACATAAAACACTAGTAGATATGATAAGCTCTTAAAGTGGAAAAAGTGCTGAAGATGTTGCTTTGATATTCGATATTCACAGAACTGCGTTATATAAGTGGCCTGTTTTGTAACGATAACATTAAAAAGCTGGCTCAAAATACTTTTAGAAATTCGTGAAATTCTCTATTCAAAAACTTATTAACCCTTATAATTTATCAAGAAAGTAATCAAATAAATGAAAAAATGTTCTCGTTGCTTCTTTTACTTTCTACGAAGAAGTTTCTTTTTATCTTCAAGATCTTGTTTAACTTTATTCAAGTTATCCATTTTAATTTTTTCATTCTCAAGTTTTGCCTTTTCTGTTTCTACTTCCGTTTTAGCAGTTTCAAGCTTTATCTTTTCTTCTTCGATCTTACTTTCAAGCTCTTTATTTTTGTTGCCTAGATGATCTTTTTCTAATTTTAATTTTTCAATTTCTGATTTTAATTTAGAGATTTCGTTAGTGTTTTTCTTTAAATTTTCTTGAGACTCTTTTTCAGTTCTTGAAAGCTTTTCAGTTTCAATTCTCATTCCTGCTAATTCTTTTTGCAAATTATTCTTTTCACTTTCAAAATCTCTATTTTTTTCTTGAATTTCTTTTCTTAACTTCTCTTCTTTATTTTTGCTATCTGAAATTAAACTCTTAGTTTTTTCAATTTCTTCTTTTTGGTTTTTAATTTCTAATTGCTTTTTCTTTAGCTCTTCCTCATTTTTTTGAATTGTAACTTCTTGTTCTTTTTGATTCTTTTTGCTTATCTCAATTTCAGTTTCAAGTTTCTTTTTCTCGGAGTCTAATTTTGCTTTCTCTTGTTCCAATTTTAATGCAGCAGTTTTAAATTGCGCTTGCGCCCTCTGAACTTCCATTTTTTGTTTATTTAGTTTTTGTTCCGTAAGTCTAATTTCTTTTTGAGTTACCTCAAAATCTTGTTTTGCTTTTGTAGCCTCTTCATCTGCTCGCTTTTGCTCTTTTTCATTATTTCTAATTTCTTCAACAAGATTTTTAAAGTTTTTTTCAGCTTCTTTCTTTTTTTCTAAAACACTCTCTTTTTCTTCTTTTTGCTTCTTTGTTTTATCTTTAAGTTCTTGAATACGCTTTTGTGCTTTTTCTGATTCCTCGTTAGCTAGCTTGATTTGCTTTTCAGCTTCTAATTGTTCTGATTTATACTGCAAGGCCATTTTCTCAGATTCTTGTTGAGTTTGTTTTGCTTCTTGCTCTACTTTTTTTGATTTTTCAATTGCAGCTTTAGCTTCGGATTGAATTTTTTCTTTTTTCTTTTTTTCTTCATCCATTCTTTTTTTTGATTCTGTGGCCTCAGCCTTTGCAGAGTCAGCATCTATTTTTGCCTCTTCAGCTTCTATTTGCGATGAATCTACTTGTGCTAAACAAAAATTTAAACCACAAAAAAATAAAACTAAAGTTTTTTTCATATTTTACTCCATGATGAACATCTTTTGTATTCTAGTTTTGAAGGAAGACAATGACAACTGAAGTACTTCAATTGGGCAAATGGTCCAGCCTAAAGGCCAATTTTGAGCTGTATGACTAATTGAACGACAACTTAGAATACTCAAAATCGAATCTAGAGGAACTGGTCTTAGTCCTAGCTTTTGCATGCAGGTAGTCCTGGAGGAACTATGGTACGTAACAGGAACTTGACTCGGGTGACTTTAGCTTTTTTATTAACTCACGGTTTGTTAGCCCAATCTTTTGAAGCTAAAATCAATCAATGTCTTTGGATTTATTCTAACAGCACAGCCAGATTCAAAATTATTAATGATATCACCATAAAAACCATGAGTTTAATGAAAAGAATGACTGTTCCAAACAGAATTGGAAACGAGGTTAGTTTTGATTTTATTCCTGGCTCATTAGATCAAGAACCTATTATCATCACTGGAGGCCTATGGTATAAAATTGAATACTTTAAAGGGTTTTCAAATGTTTTAACAACTCAGAGTAATTTCAAAGAGGTTCTTGTTGAAGTCGAAAACATGCGAACAGAAGTAGAGAGACAAACAAAAGTTATCAATGAACTATCATCTAAAGGACACCCAATCATTATCGTTTCAAG
The DNA here is from genome assembly GCA_013359135.1 of Pseudobdellovibrionaceae bacterium. Classification (GTDB taxonomy): domain Bacteria; phylum Bdellovibrionota; class Bdellovibrionia; order Bdellovibrionales; family Bdellovibrionaceae; genus UBA2316. Next base: position 11,198 of record JABWCN010000057.1, on the reverse strand, counting down.
GGAAACTCAGCCGGAATCAATTTATGAGTCTTTAAAAAAAGGACTTATCCCAAGCTATGCAAATACAGCTCCTGAAGTAGCAGAGCTATTAAAAACTGGAAAATTCAAAAAAAATGACCGTAAGTTTTCTATAAAATCTGAAGACCATGCAAATGATATCTATGATATTTTGAAGTATTTAAAAACAAAGAAAGATGGTTCTGGATCTACTTATATAGGAGATAAAAGGATTCAACTATTCTCATTATCCTTTGGGAGCTCAGTACTTAAAGCGTTTAAAAGAAAATATCCAGGTCTGATTCAACACACATCAATCATCGCACCACTCTCATACTCTGGTGATAACTATCCACAGCAAACTAAAATGGTTGATGCCTTGTTAAATACTCTTAAGTCACCAATATCTCCACTAAAGTGGAATCCATTTACATATATGTGGGCTAATTTCTCTGATAAACTTATCGATGAGTCTATTTATGGCACTAACGAATATAATTATTCAAAAAAACTTACTGACGATGCATTTGTTAATGATCCCGAACTTATTGCTAAAGAAAAAGAGTTTCCTGGTTTTAAAGAATTAGTAAGACAAGGACTGGCATTAGATATGGCTTCAGCTAGAGACTTTAAGCTTGGAGATAAAAAGGATTTTGATCTAATGGAAGTAAACACCTCATTATACTTAGCTGGTGACGAAGAACCTTCTAGATTAAAGTCTCAGTTAGCCGATTATGTATCCATGCGATCTATTTTAAAAGATAAGTCACCAAATTTAATTATAATGGATGATGCTCAGCACGCTATAACAGCTACCGCACCAGTTCAAACATCCCATATTTTTTCAAATATTTTATTAGATGATAACATTAAACAAACTACAGGAAAAATTTTTTACATGCATCGTATGGATAATTCGGCTCGTATTATAGAATTGGAGCCTTGGGCATTTGAGTTGATTCATAAAGAAATTGATGATCTTAAAATTGGTCCAGAAAATGCCAGTATTTTAGAAAGAATTTACTTTCCTGAAATTTTCGCTGTACGAATGCAGTACACGGCTATCCAGTTAAAAGACTTAGCAGTAGCACTTTCACAGACTCAGAAACAAGAAATTCCAGCAAACTGGAAAGAAAATCCAGGAAGACCTTACGAAAAGTTTTTGTACATCGATTTAACACCAGAAAATAAAGAAAAAATGCTAGCTGAGGTCAATAGATTAAAGAAAAAAATAGATGATTTTAACCAAATTGATGAAGCTGCTAAAAATAAAATAAAAGACATTCTAGATCAGCAGCAACAAAGCAAACAATAGGTTAAAATTTTAAGTAAATCTACAGAATTAAAGAAAGAAGTCCTATTATGAAGTCCTCATTTTCTAAAATACTGGTTTTCACTGTGGTAATTGCCACTTCCTTATCTGCCAGTGCCAGTAAGGAATGTTTAAAATCTTACAGTCTTGATGAAATTAAAATTAAAAATTCAAAAAGAAAGCCTTTAGTGACATTTACTCAGTCGCATGAATCACTGATTAGTCTATCAAGTCAGCGAAAAATGAATATCAAATTTGTAAAAGGTTTCAATTTTAACAAACAACACAAAGTAAAAGTGATACTTCATGGATTGGGAAAATCTATTGAAGACTTTGAGTATCTTTTTACTGAAGCAAAAAAACGTGGTGATAGTATTCTAGCCATCGATTTGCATGGTTTTGGTAAAACAGCAAAAAATAACGATAGTTATAGTTATTTACAGACAATTCCAATAGAGTATAGTGTCCATGATGTTCTGGAAATTTTATCAAGTATAGATCCTAACATTAAAATAGATTTAATTGGCCATTCCTACGGCTGGGGCGTTGTTTATGAAACTCTTAAATTGGCTCAACACAAGGGTATTGAACTTAACATTGATACTGTTGTTAATAATAACGGTTTAGATAAAAATTTAGATAAATTTTATATGGACACTGTTTTCACAGGAGAATATGTCGATGTTTTTCTAGAAATACTAAATCCAAACTTATCACTTGTTGGCATACCAGATGAGTGGATCCAAATCAGAAATTCTATTATCCGACAAACAGCAAATCCAGTTAGAAATCCTTTGCGCGTAACCAGAGACTATATCTACAGCTATATTCCCTATTTCGAATTAACTCGAAATTTACTTACAGCCGCAAGTACCTATTGGAGTAATTTACTTTTGGCTCAATCTCATATTATTGCCAATTCTTCTATTGGAGGCATTCAAAAAATTTTGAATAATCCTGATGAGTTAACTAAAATTATTCTGTACAATATTGCTGTTATTTTTGGAAGTCGTGATGTAAATACTATAGATTTTTCAAAAGACATTGAGCTGTCAAAAAAAATTAAATATGTCTTTGTTTCCGCAGCTAATGATATTGTTGTTCCTTCGCCAATTAGCCACAATGCTGTAGAAAATTTTTCATCGCAAGGATATCATGTTACTCAATTTGTATTAGCTAGAGATAACCACTACTCAATTTATTCTCCAAATGTATCTGAAGATTATGATATTTTAATGGGTAATAAAAAATAGGGCTATAAGGGTTGATAGCTCTACTCTAAGTCCATTACTCTAGTATGACTTAGTATTTATTCCTAAGCTCTCGCAAAGCTTTAAATTCAGTTATTGTTTCAGATTTCAAAAAAGGATTTACCAATTTTTCTTCTTTAAGACTTAAAGGAACTGTTGGTATTTCTTTTTTTTTGTATTGATTTGCTTCTAAGTCATTTATCAAAGATTGCTCCTGACAAAAAAGTAGATTTCTAGCTGTGTATTCATGAGTACAAAAAACTTTTGTTTGATCATCCAACTTTTTTATATCCCCTAAAGATGAAAATAGTTGCTCAAAACTACCATCAAAAATTCTACCACATCCAAGTCCAAATAAAACATCACCACTGAATAGCCACTTCTCCTCTTGCTCATAAAATGAAATATGATCTTGTGTATGACCTGGCGAGTGGAATACTTTAAAATCAAAACCTAATTCATTTATCAAACCAAGGTCGTGGGTATTTTTATTATCAATAACGTCAACATTATAGATACTCATAAGGCCATTAAGTCCACCAATATGATCAAAATGATGATGAGTTATCAAAATGGCTGATGGTACCAACTGATTGACTTTTAAAAACTCAAGTACAGGTGATTGTTCTCCTGGATCAACGATCAGGCAATTTCTTTTATTATTTACTATAATAAAAACATAGTTATCGTTAAGGATAGGAAGTAAATAAACTTTATGATTAATTCCAAGAACTTGTTTTATATTCATATCCAGATGATTAATTCATAAAAAATACTCGCAGACAAGGAAGTAAAATGAAAGACAGAAAGTTTCTAAGATTCCAGCCAGATGAAAATACCCTGGCATTGATTGATCTTAAATTCTCTACAAAGGAATTTAAACCAAGTATCTCAGGATTAATTTTAAATGAATCCTACTCTGGATGTGCCATTGTTGTTGCTTCAGACGTAATTCTTAAACTTGGATCTAAAGTTAAAATAAAAATAGGAAATCTTCATGTTATGAAGGCAGAAGTTGTTTGGGCCAAGATTCTTGAGGAAAACATTCAAAAAATTGGAATTAAACTTTTAGAGTAAAATATTATTTCCTCGCTGTTGCCTTCAATGGTAAACTAGAAACTTTTATTTTAAAGAAGTTTCTAGTTTATTAACAACTTTATTTTCATTATCCCTTAACTCAACAGTAAGCTTCTTTCGTGACCAATCTACATGAAATAAACCAAAATTTTCTGTTTTTGCCTGATTGCCAACGTAACTTGGATCTTCAATTTTAACATCAGCTACTCGATTGATACCACTTGCCGTGATATCAAATAAAGGTCCCCAACCTTTAATGTCCATTTTGGCGATAGAGCCTACATGCATATCACCACTTACTATGAATAAGTTTTTTACTCCTGTTTTCTTTAGGAGCTGAACCATTCTCTCTTTTTCATTTGGAAAGTTAGACCACTTTTCATAGGGGTGGTTTTCAGCTACAAATTGAATACTTGAAACTAAAATCCTTAAATTAGCAGGTTTTCTAAATTGTCTCTCTAACCATTGCCATTGTTCTTCTCCAAGTATAGTTGCTGCTTTGTCAGTGTTCGGAATAATTTTTTTAACCACTTTCTTTTCAGTTTTAACAACCATAGCAGGTAATTCAGTATTAGAACCAGGTGAAGTTGTTGGTGGTATAGCTGGTACTACTCCAGGAGAAACTCCAGCAACCGTCGTCGCCATAACTTCTTTTAGGGGTACATCTTCTGTCACTTCTGCATATTTAAGAGGTGATCTAAACCAACGAGTGTCGAGCACAATAATTTGAACGGAAGGTGATTTTTTCTTCACACCTCCTAGAATCTTAGCATGATAAATTCCCTTTTGGTTCATTTTCAAAGAATCTTTAATATATCCCCATTGTGTTAGAAATTCCTTTCGAGCCTCTTCCTTATCTGGATTGTCAGCCCCACCATCCTTAACTCCAAAATCATGATCATCCCAGGTAGCCATAAAAGGAACTTTCTCTCTAAAGCTTCGGAACTCTTTTATTTGATTTAACTTTTTATACTGAGCTTGAAAAGGCTTTGTCTCTGAAGTAGAAGCGTAAACCGTATCTCCAGTAAAAAGAAACAAATCAGGAGAATCCTTTTGAATTTGTTCCCACAGGGGTTGAGGAAAATCTTGATGAGCACAAGAGCCAAAAGCAATTACAGACGGAGTATTAGCAAAATCGATTCCTCTTGGAATAATTTCATCACTCGGCTTTGGTTTGTATATAAATTTAGTTGAAGTTGTGGCAGAACTAGACTTGTTTTCATTCACATTCTTAGAAGAGTTGTCAGGCATCACTTTGCGTAATGTTGAACAACTTAATAATGATAAGAAAACAATCGTGTACAAAAAGTATCTTGTAGTAGAGAACTTCATAAACAATCCTTAGTTTTTGAGTTCATGATTTTATTTTTACTTGTAAACACATGCTTCAGTTTACAAATAAAATAAATAAAAGAGGAGAGACATTCCCTCCTCTTAAGATCATCAAACATTAGAGACTGATTATATCGAACTATCTTCGCTCAGATAAAGGTAAAACTTTTCTTTGCGGAGCGCCAATATATTCACTCAAAGGTCTTATGATACGATTATTTGCAGCCTGCTCCATAATATGAGCTGACCAACCCGTAGTTCTAGCCATAACAAAAATAGGAGTGAAAAAATCGATCTCAAAACCCATCATATAGTAAGCAGGTCCAGCAGGAAAATCTAAGTTTGGATAGATTTTTTTCTTCTCTAACATGACTTTTTCTAAAGACTCATACATCTGCATCCATTTTTGCGATCCAGTCACATCAGCCATTACTTGAGCATACTTCTTCATAGTTGGAACTCGAGAGTCACCTTTTTTGTAAACACGATGACCAAAACCCATTACTTTTTTCTTGGCGGCTAAAGCATCCAACATCCACTGTTCTGCCTTTGCAGGATCAGCAATTTCTTTCATCATATGCATAACTTGTTCATTAGCTCCACCATGAAGAGGCCCCTTAAGAGCACCAATTCCAGCCACAGTCGCAGAGTAAATATCACTTTCTGTAGAAGTTACTACGCGTGTAGTAAAAGTTGAGGCGTTGAAAGAATGTTCTGCATACAAAATTAAAGACACATCGAATGCCTTAACAACTTCTTTTTGTGGAATTTTACCAAAGCACATATGGAAAAAGTTTTCGCTCAAAGAAAGATCTTTGTTGGGAGGAATAAAGTCTAAACCTTTTTTAAAACGATAATCAGCAGCTACCATTGTTGGAATTTTAGCAAGAAGTCTAACGGCTTTATCAAAATTAGTTGCAGGACTAGCATCCCAAACTCTTTCATCTTCACAACCGAAAAAACTTACGGCTGTTCTTACCGAATCCATAGGATGACACTTCTTAGGAAGAGCTTTAATCACATTTAAATTATCTTTAGAAATATCACGATATGATTTTTCTAGCTTCTCAAAATCAGCTAATTGAGCCGCCGTTGGTAACTCGCCCTTGTACATTAAATAAGCCACTTCTTCAAATTTGCAATTTTCTGCAAGATCTTGAACAGGATAGCCCCTGTAAATTAATGAATTAGTATCCGCATTTACTTTTGAAACACTTGACGTGTCGATTACAGAACCCTCTAGACCTTTTTTAGTGTTTACTTTATCTGGTTCTGGAACATAGTCAGGATTGACGTAATTATCTTGTATGTTTTCTTTTGTCATAGGACCTCCTTAAATTTAAATCTTCGTGTGCTAAATCTTGAAATTGAAAATACCCTGATCAAACTGATTATATTCTTCATAACGAGTTAAATCATAAAGCTCTTTACGCGTTTGCATGTCAGGGACAACTTTATCTAAATTTCCTTCTTGGCGTAGGGAATCAAGTCCTCTTTCCACAGCTTTCATGGCTAGTCTTAAAGTCGATACTGGATAAATCACAATATTAAAACCAAGATCAGAAAGTTGTTTTTTTGTGAGTAACTTAGACTTACCAAATTCTGTCATGTTGGCTAGCAATGGAACATTAATAGCTTTCCTGAACTGCTCAAATTCCTTTTCATCATTCAGAGCCTCAGGAAAAATAGCTTCAGCTCCCGCATCTACATAGGCTTTGGCTCTATCAATTGCAGCTGCCATACCCTCAGAAGCCTTGGCATCGGTTCTAGCCATAATTAAAAAATTAGAATCTAGTTTTTTTCCCAAAGAGGCAGCTCTAATCTTTTTGACCATCTCATCTGTTGTTACTAAAGACTTATTATCCAAATGACCACAACGCTTGGGGTTCATTTGATCTTCCATATGCACAGCGCATATTCCCATCTCGATCATCTCTTGAATAGTTCTTGTAACGTTCATTGGCTCACCAAAGCCCGTATCAATATCAATTAAAGTTGGAAGTGAGGTAGCCCTAGCAATTTGCCTTCCTCTTGATCCCACTTCTGATAACGTTGTTAAACCAATATCAGGGTACCCTAGATCATTAGAAAGGACTGACCCAGAGATATAAACGCCTTCAAATTTTTTTCTCTCGATAAGCATTGCACATAGCGGAGAAAAGGCCCCAGGAAACTCTAAAAGTTTCCCGGTTTTAAGTTGTTCACGAAAATTTCTTCTTTTATCTGTAGGTGTTATTTGAGGAAATAACATTTAGAAAATCCCTTTCGTATCACGCTTGTTATTAATCAATTTCTCGATCGGAATTTGTACGTTAAGTTCTTGCACTTGAGCCGCTGTCAACTCTGGCAAGTTTTCACATAAAGTGATGAAACGATTTCTTTCTTCTTTAGTGATAATATCAGAAGTTAAGATATCAAATTTTCTAATGTAGTCAGCACGTTTAAATGGCTTAGCCCCTGCTGGATGAGCATTAGCAACGCCCAGCTCATCAACTAAAGAAGTTCCATTGTTAAAGAAGATCTCTACACGACCACCAAAACGTTTTTTATCAGGATCTTGTGCATGATAAGCCTCAGTCCATTTAGCATCCTCAACGGTTCTGATTTTATGCCAAAGTTTAACTGTGTCGGGCCTATTCGCACGTTCTGGAGCATAGGAATGTACATGGTGCCAAGTCCCATCCTGAAGAGCGACCGCAAAAATATACATGATCGAATGATCTAATGTCTCGCGAGAAGCCTTTGGATCCATCTTTTGAGGATCATTCGCACCAGTTCCAATCACATAGTGAGTATGGTGCGAGGTATGAATAACAATTTCTTTAACATCGTCCCAATTGGTGATTTTGGTTCTCATACGAGCTGCTAAATCAATAAGTGCTTGTGACTGATACTCTGCTGAATGCTCTTTAGTATAAGTCTCAAGAATAGCTTTTTTTGCCTCACCCACTTCTGGAAGTGGAACTTCATACTTACCATCTTTTCCATCTAACATATAAGCGATCACTGAGTCTTCACCTTCGTAAATAGGTGAAGGTGCTCCTTCTCCTCTCATACAGCGGTCAACAGCTTCTACCGCTAATTTACTAGAATGAGATGGAGCATAAGCCTTCCAAGAAGAGATTTCACCCTTACGTGACTGTCTTGTAGAAAAAGACACATGCACGGCTTGTTGAATAGCTTGATAAACAATCTCTGTTGGCAGATTTAACAAAGTGCCAATCCCAGCAGCTGAGGCAGGGCAAAGGTGTGCAATATGATCTTTTTTATGTTTATGTAAACAAATAGCCTTAACCAAATTCACTTGCATTTCATAACCAGTAACTATTCCCTTAAGAAGATCTTTACCAGATTTATTCATTTGTTGAGCTACAGCTAATATAGGAGGAATATTATCACCAGGATGAGAATAATCTGCTGCCAAAAAAGTATCGTGATAATCTAACTCTCTTACTGCAGTTCCATTCGCCCAAGCGGCCCACTCACAAGAAAATTTTTGATCATTTGGCATTCCAAATACAGTAGCTCCTCCAGCACGAGGGTGAGCTAAAGCCATAGCCCTTGCTGAAGCTACGGGTCTTCTATTCGCTGAAGCAATAGCAACGGAAGCATTATCAATGATACGGTTAATAACCATTTCTGTGACATCAGTACCTACAGGCGCATTATCAGTGGCAAGCTCTGCCATTTTCCATGCGAGTTGATCTTTACGATCTAGTTTTTCTTTAGAGGGATAAACACGAACTAAATGTTTTCTCATTTTGGTTGCCTTTCTGGAGTTGTTAATAAATTGCCAAAACGGCTAAGCCTAGCCTTGACAAGTAAAAAAGGTCAAATACTAAGATCAAATAACTCGGTGAATTTTAACTATCCACTTGCTAGTTTTATAGAGCTGAACTATTATGCAGTGCTCTTAAAGGAGCAATATGGCCATAAATACTCTAGAAAAAAATAGTGAAAATTTCATCGAAGCGAAGCTTCTAAAAGCCCAAAGTTTAACCAAGGAAGCTCTTCACGAAATTTCACAACAAATAACTGCAGGAATGACTGAAAAAGAGGCTCTTTACATCACAGATTCTACTTTTAAGCTCTATGGTTTTGAAAAGTACTGGCATGCTCCTAAAATTCGTTTTGGTCCTAACACTGTAAAAACTTTTTCAGAAACATCGGAACCTGGAGTGATTTTGCAAGAAAACGACATCTACTTTTTAGATTTTGGTCCTGTCTTTTTGGGCCATGAAGCTGATTTTGGCGAAACGTTTGTCGTTGGCAATAATCCTGAACTTCTAAAATTAAAAACCACAGCCAATAATCTGTTTGATCAACTTAGAAAATCTTGGAAAGAAAAAAAAATAAGTGGTATCGATCTTTATAAAATGGCCGTGGAACAAACTGAAAAGCTTGGTTATAAATTTAATCTGGATGGTGGTAGCGGTCATCGTATTGGTGATTTCCCTCACCATATCCACTTTCGTGGAGACCTTGCTGAGGTCGATTTTATCCCCTACCAAAACCGTTGGATTTTGGAAGTACAAATTTATGATGCCAAACTGAACCGTGGCGCTTTCGTCGAAGATATTTTGTAATTAGAATTAAATTACAAAATATCTTATTATAGATTTTACTTACTTACTTACTTACTTACTGGGTGCGTTTATGTATGCAATAGGCAGGTTTGTGGCTTCGTCTACATTAACTATATAAACTTGAGTTATTTCTCCTTTCGGATCTTTTTCAAATACTAAATAAGCCTCTCTGCCCGCAGGTTTATTTTGCTTATCTCCCCACGGAGATTGAATACCTTTTGCATCCTCAATATTAATTCCAAGATCGGAGGCTTTTACCATAGGAACTCTTGCAATTTTTAATAAAGCCGTCAGATTAGGATCATTCGAGCTTAACAACTCAGAAAATCCATTTGCCTCAAGTGAACTAAGGTATTTGCTATTCTTATTCATTACATCTTTTCCATCAACAGTGATGTACTTATTTAAAAAGAAGTCTAAATTAACTGGATAAACATCAGGAACTATAACACCACCTTTTTGGGCAACTTGTAGATTAATTACACTTCCGATATATTTTTTCAACGCGTCTCCTGTATATTTAGTTCCATCAACATCACCCATTAATTTTCTAACGATTGCAGGCAAATTAGCATAATTTTGTTCAGTAACTTTATAACCTAATGTTGGGGCATTCTTGACAAACTCATGAACTTGCAGTTTTCCAGAAGCGATACCTTCGGTTATTTTTCTTTTTAAAGTTCCTTGAGTTAAATTTCCAATATTTTCAAGCGGAAGTGACTCAAGAATGGGCTTGATAACAGCATCGATTGTCTGATCGAGTTTTAGCTTACTTGGTTCAATTTTATCATAGGATGCAGCAACTAAAGAATCTTTAAAGTATCCATTAGCACCTTCATATTGACCAACATATGTGTAAAGTATCCAGATCATTTTATTAAGAGCCTTTTGATCTAATTTCAGAAATTTATTCTCCATTGCAAGGTCTCTAGAAATTTTTCTGACTATAAATGAGTTTGTAATAGCATTTAATTGATTATCTAAAATTTTACTTTCCCACTTAGCTTTAGATACTCTATCTTGAATATTCTGACCTTTGAGCACCATTTCGTTATAAGACTGCTGATAAAGGTTAATTACAACAGAATTTTTTTCAATCGCCTCAGCTACCTGGGCAGTAGTCAAATTTTTTCCAGCAGCTTTAAAAAAAGCTTCTGCTTGTTGTAAATCACTTTTTGAGTTTGAAAAACCAAGATCAGACATTTTAATTTTATTAGATTTACTGGAAAAATTTTCATAACGATTAACATAGTTTTCATAAGCTGTTGAATTATGATTTTTTAAAAAAATTTCTGCTGCAGAGTTTAGTGATGCGCCTAAAGAAATTTTTTTAGGATCTGTGAAAACTATCCGTTCATTAGCTAGATACCCTGTTTCGTGAACTTCTTCAGCTAGTCTTGCTATGTCATCTTTGCTAAGTTCTTTTAGAACAAGCTCTTTAGCTTGTTCATGAAAGGCTTTAACATAATCGAAATTTTTTAACCAGCCCTGAGGCGTACTATTATCAAATCTGTGAAATACATCCCTGTAAAACGATATAAAATCAAGATTGGAAACAATACTTTTTTGAGTCTCGGTCATTGGAAAACTGTAAACCTTATAACAAGCTAAATTAGCAGTAGAGCCTAAAGTTTCAAGGCTGAC
>JABWCN010000015.1 GCA_013359135.1 Pseudobdellovibrionaceae bacterium | reverse complement strand
CAGAGATTATAATACTTCTTGCGGCTCTGCTGGTTTTAATTCTTCCCAAAAGTGAATTTCTGGCATTGGCTTATTATTCGCTGCTGAATCTAGTATTTATTTTTGGAACATATCTGATGCGATTTGAATCGACATACTTTCGAAATAATCGAGTTTTGACTGCGATTGATTCCGCAAAGCAGATTGGCCAACTCGTGGGATTAGCTTTGAGTTGGCTTTTTTATGAATCGTTAAAGTTGTTAACGTCCTCTGGTGGAACTGAAGCATCATGGGATCAGGTTTATAAACTGCACTGGATAATAGTTGCGATACAGCTGTTAACGTTCATCTTTTGCCTCAGATCTTTTAAAAAGACAGCACCTCGAGTTTACTAAGAACCGTTTTCTTGAAATAGCGCGATCAGATGCAGTGCGAGCAAGGCAGGCGGGGGGATTGATTTGGGGCTGAAAGGTCTGTTGAATTTAAAAGACGAAGGTGGGTAAATTAAAGAGTGGGTCTCCGCAGAGAACCCACCATTAAGAGACTCTATTTATGGTGTCGACGCCACTATTCACATTGGCCGGAACAAGAAACGGTGCCTGGAATATAAGAAGCACACATAAATTTCGCACGCCAAATTAATGTGTCATCAGGAAGCTTTGTTGGAACAGATTCGTTCTTGCATGTTTTAAATAAAAAATTGTATCCGGCGGGAGGATTAGGGCATGGAGCTTGGCTTGCGAGGTCTGCTCCCATATAAGCCTTACATTCCGCTAAGCTGTTGAATTCATATCCGCCATCAAAATAATAATTGTCCTTTTTCATGCAAGAACTTCCCGCATTAGACACGCAAGCACTTGGTGGCGGTGTTGTTGGAGGCGGCTGAGTTTGGTGGACATCCACGACACATGTTGCGTGGGCATAACTTCCACTCAGTTTCCCATTATTGCAGACTCTATTTTCAGATTCGCAGCTAGAGTAAGCCGGAACTGAAGCGCTTTTATAAGCGGTGACACTTTCTCCCGGGAAGAGAACCTTATCATCAAATAAGCATGTGGAAGTTGTAGTAAGGCTTGAAGACTCGTTGACAGAGGGTTCAACCGCTCCAGAAAAGCCGACTTTGCTACAATTTTGAAAGAAAAAAAGTAATGGAAAAACAAAAGCTAACGCACTAAAAAACAAAATATGTTTTTTTAAAAAACTCATCGATTCCCCCTATGCCCTTTAAGAATATGATCCAAGGGTAAGAACATCAATTATTTTAATAGCTTCTATTTCTTAAGGAGTTTATTTCGAGTTAAGCGTTTTAATTTGAGATGGTTCACCTGGGCCTTTGTCTCAGTTAAACCATATCTCCGATTTTTAGCGACAGATGTATACGCCGATTTTAACCGTTTTATCGGTCAAAGAATCTGGCAACGTGATTCCGCAATATGTAGCGCCGGAACCGCCTAGGGACTGGGGGAAAATACCGCTTTATACGCCTTAAGCTTAATAATTATTCAACGCTTGTTCACTATCCGTAGTTCTATTTTCCATTGGAAGACCGTTCTGGTTTTTTGGTAATAAATCCGCTATCTGTCAGCTGATCGCAAATCTGTTCGAAGACCATGCTGGCCTGCTCTGGATCAAAATTTTGATGCTTTAGTTTTTTTATCTTAAAGTCCGACAGTTCAAAGTGAACATCGGGAACCACCTGGTGACGAGCCAAGCAGGACTTCGCGCACGCCAAGGGGCAACCATCCAGCGCAATGATTCGGCGGCCCGAGGTAGCCACTTTTACCAGCGAAGCCACGTCTCCCCCGACGCCGGCGATGCAGCTCATTTCGACCTGTCCCGTGCGATCGAGCTTGATCGCAAAGTCATTTGCCATTTGTGCTGCAGTGGAACAACCTGAGCACGAGTACACTAAGGGAATATCTGAGGGTGAAGGCTTTTCACTCATAAGCCACTCCTTTGTAAAGAGTTTGGAACTAGATATCGTAAATGAAAAAACAAAAAAGCCCCGACCAATTGGTGGAATGTCGCCACCAGGGGCGGAACTGCAAAAACCAAAGTAAAGACCCCCAGCAAAAACTGCATAAAGATCAAACCGGCGACCCAATACAAGTTCTTGGCAAAGGCATAAAAAGCCGAAAGCAAAAGGAGCCATCCACCTAAACGATGAAAGAACTGCAGATTAATTTGATTATAAAAAATATTTTCCACAAGCGTGGGATAAATTAGAAAATTCTGAGGCAACCACGTATCGCCAAACTTAGGGAATGTATTATAAATATAACCCGCGCGACTGCCTGCCACCAAAGCGCCCAACGCTAACTGTGCCAAACAAACCCAGGACAAAATTTTTAAAAATACCGAAACTTTTTCTGCGCGAACCACTACGCTTTGAGCTTCATCACGCAACCACTGCGCAAGGTAACCCAATATTAGACAGGCCCAAACAAAATGAATCATCAACCGGAAGTGACTGACTCGGGGAACCTGCACCAAACCACTTTTGACCATAAACCAACCCAGAAATCCCTGAACCATTCCGAGAAGTATGAGGCCCGCGACTTTGCGATGCTGTCTTACGGTGATCTGCTTTCGCAGAACAAAAAAAGCATAGGGTATCAGAATAACAACTAAGATCGACCGGGCAACCAGACGATGAATGAATTCCCACCAAAATAGAATCTTAAATTCTGCCAGCGTCAGCGAAGACCGGGATTTATAGTCCGGGTACTGTTGGTAGTTTTTGAATTCCCGATCCCAGTCGGCATTGTCGAGCGGCGGCAAAACTCCACTAATCGGTTTCCATTCCACAATAGAAAGCCCCGAGCCCGTCAAACGGGTCATGGCCCCAATTCCCATTGTGGCAAATAAGATCACTGTAATAGAGCAAATCCAAATTTTTATTGCATACATGATTCGTCGTACTCAATTTAACGGGGACGACGAGAACAGAACATGATTCAGATCAATTAAAAGACAATATTTTTAGCCAGAGTCCCCGGCGGCCCTCAAGCCTATGGAGTGGGGGGAAATACCGCTTTATACGCCTTAAGCTTGCAAGTTCAGGCTGCCCCAAATCTAGTGGGTTTTGTCGAGGATCGTATTACCGAGATTCGGAGTAAATAGGGATCAAAACCTGTGATCTATATATTTCTTTGCTCTGATCTAAAAAGTCCGCCATGCTTGAAGTATGAAAAGAATCGCAACAGTTCTAATTATCGGATGCAACGCTAGTGAACCTAAAAATCCGTAAAGCGCAACATCAAGACGCAGCTGTGTTCGGGTAAAGAATTAAGCGGGAGACACAATTGCCCAAAGACTCGACGGAAGAAGGTGTAGATACGTTATTCTGATAAGTTATATTATGTAACATCATGTATATATCTAGATTTGAGCCTAGACCCAAACAAAGCCATTTCCAGGTCTTTTAGCCACATTCTGAGACGTTTTAAACGATAAAAGCCCGCTTTCCGATGGTTTCTTAATCTTAGATCTTCAAGTTAATCGTTTTAATCAGTCTATTTCACCGAGCCTTCAAAGACCAATGCAGACAATGCCAATTTGTTATTGATTGTTTGCGTAGATCCAACGTTGATATCAGCACCATTTGAGTAATCCGTTATATAAGAATGAATTGAGCAAGAACTTTCATTCCAATCCAAACCTTGAAATTGAACTTCTTGAATTATGTAATCAGCTGCAAAAAACAAAGATGGGATCAAAAATACCAGGCGAATTAAACCTTCATAAAAATCCCAAAGTAAAAATGGGGGCATATTTAGAGGCAAATAACTATGTATGCAAAGGTAAGCTGGTTTAAAAATACCTATTTTGGAAATTAATTATGTTCCACAATAAAATATCCTTTTTGCAGCCTATTCTTTCGTTGGAATATACCTTTCAAAGGATTCAGATCTGCCAAATAAAGACACCCCAATAAATCCACGAACTTTTAAAACATCTGGCGAGCCTTTTTCTAAACTCATTTTGCAGGAATAAGTTTTACCATTTTTGGGATCGTAAATAGTTCCATCAAGCCAGGTTTCATTTTTAAAGTTAAAGTCCTTCAAAATGACCAGGCCTAAAATTTTTTGTGCTTTTAACTGGGGATCTGGATTTTTATCATCCAGTTTATTTTCATCTCCAGGTTTTACCCAAGAAAGTTTGCCAAAATATTTGTTCTCCGTTTTATAGATCTCAATGCGCGCATCTTTTTTCGGACTCCACCACTCCCCGACAATATCATTTTCCTGGACCTCAGATGCAAATGCAGTCACTCCAAAGCTAAGTAAAACAACCGAAACCAAAACGATGACTTTAAGCACATTTTTTAACACTAAAAACCCCTTTAAACCCAAACAATGCCAATGCTTTAATACGATATCTGCAAGTGACTTTGTTGCCAAGCAAACTAGTCCTGGATACTATGCAAAGCATCTATGACAAATAATTCCCATGAGCTTATCCAAGTTGTGACTCTTTTGGGTGCGGCCGTTGCAGCTGTCCCGTTATTTAAACGCATCGGCTTAGGATCCGTTCTAGGATATCTTGCTGCCGGATTGGCAATTGGACCTTTTGGTTTAAAGCTCTTTGATAACCCCAACGCTATTTTGCATGTCGCAGAATTGGGCGTGATAATGTTCTTATTCGTTATCGGTCTTGAAATGCAGCCTTCCCACCTCTGGGGCATGAGAAAGGACATTTTTGGTCTTGGTTCAGCACAAATACTAGTTTGTACGAGTGTCTTAACCTTGCTTGGTATTGCCTTTGGATTTTCTCCCGTGGTTTCGTTTGTCAGTGGTATGGGTTTCGTTTTAACTTCCACGGCCATCGTGTTTCAGATTCTTGCTGAACGTGGCGAAGTCAGCATGCCTCACGGGCAAAAGATGGTTTCAATTTTATTATTTGAAGACCTTTTGATCGTGCCTCTTTTAGCTATCGTGGCTTTTCTTTCACCAACTCATACTTCACAAGGTATTGATTGGATGTCCATTGGTACTGCAATCGCAGCTATGGCCGGGGTTATTGCAGCTGGTGTTTGGCTTTTAAATCCCTTCTTTAGAATTTTGGCTCACTCCAAAGCCCGTGAAGTTCTGACGGCCGCGGCCTTGTTAGTTGTTCTTGGCACAGCACTTTTAATGCAAGTCAGTGGTCTGTCGATGGCCTTGGGGGCTTTCCTTGCCGGGGTTTTGCTTTCAGAGTCTTCCTTTCGTCATCAAATCGAAGCCGATATCGAACCTTTTAGGGGCATTCTTTTAGGTTTGTTCTTTATTGGCGTCGGCATGTCTTTAAACCTGACGGTGGTCAGTACGAATATCCCGTTAATCGCAGCCGGCGTTATCGCGATGATGCTGGGCAAGGCTTTATGCATCTATGTCGTGGCAAGAACCATGGGCAGTCGTCACCAGGAGGCCTTAGATCGCGCGATCTTAATGGCACAAGGGGGTGAGTTCGCCTTTGTTCTTTATGCGGCGGCAGCGCAAGCTGGCGTGATCAGTCAAGAGGTCAACGCCAACATGACGACGATTGTGGTCTTGTCGATGGTTCTGACTCCGCTGGTGGTGATTGTTGCGAAAAAGATTTTACCGAAGCCCACTGTGTCCTTAGAAGGTGTTGATTTACCGCAAGACCTTTCAGGCTGTGCTTTAATGATCGGCTTTGGACGCTTTGGCCAGGTTGTTAGTCAGTTGTTATTGGCTCGTGATATCAATGTGACGATCATTGATTCAGACCCAGAACGTATTCGCAATGCGCGTAATTTCGGTTTTCAGATTTATTACGGCGACGGTTCAAGACTGGATGTCTTAAGAGCTTCAGGTGCCGAAAAAGCCTGCTTGATTGCCGTCTGTGTTGATGACCCCAAGATCGCAACAAAGATCGTAAAACTTTTAAAGCATGAATTCCCAGAAGCTAAAGTCTTAGCCCGGGCCTACGATCGTATTCACGCACGCGAATTAGAACTGGCAGAAGTTGATTATCAAGTTCGCGAAACCTTTGAGTCTGCCTTGGTCTTTGGTCAAGCAGCTTTAAGAACCGCCGAGGTGCCAGAAGACGAAATTCAAGCAGCTCTTGAAGACATTCGTCGTCGGGATCGTGAACGTTTTGAACTGGAAGTGGCCGCAGGCGCAACAGAAGCTGGACGTCCATTGATGTTAGGGAATCTACCTAAACCAGCGCCGTTACTTGAACCTAAACGCGAGTCTAAAATACTTAATCCTGAAGATGTCGCTAGTCTGCCACTAGCTGAAAAATAAAGGTTTATTTCAATTCAAGGTGCCCTAAAACGGCACCCACTTTGCAATATATGCGAGGATCAAATAGGAAGATCCATTCGGTAATGGGTATTTTCGTTTTAAATCTTTAAAAAGGCTAGCACAGCAATTGCTCCTAATTCTGACAAATCAGGAGCGTTGTATGATCTTAAAAATCTGTGCGTTTATCGTGGCCTTAGTTGGACTGGTTTTATTAAACCCAGGACTGGCTCACTCAGAAACTTCGATGAGCAAAATCGCTATTCAGCAATCCATTCCTTAAAGCCCAATTTGATAGCGGCTTCAAGGTTCTTGCGATCGATTTCGTAAACGTTGGAGTTGCCAGTTGGCGAACCACAAACCTGGATGCGCATCATGCCGTCATTTTTATTAACAGCAGAATAGACTTTGATATCTTTTAATTGCTTTTGCATTTCAGCTACAGGGATAGTTTTCCCCTGGCCACACTGCAAAGAACCATCCGCCTTAAATACTTTTACATGATCAGAAGCTGCTGTTTTTGTTGCCACAGGAACCTCACCAGTTACAGTTTGAGTATCTTTTTTATTTGCTCTGCAGTTGCCATGGGTGCAACCGCCAAGAACTACTAACAACGGCAAAACCAAGAAAAGCTTCTTCATCGTTTACTCCTTAAAATAAGGTGTTTTGACCCAACCTGCGCTGATTGCAAAAAGATTGGCTTCACCTGAAATAAAATAAACGCGATTTTTAGCTTCATCAACTTGAGGAGCTGACAAGATCCCACGTCCTGGCTCCATCGCACCTAATTCTTTTCCAGAATTGGGCTCTAAAAATCTTAATTTCCCCTGGGACTCACCAAACACCAAAGCGCCTTTAAAAGGCTTCACTTGAGTCGCAATGCCTTCAGTCACTTTGTAAGTCCAAACTTTATCACCATTGCTTTTCTTTAAAGCCAGGACTTCGCCATTCGTTGTTGGATAAATTAACTTATCACCAACTACGGTCACAGCGCTGTATCCACCGCCATCGATGCGCCATAAAACTTCGCCCTTATCGGCAGAGACACAATAAAGTTTATCATCATAGCCCGCGACATAAATCTGATTGCCATCTAAAACAGGTGTCGCATCGATATCGCGGAAACGTTTGTTACGATTTAACTGAACTTCCCAAACAGCACTCCCCGATTTGGCATTGAACGCGACTAAAGATCCGTCCGAAAAACCAACGTACAACGTGCCATTATGAAAAGCGGGCTGACTCCCCCCGCGAATTGAAAACTGCGCCGTATCTTGACGAGAATAAAGCCACAATTGCTTTCCTGTCGCTGCATCCAATGCATAAAGCACATTGTTGCCCGCTAAGAAATAAACCACGCCATCTTCTAACAAAGGGGCTGAAAGGTTTTCAGCTTTGGTTGCAAAACTCCATTGCACAAGCCCCGTACTGGCCTCGATTGAATAGAAGTTGCCGTCATTTGCACCCACAAAAAGACGATCGCGAATCGCGGCGGCTGTAGGTTCTATGCCGTTAGTGACTGGCAAACGCCATTTCACTTGGCCGGACTCTTTTTCATAAGCCACGATACCATCAAGGCCGTTGCCTTGAATAACCAAGTCACCCACCAATAAAGGGGTCATGCGATTGATCTTGCGAAAGCCTAGATTGTCTTTCACAGTTGTTTGTCGAGCCCAAGCGGTCTTTACTTCGTACTCTCTTTTGCTGTTGTTTTTAGAACTCCACTGTTCAAGGGTACGATCTATAGTCGCACAACCCATGAGTGTAAAAAGAAGAGCACCAAGATAAATGAATCGCATGAATTCCTCGGCTTACAGATTTTTCTTCGCTTTTAGAAGACGAAGATATTTTTGTGCTTCACGAGCGGCAGCGAAATCCGTTGTACTTGCATCATCTTTTTTACCAATTGAAGTATAGATTTCTTCAGCCTTAGCCAAGTCATTTAAAGACTCATAGCAAAGACCTGTGCGCAACTGCGCCTCATCGTGAGTAAAAGCCAAGGCTTTGTTCTGAGTCAAAGCTTGCCATTTTGTGATCGCACCTTGGCAATCACCTTTGTTGGATAAAATATTGCCCATTTGCATAAGCACAAGACCAGAAAGAGCGTCTTTTTTATCTAAGCCTTTTTCTACTTTTTCTAAAGCGGCAAAAGCTTCGTCAAGTTTTTTGTAGCTTAAATAGATATCACTTAAATTCAAAGCGGCCATTTGACCTGCTTTAGTCTTTGGCGCTTCTTGGACAAAAGTTTCAAAACCGCTGATTTCAGTGCCGAAATCTTTTTGCATATCGCCTGAAGCTTTTTTCGAAGGGTCTACAGCGGCAGCCGCTTTTTTGTCTTTGGATTGAGCCGCGACAACTTCAGCGCGTGCCGCTTCTTCAAAGCCACGTTTTTTTTCCGTGTAAGCTTTTTCAATCAAGAAGTACTTTTCTTGTTGGGTGATTTCTTTCTTTTCGCTAAAGTACCCAGCCAATGAAATACCAGCACCGACGACAACGAAAGCGATCACCGCAAAAATAACCACCTTAGAATGGCCCGTCGTCCAGACAAAACCTTGTCTTAGAGTTTGTGTCACTTGATCTGGTGATTTCAAATCTTCTTTAGTAATCTTTGTGCTCAAGATATTCCTCGCTGTTAATAAGTACTTACGTTCAAAAGATTGTTCTTTGGTCTAGGGGGTAAGTCAAGAAGTCGGGGGAGGTAAAAATCGATCACTCAGCGCGTAAAAAAGAAGGCCCCAAGGGGGCCCTTTTTTATCCGCCATAGCTTTAAGCGGAGGCGGATACTGAATGAGTTGTTTTGTAAGAAGCCCGCAGTTGGAGCAGTCCGCCTTCGCTTAAGGCTTCGGCGGACGGGCTGATCTTCACCTTTAGTCCGCCAAAATCTGGGCGTAGGTGGACTATCTGTTATAGATCTCTTTCAACGTCGTAAATGCACGTGAAGATTTACCTGGATGACGTTGTTTCAAGCGACCAATTGTGGTGATTCGCTCTTCAGCCAAACGGTCCGCAGCTGTGTGCGTACCGATATTGTCGCGTTTTGCGATTTCGTAAACTTTAAGGATATTGTCATAAACACGTTTTGTTTTTTCAAACGCACGGTCCGGAGAATAACCTTCTAGCTCAACAAATACGTTCATTAGACCGCCAGCGTTGATCACATAGTCTGGAGCATACAAGATACCCAGTTCTTTTAATTGATCACCATGGCGAGCCTCTGCAAGCACGTTATTCGCGCCGCCTGCGATGATTTTAGTTTTAAACTTCGTGATGGACTGATCGTTAACAACCGCACCCATTGCGCAAGGAGCCAAGATGTCACACTCTGTGAAAAGGATTTCGTCAGGAGAAACCGCTTTTGCACCGTTGGCTTCAGCCACAAGTTTTGTGCGAGCCATATCAATGTCCGCAACCGTGATGATTGCGTCTTCCGCTTTTAGGTATTTTACTAGGTTTGAACCAACGTTACCAAGACCTTGAACCGCGATTCTTAGACCTTTTAAAGAGTCCGTACCAAATTTTTCTTTTGCCGAAGCTTTGATACCCATCAAGACACCGTGTGCCGTGTATGGAGATGGATCGCCTGAACCACCGAAATCTTTCGGAATACCAGTCACCCAAGGAGTTTCCATGTAGATGTGTTCCATATCTTGAACACTTGTCCCCACGTCTTCCGCAGTGATGTATTTACCATTCAATGAATTTACGAACTGACCGAAAGCACGGAACAAACCTTCAGATTTTTGTGTCTTAGGATCGCCGATGATAACAGCTTTACCGCCGCCCAAGTTCAAGCCAGAAGCTGCTGCTTTATAAGTCATACCTTTAGACAAACGAAGAACGTCAACCAAAGCTTCGTCTTCATTTTTGTAGTTCCACATACGGGTGCCGCCCAAAGCTGGACCCAAAGAAGTGTTGTGAATAGCGATGATTGCTTTTAATCCAACATGAGGGTCGTGACAGAATACGACTTGTTCATGATCTCCATGCTTAGAAATGACTTCAAAAGTTCCCAACGTAGGCTCCTTCTTAAATTGTAATTGCGAGGAGATCATGGGTCCATTTGAGTAAAAAGACTAGCGTTAATGCAGCGAATAAGTGCACGCGTCAAATCGCTCAATATAAAGGCATTTTTAGAAAGGCCCCCGAATGAACTGGGGACCGAATTTTATTACATTTTCTCTGGAGCCGGCATTCCCAGAACGCCCAGACCTTGTTTCAAAGTGATTCCTACAGCAGAACTTAAAGCCAAGCGAGCTTCACGAAGAGCTTCATCTTTTTCTGTGCCGATCGCACACTCATGATAAAAGACGTTAAACTTTTTCGCTAACTCATACAAATAAGTACAGATCGCAGCCGGCTTAAAGTTTTCCGCGGCCTGAGCCACAGAAGAATTAAATCCGAAAAGCGCTTGCAATAGCTGTCTTTCAGCTGGGTGAGTTAAGACATCCCATTTAACTTGTTGGCTCGTGCGTGGGAACTTACGCGCCAAACTTGAAATACGTGCGTGCGAATATTGAATAAACGGACCAGACTCCCCGTCTAGTTTTAGCCATTCATTCATATCAAAGACGATCTTCTTATTAGTATCCATGCGAAGCATACCGTAAAAGATTGCACCCTTTGCCACTTGCTCTGCGGTTTTTTGAATTTCTTCCGCCGTCCATTCATTTGTGTAACGAGCAAGATATGTTGTCTTCACATGATCTTCCATACGATGCACAAGATCCGTTAAAGGTACGATATTGCCTTTGCGCGAACTCATCGCGCCATCTGGAAGTTCGACGTAATTATACTGTAAGTGGAAGCAATTCTTTGCTTGTTCAAAACCTAAGATTTCTAAAACACGAAAGACCTGTTTGAAATGCAAAGCTTGGCGCATATCTACGACATAAACGCTTTTTTCAATCTTCACGTCTTCGAATTTATGTTTTGCTAACAACAAATCCTTAGTCGCGTACAAACCCGTGCCGTCTGATTTTAAAAGCATACAGAAACCTAGATTTTCAGATTCTAGGTTTTTCCCGATGGCTCCTTCAGAAAGCTCAAGCTTTCCTTCCGCATAAAGCTCTTTCACCCATTGCGCAGAAGGCGTGTCCATGGTGGATTCAAAATACCACTCGTCGAAAGTGACGTCGGCCCATTTATAGACCTTCTTCATCAATTCGATCGACCACTCCCGCGTGGTTTTCCACAATTCAAAATAAGGTCCTGATTTAGATTCAAGCTCGTGCAGAATGGCCGTTAATTCTTGTCTATTAATAGCTTCCTGCGGGGTTCCGTTCTGATCTTCAAGCAAAAGATTCGCTTTTGAATACATGCGCCCCAACCATTCACCTTTACCCGTTTCTGGCTCTGGCTCTTGATTGTGCTTCTTCATGTACCACAAGCACTTTGCCACGTGAGTCCCCATATCGCCTGGGAAAGTTGAAGAAACGATCTCGCGCCCTGAATAACGAAGCATGCGTACTAAAGCATCACCCAAACAAAGATTGCGCATGTGACCCACGTGCAATTCTTTATGAGTATTGGGCTGCGAGTACTCGATCATGGTCTTAGGTGATTTTTCAACAAGCTGCTTTTTAAAGTAGCTGCCATCTAAAATTTTCCTGATCACTTGTTCGCCGTGGATTGCGGAGGCAACAGTGATATTCACATAAGGACCTGCAGCAACTGCTTTGAGGTCGGTATCCATAATTCCCGCGGCAATAGCTTTCGCCACATCCGCCGGGGATTTTTTCAAGTTTTTCGCCAGAATAAAACAGCCAAATGCCAAATCACCCAATTCAGATTGGGGAGCTAACACAAGAGCTTTATAGATTTCATCTTCAAGGGCTTCTTTGGCAAGAACTTGGGGGATTAATTCAGGATAGGTCGAAGAAACGACGTTTAAAATTGTCTGCGTTACTAAATGTCGGATTGAATCGTGCTTAATCATAGACCTTTCCAAAACCAAAAGACGGCTGCCCAAGAAAAACTAATAAGAAGGATGACTATACTCATCTTCTTGTGAAAATTCAGGTCTTTTTTCAGCTTTAAAAGCTCCTGATTTAAATCCGTGCGTTCGCGAGTCAAATTTTGCAGCTGTAACGACAAATTCCCCATATTTTCGATGCGTTCTTGGCGCTCAAGATCCAATTCTTTCAAGGCTTTTTGATGCAAAACCTGCGGACTGGTTGAAATGAAATATTGCGGAGTTAAACCAGGGATTTTCTCTTTCAAAGCCAAATACCACTGCAAAGCGCGCCAAATATGTGGGGGCGCTTCATCACCATGCTTTGTCCAACGAGTCCAAGTGGAGGGATCGACCAAAAGAAGTTGGGCCATTTTGCGTTGAGAAAGGCCTAAATTCCCGCGAATTTCTTCGAGATTGCCGATCTGATTTCGAACGACTTGAACCTGGGCTTCATAATGCATCCTTAAAGATGTCTTTGAACGAGGACCTAAATCATCGCCTAAAAACCCCTCGTCAAATGCCCCCTTTTCAAACCCTTCTGGACCTAACCCCTGACCTTCCAATTCCATTCAAACCCCGTCTGGACTATTCCTTTTCACAACATTAGTGTTGTTATTCACAATAAATAGCGTTGTATAATACAGATATGATTCCAGAAGGGTCTTTGGAGGGTCAAGCTAAGTTATTGAAACCACAAAAGAATCACTTGAGGGATACCCGTATACCCCCTTTTTCGATTCAGACTTAAGCTTATAGTTATAAGCTTTAGTGTTAAATATATAATTTTATTAAGTATTTTAATTATTGATATTTAAGTGTTTAAACAAAATCTGCCTTTCAAAAAAATTACGCGTCGCATTGTTATTTATCCGAGAATGATAGATTTGCGCTCGTGCCGCATATGCGTTGCGTTGTTTATGTGATAAATATTCGCTTATATTTGTTTGCTTAAATTGCTCTTTAATTGTTGAATCACGAGATAAGGATTTAAGAATCAAGAATGAGATATCAGTTAAACAAAAATAAATACTTATTGACCCCAGAGCTAGAGCGTTTGAATAAGATTTTAGACACCTACAAGGACTCTGACGTTAGAAACTGTCTAATATTAAGATTGGCCCTTAGAACCGGAGGAAGAGCTCAAGAACTTTTGAATTTACAAAAAACAGACTTCAATTCCTACGACCAATCTCTGTTTATTCGCGGGATCAAAGGCAGCAATGACAGGGAAATTCCATTACCTAGTATTTTAGCCTTAGATTTGCAACGATATCTTGGGGGGATTTCAGGGACTAGGATTTTTGATATTACTTACGATAGACTTTATCAGATTTGGCTTCACTATAGACCAGTAGAGAAAAAGTTTCACTGCCTGAGACATACCTTTGCTATTCAACTCTATAAAAAAACAAAAGATATTCGATTAGTCCAGGTAGCCTTGGGACATCGAAATATAACAAACACAATGATCTATGCAGACTATGTTTACTCCCAAGAAGAACTAAAAAAGTTGATTCTTTAGATATCTAATTCTTTAATTTCTTTAGCAACGCGATGTTGGTTTTTTCTTAAGTTAGGAGCTTTTTGTTTTATTTCTTTTTTAAATTTTAAAAATTGATTACTAGAAGGAGCAATATACTCACTTTGAGTGTTTTCTAAAACAATTACTTCTTTCTTTCTCGCAGAGTCTAATTCCTCATTGAACTGACGAGAAACCTCTTTATTCTCGTGCGCTATGTTTTTCTTAAATTCTTTATGTAATTCTTTTTGAGCTTTAATATCTTCATTAATTATTGAATTAAAATCTTCAACTTTAGCTTGAGCAAAACTTAAAAATGTTAATATTAAAATGATATGTTTCATAAATTCCCTCTTTTGCTTTATTCCTTACTTTTATACAACTGCAAAAACCTAACCATTGAAATGAAACCTAGATTTGCTTATAAAGAGATTTTTCTTTGATTATTTCATCATAGATCTTTTGGGGCAATACAGCTGTCAAATTATTAGACATTCATCATGAGACATTGACTTTAAAGTCAACTTTATATTGAATTCTCATATGATTGATTACTTATTCCCAACAAAAATTTATTCTGTTGATTTGCTTAAAAAAGAAAAAAACTCTTACTTGTCTTCTTTAAAAAAAGAAATTTTAAGAATTTCAGCGTACGATAAAGAGGGTCAGAAGTGGAGTCAAAAAAACTATTATAAGGGTTACACCTCTTACGGCTCTACTAAAGAAGGATTAGACCAGCTTCACCATTTTTCATCTTCCTTTTTTGAGCTTAAACAAAAAATAGACAAGCATATCTACCTTTTTTCCAAGGAATTGGATTTCAACATCCCTAATAAATCCTTAGTTATTTCAAAGTTATGGATTAATATCATGCCAAACTCTGTAATTCACACCGGACATATTCACCCGCTTAGCGTGATTTCCGGTACATTTTACGTTGATATTCCAGGTAAAAATGGTCCAGCTTTAAAGTTCGAAGACCCTCGTTTTCCTATGATGATGGCCGTACCTCCAAAAAAAGAAAACCCCAAAAAAGATAATCTTAATTTTTACAATTTTATCCCAACTCCTGGGAAGCTGGTTCTCTTTGAAAGCTGGCTCAGACATGAAGTAAATCAAAACACTCACTCTAAACCTAGAATCAGTGTTAGCTTCAATTATGATTGGATATAGGGGTGGATCGCTTTTCTCTGATTAACGTTAGTAAAAGGTATAACCAAAAATTCCTTTTCAAAGATCTTAATTTAACCTCCCAAAAGGGTGAGTTTTTATCTATTGTTGGCCCCTCTGGTTGTGGCAAATCAACCCTGCTAAAATGCCTGGCTCAAATAGAGAGTTTGTCTAGCGGACAAATTCAACTTTCAGACCCCTGTCGAGTTTCCTATGTTTTTCAAGATCCAGCATTGCTGCCCTGGCTTAATGTTACCGAAAATATAAAGATTTCAATTCTTGGCTCATCCAACTTAAAAACACAGGACAAAAAGATTCAAGAAACCTTGAGTCTGGTAAAACTAACTCCCTACGCAAAGTCTTTTCCACATCAGCTTTCCGGAGGAATGAAAATGCGTGTGTCTATAGCTAGAGCCCTACTTAATACACCAGATCTACTACTCATGGATGAACCTTTTGCGGCCCTAGACGAGACCATTCGTTTTGAGCTACAAGAAGAGCTGTTGGAAATTTGGGAAAACAGTAAAAACTCTTCCAAAGATAAACAAAGAATGAATATCGTTTTTGTTACACATTCCCAAAGTGAGGCTGTCTTTTTAAGTCAAAGGGTCTTAAAGTTTATCAGTTCTGAAAACAATCCCGACAAGTCAACTCAATTGGAATTCCTAAATGTTTCACTACCTACTAATCGACATAGATCACTCAGGAAAACTAAAGACTTTTTGGACACTATAGATCAACTAGCGGATTTAGGGAGCAGTTAATGTTTTTCAATCGTATTTTTCCACCTTTGCTGGCTTTCATAGTTTACTTTTTTGGGTTGGAATTTTTGGCGTTCAAAGGAATTATAGATACTCAGTTATTTCCCCCCTTAAGTCTCTTAATTCAGACTTTTTTTTCTGAGGAAAATACTTTCCAAATTGCCCTAAAGGAAACTTTTATTCATAGTGCTTTAAGCCTTGTTGCGAGTTTCACGTTGGGACTTAGTCTCTCTTTATTGTTTTCGCTTTTTAGTTATTTAAAAAGAATGATTTTTCCTTATGCTATCTTTTTTCAAACAGTTCCCATTATCGCAATTGCTCCTTTATTGGTAATTTATCTGGGTTATGGAACACCTACCATCCTATCGTCAGCTATATTCGTAAGTATTTTCCCTATAATTGCAAATTCTCTTATTGGCCTTGATAGTACAAAAAAGGAACTGCTGGATCTTTTTAAAGTTTATGATGTTTCCGCCGCAAAAACCCTTTTTTATTTAAAACTACCGGCGGCTTATCCTTACATTTACGCAGGTCTTAAAATCAGCTCAGGACTTGCTGTTATTGGCGTGGTTGCCGGTGAATTCGTGGCTGGTTCTGGTTTAGGTAATTTGATTGATACAGCAAGAACGCAACAACGTATAGATATGGTTTATGTTTGTTTAATTTTATTAGCAGGTATTGGACTATTTTTTTTACTTGTTTTGCGTTTTATAAATTTTATTATTCATCTAAAGAGACCTTTTAATTTAGATTACAAGGAATAATTTTAAACCTAAGAAGGGATAATTTAAATGATACTAAAAATGATCAAGTCAATGACATTTGTTTTTTTGTTTGTAATTCAAACTTATGCGCAGGAATCAAAACCCATTTCTTTAGCCTTAAATTGGGTTCCAGAACCACAATTTGGCGGTTTTTATCAGGCTCAGTTTCATGGGATATTCAAAAAAAATACACTCAATGTCGAGATTTTAAAAGGGGGTTCTGGAACCCCTACGATTCAAATGTTATCTAAAGGGGTAGTTGATTTTGCGATTGTTTCCGCAGAAGAAATATTAATTTCTAATGACAAAAATGCAAAAAACCAAATTGTAGCTCTATTTGCCACCTTTCAAACAAACCCTCAAATGCTAATGTCACATAAGTCTAGAGGATTAAAATCGATAGCCGATATTTTACAGAATGATGGCTATTTGGCCTGGCAGTCGGGTTTAAGTTATTCATTGTTCCTTAGAAAAAAATACCCTCAGTCTAAAGTCAAAATGGTTCCCTACTTAGGAGGGCTAACTCAATTTCAAAAAGATCAACAACTCTCTCAGCAAGGTTTTATAACTAGTGAACCTATTGCAGCCGAAAAACTGGGAGTTAAAGTCTCCAGTTACCTTGTTGCTGATGAGGGGTTCAATCCCTACACGACAGTACTTGCTGTAAGAAAAGACTTTTTAAAGAATAACAAAGAATTAACTGAAAAAATGCTAAAATCAGTGCGTGAAGGTTGGGAGCAATATCTTTTAGATTTTCAATCAACCAATCAAAAAATGCATGAACTCAATACCTCTATGGATTTGGAAACTTTTAACCTCAGCGCTAAAGCTCAAGTTAATTTAATTAAAACGGATAAAGGTGTTGGTTCAATGACTCTGCAACGATGGCAAGAGTTGATTCAACAGATGAAAACTCTTGCATTAATTAAGCGAAATCTTAAAGCAGAGGATCAGTTTTTGCCATAGTGAATTTTATTCAGCGCTATCTGAGCTTAAGAAAAGCCTACAATGCAAAGTTAGACACAAGTTCATTCTTTAAGTTTGACTTTGCATGTTATTTAGCTTACGTGTCTTTCTTCTGATATTACGAATACTCTTCTTGTTTGAAAACTCTTAGAAGGACCTATTATGATAATAAATTTATTTGAAATTAATGAAGATGGTAAAAACTTTAAATATAGTGACGAAACTGCTGAAATCACTACAGCTATTAGTGATTTAATCGGGACTAATAAGTACCAGGCTGAATTTTCAATAAGACCCCTAAACTCAAGAGATTTTGAGCTCAAAGGTTGGATTAAAACAAGAACCAAAGAGATTTGTTCTTACTGTGGTCAAAACATTCAGTTTCCTGTTCAAAGTCGTTTCCATGAAATTTTAATTCCTCCTCAAGAGCTGACAAGAGATGGTAAATACAGTAAAGCAAATCATTTTTCTGAATTAGACATCTCAGGTCCTGATTCTTTAGAGTATTCTGAACAAATGAAATTTGATATAGGTGAATACCTTCATGAAGCCATTGCTTTAATAGTTCCTTATAATCCATCACCCACAGTAAATGAGAAAAATGAGTGTAGTGACTGTGGACTAAATATAAAGGATTTTTTAGGTAATATTGAGGAAAAAACCTCTCATCAAGATCTTAAGGAAAACAATCCATTTGCTAGTTTAAAGTCCATTAAAATTGAAAAACACTAATTTCCTTGTGGGTTTTTCAATAACTGCCAACTTTAAATGCAGCTTTTATAGAAAAAATAACACAAAGCGATAAGAAATGATCTACAATATTGATTTATTTAAGAAATTAAGACATTAATTCAACCTTTAGAAATTATTAAGGAGCTACAATGCCTACACCAAAGAAAAAGACCTCAAGAAGTAAACGTGATATGAGACGATCTCATGACGGCTTAGAAATGCCAGCGGTTGGATTTGACAAAAAAACTGGTGAGTTTCATAAACCTCATCACGCTCATAAAACTGCTGATGGCGCTTATTATTACAAAGGAAAGCAAATTCTTCCTCCTAAAGTGAAAAAAGAAGCAAAAGAAGAAACAGCAACTAACGAATAGATAGAGAGCTTTAATCTATGGCTAGTGAATTTAGATCTAAAGTTTCTGGTATTGGTTCTTATCTTCCAGAAAAGGTTCTTACAAACTTTGATTTGGAAAAATTAGTTGAAACTAACAATCAATGGATTGTGGAAAGAACTGGTATTGAACGTCGTCATATGGCTAGCCCCGAAGAGGCAACCTCTGACCTTGCTTACAAAGCGACTCTGAAAGCTTTAGACATGGCCAATCTTAAGGCTGAAGATTTGGACATGATAATAGTTGCAACTGTAAGTCCTGATCAAATTATGCCGTCTACAGCTTGTGTTTTGCAAAGTAAACTAGGCTGTAGAAATATTTTTTCATTCGATCTATCTGCTGCTTGTTCTGGTTTTGTCTACGCTCTTTCCGTAGCTGATCAGTTTATCAGAACTGGTGTTTATAAAAATGTACTTGTTGTAGGAGCTGAAGTCTTACATCGTTTTGTAAACTATAAAGATAGAGAAACTTGTATACTATTTGGTGATGGTGCTGGTGCCTGGATTTTATCTAGAACAAGCAATCAAGACGAAAATATTATTTTCAGTTCTCACCTTCATGCTGATGGCAATTTGGGGGATCTTTTTGTTTTGCCAGCCGGAGGATCAAAAATACCATTCTCCGAAGCTGTTCTGAAGGCCGAGTCCCAATATGTAAAAATGAAGGGACGTGAAATTTTCAAAAATGCAGTTAGAACACTTACCGACTGCTGTCATGAAGCCCTTGCCGCTAATAATGTTAACCCTAATCAGGTTGACTGGCTGGTTCCTCACCAAGCTAATCTGCGTATTCTTGAAAGCGTTGCGGATCATTTTGAATTTCCTAAGGAAAAGGTAATAGTCAGTTTAAATGAAACAGGCAATACTTCAGCCGCAAGTATTCCGTTAGCTTTCGATCTTGCTTATCAAGAGGGGAAAATCAAAAGAGGACAACTGATCTTACTCGCAGCTTTCGGTGCTGGATTAACCTCTGGAAGCATACTTCTTAGATTTTAAACTTTGAAATAATTAAAAGGATTTTATGGCTGTTTTATTGTTTCCCGGACAAGGTAGTCAGTCGCCAAAAATGGGCGAATTTTTATTTGAAAACTTCTCTATTGCTAAAGAAACTTTTGCTGAAGCAAGTGAAGCTCTCAAGATTGATATGACAAAGCTCTGTTTCCAAGGCACTGAGGCAGAACTCGCTCTTACTGAAAACACTCAACCCGCTCTGCTTTGTGTTTCAACTGCCTCTCAAAGAGTTCTAATTAAAGAGTTTGGCATTAATGCAGAGGCTGCCGCTGGGCATTCTATTGGAGAGTACGCGGCCTTAGTTGCCGCTGGATCTGTTTCGTTCTCTGACGCTATGAGGGCTGTTAGAATCAGAGGTCAAGCAATGCAATCTGCAGTTCCATTGGGGCAAGGTGGAATGATGGCCGTACTTGGCCTCGATAACGACCAAGTTAAATGGTTGTGTGAATGGACAGAAAAAAACTCAAAACATACACCAATTTCTCCAGCTAATTTTAACTCCCCTGGCCAAATTGTTATTAGTGGCTCTAGTGAGTGTTTGAAATGGCTAAAAGAAAACTTCAATGCTGAGTTAATTCCAGGCTCACCTAAAAGAGCTAAGCTAATCCCTTTGAATGTTTCTGCGCCTTTTCACTGTCAAATGATGAATTCTGCTCAAGAAAAAATGAAAGAGGTTCTTAGTGCTATTTCATTTAACAAACCAACATTTCCTATTATTCAAAATTTTAACGCCACTTTTGTTAGTGATCCTAATACGCTAAGACAAAATTTAATCTCTCAAGTTTCAGCTCCTGTTCTATGGACGCAAACTATGTCCTTATTACTTGAGAAAAACTTAACATTTGGAATTGAATGTGGTCATGGTCAAGTACTTAAAGGTTTATTTAAAAAAATGGATAGCGAGAAATTTCATATTTTTACAACTCAATCCCTTGATGATTTAGAGCTTATTAAAAATCATTTGGATTTTAGGAAAAATTAGGATCACTAGAAAATTAAAAAGGAATGTTATGTTACTATCTGGAAAAAAAATTATAGTTACTGGTGGAAGTCGTGGCATTGGAGCCTCTATAGTGCAAGTCCTTGCTGACAGTGGTGCTCAAGTTGCTTTTACTTATAGTTCAAATGAAGACTCTGCCAAAAAAGTTCTTTCTGGATTGAGAGGCGAAGGACATTTCACAGTTCAAATGGACATTTCAAACGAAAACTCTATCAATAAAGGGCTTGAACTGATTTTTTCTAAATGGCCAGAGATCGATGGCTTAGTTAATAATGCAGGAATCACCAAAGACGGACTGCTTTTAAGAATGAAGTCAGAGGATTTTGAAAATGTTATTAATACCAATCTTAAAGGGGCTTTTTTACTAACTAAGGCTCTCTCTAAAGTAATGATGAAGTCTAGAAAAGGCTCTATCGTTAATATAACCAGCGTAATTGGACAGACTGGAAATGCTGGTCAGTCGAACTATGCCGCCTCAAAAGCTGGTCTTATTGGTTTTAGTAAATCTGTAGCTCAAGAATTAGCCGCCAGAAACATCAGAGTGAATTGTGTTGCTCCAGGCTTTATTGCGACAGAAATGACCCATGTTCTAAATGATGAAGTAAAAGCTAAGATCATGGATAAAATTCCTTTACAAAGAATGGGTGACGCTAAAGATGTTGCTAACGCTGTAAAATTTTTATTGAGTGATGAAAGTTCATACATCACAGGCCACACATTAAGCATTAATGGTGGAATGTTTATGGAGTGAGCCAAAAGAATCAATTTTTTTATTGATCCTTTTGGTAAATTGTTTATTTTGTTATGATATTTTTCTAAAAAATGAATT
The DNA here is from genome assembly GCA_013359135.1 of Pseudobdellovibrionaceae bacterium. Taxonomy (GTDB): domain Bacteria; phylum Bdellovibrionota; class Bdellovibrionia; order Bdellovibrionales; family Bdellovibrionaceae; genus UBA2316. The sequence goes on along the minus strand of JABWCN010000015.1, from coordinate 53,143 downwards.
TAAAACAAAAGAGGTATAATTATGGATATCGAAACTACTAAGGAGGCAAATATGTCATTAAATCCTAAAATCAAAGATATTATCGTTGAGCAATTAAGTGTGGATCCTGAAAAGGTAAAGCCAGAAGCATCTTTTATCGATGATTTAGGCGCAGACAGCTTAGACATCGTAGAATTAGTTATGGCAATGGAAGAAGAATTTGACATTGAAATTCCTGATGAAGATGCTGAAAAATTAAAAACAGTTCAAGATGTTACTAAGTACTTAGAAACTAAAGGTAAGTTATAATATTTATGAACTCACGTTTCGAAAAGCCATCTCAACCAGTAAGAAGAGTTGTTATAACAGGAATCGGTGCTATTAGTCCTTTAGGACTTAATATCGAAGAAACTTGGAGTCATCTCCTTAAAGGGAAATCTGGAATCAGTAAAATCACTAAGTTTGATACTACTGGTTTTGATACTCAAATTGCTGGTGAGGTTAAAGGTTTTAATCCTGATCTTTACATTGAAAAAAAAGAACAAAAAAAAATGGATACCTTTATCCATTATGGGATTGCCTGCACCAAGATGGCTCTAGAAATGGCAAATTTAAAGCTTAATGACGAACAGTTGTTATCAACTGGCGTTTTTGTAAGTACGGGAATGGGTGGTCTACCCATGATCGAAGAACAGCTTGAAAGACTAAGAACTAGAGGTCCAGGGAGAATTTCTCCCTTCTTTATTCCTGGTGTTATCACAAATCTAGCTTCAGGACAGGTTTCTATAGCCGTAGGAGCTAAAGGGCCAAATTACTCTATAACAAGTGCTTGCGCCACAGGTGTTCATTCAATCGGTGAAGCTTATAATTACATAAGATACGGAAAATGCGAATATATGCTTGCTGGTGGAGTTGAAGCCACAGTTTGTCCTTCTGCAATTGGTGGTTTTGGAGCTATGAGGGCCTTGTCTACTAGAAACGATAGTCCCGAAAAAGCATCAAGACCTTTCGATAAAGATAGAGATGGATTTGTTCTTTCAGAGGGGGGAGCCGTATTCGTTCTAGAAAGTATGGAAGGTGCTATTAAAAGAGGAGCCAATATACTTTGCGAAATTTCTGGTTACGGCGCTAGTTCAGATGCGAGTCACTTTACAACACCCGCTCCAGAAGGAGAAGGCGGTCGTAGAGCGATGTTCCTAGCACTTAAAGATTCTGGTTTGAGTCCAGAACAAATTGACTATGTTAACGCCCACGCAACATCAACTCCTGTTGGTGATGGCTTGGAAACTCTTGCAATTAAGAATCTCTTTAAAGATCACTCCAAGAAACTTTGGGTTTCTGGCACTAAATCTATGACTGGACATCTCTTAGGAGCTGCAGGTGCTTTAGAAAGTGCTATTTGTATTATGTCTCTTAGAGATCAGATTGCACCACCAACAATTAATATCGAAAACCTTAGTGAAGAATGTGACTTAGACTATATACCTGATCATGCTCGTGAAGGCAAAATCACTCATGCTTTAAACAACAGCTTTGGTTTTGGTGGAACTAATGGGTGTTTGATTTTCTCTAAAGTTACTCTTTAAATTCAAAGAGATTATTTGATTATTCAAAAAGTACTTATACTTTCTGTTTATTAAAAACAAAAAAACCGGCACTTTTCGCTATGGTTATTTCCAATCGCAACTAAGAAGTTGCTTATAGGTTAGATCTTTAATAGCTATTGGTGTAGTTTTAATGGTTTTAACTCTATTATCTCTTATCCCTTTTCCTGTGGAAAAGTCATAGTCACAAGACTGGATTTCATCATTTGAGTCAGCATCAACATATAAAAAAAATGTAAGACCAGTAAGTCGCAATTCATCTTTTATAAAACGAAAAACTAAAATACGCTCCCAAAGTCCCTGGTTCTGTTTAGAGCGGAGTTCTTTAATTAACAGCTCACCTTTGTGATTGACTGTAATTTCTGGACGATCTGTTTCTACCATCATGTCTAAATCAAGAAAACCAATCTCAGCAATTTTAAAATTCGTACTTCCTTTTGACCCCAAGAATAACAGATTATATTTCTTATCCTTTTCACTAGGGTCTTTTTTTAACACTAAAACATTTACAAAATCAAAATTATCTGGACCTTTAATTGAATATACACTTTGAATTTGTTCATCTGTGATACTGTTGGTAAACTTAGGAAAACTAATTTTATTACTATTAACTTTTTTACTATTTTCAATTGTTTTTTGCGCCCAACTTGTAACCGAAGCAGTCAACAACGCAATAACCAAAAAGATTATTTTTAAAACCATTTTACTAGATAAGATCATTGTTCTCATAGCCTTTACTCACTCCACTGGAATTACTATCTACAGGATTTAGTCCTATCAAAATCTTTTGTTATCTTATAGCAAATTTCATATAAAATCTCTATGGGATTTTATATGAAACCCCCTAAAAATAAAAAAATGTCTAAATCAAAAACTGTCACTTTGAATAAAAAATAGCCACCCAAAGCCTATAACACAAAACCTACTGTACAAAAATATCATTAGCTTTTATCTTATAGGCGTAAATTAGTATGAACACGTGACTTCAAATAAGGGGTATCTTTATGATAAAGAATTTATTTATTGGCTCTGACCATGGAGGCTTTGATTTAAAACTTCAACTCCTAAACCTAATAAATGAAGTTACTTGTTCTACTAGTAGTTTTGTAAAACAGCACCCCCAGTACGAAAATAACACCACAGAAAACGAGTTTTTAAGTTTATCTGAATGGAAGCCAATCGATCTTGGGTGTTTTTCTCTAGATTCTGTTAACTACACTGATATTGCGGAAAAAGTTTGCAAAAATTTAATCGAAGAAAACACAAAAGAAACTAATCTGAATAACTTACAAGCTGTTTCTACTATTGATTGCCTTCAACTTCCTTCCTTAGGATTACTAATATGTGGTAGTGGTCAAGGAATGGCAATGAAAGCTAATAAGTACTCAGGAATTAGAGCTGCCCTAGTATGGAACGAAACCATATCTGCTCTCTCCAGAGAGCACAATAATGCCAATATATTGTGCTTACCTGGCCGCTTTATGGATCAAACCACAGCTTTTAAGTGTTTACTTAAGTTTTTAAACACACCTTTTGCTCAAGGAAGACACAGCGACAGAGTTAAAAAAATCAACTGATAGATTATGCTGTAGTACGTATTGATTCCTTTTATTTTTCCTCTAAAGTCTTTTTTTAACCTTTGGAGGTAACCTATGATAGAAAAAACAAAATTATTTGAAAGTGATCCCCAAATCGCTCAGTGGATAAAAGCTGAAGAAGAACGTCAACAGTATGGCTTAGAAATGATTGCATCAGAAAACTATACTTCTCAGTCAGTAATGGAGGCTCAGGGATCAGTTTTGACAAATAAATACGCTGAAGGTTATCCAAACAAACGCTATTATGGTGGTTGTCATAATGTCGATCAAATTGAAGCTATTGCTATAGATCGCGCAAAGAAAATTTTCAAATGTGACTTTGCTAATGTTCAGCCCCATTCAGGATCACAAGCAAACATGGCCGTATACCTGGCTTCAGTTAAAGCTGGTGATACGATTATGGGCATGGATTTATCGCATGGTGGACACTTAACGCATGGAAGTCCTGTTAACTTCTCTGGTCTTTTGTTTAATCCCGTTTCTTATAAATTAGATTCAGAGACTGGAAGACTTAATTATGACAGTATTTACGCAGAAGCTCAGATCCATAAACCAAAGTTAATTATTGCAGGATACAGCGCTTATTCTCGTTTTTTAGATTTTGCTAAGTTCAAAGAAATTGCAGATTCCGTAGGTGCAAAACTCCTTGTAGACATGGCCCACTTTGCAGGTTTAGTTGCTAGTGGTCATCATCCATCTCCTTTTCCCTACGCTGATTATGTGACATCTACCACTCATAAAACTCTTAGAGGACCAAGGGGAGGCCTTATCCTGACAAACAATGAGGAGTTTGCTAAAACTATGAATTCTAGAATTTTTCCAGGTATCCAAGGCGGCCCTCTTGAACATGTTATTGCAGCTAAAGCTGTGGCCTTTGGAGAAGTCCTAAAAAGTGATTTTAAAGGTTATATTGGCAATGTAATAGAAAATGCTAAAGTATTAGCTGAAGTCTTAACAGAGAGAAGAATACCCTTAGTCACCGGAGGAACAGATAACCATTTACTGTTGTTAGATCTTAGTTCGCTTCCTGTAACAGGTAAACAAGCTGAAATAGCTCTAGACGAGGCAGGCATCACTGTAAACAAAAATACTGTTCCCAATGAAAAACGCTCTCCATTTGTTACGAGCGGTATTCGAATTGGAACGCCAGCTCTAACAACAAGAGGTATGGGCAAAAACGAAATGCAAGTCATTGGCAATTGGATCGCTGACATCATCAGTGAGATCGATAACACAAAACTCAAAGCTAACATCAAGGAAGACGTTAAAAAATTATGTCAAAAATTTCCTCTACCCTATTAATTTCTTTCTATTTTCAAGACTAAGGACTCGTGAAAATTAAGAAATTGGTTTTTTTACCGATAGGTGTTCAGTACTATGGAAACAACCTAGTTAAACAAGGTTGTTTCGATAATAAAAATTAGGGTGTAAATTGATGAATTTAAATGGATTTAAAAAAAACAAAAAATATTCAAAAAAGTTCTTTTTTAAAGAACTTTTATCTTTAACCATTGGGCTTTCTTTTCTGAACTCTTGTTCCACATCTCCAACTGAAATTTCAAGAGAAATTGGCTCACTACAAACAATAGATAAAACGCTTATAGACAAAACAGACAACTCTGTTATTAAAACAGAGCTTTCCAGAGCACCACAATCTATTGTTAAACATAAATATTTTGATTGGCCGATAGACGAGGCAAGACTTACACGTGGTTATAGTTCAGACCCCGTCCCTCACCCCAAAAAAAGAAAAAAACGCTCTCATTGGGGGATTGATTTAGCAGCACAGAAAGGAACTCCTATTTACTCAAGTCACAATGGTATGGTTGTGTACGCAGGTAAAGATTTTAAAGGTTATGGCAAAATGGTCCTTGTTGAAGGTGAAAATGGTTGGGCAACAATATACGCCCATCTTGATAAAATCATCGTTAAAGAAAAACAAACTCTAAGGCAAGGTGATCTATTAGGGCTTATGGGCAAAACGGGCCGAGTAACTGGTGTTCATTTACACTTTGAAATTCGTCAAAATAAAGATGCTTATGACCCTCTATTATTCCTTCCAAACGGAGAAAAGGTTTTAGAGCAACTCTCTGCAAAAAACTAAACTCTTTTTTAACTTAATTTAAGAAACAGTTTCTATTCATTATTCTAAATAGAAAAGGGCCCCTTTTGAGGCCCTTTTTAGTATCTTGCGATTCTACATCAACATTTCACTCCAAAAATTTAGAAGAAATTGATGTTAGCAGAAAGAGCTACATTAGTTTTATCGCTTCTCAGATCTCTCCAAACCCATTGGATATTTGGATAAAGATAAATATCTCTAGTGATAGTCATACCAACACCCATAGATTGAGTAGCTTCAGACCATAAAAGTTTCTCCGTAGCTGAGCGAAGTGCCACAAAAGTAGATCCTCTGTAAACTGTTCTAAAAGAGTAGTTATCTGAAAAAGCATATTCAGCAAAGGGATAAAAACCTATCACGGATTGAGCCGCTTGAGCATTTTTAGAAACAAATCCAGAATACCCTTCATAAGATAGGGCTGTTGAAAGTCCTGCTTGCCATTTAGATTTTCCAATGTTTGTTAAGATTGTATGAGTAAAATCTATCCCATATTCGTTTTTAGCATCCAAATTAGATTTTGAGCTATGCGCTGTAATCTGAGCTAATAAAACATTTTGATAACCATTAATGGCTATTAAATGAGAAAAAGATAGATACGGATCTTGTAACTCACTTCTTTGCCCTTCAAAACCAGGAGTTGTTAAACCGATTCCTGATCCTAAATTAATATTATTTCTTTCATTGATTCTGTATTTACCAGAAATACTGCCATAAGCTGCTGTGTAGTCCGGAACAATAGGCCCAGCATCAAGCTTAGGTCTAGTTTTACCAATAGGAGAACCTACACTACCACCACTATAGCCAAACTCAGTCTGAATTGAAAATTTAGATTTAGAACCCGTGGATGCGCGCAAACGTGCATTGGTTATTTCTTCATCGATATCTTTGAGTTCTTGAGTTTTAACACCAAGATCAGTGGCTTTCATTTTACTTTGAGAAGAAGTATTTTCTTGTGCCAAAGCTAGCGAGCTAATTCCACAAAGAATAACTGTCTTCAATAAAAAACCAGAAGCTAATGTAAAAAAAATCCCTTTATTTTTTGTCATTTTAATCCCCTCCTTAGAAATTGTAATAACTTTGATGTTCACTAAGGAAAACAAAAAGATAAAGAAAAAACGTCAGCCATTACTTTTTTTCTATCGCAACGCTTCATTATAACTTATATTATTTCTTTTTAAACTCTACAAAGAGGCCTTTGACTTGGATTTATTCGCTAGAAAAGATTTAAATGCCGTGATTAATATTGGCAATACAGAGATACCAATCACTGCCAAAATAACAACATGAAATTGTTTTTTTACACTGGGAAGATTTCCAAAAAAGTATCCAGCTCCAATAAAAAGACTCATCCAAAGAGTGGAACCAAAAAGGCTTAAGCCCATGTACTTTCTGATATCCATAGACCCTATGCCCGCAACAAAAGGGGCAAAAGTTCTAAATATAGGTAAAAACCTTGCAAAAATAACAGTCCTAGCACCGTAGGTTTTGTAAAAGTTTTGAGTTCTTTGAAGATGGTTTGGATCAAAAAATAGAGATTTTTTTTGATTAAAAACCTTTGGGCCAATCCACTTTCCAATATGATAATTAACGTTATCACCCAAAAAAGCAGCTATAATCAACAATCCCCATATCAACAAACCATTTACTCCAGATCCGGGAAGTGCTGCTAGAGCTCCTGTCGCAAACAATAAACTATCTCCAGGTAAAAAAGGGGTAACCACTAATCCTGTTTCACAAAAAATAATCAAAAACAGTATCCCATAAATCCATAAACCATAAGTTTGAGAAAGAACCACCAAATGCACATCTAAATGAAGAAAAATATCTAAGATTTGTTCCATAATTCTTTTTTAACTACCATAAGCTTAAAAACAAGCAATCAAAAGTCGGTGTTTGCTGATTTCATTTGCAATAATGTTGTTTTTTTTTAACAATTATTAGATGAAGCAATTAGGACTCATTTTATCTGGCGGTGGTGCTCGTGGTGCATATCAAGCAGGTGTTGTTCAAGGAATTTATGAGGTTTTAAGAAAAGAAAGCCTACCATTTAAAATTGATCACTTTTCAGGTGTTAGTGCTGGAGCTATAAATGCTAGTTTTTTAGCATCAGGGTGGCATGAACCAGAAAATGCTATCAAAAAGCTTGTTGATTTCTGGGCAAACTTACAAAGTGAAAACGTCTATAATACCGATGTCGTCTCTTTAGGAAAAATAGGACTTAAATGGTTTGGTGAACTTTCCCTTGGGGGATTAACTGGATCAACAACTCCTGGAAGAGCTCTTCTTGATACAGATCCACTAAAAGCCTTTCTAAATACCCACCTGAAAATCTCCCAAGTAAAACAAAATATTCATGAAAAACATTTTGAATCTTTAATAATTACGGCTGTTGATTATTCGGATTCTACAGCCGTTTCTTTTATACAAGCTGGCAAAGAAATTAAAACCTGGCAAAAACAAAGACGAGTATCAGAGCTCAGTGAGATCACTCATGATCATATTCTTGGATCAAGTGCAATTCCGCTTCTATTTCCTCCCCGACCTATCGGTGAACGTTTTTTTGGTGATGGTTGCGTACGTAACTCTCACCCCTGTGGACCAAGCATTTATGCTGGAGCTGAAAAACTTATAGTTATTGGAGTTAAAGGAAAATCCTACACTCCATACAATTCACAACTCCATGGAATAAAGTCTCCACCTTCTGTGGCCAGAGTTATTAATGTACTGCTAAATGCCGTTTTACTGGATAATGTTGAGCATGATGTTGAAAGAATTGATCGCATGAACGACCTTGTTACTTATGTTGATGATAAAAATAAGATTAATTACAGAAAATTGGACTATGTTTTTATCTCACCATCCAGGGACCTAGGGGAAATAGCCTCAAAACACTCTAGAAAGATTCCAAAAATCATTCGTTACCTAATTAAGGGTCTAGGGAATATTAACGAAGCTAATGAACTTATTAGCTATTTATTGTTTGAGTCTGATTTTTGCTCCGAACTGATTGAAGTCGGTTTTCAAGATGCTCTTAATCATAAGGACGACCTTTTAAAACTCTATCAATCGTAGAATTATTTTTTGTTATAGAGATTATAAAATTAACGCAAATTTATATTAAAGATAATTTGATTGTAAAAATCAGACCAACAAGACTACCGTTTAAGTATGGCGATAGTAAAGGAATCTAATAGGTCTATGAAAAAAGGCTCTCATAAAATGTTAATCAGCTCTTGTCTTTTAATGATTTTAATTCTTTTAATTGACTGGTTGGTTCTTAATTAATTTTTTTATTACAAAACTCGATAGAAGTCTAGGAACCTAAACAAAAGAAAAAAGTTCTGGGCAATCAAAAGCATTTAAGTCAATTTATTTATAATGACTCATAAATGGTTTACTCAAAAAAAAAACAAAATCAATGGCCCTTATAACTTGAATCAAATAGAGGCTCTTATTGAGAACTCTCAAGATGATATTCTTATTTGGGGTCAGGGAATGGCGGAATGGCTAACTCCAAACGATTGGAAAGTTTTTTTAAGTGAAAAACAAAAGGTAAATGATTCCCAAAGAGAAATACCTTCATGGAAATTCCGAATCAACGATACCGAATCTCAAGACTTAACATTCAAAGAGCTGATCAATGAGCTCAAAAAGCAAAAAGAATTTGATTTGATCTACTTCAAAAATAAAGAACAACCTAAGTGGACTAGTATATTTTCTTCAGTGGTCATCGCTGATGAATTAGGAATCACTCGGAGAAATACTCCAAGAGTTCCCATCCTTGGCTTTTTTGATGGAGAAAGAGTAGATACACATGTTCCTGTAAAAGCCAAAGTTATCACTATTTCAGAAGGAGGAATTGGTCTTACCGATGCTGTCGGTTTCTCCCAAGGGATATACATCAAGGGGCTCATAAAAAGCCCAAATCTAAACTCGGATATTCATGTACATGCGGCAGTGGTTTACATGGGAAATGATAATTATGTTGGCCTCAAGTTCACATCAATTTCACCTGAAGCTAAAAGTCAAATCATAGAGTATGTTAATAAATTTAGCGATGATAAAAGTTAAATTAAAACAGCGCAAGTTGCATCTCTTTTCCCCAGAAAACCCTTACGTTTTTCAAAAGCAAAACCACAGGAAATAAGAACTCTCTTAAGCTCACCTCGACAAGCATAAGTTGCAAACACACATGGCTTTTTGGAATGTCCACTTAAAAGTTTTACTAAAAAATCAGTACTCCATAAATCTGGCGTACTTTTATTTGAAAAGGCATCAAAAAGAAATATATTAAATTGATCTACAAAATTAGTCTGTGAAGTCACAGCATCCTCTTGTATCCACTGCTGTTGTTTTCTAAAGTCCAACAAATTTTTTTTTATGTGTTTTTGAAAAGTCAGATCATCAGAAATTCTTGAGTCTGAGCTTGAAAGAAGCTTAGTAACTGACTTTAAAACCTCTTCATAAATTTCATATAGTGGAGTATCTCTATTTTCAAGCCACAATCCAAACTCATGGTATAAAAAGGCTTCTTTTTCATAACTCACAATCTTGATCTTAGGGAGTTGATCTTGATTTAATAAGTACCATACGACCGTAAGAATCTCGTTATATCCTAAGCCAAAACCCATTGACATCACGACCAATTCATTCGAAGGCATTTGTAATTTAAGATACTTCTCCAAAGCATAGCCATATATATATACTGTTTCAGAAGCAGCTCCACCACTATGATGCATACTTTCCCCTTGCCCCCAACGCAAAGTAGGAGAACCATCCTTAGTGACTTCTAAAGAAAAGCCCTTAGACTCTAAGTAATTTGTTGATTTTAGTCTTTTAAGATCATTATCCATAGCGTGGTTTTAGCAATCACCTAAGAATTAGTCATGTATAATTCACAAATTAGGCTTTAGTTTTAAATCAGAGATAAAAAAAGCCCCCTACCTTCTTGACGGACTCTTTTTTTATCTCCATAAAGATTAGCATGGAAAAAGGTTGGAAGGGACTTCCCTACAAAACAATTGCTCAACATTACGATCAAATATTTGGAACAAAGGTTTACAAAATACCAGTCGCAGTAGTAGATGATTGTCCTAATCGCATGGGATTAAAGGGCATGGAAACCTGTGCTTTCTGTGATGTCTGGGGCTCAGCTGCAAGGTCTGAGGCTTTTTCCTTAGAGCTTCCCGTTCAAATTCAAAAATATAAAACCCATATTCAAAAAAAATTTAAAGCTAAAAAGTTTTTAGTCTATTTTCAAGCTTATACCAACACTTTTACAAAAGTAAGCGAGCTAGAAAAGAATTTTAACTTAGCTTTAGAGACTGAAGATGTTGTTGGTTTTGTCATCGGAACAAGACCTGACTGCCTTTCTCCTGCCGTTTTAAAACTTTGGGAAAAATTCAACCAGCAAGCTAAAGTATTTGTAGAGTTAGGGGTTCAAAGCTTTTTTAACGATGATTTGATCTTTATGAAAAGAGGCCACTCTAGTGAAGCTTCGCTGGAAGCAATAAAAAAAATCAACGATAACACAAGTGTAGATCTTGGCATTCATTTGATCTTCGGTAATCCTAATGAAAACATAGAAAGAATAAAAAAAACGGCCCATATTGTAAACTCCTTACCTATAACTAATGTCAAACTTCACAATCTGCATATTCTTAAGAATACTCATCTAGAAAAAATTTTCCTAAAAAATGAATTTTCTCCTATTGATTTACCTTTGTACTGTGATTATGTAGGAGCGTTTCTTTCTGAGCTGTCACCAAAATTCGCGCTTCATCGGTTAAGCGCTTTTGCTTCACGCTGGGATGAACTGATCGCTCCTGCTTGGACTGCTGATAAGATGGGAACTCATCAAAAAATCATCGACTTTTTAAGAGAAAATCAAATTTTCCAAGGAAGAGATTTTATAGCTTCAACCCCAGAAGAAGAACGATTAAAGAGTCTTCTAAAGCTCCAAGCTTCGCCAGTTCTCATATAAAAATAAAATTAGAGCTACTTTTTAAGCAAATTGTATTTGCAATCAATATTTTCAAATAATGCAAATAATATTTTTAAAAAACTAGACTATGCGACAGTTTTAAACTTATTTTTTTGCTATTTTGATATTCAGCATTAGCTAAAAATAAATTTTTTTTGAAATAGTTTTGACAATTAGGTTTGCTGCTTGCAACCTTAACTTGTACGCAACTGGTAGAGTTTAAAAAACAATCAAACACTATATATAGTGATGATAGTCTGGATGCGGCGTGGTGCATACTAGGGATAGTCATTTTTAAAAAACAAAAAATTGGCTTTCTTTAGCTGAAATTTAAAAAAAATAACAATAAAAAAATAACATCGAAAGTCCAAACTAGACTTTCGATGTAAGAAAGTAAAATACTTAACAACTTTCAAATTTGGAGAAGTGAAAAACTAATTTCAACTCAAACTAAAACCTTGAGTGGTTTTTTATTTTTGCAAAATGGATTTTTTTTCTCAAAGGATTGAAAAGGAAAATGAAAACAAACAACATCATCAACAACAGGACAGAAATGAAAAAAGAAATTTTAAGGACGGAATCTTCATTGATAAACAAAGATACTATCAACGAAGTTAGTACTAACACATTTGACAGCATCGCCTCTCCCCATATCATGCGTGTTAAAAAAAGAGACGGTTCATTGGAACCCGTTGACGTCACAAAAATTGTTGAACGAGTCACTAGACTTTGCCAGGGTTTAGCCCATGTAGATCCATTGCGGGTGGCTACAAAAGCCATCAGTGGTCTTTATGATGGAGCTACGACTAAGGAGCTAGACAACCTATGTATTTCTACAGCCTCTTTACTCATTGGAGAAGAACCAGAATATTCAAGATTAGCAGCAAGACTTTTATCTACTTACGTTGATGAAGAAGTTCGTTCTCAAAAAATCAAAACCTTTGCTGACTGCGTGACTTTTGGTTTTCAAAATGGCCTTCTTAATGAAAGTCTTTACAAATTTGTTACTAATAATAAAGCAGCTCTTTCGGCAGCTATAGAACCTTTCAGAACAGATCGTTTTGAGTACTTTGGACTTAGAACTATTTACGATCGTTATTTACTGAAAAACCCTCAAACACGCCAAGTTTTTGAAACACCTCAATACTTTTTTATGCGTGTAGCCTGTGGTTTAGCACAAACTATTGAAGAAGCTGTTGAGTTCTACCGGCTGATTTCTTCTCTTGAATATATGGCTTCAACACCCACATTATTTAACAGTGGCACGTTAAGACCTCAAATGAGTTCGTGTTATTTGCTAGAGTCACCAGAAGATGATTTACGATCCATCTACAACAAATACACTGATATTGCTCTACTTTCTAAATTTGCTGGTGGTATCGGGGTTGCTTACCATCGCGTTCGATCTCGTGGAAGCCTAATTAAAGGAACGAATGGTCACTCCAATGGAATTATCCCATGGTTAAAAACCATGGATAGCTCTGTGGCGGCAGTGAACCAAGGCGGAAAGCGCAAAGGTGCTGCGTGTGTTTATCTTGAAAGCTGGCACGCAGATATTGAAGAATTTCTTGAGCTTAGAGATAATACTGGCGATGAAGCCAAAAGAACTCACAACTTAAATCTAGCTAACTGGGTACCCGATTTGTTTATGAAGCGCGTAGAAACAGATAAAATGTGGTCTCTGTTTGATCCTAACAGGACACCTTATCTTGTAGATTTAGCGGGTGAAGAGTTTGAAAAAGCTTATACTGAAGCCGAAGAAAAACAACTTTATACTAAGCAAGTTAAAGCAAGAGATCTTTATGCGCGTATGATGAAAACTTTGGCGCAAACTGGTAACGGATGGATGACATTTAAGGACGCATGTAATTTAAAGTCAAATCAAACAGGACTTCCTCAAAATGTGATTCACCTCTCAAATCTTTGCACCGAAATACTAGAGGTAACCTCATCTCAAGAAACAGCTGTGTGTAACCTTGGATCTGTCAATTTAGGTCGCCATGTAGTCAATGGAGCCTTTGACTTTGATAAACTAGCTCAAACTGTGAAAACGGCTGTTAAATATTTAGATAGAGTTATTGATATAAACTTTTATCCTATTCCTAGCGCAGAGGCTTCAAATCATAAATGGAGACCTGTAGGTCTTGGTGTAATGGGGTTACAGGATGTATTCTTTCAATTAAGAATTGCCTATGACAGCGAAGAAGCAAAAACTCTTTCTACTTTGATCCAGGAAGTAATCTACTACAACGCCCTTTCTACAAGTGCAGATTTAGCAGAGAAGCTTGGTCCTCATCAAAACTTTGCTGAAACAAAAGCCGCAAAAGGCCTTTTGCAATTCGATCTTTGGAATGTAAAACCAACGATGACGGCTAAATGGGATAGTTTGAAAACTAGAATTCAACAAGTAGGACTAAGAAACTCTCTGGTTATTGCCATTGCTCCAACCGCGACGATCGCCTCTATTGTTGGGTGTTATGAAGCCATAGAACCACAACTTTCAAATCTTTTTAAACGCGAAACTTTAAGTGGAGAATTTCTGCAAATTAATCGCTACTTAGTAACAGAGTTAAAAGTAAAAGGTTTATGGAATGAAGACCTCAGGAATGAAATCAAAATAAATGAAGGTTCTATTCAAGATATAGCTTCCATACCGGCTGATATAAAAAATATTTACAGAACAGTTTGGGAATTACCAATGAAGGCTCTCATCGATATGGCAGCAGCTCGAGGTGCCTACATAGATCAAAGTCAAAGTTTGAACCTATTCATAGAAAGTCCTACTATTGGTAAGCTTTCAAGTATGTATATGTACACTTGGAAACAGGGGGTTAAAACGACCTACTACTTACGTTCTAGGCCAGCGACCTCAATAGCTAAAACCACGGTTAGAAAAAGCAGTTCCTCTTCTCAAGACAGAATAGGAATGAGTGACACTGATGCTACTACGGAAAATCAAACGCAATCTAACGCAGCAGAAACTAAGATCTACTCTGATTCTGAAGTGATTACTTGTAGTTTGGATAACCCAGAAGCTTGCGAAGCTTGTCAATAAAGACAAGCTTTGTAAAAGAGATTATTATTTATATTTAAGTTATTAATTTGAAGGAGAAAATTATGATTTTAGATCCTGGATTTGATCTAACCCTAAGGCCAATGAAGTACCCACTTTTTTTTGAAATGTATAAAAATGCCATTAAAAATACATGGACTGTAGATGAAGTAGACTTTTCAACTGATCTTGTAGATTTACATTCTAAGCTCACCTCAAGTGAAAAACACTTAATCAATCGATTAGTAGCATTTTTCGCAACGGGAGATTCTATTGTTGGAAATAATTTAGTGTTAAATTTGTACAAACATATTAACTCACCAGAGGCTAGATTATATCTTTCTAGACAGCTTTATGAAGAAGCGCTACATGTTCAATTTTACTTAACTTTATTAGATAACTACATACCAGACCATGCTGAAAGAGAAAAAGCCTTTGCCGCCGTTCACAATATTCCATCGATCCAAAAAAAGGCACAGTTTTGCTTCAAATGGATGGATTCAATTAACAACTTGGACAAAATTGAGACTAAAGAGGACCGTAGAAAGTTTCTTATGAACTTGGCTTGCTTCTCCTCTTGTATTGAAGGTTTATTTTTCTTTGCTGCTTTTGCTTACGTTTACTTCCTAAGATCAAAAGGTTTACTTGCGGGTCTAGCATCTGGAACTAACTGGGTTTTTCGCGATGAAAGTATGCATATTCAATTTGCTAATGAAGTGATTGCGACGGCTCGTAAGGAAGATCCTTCTTTGTTTAATGAGCAAATGAATGAAATGATTGTCCAGATGATTGAGGAGGCCATTGAGTGCGAAATGACCTTTGCCGAAGATATTTTAACTAACGGGATAGCAGGTCTTTCCTTAAAAGACATGCGTCAATATCTTGAATTTGTAGCTGATCAGCGCCTTGAAGCTTTACATATTGCTCCAAGATTTAATGCTAAAAATCCATTTCCATTTATGGAGTTACAAGACACTCAAGAGCTGACTAATTTTTTCGAAAGAAGAGTTTCAGCTTATCAAATTGGAGTTTCTGGACAAGTTGCCTTTGATGAAGTTTTTTAGTTCTAAGAAAGAAATAGTTCTTTGGTTTTTCTTTTTTATCGTTACCTTTGGGGTTGGTTATTTTCACGGTAGCCAACCTGAGGTCCAGTTAAGTTATCATTATAGCGAACCAACGGTTATTGATATGGTTCATTTAGCAGATCAACCGTTTAACCCCGAGTTTTTGAGTTATATTGAAAAAGAGACACACACTCTTATTAAAACAATTTCAAAGAAAAACTATGACGATCTAAGGACTGAACTTATAATTAACAAAAATGTAATAATAGCATTTTTACCAGAGAACTTCATAGAACCCTTATTTAAAGACAATCGCATAAAGAATATAGAGAATTTAAAAGATCTTATAGAAAATCAAATTCATAAAGATTTTTTACCAAAAAAATTTGACGATAAGATATATTCACTGCCAATAAATTGGTACGTCAATACCTTCTTCATTCCAAAGAACAAAAAAATTCAAAAATTTCATCTTATTGGAAATACTTTTTTAAAAAATATTAAAGCTTATTATCCTCAATGGGGATTAATAGAGAAATCGGAAGTTAACACACACTATATTCAAGATTTTTCTATTAAGAGCTTCAATAAAGAAGCTCTTACCGAGGTCAGTTTACAGCAAGCTGTTGCTTTTCATATTCCTTATGAGATTAATACTCAGTGGAGTCAGCTTATGGTCAATTCACTAATTATTCCGAACAATACCCCAAATAAAGAATTATCAATAAAAATATTAACTTTAATTCTTAATGAAGATATAGTAAAAAAAACATTTATGAATGCTAATATGGGTTACACATGGAAAAATTTAAGTTTTAGCAACCTAGGTCTTATTTATAATCCAGACAGTCTTAGGAACATAAACTTAAACAGTTTTTCATCCAACTTTAGTAAATTTGACGAAAAGCTTTGGCATTAATCTAACATTGTTATAAGCAAGATTCTGTTCGATTTAAATTGATTGCAATAGCCCCATCAGAGATAGAAACTTTTCTACCACTACTATCTACACCACTCAAAACTAAATCAATTTGGTGTACACCAACAGCTTGTAAACCATTAACACAAGCATTGATGGCGATAGCCCATTTGCCTTTTTCACACCGAGCAACAGGTTGCTGTTGAGTCGAACCATAGGTGGTAATACCAATAATAGGAACATAACCTGAAGACAGTTTAACAGACGAATAACCCTGAGGGGTAATAGACACAGCAATTTCGCTGTCTGAATTTTGCTTAATATCACAATTTCCACTCAGTTCGACCATGGTATCTAGCTTTGTCGCAATCACATCTGAGTTCTCATAACGCTCTATCGAAGGCATAGGAATATTTGTAGAACTATCACAGTTAACAACAGCACTTGAAGAAGAGCCAGATGTAGTGTCAGTAGATGAAGAAGAACTTGAAATACTAGAATCTGAGCAAGCTGATTTGTAATCTCCAAACATAGGATTTGTCTGGGTGTTACTACAGGAGATCTGTAAAAAGAAAACTGATAAAGTAAATATAAGCAGTGCTTTAAATTTCATGGATTACCTTTGCTTTAGGATAACCCATTATTTTAATAAAATAAAAAATCTTTGCTGTAACCCTAGCTATTTGTCTCGCTCTGGATCACTAAAAGAATTTCCCTCTCATTTTGATACAGGAGTTCTCACCTGTTATAATACTTTAAGCAAGTCCTGGAATGTGCTTTCGATCCAGAATATTTAGCTAAAAGAGCTTCCTTAAAATTACTCATCATTTCAACGAATTGATGACCTAAAGAAAGATCAACATCTTTAAGATCCTTCCTTCTCTTTTGCTCTAAACGCTTCTCTAGGTTAAAAACCTTAAAGTCAGAAGCTTTTATGAAATCATGAAACTCAAAATCTCTCATCGCTAAATAGTTCGATATCGGTGAACTTTTTGAAATTTGATCTTTATAACTCAAAACTCCTTTATTAATTGCCTCTTGGTTATAAAATGAAATAAGCGACGATGATTTCTGACTATAAAACTTTTTTAGATCCTTTTCATCCAACTCTGCTTGTTCAGAAAGATTTTTAGCAAGGGGAATAATAATCGAGTCAAAGTGTGCCATTAACATATTTGAAGCCACACCACGAGCTTCTTCAATTAATTTATCAACCTCTTGAGTTACTATTAGCTTTTGATCTTCAGATAATCCTATAAAATATTCTTCAAACGGTTTTTCAGAAGATTGGGTAACTCCTTTCCAGTTTCCCACTCCAAGATGAACTACAGCCTTTCTAGCAAACTCTGTCACCCGTTCTAAATCATTGCTATGTCCTGCAGTAACCACTTTATTTTTCGTGGCTAATCCTTCAGCAACTCCACCTCCAAGCAAAACTGCTAATCGAGCAACAACAGCCTCTCTTGTGTACTCTAACCGTTCGATGTTTTCACTTTCTGCTACCCCTCCATATCTAATCCATTTATTGTTAATCATAGTAACCCCTGGAGTTATTTTAACTGATACTGGCCGTATCTTATCCCCCAACAAAGCAACATTCAAAAAAGAATGAGCTGCCTCATGAAAAGCCGTTAGGATAAAAGCTTTTTCTGATTCGGCCACTGGTTTTTCAATAAATTTTCCTCTTAATGACAGCGGCAAGCTCACCGACTTATTATCCCGATTTTTAAATTCAAGCTCGAAATTAACTTGAGTCGAAGGTTCCTCAAATCCTTTAGGATTTGAGACAACTTTATCCTTAACTTTTTTAATCAATATTTTTGCGCCATTAGGCAAGTGATATTTTAAAAGTAAGTCCTGAATTTCCTTTTTAAACTGATCATTAATAAAAGTATTTACTGATCTACCTTGGGACCAAAGGCGAAAACCATACTTTTCAATTGCAAAAACAGTCTGTTCATAATCCTTAATAGTAGCGAATCTTACATCCCAAGTCCTAACACCTTCCTTAGGAGCAGAAAGCTCCTTAAGAGATACAAGGAGCTTATCTTGAATCAGCTCTCTGATTGTTTTGTACTCATGGGGACCAAAAAAGTAAAATCGATCTAAACCTACTCGGTTTACAAAAGCCTCTGTGAATTTCTCCAACAAAGTAGCTCTTTTAAAATTTTCATTAGCTATGGATGAATGATAAATTTTTCTTGCAGCTTCGTACTGTTCTGTTTCTGGTATATCCATACCTCTGATAGCATTGTACCAATTTTCTCCTAAGTTACCGTTTATAATCACATTTACATTCGCCATAGATCTAGCTTTGTTATCAGAAAACCCCTCGACTTTTGATTTATCTAAAAAATCATAAAGAATATTTAAAATTTCAGTTGAAGCATTAGTCATCTCATCGAATATTATAACTAGCTTGCCATCTGACTGGTCATACCGATTCATAAAAGGAGATCGATAAACTTCACCACTTACTGAGTTTAAGTTTTTTGATCCAAACAATAATTCTTTTAAATCGTAAGGTGATTTGACTTGATTAAAATCAATTTTAAAAGGTTCTGTATCCGTTTTAAAAAGCTCTTGATGTAAAGCTCGTCCTAGTTCTGTTTTTCCTGTTGAAGAAAGTCCAAAGAAACCAAAAATCATAGCTTTTCCACTACCATCGGAATTTCTTGCCGTTCTGATATCTGAGACCATTTTTTTTACAATATGCGATACTCCACGAACCCTTAGATTTAACTTTCCTTCCAACTGGTTAATCCCCTCTAGTTCCTGATCAGAGATAGGTTGTTTGTACTTATCTTTTTTAGTAAGTTGAACAAATAGACTTTGTTCTGAATGCTTATCTTTCAATAACAAAGAATGAGTCCCATCTTTATTTTTTCGAATAGAGATTAAGTAATTTTGTTTTTCATCGGTTATTTTTTTATTTGAAATGGCATCGCTCAAAGTTGCTTCAATTAATGAGTTAACTTTGTCTTTTATTAATCTAGAACTTTCCTCTGGAGACTGTCCGTAAACTGCCAAAAATTCAACTACTGAATTATCAAATTTAAAGTTAAAGCTTGGATAACCGTTTAGTTTCTTTCTCTGAAACTTTTTTTCTAACTGACTTAATTGAAAACTAGAAATTGATAATAGTGCTTCTTTATTAAGTGGACGCAGCAAAATAAAATTAGATTTTGGGATGCGAGTTACCATCTCAGGAGAAAGCCCACCTTCTTTATTTGCAGGAGTGGGGCTTTTTATCTCTTCAATTAGATCTTCTAAATTTTGAGAGTGTCTTTGCCAATTTTCCATTAACTGCTCATAACTAAGTTCAGGCCCAACTCTTTTTCCAGTAATATCTAAGGAGCTTATTTTACTAATTCCGTGATTTGAAGCAATAACTGTATTGATAGGAACCTGAATTTTTCCAAGACCTGATCCTCCTGAAACTGGAAAGATGCCCTTTTCAAGGGCCTCTTTTAAAAACAAATTTATACCCATACGTCCCCAGTCATGGAATTCATTAACAAAAAGAACTCCTTCCTCTGGACTATGATAACCAGGCAAAACTATACCTGGTTTCCATTCACTATTAAGCTCAACTCTTTCTTTAGCAGATTTTCCTTTATCCGCATTCTCTTTGACAATTTTATACTTACCACCTGAGTGCAGAACTATCCATTTTATAAATGCAGTTAATTCGCCCTCTCCTACGTGTCCCTTTCTTGAACCTACTAAGTCCCATAAATCGTGGTCAGTTTTAACTATTGGAAGCCTGAAGATATGCTTCTCAATATCAATCTCTTTCCCTGGGTATAGTAATTGATGCTTAACTAATATGTAAGTTTCAACAAAAGTGTCTTTACCCACTCCTGGCATTCCCGCTAACCAGGAAATGTTTGGATCTTTATAAATCCGTCCAGAGCTTTGAAACCCTTTCTCCATACGCTTTACAAAATCCAACACTTCCGGTTGCCCCTTTAACACTCTGGATATTCCTTTTACTAACTTTTTATTAAACTCATTTTCCTCATCAATTCCTCGAGGCCACTTAGCAGGGACCCACTCTTTTTCTATCGAAGCGTCAGTCTCAGCTTCAGATTTTCCTAGCATATGTTCACTTGAAATATTTAAGTAACTTTTAGCAGAATCATAAAGAACTACCTGGGTTGATGAAGATACTTTTGCAGCCTTAGGCTCTGTAGAATCTGTATTAGTTGGCTTTTTTGGTTCTTTTGAAATAGTATAATTCGACAACTTAAACTCTGCATTCACCAAGTTTTGAGGGTTTGTCAACTCCCCAAAATCTTTCCATCTAAGGTTTGAAAAAGAAACAGTTTTATCAGACACTACGCCTGAAGTCTGATTTGTAATGTTAATTAATAACTCATTTGAAATAGGATTAGTTTTTTTAGAAACGGTATATACAGAGTTCTCACCTACTGGAATAAATCCTTCTGTAATTATAGCTGTTTTGGTAGATCCATTGATAACTCTTGAAATTGTTAAACTAGAATGTGCAAATCTATCTTGCTCTGGATTAAAATAAGCCGACGTAAATAAAAGTCCTTTCATTGCACCAGGCATAGAACTTGTCGTTGTTTCAGTTCCTAAGTTAATTTCTTTAAGGAAAAAAGTAGTTTTTTGAAAATTTTTGTTTCTTGGATTTTCAAGAAGATAAGCACTCGCTGGCAATTTATTTTCAATTTCATTTATAACACTCTCTATAGGAACTATTAATAACTGATGAGTTTTTTCTTGAGGAATCGCAACAACAAACAACTTTTGTGCTTTAAATAACTCTTGAAGCTCAGGATGATCATAAGCAAAAAGGGCCGCAGCCAAATCATGACTTTTAATGTCTCCCTTAGGTACTTGTATTCTTGGGCCTGTCATTTGATTCAAAAAAGCACCAGAGATAGGATACTTTTGATGAGTGGCTTTATTTAATAAACTAATCTCTAAACGATCCTGTTCACCTCGTGTTTCTTCAAGAATAAGTTTATACTTTTCGCCTAGACTATACTCTAGAATTTCCTCAGCAAAAACCACAACATGAATCAATAAACTAAGAAGTATAAAGACAATTCTTCTTGGCATAGAAAAAAACCTCCACAAGGAATTTTAATAAATAGATAGCACTAGTCATGCCATAGAAACTTTTCTTGAGAAAATTTATTTTTATTTTTTGTCTTATAACTTCAAATACTTAGAACATAGCTTTTAATAAAAAAAACTAATAGCAGTTATAATTGTTAAATTTTAAGACAGATGTAGGACATTTTAAAGCTTGAGCTTAACTCTTTTTCTTTTTTAGGACTTAGTCATTCAACAAACCCTTTAAAGGTTTATAACGATATTATAAACCTTCTAGCTCTTCATCTGTTGCTATGTAGGGAAGCTCATCTTCTTTTTCTTCAAAATCAATTGAGTCAGCATCTGACTGGTAATCTTCCTCAGCTCGATGAGCATTTAATTCACTAGACTCCTCAATTACTGTTTCAGAAGCACTAGCAATATCTGCCTCCGAAAGAGCCTGTTCTGGTTGCATTTGCTGCTGTTTTTGCTCCAGCTTAAAACTTTCATAAGCCTCTATCGTCTTGTAACCAGCAGCTAAAGCTTCATCATATTTTATCAACCAGTTTTTATCTCGAGTTGGTACAGCCTCGCCAAGCTCTAAGGCCTCACGAATGTTCTGTGCTTTTTCAAACTCTTTCTTTTCTTTTTGCCGTTGTTTTTCTTGTTCAAAAAAATCTGAAGAGGTTGAAATATCATCCAATTGTTCAGAGATCTTTATTAACTCATCCTCACCCTGAGAATAGGACCCATCCCCTACACTTTGCGACATAGAATCAGTGATCGAGCTTAGTTTAGAATTTTTAATTTCATCATCTTCATTGATTCCTTCTGGTAAAAGTTCATCAATTTGACTTAAAGTAGGTAATTCCTTGAGATTTCTGAGACCAAAAATCTCTAAAAACTTTTTTGTAGTGATGTATTGCATAGGTTTTCCTGGTAAGTCACTTTTACCAGCAAATGTCACGATTCCTTTTTCCATTAAAGCTCTTAATAAGTGTCCTGACTCTACCCCGCGAATTTCATCCAACTCATGTTTCACTACGGGCTGTTTATAAGCAACAATAGCTAACACTTCCAAAGCCGGACCCGACAATTTAAATGGTCTAGCTTTTAAAGTTCTTTTTAGAAAATTCATATTTTCGAGTTTAGTTCTGAGTTGATAACCGCCAGTGACTTCTTCGATATATATCCCTCGCTGACCACTTGAATAATCCAAAGTTAACTTGTTAATAATTTTCCTAATTTTATCACCCTTAATGTTAGTTCCTTTAAAAACAAGTTTAATAGAATTAACACTAACAGGTTTATCCGTGGCGAATAAAATAGACTCTATAATCGACTCAGCCCTCAAATCATCAACAAATTCTAGATCTTCAATATTTACTGACTCATACTCATCAAGCTCTGTACCTTCTAAGTTAGCCGCTTTATTTTCGTCATCAGATTGAAATGACATTTGCTTGGCTCGCTGCAAAGCCTCTTTGTCTTCAACAGAAGACGACTCTTCACTGACTTCCAATGAAGAGAGTTTCTCTGAATTCATATCCTCTTCTAAAATTTCAACATCATCGATACCCTCAACGACTTCAAAAGCATCAATGTTCTCATTGGTGATGACCTCCACGTCACTAATTTTTGGTTCGAAAAGAGCTTCAAACTCACTTTTGACATGGTCATTAAGAAAAGCAGACTCTTCTGTAAAAATATCAAGATTTTCTAGATCTTTGATACTCACAGTTTCAAGACCTTCTGAGGAGGTGTCTTGAAGAGTTTCTATTTTTTCAGATTCTATCTTTTTTTTCTTAGCCATGAACGTCTTCCTGTCCTTCATTTATTTTTTCTTCAACGTTTTCATCAACAGCAATCTCCTGTGGAGATTCTTGTGCTATATCTACAACTTGCATCAAAGTCTCTAAAGTCTCTTCCGCTTGTATATCTGCATCTAAAAACACTTCCTCTGCTGCTGAATTGTCAACCCCAGCAAGTTCACGCTCTGCCTCTAGAATTTCATCGTCACTTGCCATTTCCTCTTCAGAATAGAGAGGATCTTCAACTTTTATCTCTTCAAAATCTTCATTATCCTTGAGCACAAATTCTTCAGCTGAATCCTTTGTGTGATCCACATCGTGGATCTTTCCATCCACAGAAGTTCCCTCGCCTTGAGTTTGAAAAAGCTTATTAGCAACTTCTTCCGAATGAACCGTATCATACTCCTCAACCCTAGAGACGGCATCACCTTCAATGGGTTTTCTTAAATCAACCCAAATATCGCCATAGGTTTCGCTTTGATACAAAGAAACAAATCCAAGCTTACCCAACTCTAAAAGACTTAAAAAAGTTATTAAGAGCTGTCTTGCTTTGTCATCCATACTAACAATCAACTCATTCAGGGTTTTTCTTTGTCCCATAACTAACAGCTCTTTAATTTCTAAAATACGACTAGCAATACTTTGAGCCTTGGCCGTCACTTGATGAACTCGCTTTTTAGCAGAACGCATAATTAAGCGATACATTGAAATTAAAGAAAAAAGACCATTATCTTCTACCTCAATTTCCTCTGGTGGTTCATCAAGACTTTCTCTAATTCCACGAGTCCACATTTCACGACCAACTAAAGGTCTTTCATAGAGCAAACGAGCTGCTTCTTGGTATTTTTGATACTCCAAAAGCTTTTGCACTAGTTCTTTCCTTGGATCCTCATTCTCAATAACTTCCCCTTTTTCATCATATTGAGGAAGCAGCATTCTGGATTTAATTTGGATCAAAGTGGCGGCCATAGCCACAAATTCTCCAGCCAACTCCAAATCAAGTTCTTTCATAATCTTGATATATTCAAGATACTGATGAGTAATTTCGTGAATTTTAATATCAAAAATATCCATCTCTTCCTTACGGATAAGATAGAGCAACAATGCTAATGGACCTTCAAATTTAGGCAGCTGAACAACTAGACTCATGTTACAACCATTTCATGTTATAACGAATCGTTTCAAGTGTTTTCTTAGCTATTTGGCGCGCCCTTTCACAATTTTCTTCAATAGATTTATCTAACTCATCAGTATTGCTTAACAACTGAGCTTTGATAGTTCTTGGTCCTTGACACAACTTCTCCATATTTTCAGCAAGTCGACCTTTACAATCTCCGCAACCGATGCCTGCAGACCTACAACCCTTAACGACCCAATCTAAATCATCCGCTGAAGAATACAGTTTATGGTAAGCATAAACAGAACAAACCTCTGGTTCCCCTGGGTCCTCACGACGAACTCTTTGAGGATCAGTAACCATCATATTAACTTTTTTCCTTAAAGATTTTTCATCTTTCTCTGTAAGTAAGATAGAATTACCATAACTTTTTGACATTTTCCGACCATCTAATCCAGGCAAAGCCGGAACCTCTGTCAATAAAGGCCTTGGTTCTGGAAGTTTTGCTTTATAAAGATGATTGAACCGGCGAATGATCTCACGAGTTAATTCCAGATGAGCTATTTGGTCCTGACCTACAGGAACCAAGGCACCCTGATAAATAGCAATATCAGCCGCTTGAAGTACAGGATAAGCAAATCGCCCCAAATTATGAGTATCAGATTGTTTTGCTTCCTCCTCAGCATCTTTCCATGTTGGAACTCTCTCTAACCATCCAAGTGGAGTTAAATTAGCAAAAATCATAAACAACTCTAAATGTTCAGGCACCTTACTTTGAATAAACATAGTACTTTTCTTAGGGTCAACTCCCCACGCTACCATTTCAGCAAACATCTCTCGAGATAAAGCAGATATCTCACTGGCTCTTTTATAAATGGTCGTTTGTCCGTGCCAATCCATCACCCCAAAAAAACATTCATATTGATCCTGAAGACTCAACCAATTTTTCAAAGCCCCCCAATAATGACCAATATGAAGATCTCCAGTGACGCGAATACCGCTCATGACTTTTTGTTTTTTCGCTTCCATAATATTCCCCTAATTAAGTTAGATTTAGGTTAAATCCTTATTAGTGACAGATTTATTTTTTTGATTTTAAAATTCAAATTTCGATCGAAAGAATTTCCATTAAAACTACAAAATTACCAACACAGCCAAACTTATAAGCCACTCAGTAATCCATCTCACAGGAAAGGAAATCAAAGCCCCCAATCCAGTGATAAAAATAAATAATAAAATAAGACTTGTGATATGCTCATTTTGCTCCAGCTTATAATTGATACTCGCTGGTAGAAACCTGGCCAACACTTTACCACCATCCAAAGGATGTAAGGGAATCATGTTAAATACAGCTAATGAAACATTTGTAATGATGAACATGGAAAATAATTTCTTAACCGCATCCTGAGCACTAGCACCTACTTTTGTCATGACAAAAACATAAACAAAAGCAGCTATAAAACCTAATAAAATATTTGATAAAGGACCCGCCAATGCGATCCAAAACATATCATTCCTTGGATTTTTTAAATTACGAACAGAAACGGGAACTGGTTTTGCCCATCCAAAAAAGAAAGAAGGGCCACCTTGAGTGATTGAAACAATCGAAATCAAAGGAAGCACCAATGTTCCTATAAAATCCATATGAACCAAAGGGTTTAAAGTCAGCCTTCCCATTACTTCCGCAGTATTATCACCTTTAAGTTTCGCCACAAAACCGTGAGAAAACTCGTGAAAGCACAAAGCAAAAAGAAAAGGAAAGAAAATCAAAAAAATATTAGCTATAATCTGCATAACGTCCATGAGTTCAGACTCTACTTTAGCTGAGTCTTTTCTGTCCATGGAAAAAATATAAAAAAAAGCCCGCGTAATAGGCGTTAATTTCAATTTGATTAAACTAGAGTCTTGACTTAAATAAAATATAGTAAAAATCCATGAGGAAAATCATATTTTTCAGTGGACAACTGAGACAAGATGCTAACCAATAAGTACAAACAAACGAAAGGTAAATACAATGTCTGAAATAAAACAATCTCCCCTCACCCTTTTAACTGAAGATGAAAACGCATTCAGAGAAGCCATAAGAGCTTTCGCAGAAAGTGAAATTAAACCCCTTGTAAACCAAATGGACCATGAAGCCCACATGCCTGATAGTCTTATCAAAAAACTTTTTGAAATGGGATTAATGGGCATCGAAACTCCTGAGAAATGGGGCGGTTCCGCTTCTAGCTTTTTTATGGCTTGCTTAGCTGTTGAAGAAATTGGTCGTGTCGATGGCTCAGTATCTGTCCTTGTAGACGTACAAAACACTCTTACGACTAATGCCTTTTTGAAATGGGGTAACGAAGCTCTGAAATCAAAATATCTTCCTAAAATGGCTTCTCAGTGGGTTGGCGCCTATGCACTTTCTGAAAGTTCAAGTGGTTCTGATGCTTTCGCATTAAAATTAAAAGCTGATCTTAAAGGCGATAAGTATATTTTAAATGGCTCTAAACTTTGGATCACCAATGCGGGTGTTGCTGATGTGTTTATCGTGTTTGCGAATGTAGACTTAAGCAAAGGCTATAAAGGCATCACCGCATTTGTTGTCGAAAAATCCTTCAAGGGTTTTAAAGTTGGCAAAAAAGAAGACAAACTAGGAATCAGAGCAAGCTCTACTTGTGAATTACTATTTGAAGATTGCGAAGTTCCTGTAGAAAATGTTCTGGGTGAAGTTGGAAAAGGATATAAAATTGCGATCGAGACCCTAAATGAAGGTCGTATTGGTATCGGTGCTCAAATGGTTGGTATTGCACAAGGTGCCTACGAGGCGACTTTAAGTTATATTAAAACAAGAGAACAATTTGGCAAACCCATCAGCGAGTTTCAAGCCATCCAATTTCAATTAGCTGACATGAGAATATCCCTAGAGGCAGCCCGCCTTATGGTTTACAACGCAGCTCGTTTAAAAGATGCCGGAGCTGATTTTGTTGAATCCGCAGCTATGGCAAAATTTTACGCTTCAAAAGCGGCCGAAAAAATTTCTTCAATGGCTATTGATCTTTATGGCGGCAATGGTTTCACAAAAGAATATCCAGTAGAAAAATTTTGGAGAGATGCAAAGATTGGTCAAATTTACGAAGGCACTAGCAATATGCAGCTTCAAACCGTTGCAAAAATGGAATTAGCAAAGTAATTTTCTTTCTTTAACTTTCTCTTACCTTTAAACATAAGTAAGCGTTTCCAAAAAAGGGACATTGAATGTCCCTTTTTTTGTGGACTCTTATATTGCGCAGATCAAAAAAATAAATTCTTGATAATAGAGTTTATTCTCGTTCAATATTAAAAACATGCAAAACCTTCATTACATAATTATCATTTTTCTTTTTTTTTCCATCACAAAATTAAATGCCGTAACTAGTTTTAAAATTCCCTACTATCAACAATTTTTCGATTTAAATCCCCAAGTACTAAAATCCTCAAGTGGACAATATTTCTATCAAAATCTTTATGCAAATCTGTTGCGTTACAATAATCAAAGAGGATTAATTCCAGACTTAGCAGAAAAATGCTTCTGGAAAGAAAAAAAAACCTACTCTTGCCTACTTGATCCAAAAGCAAAATGGAGCGATGGAAGTCCAATCTCTGTAGATGATTTTAAAAAATCATATATTGAATTCCTAAAAAAAAACAATAACTACCCAAGAAAAGATTTTCTTTTTCCCATCATCAACGCGCAAAACTTTTCTGAAGGAAAAGTTTCTTGGGAAAAAGTTGGAATAAAAACAAATGCAAAAAAAAATACTATCGATTTTTTCTTAAATCAAGAAACTGTGGATTTTCCCTATGCCCTTATTCAAGCAATGACTGTGCCAATTAAAAACTTACCTTCGATAAATAAAGCCAAAGAACTCATTTCATCAGGAGCTTATCGCATTAAGAGTTTTTCTTTTTCAGATCAAAAAATTGTTTTTGAAATAAATCCTTTTTATCATCGTTTATCGACACAAGCTAGTAAGCGTGACATAGAAATTGAATGGATCTATTTAACAGAAGATTCTTTACAGTTACCACTGTATGAAAAGAAAGAGCTAGATATCGTAAGACGCCTACCAACTTCAGCCTTTAAGGACTGGAAAAATAAAAAAGATTTTATTTTACAGGAAATTTTAAGATTTGATTACTTTGGTTTTAACTTAAGTCAAACGACTAAATATCAACGAGAACTTTTATTTTCGAGTCTACCTCTAGATGAGCTAAAGAGTATTTTATCATCAAGAGGTAGACCAGGCTGTTTTCAATTTGATCAAGAACTAATTATCGAAAAAGAATTATGTTATCCAATAATTTCTTCCACTCAACCAACATCCAAAACAATCTTTATTGATCTAAAGGGGGACCTAACTTTATCACAAGCAGGAGGAGAAGATCACCAAAAGGTAGCCGAATGGCTTCAAAACCAATGGCAAAAGAAACTAAATTTTTCAATAAATATAAAAATACTAGAAAATAAAATCTTTATGCAAAACTTGAAGCAACATTTACCCTTGATATACAGGAAAGGAGTACCAATGGAAACAGCCAGCTGTTTGGCCGCTTTAAAAATTTTTGAAGTAGACTCTCCGGAAAATTTAAATCACATCGACAATAAAGATCTCAATCAAATTATTAAAAAACTAAAAAAAGAAATTTCAGAAGAGAAGAAAAGGAAGCTCTGCTCAGAAGGATTGAAAATTATAATGAAAGAGTTCTATTTGGTTCCTACAGGAAAATTCGATTTAGCTTATCTTATCAATCCTAACTTTGTAGGTTATGAATTTAACAAGCTAAACTATCTTTCCCTCAGAGATCTTGAAATTATAAAAATTAAAAATCCTTAATTCTATAAAGACTTATGATGATCCAAAAGCTTCAAAATTAAACTTCTAAAAACCTCAGACTGAGAACTATTTAAAGGAGACAAAAAGCTAAGTTCCACTTGATGTCGAGCCGCATTTGCTTTTTTTAATATTTCTATACCTTTTTGAGTCATCAGGAGCTTTTTCACTCTTCTATCTATCTTAGAACCAACTCGCTCTATAAGTTTTGCCTTTTCTAAGTGGTCCACAACTTTAACCATACTAGCCTTATCAATTCCAGTTTCTTCGCTAAGCTGCATTTGATTCATATCCGAAGAAGAAGCTATAATTGATAAAATAGCAAGATGATGCACTTGAATATCTAGATCTGCTAAGGATTTATTTACATGACTCTTTAATATGCTTGTTAACTTATGAAAACAATATCCAGTGTATTCCCTTAAGGCAGGGTGAAACTTCGTTACATTAGTAAAGCTAATTCCGTTTGCTGAACAAGTCTCCAACTCGACAATAAGCTTCCCTCGCTGTGACCTTGTTCTTTTTTTCTTAAGCTCTGACATCAAGTCTCCCACATGGATAGTTTGATTTAAATATGATTGTATTATAAAATAGTTTGCATTGCAAACTATTTTATAATACAATCATCCTTGTTGAGGTTCAAATGGTCTTTTTTCGTGTTATTTTATTTGCATCAATTTATTTCATTTCTTTTAAAGTTTTTGGAATAGAGGTTTTAACTCTTGAAGGGGCTCTTAAGGAAGCAAATCAAAACTCGTTGTTAGTTCAAAAAGCGCAGGCCTCCATGGAGGAAATGAAATGGAAAAAAAGAGAAACTTCTTCAGGATATTTACCTGTATTTACAGCTGGCCTTAACTATTTAACTGACAAAAAATATATGCTTTTAGATACGACATTAGGAGGCAACAACTTAACTATTCCACAAGTAGTACCAACAACTCAGTATACTTTGCGAGCCACTTTACCTTTATTTGACGGCTTGGTAAATATTAAGAGATATCAAGCGGGAGCTCTGCTGGAAGAGGCCTCATCAAAAGACCTAGAGTGGACTGTTTTCTCTATTCACCGCCAAACCATATTACAATTTTATAAATCCCTTTCAACTCAAGTTTTATCTGAGGTAGCTGAACAAAATTTAAAAACTCTTCAAGATCATCTTAAAGACATCAAAGCCTTCAAAAAAGTTGGAGTTTCAACCAACTATGACGTCCTTCGAGTAGAAGTTCAAGTTTCTGAGGCTAGTTCAGAATGGCTTAACAGCCAAGATAACGTTGAAATCGCAAAATACAAATTAGGTGAAATTTTAGGTAAAGAACAGGAAATAAGACTATTGAATGGCAAGCTTCCAATTCTTAATGAGTCTATAATTAATCACATAGACCAAAATATTTTAGAAAAACGAACTGATATTCTAGCACTTAAACTAAAAACTCAAGCCCAAGAAAAAAACTATGAAGGACTTAGTCGCTACTGGATTCCTAGAATTTCTATTTTTGGCGAGGCCCAGTATTATAATAACAAGAATGATCGCTTTGATGACTCTGAATCTTTTAGAAATGGCTACCTTGTTGGTTTAAATCTTTCTTGGAATATTTTTGATGGTATGAATTCCATCTCTAGAAGTGCTCAGGCTGAACAGCAAGTAATTCAAACTCAGAAAACACTTAAAATGACAGAGATTAAAGCAAAGCAAGATTTCGAATTTTGGAAAAGAAAATTCAAATATTTTTGTTCCGTTTATAAATCTCGAAGTAATGATGTGATTCGTTCAGAAGAAGCTGTAAGACTAGCAAAAGAAGGTAGAAAAGCAGGACTAAGAACAAGTACCGACCTACTAGATGCTGAGTCTGATTTATTCAGATCAAGAGCTGGGCAAGTAACGGCTCAGATCGGAGCTATTGAAGCTTTAATTAATTTAGAATTAGTTTCTGGACAAAAAATTTACGATTTTAATTAAATTACATAGGAATCAAATGAAAAATAAAAAAAAACAAATTATTTATGGAATTGCTAGTATCGCACTCCTAATGACAGGTTACTTCATCTATGAACACATAATGTTTGTTGAAACTGATAATGCCCAAGTAGAAGCTCCTACCGTCATGTTGGCTGCAAAAATCTCTGGCTACTTAAAAGAAGTAAAAATAGTCGAAGGACAAAAAGTAAAAAAAGATGAGGTCTTAATTCAAATTGATAATAGAGATTATCAATCAGCTTATGACGCCGTCAAAAGTGACCTCCTTTCTTTAGAAGCAAGAAAAAATGATGCTGAGAAGAACTATAGGCGGTTAAAGGAGCTTTATGCTCAATCCGTAGTTTCCTCTCAGCAATATGACACCGTAACTGCGAATTATAATGAAATTAAGGCACGTTATGACTCAACATCCGCAAAGCTAGTCCAGGCTCAACTTAATTTAGAAAACACGACTATCAAAGCTCCTTCTGACGGTTTTATTGCTCGAAAATCCGCAGAAGTTGGACAACTGGCGGCTCCCGGGTCACCTCTTATAGGCTTTGTTTCTCTTGAAAGGCGTTGGATAACAGCTAATTTTAAAGAGACAGAAATAGCTAATATTAAAGTCGGTAAAACTGTAGATATTAAAATTGATGCTCTACCAGGCAAAAAATATTCTGGCGAAATTGAGAGTATTAGCTCTGCCACGGGCGCTACATTCACTTTGCTACCACCAGATAATGCTACTGGTAATTTTACAAAAGTAGTCCAAAGAGTTCCTGTTAAAATCAAGTTCAAAAACTTATCCATAGAAGATATTGAAACAATCCAGGCAGGTTTATCTGCGGTAGTTAAAGTTCATATCCATTAGGAGTCAAATGAATCGCGATTCTAAACTGATCATCTTTGTAGCTGTTTTAGCCTCGCTTCTAGAGATCATTGATACATCTATTGTCAATGTTGCATTACCTACTATGATGGGAAATCTTGGCGCTACATTAGAAGATATTTCGATGGTCATTACAGGCTACGCAATTGCAAATGCGATAGTCCTCCCAGCCTCAGCCTGGCTGAGTGATCGGATAGGCAGAAGAAAGTATTATCTTGGCTGTATTATCTTATTTACTATTACTTCTGTTGCCTGCGGACTAGCTCCAAATTTGTTTTTTTTAACTATCTTTAGAATTCTACAAGGGCTCGTCGGCGGGGCTTTACTTCCCACATCACAAACTTTAATCTATGAGCAGTTTCCTAAAGAGAAGGCTGGTATGGCGGGTGCCATTTTTGGGATGAGTGTTATGATTGGCCCAACTCTTGGGCCTGTAATGGGAGGCTATCTCACAGATAATTTTGGTTGGCGGTCAATTTTCAATATTAATTTGCCTCTTGGTTTACTAGCTTTATTTGTCGGCTTAATGGTTATTAGAAATCCAGCTCATCAACAAAACAAACCCAATCATGAAAAAATAAAACTTGATACAGTAGGGCTGACTCTTTTAGTTTTAGGAATTGGTTGCTTGCAATACGTTCTTGAAAGAGGAGAATCTGAAGATTGGTTTTCCTCTCGACTAATTCTTATTAATACCTTGATTTCCATTATTGCTTTGCCTGCATTTGTTTGGTGGGAACTAAAAGTTGAAAATCCAATTATTAACATTCGCTTGTTTAAAGAGGCTATTGTTCAAAGTGGAGTTATGTTAATGAGCCTACTTGGTTTTTTTCTTTATGGAGTTGTTTTTTTAATTCCAATCTTTCTAGGACGAGCTTACCACTACGACGCCACTCAAATTGGAGAAATGTTTATTCCTGGTTCCTTGGTAACTATGGCCATGATGCCTTTTATTGGAAAAATGATGCAATCAGGGAAAAACCCTAAAGTACTTATTATTATTGGGTTCCTCGGCTTAGAGTTATGCTTATATACAATGTCAGGATTCTCTCCTCTCTCGTCAAAATCAGACGTCCTTCTGTCACTATACATCAGAGGATTTGCTCTGTCTTTTTTATTTGTACCTATAAACTCCTCCATCCTAAGTCAATTTACTGGTCAAAGTTTGGGACAAGTCGCGGGATTACTCAATTTATTTAGACAAATTGGTGGCAGCATAGGGATTGCTATGGTTGCGACACTGTTAAATGTGAAAACACATCAGAATTATTTGGATTTAAGCTCTAAAGTAACTGCGTTTAATACTAATGCTTATCAATTCTTAAACCAATCGACCTCGGGAATGCTCACTAAACTTCCCAATGAAATTGGTTTTTCAATGAGCCATGATGCTGCATTGAAAGCTTTGTACTTTAAAGTGCAAAATCAGGTTTTCATGATGACTTATTTACAACTAATTAGCATCATGATGATAACCCTGCTTGTGGCCATTGTCCCTCTTTATAGGCTAAAACTCCAACGAGGTGGAATTAAAGTTGTTGATGCTCATTAATTCTTGTTTTTTTGTAATAAAAATTGACACTTTTACATTCTGCTAAAGGAATCAACTCAATCTCCGATGATTTTATCAGTATCCTAGGAGGACATATGGCAGAAAAAAAACAAGAAAAAACTCAATTAGTTCCTAATAACGTGGTTTCACTTACTGACAATCGCTGCAAAGCTGAAGGATGCAAATCAAAAAGCAAAAAAGCTGAGTTTTGCGAAGAGCATTTTAATTGGTTCAAAGCTGGATTGATCACGAAAGAAGGAAAATACGTGATTGATTTTGAAAAAAAATATCAACACTATTTAGCTAGCAAAAAAGTGGCTTAATTGTAAATACCACGATTGAATGTATTTTAACGCAAGCGTTGAAGGACTACATAGCAGTAGTCCTTTTTTTATTTTCATCCTTAATTTATTCAGCTAACCTAAACTCATCTCGCTAATATCCAAAGGAAGACATATCATGAAAAGTGTTGTTATTACTGGAGCCACAAGTGGCATAGGCCTTAAAACTGCTGAAAAATTCCATCAAATGGGTTATTTTTGTTTTCTTTTAGCTCGTAACCTGGAAAACCTAAAAACTTTACACCAAAAATTAGACAATTCCCATCCTGTCATCTGTGATCTTGCTGACTACCAAA
This sequence comes from Pseudobdellovibrionaceae bacterium, assembly GCA_013359135.1. Taxonomy (GTDB): domain Bacteria; phylum Bdellovibrionota; class Bdellovibrionia; order Bdellovibrionales; family Bdellovibrionaceae; genus UBA2316. The sequence goes on along the minus strand of JABWCN010000015.1, from coordinate 18,939 downwards.
GTATCGATAACGCCGTCGAACAAATTAAATCTGTAATCAAGTTTCCATTATCTAGTTTAGTTAATAACGCTGGGATTTTTGAACGACGCGAATTTGCTAAAGTAGTTATGTCCGAATGGGAAATGATGTTTAAAGTGAATCTTCATGGCCCCGCATACTTAACGCAGAAAATGATTCCCCTCTTAAAGAAAACATCTAATACTTCCATCTGCATGGTTAGTTCAACCCTTGGAATTAAAACCTCTACAAACACGTCTGCCTATTCGGCCTCAAAAGCAGCTATGATTAATCTAACACAAACTTTAGCCCTTGAGTTAGCTCCTTTCAAAATTCGTTGTAACACGTTGGCTCCTGGCATCGTTGAAACTCCAATTCATGGATTTGATCAAATGTCACCAGATCAAAAAAGACAAACCCTAGAGCTATACAATACCCTGCAACCTCTAGGACGTGTTGGCCAAGCAGCCGAAATTGCTGATTCCATATACTTCTTGTGTTCTGAACAAAGCTCTTGGACCACAGGAGCGATTCTTTCTGTTGATGGAGGGATTAACCTCCTATGATAATTACAGCCTCTATCGAGTTTTCATCGGCACATCTCTATGAAAATAAAAATTGGGACCTTAAAACCAATTTAGAGAAATTTGGTCGATGTCATACACCTTATGGCCACGGTCATAATTACTATTTATCAGTGAATTTTGAAAGTTCGGCTCAAAAATCCATGAGTTCTTTGTATCAATTTCAGTTAGAATGCCAACAATTACTTGTAGAGGTAACTTCAGAACTAGAACACCACCATTTGAATTTTGAAGTTAATGAATTTAAAAATAAAGTTCCAACTACTGAAAATATTGCTGTCTATTTATTAAACAAACTGAAAATATATCCTCATGTTAAAGTAACCTCTCTTATTTTGAAGGAAATGAATTCTCTTTGGGTGGAAATTAAGATATAAACTCGCTTCATGAGCTCAAATCAAACTGTTAAACTAAGATCAAAACAACAAGGTACTTCTAATACAGATAATCACCAACTGATTCGACTTTCCAAATTAATGACAGAGAAGGGAATCTGCTCTCGTCGCGAAGCAGATCAGATGATAGAAAAAGGACTTGTTTTTGTAAATGGAGAAAGAATTTCGACTCTTGGGCACAAAGTAGAACCAACAGTACGAGTCACACTAGACGCCGAAGCCCTTAAAACCCAAAAATCACAAATTTCTATTATCTTAAACAAGCCAATTGGGATCGTTTCTAACCTTCCAGAAAAAGGCTACCAAGCTGCAATTGATTTGATCGTTCCCGAGAGAGCTTTTTTAAACTCTCATAAAAATTTACCAGCAAGCTTCTGGCGTAACATAGATTCCGGTGAGAAAAATTTAGCTGTTGTTGGAAGGCTAGATATTGAATCGCAAGGTTTGTTGATTTTAACTCAAGACGGTCGACTTGTTAAATCTATTATTGGAGAAGATAGTGAGATAGAAAAAGAATATCTTGTCAGAGTACGAGGGAATCTCACTGAAACGAATTTAAATCTCCTCCGTGAAGGACTTGAGCTTGATGGGAAAAAATTAAAACGCGCTGAAGTCGAGTGGCTGAATCAAGATCAACTTCGTTTTATTTTAAAAGAAGGCAAAAAAAGACAAATCCGAAGAATGTGTGAGGCGGTTGGTTTACAAGTCTTAGGACTTAAGCGAGTTCGCATTGGAAAACTGAAATTAGGCTCACTACCTGAAGGTTTTTGGCGACCAATGACCGACGAAGAAAAAAAACTATTTTAAATTAATTTACATCATCAGTTGTGATAATTTTTCCGCTAAAGAATTACGTTCTTAAATTACATAACAAGTTTTTCATAGTGACAAAATAGAATTTAAATTTTGTCACTATGAAAAACTTGTTAACAGCGAAACTATTTTTTTTAGTATTAAAATCATTAAAACATAACTGACGTAATTTCTTTTGGCATCTAATGTGAATGATTTTTGATCTATGACAAAATTATCAATACCAAAAGAAATTTTAGTTTTAAGCGTCTTGTTTTCTTTCTCTTTTTCTCTAGCCAAAGATGTAAAAACTTCCTGTATTCAAATCTATCAAGCCAAACTCACCTCCCAAGGAGAGGTAAAATATGCTATGTGGCTTGAAAATCAAAAACAACTTGAAACGATAAGTTGGGTTAAAGCTGCCTCTAAAGAAACTAAAGACTTACTTCACAGCTCAGCAAACTTTGAAACAGTTTCCAATGCTGTGTTAATGACAAACTCAACACCAAAAACAATCTCAACAGACAAAACCACTAAATACAACTATGAGCTTAAATTTAATGGCATCGGGGAAAATCAGACCGTACGTCGAATCCATCAAAAAAATGGAGAATCAGAAATTCTTTTAAAAACTTCTGATATCGTTAAAGATGCCTCTTTTAGCTTAATAAAAATGTGGGCTTCTCCAAATGATCGCTATGTCATACTTATGGCTTCAGATAATGGAAATATTGATACTTTTGATTTAATTATATACGATACACTAAGCAAAAAAGTAGCTCAAAGATTAAAAGCATCAAATGATCAAAAAATTAGTTGGAAAAACAACAATGAATTTTACTTCAATGAAGTCTCCACTAATGAGTCAACGATCTTAAAATCATTTAATCTACAAAATCTAAAATCTGAACCGATAAAAAAATCTCTAATTAGTATTATAGATTCTCAATTCTATGTAGAAACAGACAAATCTCACTCTGTCTTAAAAACAGCTCAAGGTCTTAGTCTACATTTACCAAAAATAGTTAAAGACCCCACCTACTCTATCTTGGGAGTTTTCACTACTCAATCAACAAACTCTTCGCATACGGATGTTTATTTACATAGTAAGGATTATCAAAATCACAAAATAGAGTTATTACACGCTCAGATTAATAATAGAACTCACAAGGTTCGTTGGAATCGTATTTACCAAACCCCAAGCCAAAGAGTTGCTGATGAAGTTATTTATCAACAAAAATATATCATAAGTAGTTCTTACTGGGGAAGTGATATACAGCATGATATTTTAAACTATCAAGGTCAAACTCTAGCAACTATTAAAACCCCTTCCTGTTGTAAAATTCAAAAAGTTGAAATTAACCAAGATCAAAATCAAGCTAAAGTTTGGCTTCAAAGTTATTTTAAAACTCAAATCCCCTACATCTACGATTTACAGAAAAATGAATTTGTTAATCCCGAGTTTGCAAAAGAAATGCTAACCTACAACGATATCCGCTTTCAAAGTTATGTGCACTTTGCAAAAAGCCAGGATGGTACCTTAATCCCTACACGTATTACCCACAAAGAAAATCTACCATTAAACAGCAAAAATGGAGCCTTAATCTATGGTTACGGAGGTTTTGGCCTTGAAGGTTATCTGAGATCTTTCAATCAAGGAATGGATTCTTTTTTTATGCAAAATGGTGGAATCATAGTTGCCCCAGCCTTACGTGGCGGCAATGAATTTGGAGAACCCTGGCACCAAAGTGCAACATTCAGAAATAAAAGTAAAACATTTGAAGACTTCACAGCCGCAGCCGATTTGTTGAAAGAGTTAAAGTTATCATCGCCAGACTATACAGCCATTGAAGGGTGGTCTAATGGTGGAATGGTTGTTGCTGCTACAGGGCTTTTATATCCTGATAAAATTGGCCATGTAATCTCAGGTAATGGAGTTGATGATTTACTAAGAAAAGAATTCCTTGATACCAAGTTTGGACTAGGTTGGTCCTATGAGTATGGTAACAGTCAGTCCAAACCTGTTTTAGATTATCTTATAGGGTGGAGTCCTGTATACCAAGCTCAGATAAAAAGAAACACTCCCCACTTCTTAATCCTTAATGGAAAAGTAGATTCTCGGGTTAACCCCTCGCATTCCTGGAAATTAGCTTATGCCTTGAAAGAACACTCCAGTACACCAGAAAATATTCACTTACTTTCCATTGCTAACTCAGGCCATTGGATGACAAGTCCAGTGTATCAAAACGTCATCGCTTGGAGAGCTCTAAGTTACAAATGGACTTACTTATTTGATGCTTTTGGTATAAAAGCTAAAATCTTTTAGAATTAAAAACTTCCTCTTTTTTTAAATAATTTTGCTGTAGATCTTTTGGTCACAAGTGACCAAAAGTGGCCCCGTTGTAGACCTTTGTTGACAACAAAGAAGATTTTCTAAAGTGTTGCCTCCCCTTATCTATTTAATTCTCTTTAGAGAGAAAAAACTAGCGGCCCAGAACTTGCTAGTCTTGGATAAGCAGTGCAATTGATTTGAAAATAAATTTTACACAAAGGACGTTTATGGGGTTTTTATCAAATATTATTCAAGCATTTGGTCATGGTGGTTTTGTAATGTGGATCATTTTCTTTGGCCAGATTTTTTCCATCGCTATTATTATTGAGAGGATTTATGCATTATATATCTCTCGTTCTTTAAATAATAAAAAATTAGCGAAACAATTTGAAGAAGACATAAAAAAAGGAAAACTAGATATTGTCGTAACTAAAGCCCAAGAGCTTTCTAAGTTCAACTCTGCTCTGGGTAATGCCATTGTAGCAGGAACGCAAGCTGCGCTTAATCACGGTGGTAAGGAAGAAATTCAATCCAAAATGGACGAAGTGCTTCTTTCTGAAGCCTCTGCCCTAGAAAAACGAACTGGATTTCTTTCAGCTATTGGTAATATTGGCACCCTAGCGGGACTTCTTGGAACAATCATTGGTTTAATTGACTCTTTTGCAGCTGTTGCTAATAGTAATCCTGTAGAAAAGGCAGCTCTTCTTTCAAATGGTATTTCAATGGCTATGTACGCTACAGCTTATGGACTACTAGTTGCTATACCTGCATTAGTAATGTTTGCTGTTTTACAAAACAGAGCTCACTCACTGAGTGAAGATATTAATCACACTGCTCTTATGGTTTACAACTGGTTAACCTATAGTTATGAACCCGCTACAAAAAAATGGCAACAACGACAATCTTCAACAAATCAAGTACGAGAGTAAGATTTATGGCAAGCTTTGGTGGAATTTCAAACAAAAAAGACCTAAATTTTGAACTCAACTTAATGCCCGTCTTTGATATACTCTCTGTTTGTATTTGTTTCCTACTGATGACAGTTGTATGGGTGGAAGTAAGAAGCATAGAGACATCTCAAGCCGTTGGAGGGCAATCATTAGCAGAGACAAAGCCAGAGAAAAGTCTATGGATAAAAATTGATGACGCTCAAAACTTAGATTTATCTTTTAACGATTCTCAGCAAAAAACTGATACTCGTATTTCTATTAAAGCTAAAGAAAGTACTATCAATTGGAAAGAAGTAAATCGCTTTATTATGGCTCAAAAAAGCAAGGTTAGTTTAGCCCATTTACTCCCAAGTAAAAATACCAAATATGATGAAATTATTAGGTTAATGGATTTATTAAAACAAAATGGTTTTCAAAATGTCGGCCTATCACCCATCTAAATTTACAAAGAATTAAATTCTTACCGGGGATTATGTATGAGAAATTTAAGTGTACTTCAAAGACAAATGTTTAAAAGCCCAATATTAGCGCAAGGATTAATAAAACCTTCGTCATCTGATCAAAAATCCAAAAACTTGTATTTCTCTATGAATCTAACAACATTAATTGATGCATTCTGTATTCTTGTAATTTTTTTACTTTCAAATATGAATGGTCAACTACAAAACGTTAATATTGGTAAGGATATAAAATTACCTATCGCTGAGAAAACAGAAATTCTTAATACAGGTATCACATTACGAATAGAAAAAGATTCTCTTTATCTTGATGAGACTAAAATCAGCATGGAAGAACTTACCAACAAGTTAATTCAACTCAAAAACAAAGGACCAAAATCACTTATAATTCAAGCAGACAAAGATTCAGATTTTGAGCAATTAAGCTATGCTTTAAGAGCTGGAAGTCAAGCTGGATATGAAAAATATGCATTTGCTGTTTTACCGGGAAAGGTGAAATAAAATAAGGAGAAGTCTTATGATACACTTCAAAATGATACTTATTTTATTAGTTATCTCGTCTCTAACAATAACAGTTACAGCTGAGAAACTATCGCTTACCACCCACAATCAATTAATTGGAAAACTGGAAGCTATTAGTAAGTCATCAAACACTAGCGATGGAATGGTTTCATCAAAAAAAATTGAGCTTAGATTAGCCGATTTATACTCTGAAAGAGCTCGTCTACTTTCTATTGAAAATGAAGGGAAAGGTGAAATTTTATTTAAGTCAGCAATTCAATCCGACAGAGAAAAAGCTCTGCAGATATATGAGAAACAACTTTCCTCTCTATTTACTTCTGAAAGAGATCGTATTTATTTACAAGTTATTAATTTATATTTGTTAACTTCAAAAGAAGATAAAGCTCAACAAAAACTAAAATTTATTATTAATAATAAGTCTTTTTTTAAACAAGAAACTTTGGCACTATCGTATATACAACTAGCAGACACTGCTTTTTTTAAAGGCACTTTGGTCTTTGCTAAAGACAATTATGAAAAAGCCAGTAAACTACCGCAAAATCCTAAGAAAGCTTACTCACTTTACAAAATCGCTTGGTGTGATTTTAATCTAGGTCAAACCAAAAAAGCAGAGCAACAGCTTATTTCTTTACTAAGAAATAAGAAAATTCTATCTCATCCTTTGACTCAACAGCAAGACACAGCTCTAATCGAAATGATTTCCCACGACTTGGCGCTTTTTATGGCTGCCAATGATATCCAACAAAGTGACATTGAATTATTATCTATTTTAAGTCCTGAAAATACAAAAAAAACAAATCTTATTTTTTTAGCTACAGAACTTGAAAGAACATCAAAAAAACAAAGTTCTCTTTTGGTTTGGTCTTATTTAGAAAAAAAAGAGCTATCGTTTGAAGATAAAATTGAAAAATCAATCAAAACAACTAAAATCCTTTACGATTTAAATCAAAAAAAACAATTAACAAAAGAAATTTCGCAACTCGTTGAATTTTTAAAAACAAATTCATGTAAAAGCAACATTACCTGCGAAGAAGCACAAAAAAAACTTAAATTCATACTCACCGAATGGTTCAAAGCGGAAGAAAAAAAACCAAGTTTTGAACTTATCACATCCTTTGATTTATATGCTGACGCCTTTAGAGATGCTGACTTTAGCCTTTGGGCAGCCGAGAAATCACTACAACAAAAAAAATACTCTCAGGCCTTTAACTCATTTAACCGCGCTGTTGATATTCTAATCCAAACTACTAACTCAGAAAAACTTGAAATAGCTTTAGTTGGTACTATTGAAAGTGCTGAACGAGAAAATGACAAAAGTAATAAATTACAATCCTATCAAAAATATCTTAATCATTCATTAAAGAAAGATCAGCTTTACTTTATAAAGTACCAACTTGCACATTGGTACTATGAGTACGACCAAAAATCTGAAGCTGTTGAACTTTTTGAGGAAATTATTTTGGCTACTAAAGCTCCCATTGATCTTAAAAGCAAAGCAGCGGATTTAAATACTGAGATTTTTATACAAAAAAAAGACAATGAACTTTTAGAGAAAAAATCGCTTAATTATGCGAATCTAATACCAAATAGAAAAAATGACTTTTTATTAATTTGGCGAAAAGCAATTATTAACCATTCTTCCTCGATTATAAATGATCATTTCGTTAGTGAAACAATGCTTGAAAAACTATGGCAAAAATTATCTCTTTATGATTACTCTCTATGGCCAGCCAATGATAAGAAGTTGATTTTAAAAAATCGACAAGTATTAGCCACTAAAATTAAAAATTCAAATTATATGATACAAGCTGCTGAAGATTTCTTAAGACAAGTTTCGTTAACATCAAAGGAAAAGTCAGAAATGTATGCTTATCTTTGTTGGGTTAAAGAAACAACTTTAGAGTGGGACAAAGCATTAGATTTTCATTTAAAAACAGAAAATCAAAACAATGCTGATTTTGTTTTTAAAGCGGCTATTTTAAGCCAATTAGCTAACGCAGAAAACTCTGATATTAAATTGTCAAAAAAGTCACTCTGGTACTTTCAGAAATATATTGAGCTTGGTAAAAATAAACAAAAAAGACAAACGGCTATATATCAAATAATAACCAAAGGTGACAATCCCACAAAAGATCTTTTTAAATTCAAAAAAGATCTTCGTGAGAATACCGAACTCTTTGGTAATGCTATTCTTTTCACTTATGAAAAAACCAAAGATGACTCACTTTTAAAATACTTTATAAACGACACTAAATTCAAAAAGTCTCAAGCGAGTCTACTTATAAAAGCTAATCTTGACCTTAAAGAAATAGCTAAGACTCACAATCAAATAAGAAGTGTTAAATTAGCTTCAAATCTTGGGAAAAAATTAAATTCTTCGATTTTAAAAAAAGTAGCTTTACTTAATAAATTCGAAATTAAAACCAACCAAGCACTCAAACACAATAATTTAAGCCTAAGTTTAATTGCACTTTCATTTCTTTCCTTTGAAAATTCAAAACTTGCAAATGATATAGTAAAGCTTCCAATTCCTAGTACATTAAATGAATCTGAAAAAACTGAATACAAAAAGCAATTAGAAATTCAAGTGAAACCATTTCAAAATAAGGCCATAGAAATCAACAAAAAAGCTCTAGCCTTATGGCAAGAAGCTATTGATAAAGATCTTTTTAAAGATCTTTATCAATCCTCTGAACAAGTTAATGTGCCAGGCCACAAGCTAAGTCAAATCGTGATAACTAACCTATCTCTCTCTGCTAGAATCGTTAAATTTTCAGACGATCCTTTTAAAAAATATTCACAGGAGAGACGTCATTTGCTGTCTGAAGCAAAAAACATTGAAGAGAACTTAAAAAAAGATCCTTTTAATTTCAAAGAGTTAGAGAAATACCAGGTTATTACTCGCAAACTTGGTAATGGCACTCTGCTTGCTTACTTAGATAACCGTACGACTATGGGGGAATACAAATGATTAAACTTTTATTACTTTTAATGATCGCTTGTATTTTTGGTTATCAACCAAAAGCTCTAGCCGTTAATTTATCAACTTCCACATCAAAAACAGTAAAGAAGACTCCAATTTCAACTGCAAATAAATCAACGCTTAATAAAGATAAAAAACTTTCTACTCAAGTTGATTTCAACGACCATCTGGTTGGTGGCACTTATCAAAAGCCGTTAGAAGCTTTAACTGTTGTAGAGGATGATAAATCATTAGAGTCACTGATAGGCATGCGCAAAAACTTTAAAGACCGTGAAAAAAAAATGAAGGAGTTAAAGTAAGACCATGACAGCGAAAAAAATATTATACTTAATTAATCGTCAAGGGGAAACAGTCAGATCTATTGAATCTGAAGCTGAAATGATTCACTTTATTTTCATACCTAAAACTAAGAGAATAGAAGTAACTGATAACCTTGCAGAGTTGGAACAAATTGATATTAATTACCATCTTTTAAAATCAATTAATAAAGCCGACATTCAAAATAAAAAGTCTATCCCTCTTGATTTTACCAACAACGAATTAACTCTTGTATTTGAATCAGTAGATATCCTTGAAAATGTAAACCTACCAGAAGATGATCCAGGAAGATTTCAAAAAATATTAAAACAAACGATGACTATAGCTATAGGCTTGGCTTTATTAATATTCAGTGTCGATATGGTTTATAGAAAATTTTTTGTGCCTGTGGTAACAAAAGTTAAAGAGCTTGAAGTTATCACTGTGATGGACAGAAAGCAAATCGAGAAAATTCCAACCGTTATAGCTTCAAACAAAACAGTCTCTCTTCCCAATAAGAGAGTAAATAAAATTCAAATAAAAAAGAAAATCAAAACAGCTATTGCGCTTAGAACTTCACCTTCTCCAAGAAAAACTATTCAAATCAGTCAACTTGGCGCTCTTGGAGTGCTGGGAAGTTTAAAAAAATCTAACCAGAATGGTGGTCTTAACCTGAATCGAATTAACACATCAAAAGGAATTGGGATGGGTGGCTCTCTAGGTAGTGGTGGAGTGCAAACAACTAACTATGCTAAAGGTTTATTTGCAGCACCTTTAGGTGTAGGTAATAAAGCTGAGGGTGCCGGAGGCTATGGAACCAAGGGAAAAGGTGGAGGACAAGCTGGTTATGGAAAAATGACTATCACTGGAAATTACGGTTCATCTATTACGCCCCTTTATGAAGAAGCTTTTTCAGAAGGAGGCTTAGATAGAAACGCAATTGCGGCCGTTATTGCTCGTCACCTTAGTGAAGTTCGATTTTGTTATGAATCAGCCCTTCAGCAAAAGCCTAATCTCAATGGCCGTGTTTCCATGAAGTTTATAATTAACCCCAGAGGTGATGTCGCGACTGCTCAGGTGGGAAGCTCAAGCTTAGCTCATCCTCAAGTTGAGGGCTGTATTCGTGAAAAACTAAAGTCCTGGAAGTTTCCACAGCCACAGGGTGGAGTCAACGTTAAAGTTAGTTATCCATTTGTTCTTAAACGCGTGAGTGATTCTTAAGAGTCAGGAGAGAAGATGAAAAAAATATTTTTAACCATCAAATTAACTTATTCCATTTTGGCTTTTATTTTGGCTCTAGCTCTAACTTCTTGTATGGGGCAATCCTCAGATCCAAGAGGTAAATATGCAGAGCTTAGTGCTATTCCAGTTGATCAAGCCAAAGATTCAGAATCTCAATTCGCTGCACCTGAAGTTTTCACAAGTATTTCGGCTTTGGATAAAACAGAACTTCTAAGTCTTAAAGTTGACGGAACCAATGAAATCAATCAACCCCACTTTTTAGAAGCTGTTGAAAGCCGTTTCTACTTCAAAATTTTTCCAAAAAGTCAGAAAATTTCTGATTTTAAAGTAGAAATTTTAGACATTAGTTCACCTCTGGGATTAGTTTCTGAAAAAGCTCGAATTGAAAACAGTTCACGCCCTGGAATGTTTTCTATACGCTGGAAGGCCCCTAAAGGACTTATTCCTGCAGGAGAACTATATCAAATAGCAACCATGAGGCTACAGACAACAGTTACTGCTGCTTCTGATAATAACCTTAAAGGTTTAGCTAAAATAGATGTTATTAACATTATTATCACTAGAGACAACTCGGTACCTATAATTGTTGGAAAATCCAAACTTGGACCAAATGTTGATGAAGGAACTATTGTAAAATTCACTGTAGATATTGAAGATAAAGCCTCACTAGTTAATGAAAAATTTCCTGAAGCATTAATAACTCCATATAAATCATCAAATCCAGAAGCTTTTAGAGCTGATGGATCAAGTTTTGTTCGTCTAGATGCTTCAAAAAATTTAAATCCTGAAAGATTAAACTCGCAAAAAGGACTTTGGCGATTTTACTTCGAAATGGACTTAAATCAATTACCTTACGATCGTACAAATAAAGGAAAAGAAGATACAAACTCCAACTCTGTGGGTGTTTGTTTTTATATGCGTTTTATTAGCTCTATTACTACCCTCTCCGAGCAACAACAAGTCTGCGTACAAGCTCAATTTCAAGCTAAATCGCCAGAAGTGGAAATCATCGAAAATCCTTTAGCAGAATTTATAGCTCAAGAGACTGGTAAAATTAAATTCAAAATTAGTAGTGAAAACCCTTTTGGAGAAGTTGATTTCAAAGATCCTCAAAAGCAAGTTAATTCATTATTTGGATCAAAAGAAGTCTCATGTTACAACGAAGATAAAGCCAATACTGAAAAAGATTTAGCTATAAAAATTTGTGAAATAAGTTTCAAACCTAGTTGTGTCAAAAAGGATCAAGATAAAAAAATCACACTTAAATTCGAAAATAAAATGGGTTTTAAAGTTAAAAGCAAGGATCTTGAAGTGAATTTTAAAATCAAAGAGAATCCAAGTCTTTGTACTACTAGTGAAAAGCTAAAAACAACCCCTCAAAAAGTGACAAAACAATAAGGACACATTATGAAAACCATGAAATTGAAATTATTAGTTCTTTCTCTCGCTATCGGTTTTATTTGTGGTAAAGCTAAAGCTATAGAAAACGCAAAATCAAGTTCACAATTAAAAAAACAATTTACGGGATTAGCTGATAACACGGAAATGCTTGAAAGAATCAAAAACATGGACTCTGAACAAAAAATCAGAGTTGTTCAAAATCGCTTGGTTGATCGCAATTTACGTTGGGAGTTAGGCCTAAACTATGGTTTTACTTCTGGTGGGGATTCTTATATCAATACACAAAATCTAGGTGCTATAATTGATTTTCATATCAATCCCAGGTGGTCTATTGGTGCAAGATATCAGAAGGCTTATAATAAGTTGTCAGCAGAAGCTGAAGCACAATTCGAAAGAGCTTATCAACAACAACTAATTGATCCAGCAAGTAACGAAAGATTTCCACAAATAGATTACATTTTAGACTCACAGTTTGTCACATTAAGCTTTTTTCCTATCTATGGAAAATTAAACCTTTTTGACAATTGGATTTCGCAATTTGATCTCTACACTCAACTTGGTTATGGTGTCATAAATTTAAACTCAGGATCAAGCAACTTATATTCACTAGGGGTTGGCTCTGGAGTATGGATTAATTCACATTTTTCAACAAGATTAGAAGTGTTCTATCAAAAATACACTGACCTGAATCAAACTCTAAAGCGTGATCAAAATCAAATTCAAGCACTTATAAGCCTAGGAGTGCTGTTATGAAAAAGCAGCTCTGGTTGAAATTAAAATTTATTCTACTTTCCATTAACTTAAACCTTTTGATGGGCTCAACTTGCCTTGCCGGTGAAAAGGAAATTATTTCAGCAGCCAGAAAAAACTTCGAAAATAGTAATTATACTAAAGCAATTTCTCTCTACTCGCAAATATCTGTAAAATCAGACTTTTGGTTTGAGGCTATTGAAGAAAGAGCCTGGTCTTATACTCGTATGGGTCAGGTAGAAAAAGCTCTTGGCGATATCCACTCTTTATCCTCTCCTGTTTGGTCAGCTCAAATTGGACCAGAAACTTTGATGCTTTCAACATTTTTGTCATTAAAGATTTGCGCCTATAAAGATGTAATAAAAAAAATGAATCGATTTAAAACTATTATGTTACCTCGGGCGGAAGCTATGGAGAGCATTACTAAGACTAAAGATATAAAACAATTAGCCCAAGAAGTAGAAATACTTCTCTCTAAAAATTGGACTCTAGCTGCTCTGGGGAAAGAAGCTGAAAAATTTCCTAAATTTTTCTATAGAGACCAGCTTTTAATGAAAGCCTTTAAAGCTAAAGACAAGATAAAATTAGCTAAACGATATCAAGTTTTAGCAAAAGCAGATTTAGATGAAATTTTACTAAATCTAAATAAAATGAAAATAATGGATGTAGAACTTACCCAAACAGTTCTTGGTGGTGAAAAACCGTCAATCTCTAATTCCAAATTAACTTTCTCAAAAGAAAATAGAAAAGACCAAATTGTTTTTCCAATCACTGATGATGAAGTGTGGATCGATGAGGTTGGACACTATGAAGTTAAAGCCAACTTATGTCACAACGAGAAAAGAGTTGCTTATGAAAAATAAAATTTTGTATTCATTTTTAGCTATTTCAATTTTAGTGACAGTAATTAGCTGTGGAAAAAAGTCTCCACAACTTCAAGCTAGCTCAGAGACTTTTAGTGATATTACAGATATTGTTAGTTTTGGCACTGAAATAAAAAAACCTAAATTAAATATACTATTCGTTGTAGACAACTCAGGATCAATGAAACCTTATCAAGAAAAAATGGCACAAAACATCGGACTATTCGCTGAGAAATTTTTTTCTAACTCTAGAATTGATTACCGTATTGGCGTAGTACCTGTTTATGATTCAAAATACCTAAATGACACTAAAGTTTATCCTAGGGTTGGCAAAAGAAAAATGAATGCTCTAGGAGAACTCACCCTGTTGAAGGGATTCTCAGAAGAAGAAAATCAGCATTTATCAGCTCCAGAAAAACTTTTTATTACTCCAGCAACTCCAAATGCAGCGAAAGTACTTAAGGAAACTGTTCTGATGGGAGTTCAATGGGGTCCAGAAGCCGAAGAGTCATTTTCTCCCGTTTTAGCTGTAACAAATGACGAGATCAACTCTAAAAAAAATGAAAACTTTTATCAGTCGGATGCATATCTTGCTATCATATTTTTAACGGATGCTGACGATGTCACTCCAGGATTGTCAGCAGAAAGTTTTTATAATGAGCTAGTTAATTTAAAGAATGGAGATCCATCAAAAATTATAATTGCGGCAGCAACACCTGATCTTAATAATCAATCAAAAGACTGCTCTAAAGATGGACTTGGTCCTATTCAGGCTTTACCTTCCTTACTGTCAATTTCCTCTGGAATTCATGTTGATTTATGTTCAAATTTTGGTAGTAGTCTTGCAGAGCTTGGAGATTTAATTTTAACTCGAGTAAACACCCACAGGACACAGCTTAGTTTTACGCCAGACATTACTACTTTAAAAGTTTTCGTTGGGGAAAAAAATCAGGAAAACTATCAAGAATTACAAAGGCCAAATGATTATATTTTTCTTCAGGAAACAAATGAGATTCTTATAAATCCACTATTAACTTTAAATTCTAAATCTGGAATAGAAAAAATACATATAAGCGCAAAACCCTTGAGCTTAGGGAACTATAAGAATGATCGTTACAAAAGACTTTAATTGACTTTTTTTAACTTTCACCTGATACTCGCGATCCATGGCTCATAAAAATAAAACTAATTACTCTCCTTATAAAGCCCGACAAGAAAAAACACGGCAAGAGAAAAAACATCCGGCTAAACATCAAAATCAAACTCTTGCACCTCAAGATTTAAAAGGAAAACATAGAAAACCCAACGAGGTGTTTTCTTTAGAAGAGGCTAATGACCGTCTGTATGACGTTTTTAAAAATCATGAATTTGATCTTGTCTCACATGAACAAAGAAAGCAATTGGCTCATTATTACCGCTTACTCATGTTAAATCAGGAAAAAGAAAACTTCACACGCTTATTGAGCCTAAAAGATATCGCTATCAAACACTTTATAGACTCTTTAATTATCCTCAAGCACACTCAACTTTCATTTCCACTCATGGATCTTGGAACGGGACCTGGACTACCTGGCATTCCACTCAAAATTTTTTATCCCAATGAGAAAATTCTTCTAGCCGAAGGAGTTCAGCGCAGAGTTAATTTTTTAAAACATTGTCGAGAAGAGCTGCAATTAAACCATTTAGAAATTATTGGGAAAAATATTTTTCCCGACTTCGTTTACCCTGTTTATGGAGTTATCACTCGTGCCGTAGAGGATATAAGCAACACAATGAATAATGTTATGGGTTGTTTACAGGTAGGTGGAAAAATATTTTTTATGAAAGGACCAGGTGTAGACCCTGAAATTACTAAAGCAACTCAAGAAATGTCTGAGTTCTACACTTTGGAACAAGATATAGCTTATGATATTCCACATACCCCTAACCAAAGAAGATTAGTAATTTTTAAGAAAATTAAAAGTAAAGAACTCATTGATTCAGAGGAAGATTTTCCTCAAGAAAATGAATTTTAGGATGAGCCATATATGAATTCTTCTTTTTTTCTTAACGAGATAATCAGTTCGGAACAAAACCCCAAATTCAAAATTTGGAAGTCCCTACTTCAATCCAAAGGAAGAAAAAAAGAAAATTTATTTTTACTTTCTGGTGAAAAAGTTATTACTGACTTTGTTAACGATCTTAAGGAAAACTCCATTTCCTCGACCTTTAAAATTGAAACTATACTTATTCCTAAAAAAAACTCAGATGAAAAAACTCAAAATCTTCTAAAAAGTTTAAATAGTCTTCCATTAAATAGTTTTAATTCGAGTAAAAAATTAATTTTTTTTTCACTCGAAACGTCTCTCTTTTCTGAATTAGATATTATTGGGTCTCACTTTCCAATACTTGTTATTCACTTTGAAGATTTACAGAGAGTCCTCACTCTTCAAGACTTAGCTAAGCCTGAGGGCTTAGAAATATTATGTCCTATAGGAGATCCAGGTAATTTAGGTTCTCTTGCTAGGACAGCACTTGCTTTTGGAGTGAAAAAAATTATTTTAACTAAAAACTCTTGTGATCCATTCCACCCAAAATGTCTTAAAAGTTCCAGTGGCGCTATTTTAAAAAATCACCTAATCTACTTAGATAAAAATCTCAATGACATTACAATTAGTGAGCTTGATGAAAATAACTTTGGCTTGGATTTCGGCGGAATTTCTCTAGAAAAATTTTTATGGCCAGAAAACATAAGACTTTGGCTAGGCGAAGAAGGACCAGGGTTAATTACATTTCCTAAAAAACAAATTTTATCTATCCCTATAAAACAAGTAGAATCCTTAAATGTTACCGTGGCTGGAAGTCTAGCTATTTATTCTTACTTTCAAAAACACATGGTTAGGAGTTAATCATGAAATTTAGAGCTTTTTTTTTCACACTCTGTTTATTTTCAATTTCAGCATTTGCTAATAAAAAAACTATTTGTGCGATGACTATTAATTCTGAGGATGAAATCCAAGCGTTTAAAAATAATCTATCTGCAAATGATTTTGATTTTATTGAATTAACAGCGAATGACAAAGACCCACAAACCGGTTGGTTAAAAAAATCATGTGAAAGTGGAATTCAATGTGATGTTTTAGTTATTTCAGGACATTTTGCTGGAACTTTTTTTGGGAGTTCAAAAAAAACATTGAGTCTGAAAGAACTAGAAAACTCTTCATGTTCAGATGAGTGCTCTGGCATTTTAAAAAAACCAAAAGAAGTTTTTTTGTTTGGGTGCAATACTTTAGCGGGAAAACAAAAAGATTCTAGAACACCTGAACAGTATCTGCAAGTTTTGCTAAATGATGGTTTTAGCCTAAGTCAAGCACAGCAAGTGGTGGCTTTTCGCTATAGTCCCTTAGGTGGATCTTTTTCTACTCGGATGCGTAATGTTTTTAATCAATCACCTAGAATCTATGGCTTTAATAGTATTTCTCCACTAGGAAAATATTCTGGACCGTTAGTCTCTAACTATTTAAAAAAAATTAAAAATGATTATTTTTATGATCTTGATAAAGCATCCCAAGCCCAAAATAAAAACTTACTTACTGTTTTCAAAACCACCTCTCTAGTTCAAGTTGAAGGTATTAATTTTTCTATTACCAATATAGACCAGTCTAATACAAATTCCCCCGTTTGTTTCTTAAGTTCTAATAATAAAAAAAACTCAAGACTTGATAAATTGCTTTGGATTGAAAAACTTTTTTCCAAAGGACTTGGGCTTGAACTCCTAATGTATGTTACAGATTTTATTAACAATGAGATCAAGCAAAAAAGATGGAGTAAAGAAGAAACTCAAGTTTTTTTAAGAATTAAATATAATGAAGTTCTCAAGGAAGAACTATTAAACTTACTTAACTCAAAAGCTCTATGGTTAGAAAGATCAAAGCTAGATATTTTATCTTTTATGAAAGCTCTTCAATGGTTAACTCTCAAAGAAATTGATTTCAAAGTGTATTCTATTTTAAATTTAAATAATACCAACTTTACAAAAGAGGATTCACTAAAAGTTTGTAGCTACGACTACCAATTCTCTATTACGAGCGTCTATGATTTTACTAACGAACAATGGCGCAACCCCTACTTCAGGAATGCTATCATGTGCCTCACTCCATCAGATCATTATCCTGTTTGGAATAAACTTAATGAATCAGATTCTTTTTTTAATTAGTTTGTAATTTTTTTTACGTCTTTAAAATGAGCTGATTTCAGAAACTACCTCAAATGAATCTATTCAATTACTTTCTAAGACTCAAAAAGTAGGACTTTCTTTGATTATAAGTACTCTTGTTTTTTTTCTAACTCAGGAAAAACTATTATTTTTTCTTTGAACAAAAAAACCCCTAGCTTTGTTACTTCTGATTACAACATGAACGAAGTGAGGATAAGTCCATTTAACCAAAATCTAGCTGAATTACTTATAAATAGCCTTGTGGCTCAAGAAGAAGGTATAAGACAACGAGCCATAAAGATGGAGTTAAATAGTCCATCTAAAATAGGGTTTTTAGCTCCGCTTGGAATTAATCCCAAAAAACACTCTTCTTGCAAAAAACATTATTACTGATTATCTCAATTGCTGGTGTTGTTTAAGTTATCTAGAATACAGAAATAGATCACACTCTGTGTGTGCTTTAAATCAGTTCCTAATAGGAGTACTTTGGTTGGAAAATCTCCTTGATTTTCCACTTGTAAAAGTATAGGTTGGAACCACATCTTAAATTATGGTCTCTTGGCGCAGTTGGTAGCGCGTTTCCTTGACATGGAAGAGGTCACTGGTTCGAGCCCAGTAGAGACCACCATTTTAACTTCAGATTGTATATAATATTAACGTACAAAGTATAACCCATTCTATTTTTTGTCGTACGGTTATCAATGTGTATTGCAGTTGGTGGATAAATCGAAATTCCAATTTCATCTTCTAGGTTCATACTTTCCTTTTTGAGGGCCTGGTATGATACACTCAGGTCTTACGCAGCTGCTGGAGGCGAGCATCGATGTCTCGTCCGTTGAGCTAAAGAAGCTGATTCCATAATAAGTGCTAGAATGATCAGACCTATGATTTTTTGAGTTACCATACCAACACTCCTTTTCCATACCTCTTACAGTTTTTTCAATTGCAACTTTAAAGTCAAAACCCTGATGATTATATCAAATAGAATTACACTCGTGGAGTTATCTTGGTAGGTATGCGCAAAAACGTTCCCTATTTGTGACAGGTGTAAAAAACTAAAACCACAGGTAATTTATTTACTTCTGTAAGAAAGCAAGCCTCTAAGATAAAAGATTTCCGTTCACTTGGTTTCCCAAGCTAAGTCGAGACCTGAGGCTTGCATCCCCGGTCGTCGTGTT
>JABWCN010000088.1 GCA_013359135.1 Pseudobdellovibrionaceae bacterium | reverse complement strand
GTGAAGATTTGAAAAAACAACTTCAATTAAGTGGTAGAATTCTTTTGGCAGAAGACAACTATATTAACCAAATGGTTACAGAAAGATTTCTTAAAAAGGCAGGTATAGAAGTCGTTGTTGTTAGTAATGGAAAAGAAGCTATTGAGTTTTTGGAGCAAGACAGCCACTTTGACTTAATTTTAATGGATTGTCATATGCCTATTTTAGACGGCTATCAAGCAACAACTCAAATTAGAAGAAGTAAAAAGAAATATTCTAAACTGCCAATTCTTGCTTTGTCGGCCAGTGTTTTAAAAAAAGAACAAGATGAGTGCATAGAGGTTGGAATGAATGATTTTATTTCGAAACCAGTTACATTTGATGTTTTAGAAAACAAGCTAAAGGAATGGCTAAAGAAAGTCAGCTAAATGTCTTAATTCTAGGATGGAGATGATATGAAATTTTTAGTTGTTGATGATAGTAAAGTATTAATAAAAAAAATAAGTCTATTTTTAGAAAAGCTTGGTCATCAGGTGCTAGGTCATGCCTATGATGGTTTTCAAGGGGCTGAGCTTTATCAGGTATTAAAACCAGAGGTTGTCTTGTTAGATGTTACAATGCCTAATCGAGATGGTCGTGAATGTTTAGTAGATATTATGAAAGTGAATCCTCATGCCGTTGTAATCATGCTATCAGCCACTAAAAGCGATGATGTAAAAAAGGATTGTAAAAACTTGGGAGCTAGAGCTTTTCTTCATAAAGATGATCTAATTGATCCAGAGACTTTTGGATCAGCATTGGATCAAGCATTGCAACAAGTAGAAAATAAAGCAGCTTAAGAGGTGCGTATATATGAATGAGTTAAATTTTAAATCCACTCTTGAATCTAATGCTCAATTTTTTGCTGATGCTGCTCTTAATTATTTCGAAATTTTTTCAGGTAAGAAATTGAACGGTAATTATGGTGAAGTAGTGGTAAAAAAAGTTTCAAAAATTCAAAGTGATAAAATTCTTTCTATATCATATCTTGGTATGGTTTTTGGTGAATATATAATTAGTGTTTCAAATAAATTTTCCAATCAAGTTTTTGCTGATTTTGGTGAGGATAATGAAACTATTGAAGGCTGTTTAAAAGAAGTTTTAAATATGATCTCTGGAAAAAGTATATCTCACCTAGGAAACTCCTATCAAAAACTTACAATAACGGCACCAAAAGTTATTAATGGTTCTTTAGCATTAGCTGACTTAGAGCTTGGTTGTGTTGTGATTCAAACTGATTTTGGTGAAATAAACTGTTATATTTACATAGATAGAATGAAATTAGATTTAGTTTCATCTTATAATGAAACAATTGATATACTTAAGGAAACAAATACGCAGTTAGGAGATGCCAATAAAAAGTTACAAGAGCAACAAGCTCAGCTAGTGCATCAAGAAAAAATGGCCTCTTTAGGTATATTAGCTGCAGGTGTAGCTCATGAGATTAATAATCCCTTGACTTATATTAGTGGAAATATAGAACTTTTGACTTCTTATGTTGAAGCTATGAAGAGTATTATAAACTTGTATGAAAGATTAACTCAAAACATTGTTGAATCCGTATCAGTGAAAAAGTTTATTGATTATGAAGAGTTTAACCAAGTTAAAGAAAAAGAAAAAATTCAATTCATTATACAAGACACAGCAAAAATTATTGAAGAATCGCGCATAGGGATTGAAAAGATATCAAAAATTGTTCTAGCTTTAAAAAAGTTTTCTAAATTCGAGGATGGAAAATCAAAATCTATTAATATCGCGGATGAGATTAATGATGTGATCACTATTTTGAATAGCGAGATTCAGAATAAAGGATGTCAGGTAAAAATTAATTTTACAAAATTACCTAAGCTAAGTTTTCAATCTTTTGGACTTACTCAGGTATTTACTAATCTAATTATTAATTCGCTAGACGCCGTAAAGAAAAATGAAGGTCTGATTAATATAGAAGGATTTACTGAAAATAATGATTTAGTTTTGAAGTTCAAAGACAATGGAGCCGGTATTTCACCAGAAAATCAAACTAAAATCTTTAATCCCTTTTTTACAACAAAAAATGTTGGTGAGGGTACTGGTCTTGGTTTAGCAATAAGTCATGGAATTATAGAAAGACATAATGGAAAAATACAAGTTATGAGTGAACTAGGAAAAGGAACTGAGTTTAAAATTCAAATTCCGATACCATCACCACAGTAGGAGGAAGAATTATGAGCACTGATAGAAAAGTAAATATTTTATGTATCGACGACGAACCGTTTATTTTAACATTATTAAGTCGTATTTTAACTTTAGAAGGTTATAGAGTTTTAACTGCTTCAGATCAAAAAAGTGCCCTTGAAATTGTTAACAAAGAAGAGGTTGATCTTGTTATTTCAGATTATTTAATGCCAGATTTAACTGGCACTGAGTTGATAAAATTAATTAATAAGAAAAGTCCAAATTCACTAAAAATGATTTTAACTGGACAAGCTGATGATAATGAAATCGAAAAAGCGATTAATCAAGGGTTGATTATAAAATGTCTACAAAAGCCAATTTCTGGTGTGTTATTGAAATCAGAAATAAAAAATTGCTTGCATGCACATTAAGATTGTTAAATGTTTTTATTACATTTTGCTGCGAAGCCAGTTTCCGAATTTATTCATGACTAATAAATGAAGAGGCGCCTGTGTAAGTCGGTACAACCACCAGGGCAAACTCGGTTCAAACTCGTGAATAGCAGCCATGACAGTATTATCATCTAAGACTTCACGAAACTCTAGACGACTTTTATTATTTTTAACAGCAAGTAATCCACCAGTAATGAAGTAGATTTGTCTATTTTGAGAACTTCTTTTATAAACATGTTCTAGCATAAGTAGAGGTTTTTTCAGACCCCAAAAGTGGAATGCAACTGTATGATTAGTTTTTACTACCTTTAGAAATGGATTTAAAAATCTTGGAAGCCAATGCAGATAAGCAAAAGAAATGGCATCAGCGTGCAAACCATTTTTTTTCATAAAGCGTTGAACTGAACGAACTCGTTTTTTCTTTTTAAATGATCCAGCACTTTGAAATATCTTAGGCTGTTCACTAAGATTTTTTGTATTGACAACTCTGTGAATAGTTTCATTTATAGAGCGAAAAGGCATGGGATATCTAGCGTTATCACGAGAGTAAATTTCATATTTTAAACTTCCCACTAAAGGATTAATGAAGGCAAATGGAGCTTTTGTCGTAATAACAAAAAAATATTTTAACAATTCAAAAGGCATTAGTGGAATGTTAAAAAACAAGATTTTTTTATCCATTACTGCAGAAATTTTTTTGAGTAATGAGGCGTAGGTTAAGATTTCACCACAGCCAAGATCAAATTGTCTCTTTTCAAACTTTTCATTTAGAATTTCATTTTCAAGAACGTCTACCACATCTAGACCATCGACAACTTCAGTTCTTAAATATGACCATGAAGGTAATGGTATAACTTTCATCATTCCAACAAGCCGAACGAATAGGTCAAAGGAAGAACCTAGTTTTTCAACAATCATTCCAGCTCTTAAAGTAACGCAAGGAATTTTGCTTTGATTCAGAACCTTCTCAACCTCTAGGCGACTTCGTAGATGCCATGAAAGTTGAGTTTCTTGTCTAATAGTTTGCGGTAGCATTCCACCAAGATAAATAATTTTTTTTACGTTATGTAATTCACAGGCGCGGATAAAGTTGTCTGCCATTAATAAGTCGTAGTCTTGAAATGATCCCTGGTCTAATCTTGCTGTTGGAACCATAGAGTGTATTAAATAAATAGCAACATCTGTTTCGCGCATCGCTTCTTCGCAGTCACTTAATGAGAATAAGTCGCAGGTTTGCCAAGTAATGTTTTCAGAAATGAGACTAGGGTTTCTTGATAAAGCTTTAATTTTTAGCTGGGAGTGAGATTTTAATTTTTCAAGAAGTAACTGACCAACAAAGCCACTGGCTCCAGCAATTGTAACACGCATGAGATCCTCCCAGTAATTACTTAGTTAAGGACGCAATAATAACATTCAGTTCATCTTTATGAAGTGGTTTAGAAATAATAGCTGAATACTGGTGTTTCTCAACAAATGGCTCAATCATTTCTTTTTGAACTCCAGTAATAAAATAAAATGGGAGTTTTTCAGAGGGAATAAGTTGTCTTAGCTGATTCAAAAAATCAAGACCATCGCCATCTGGAAGCATGAAATCTGAAAAAATGGCAAGGGGAAGAGTGTTTATCATTTTGTCTTCACGAATCTTATTGAGAGCCGACTGGTAGTTTTCGAATATTGAACCCTCAACCCCTGCCTGATTTAATAAAGTCTTGATCATAATTTGCGATATAGGATCATCTTCTATAACGTAAATGGCCTTTTTCATATAAATTCCACCCGCGCGTAGCGCGGGCCGCTTCGGCACCTAAGTCGAGTTTAGTTTTGTAGTTTCAGGTCTCGATCGAAGAGATATTTTTTGAAAAA
>JABWCN010000014.1 GCA_013359135.1 Pseudobdellovibrionaceae bacterium | reverse complement strand
ATTTATAATATTCAATCCTATTTTGTGGTTTTTCAGGTTATTATGGTAACAAATGGTATCAAAAACAAACTACTATCTATCAGCCTCAAAAGAAGCATTCTGTTGGTTATTAAAATGAAAAAATAGATCCTTATTAAAAGGCCTAATTGACTCAACTTCTCTAATAAAAAATGTAATTTCTCTTACATTTGATTTGAGTTCCTCTAAATCATAAAATTTTAATTTAGAAATTACATTTTTTTCATATCTTGAACTTAAAAGCGGATATATAGTCAATGTTCTATCTGGAACGCTTTCACCTCTTGAATATGAATCATAATCCATTACAAAACCCGCATAAATTTTTCCACTTTTAAGAGTTACCATAATTGGCTTTTCGAAATTTTCCTTTAGAATCTCAGTAACCCTATCTATTGGATTATTTATTTTTTTTGTTTCAATAAGTATATTGTATATAAAAGAAAATAGAACTCCCAACAGCAATGCAACCCCTGATGCAGTTAAAATAAACAAAAATGAGTTTAGCTGATTGCTATCAAAGCCAAAAATTTGAGCTAGTTTGGTGGAAAGTACACTAAATATTCCAAGAGAAACTACAAAGTCCCAATTTCCTTTATGTACAGGTATTGAACGTCGAAAGTTCTGATAAGAAAAATATCCAATAAAGCCAGGTAAAATCCATGTTAGTAGTTGTTCATTCATTCAGACTTTGATGATCGTTCTTTGGGGGAAATATTATTGGTTTTTTGATAAAAATCACTTAAAAATTTTTCATTTAATTTTATAACATCGGCTGAAGTTGTAGTAGGTTTGTGCCACAAACCTTCCCAGGCCTTTTTAAGAGGTGATTTTTCAGTATAAAACTTTGTCTCTTTAGGGGTTTTCTTCATAGTGTTATTCTATCATTTCTTATAAATGTTTGCAATTACTCCTCTAACTTGAAAAAAATCATATTAGTTAAATGAAAATATCTAATGAAATTAGATATTTATACTTTTCAAACTAGGTCTTTCATCTAGGGTTTTAATAAACCATCAACTGTAATATTAAAAACTTGAGACAACCTTACTAAAGTGTGCAGATTGGGGCTATATGCTCCACTTTCAATTTTTTGATAATGCCTATAGTTAAATCCAAAATCTACCATATCCTCTTGAGTTAAACCTTTTGCTTTTCTTAACTTTTTCACATTTCTGGCAATTGTTTTTAACACATCTTCGTAAGAGTAATTTTTCTTCACTGTACTATTTTGGGACAGATGAACTATTTAAACCACGTCCTATAAAGTTCGTGTTACATTTGACGATATAGAGTTTGGAGGGTTTCATGAAAATCAATACCGTTTTAGGCATCATTTTAATTGCTATCCATTCTTTTGGATTTGGAGCACCTGATTTATTGCCAGCGACGGAGCGAACAGTTTCATTTAGCATTGAAACAAAATACGATAAGAAAAAGACCTTTCAAAAAGTTGTATTATGGTCCGTTAAAACATTTGCCAATTCTAATGAATCCATTAAATTGAAAGACCCCGAAATTGGTGTTCTTATAGCGAAGGGAAACCTCTCTTGTTCTGCCTTGAAGTTAGGAAATGGATATGGCTCAAATCAGATAGTTGAATTTACACTCGAGATTACAGTTGAAGCTAAAAAAGCTGAAGTTAAGATAACCGATATCGTTGGTAAATCACCTGGATCATATGATGATGCCTCAAGACCATCAAATAAAGAAGAGTTAGAAAAAACAAAGAAAGAATGTCTTGATCCCTATGTTGAGCTTATAAAAAAAGAATTAAATTGATTCTTAGGATTCAAAAATGATTTGGCAAGCAACTATCTTTGTTTTTTTCTGTACGATTTTGTATTTATTTATTAAAAATCGATCTATCCGCAACAGAAAGAATAGCTTTAGTTATACTTCAAATGTCATTGTTGGAATTACTCATGATAAAGATGCAAAATGTCCAAGCTGCGGCGTCTCTTTAAAAAAACATCCAAAATCAAAAACAAAGTGTAAAAAATGTGGAAATTATATTTTTAAAAGAACTCGTCCTTATGACAACAAAGAAGTTACAGTTACAGAAAATGAGGCAAAACTGATTGATATTGAATGGCAAAAGGTCAATGGTACTTATGCCGAAATAGCCAAAGAATATAAAGAAAAGGATAATATTAAGGAAAATTTAAAATTGAAATTAGGTAAAGAGCCCAGTGAAAATGATATAATGTGGTCTTTATTAAACAAAAAAATCATATCTTCTGTAAAAGAAAATAACTGGGGAGAATTTGCAAATACCAGGGCCGAAATGGGAAATATTCTCTTATCTGAAGGCTCAGAAATTAAAGCTATAGAGATGTATGTAGAAGATGCAATTATTCAGCAAAACCTAATGCTTTTAAATTATTATAACTCTGAAAGTAACATCAAAAAGTATCTAGATAAGCCTGCACTAACTTCAATTGCCGGTGGTAGAATAGATGCGATTGACAAAATAATTTCTAAACTTAAAATGAACGAATCAGAATTAGAAAACCTCTTCACAGAGTCAATATTACGAGTAACCAAATCTTTTCAGTTTGAATATAATCTAAAAGAACAATGTAACAAATTTATGAACAACTTCGTATCTCTGAAAAAGTAACCCTATCTACTACTTTTGCTTGTATGACTAATAATTTTCATAAATATAGCATGACCCACCCCAGGGGTCTTAACCACCTCGTCCATAAATTCTGGATGTTTAATCAAATCTTTTAATGATTCTTTATTAAATGAACTTCTAGAAGATTCTGGTAAATACTTAAGAGCAAGTGCTATTGCCGCTATTCGCACTTTTGGATCTGGATCACAAACAAGCACATCCAGTTCTGCAACAGCTTTGGTTGCAATTTCTTCAAGTTTCAGTTTTGTAGATTTAGCTGAGTCCTTTAATAAAAATTGATATCCTTCTCTCTTTCTACGTCTAACAACTGATTCCCTAGTTAGTCCAACTTTTTGAGCGATCTCACTATCAGTTATATGCGGATTATTAACTGATATATCCAAAATTTTCTGATCTTTTTCATCAAACTGTGATGTTTTGTGACTTTCATCCATGCTTAATTGTTACTTAATTTTAAGTTTAATTCAACAATCACTTACTATGAAACTTTTTTAATACAGGTCGACCACCTCTATACTCACCTATATTTTTTAAAATAAACGTAGGTGCATTTCTATTAGTTTTCTCTGCTAATTGAATGCGCCTTACAAGATGATTTTCATTAATACATAATATGTACCCACTATTTTTTAAGGACGCGACTAGATCATAGATAATTGTATTATAGGTAGGTCCTTTTATAGGAATACTTACTAAAATAGAATAAGCAAAAGCCAACCTTCCTGAGTAAGAATTCCTTTCCAACTCAATTAAGCTATAATTTCTATATAATTCAGTAATTATTTTCTTAATTTTTAGTTCATTATTTTTTTTGTCTTTTAAAAGATTTAATATTTCGTCTATTTTTTCTATAAAATAAAAAGGATACTCATCTATCTCACTGATTTTTTTTCTAATTAATTTAAGCTGTTGAACTCCTCGCCCCCAATTCTTTTTTCCATTTGCATAATTAAATAGATCTTGAAACTGCTTTCCAAAGCCTTTTGATAATTCCTTTGAGTACCTTGTACCAGCGAAGCCTTTTGATGTTTTAGGATATACTAGTGATCTTGCAAGGCCCGCCATAGCTTGCCAATATTCATCAATACAACAATCTTGAACAACTCCAGAGGAAAGAGCAGCTAAACAGTTTATTTCAATAATTTTCTCTAAGTCTGCCCATTTTTTGTCAGCTCTTGGCCATGCTTTATCTAAACTTTTCAAATCTTCATACCAAATAAGCCCTCTCTTTTTAATGGCATTTCTTGACTGTAATCTAATTCTATTCCTCGCGATTTTATTCAAAATAACTCCTACCTTCCTCTTGTTGAATGTCTTTCCGTTTTCCTTGTAGTTTGAAGTTACTGCAGCAGCAACAACAAAAATATTATAGGAGTTATTTATGAAAAATATTAAAGAATTAAGGCGTGATAAGAAAATTAGTCAGTGGTTTTTAGCACATAAGACGGGGATCTCAAGGTATCGAATTCAACTAATTGAAGCTACATATGCTATTCCCACCAACGATGAATTAAAGAAAATTAATGCTGTTTTGTCTGGAAATATTACAAAAATCGATACGAAATTAAAATAGGAGCTTTCTTATGAAAAATACAAAATCAAAGCTACAAATTGCGTCTGAGTATTACGCCGAAAAAGGATTTTCAATCTTTCCTCTTATTCCAAGATCAAAGAAACCATTATTTTCAAACTGGCAAAGAGATGCTACCGCAGACAAACAAAAGGTCTTTGATATCTGGAGCAAATATCCTACAGCAAACGTTGGTCTTGTAACTGGAACTAAAGTGGTCGCGTTAGACATTGATTCAAAAAATGGCTTTGACAGATTAAATGTCCTTTCATTATTTGAGGAGGAGTTTGGTAAGATACCGTCTACTGTAGCTCAGATCACAGGAGGAAGTGGATTACAATATTTCTTCAAACCACCTAACGGCGTCCAATTAAAGAACCGCGTGGCAATGAGGCAGAATATTGATTTTAGGGCAGTTGGTGGCTTTGTTGTTGCTCCCCCCTCAATTCATCCTAATGGTAAGGAATATTTTTTTGATTATGGACAAGCTCCATGGGAGACGGAATTAGCTCAAACCCCTGAATGGCTTGTTAAACTTGTCACAGAAAATCAGAATTCATATACAAAGAAGCCGCAAAACTATTGGTCCCAGATGCTCAGAACTGGAATCGTCTCAGGCGAACGTAATCATAGAATTGCACAAATATCTGGTCTGTTAATCCGTCATTTTGATTTATCTTTAACTTGCGAAATTATATCTGGAATAAACAAATCTTACTGCCATCCCCCATTATCAGATGAGGAAATCCTCAGGACGGTACATTCAATAGCATCAATAGAAAATAGAAAGCGAGTTCATAATGAATCAAAAAAATAGCAATACTAGTAGAAATAGCGATACACCTTTGCCTTTGATCAGAGAATTACCACCGTCTGAAAAGTATCCTTTAAGCTCATTGGGGAATATCTTAGGGCCTGCTGCAATAAAAATGCATGAAATAATCAAAGCACCCGATGGAACTTGTGCCCATAGTTTACTAGGAGCCGCCGCGCTGGTTGCGCAAACTCACAGAAATATCTCTATTGATGGTAGAATATTTCCAACTTCAATTAACTTATTAACAATTAGCGATTCGGGTGAACGCAAATCAGCAGCTGACCAAATTGCCTTAAAATCACATTCGTTAAGAGAAATCTTTTTAAAAGAAAAATATCAAGGAGATTTAGAAAAATATGAATTAGAACTTCAAGTTTATAAAACAGAAAAAGAACGAGTTTTAAAGGTAACTAAAGGGCTAATTGAAAAAAAAATTGCACTGGAAAATTTAGCTTTGCCACCAATTAAACCCATAAGCTATCAGTTGAAAACTGAAGAGCCAACCTACGAGGGACTGGTCAAAATGCTAGAGTATGGTCAACCATCAATAGGTTTGTTTTCTGACGAAGGTGGTAGGTTTATTGGTGGTAACGCTATGAATAGCGACAATTTATTGAAGACAATTTCTGGTTTAAGCAGTCTATGGGATGGAAAAACAGTTACAAGAACTAGAAGTAGTGAAGGGTCGATATCATTATTTGGCAAAAGAGTTTCAATGCATTTATTAGTTCAACCAATGATAGCGCAATTGCTGCTATCAAATGAAATAGCAACAGCGCAAGGATTTCTTGCAAGAACACTTATTAGTTTTCCTCAATCAATGGCCGGTTGTCGTAACTATCAACCGGTAGACTTAAATAATATTTGTGAAATTAAGCAATATCACAACAAAATGAGTTCACTTTTATCTCTTGATTTGCCTCTAAGAAAGGGAAGTATAAATGAACTTGAACCTCTGCCATTCATTATTGAAGATCAGGCAAAAGAACTATGGATAAAATTTTATAACAAAATCGAAGCTGAATTAAAACCTAAAGGCCCACTAGTTGAAATTAAAGGCTTTGCATCTAAAGTTCCTGAGCATGTATTAAGACTGGCTGGGATACTAAGTTTTATAGACGATCCAAATTCAATGGTGATTTCTGTCGATTACATTATTTCTGGAATTCAACTAGTTGAATATTACATTTCTGAATTTCAAAGATTGAATACAACAAGCCATATTTCCAGTGATTTGATTTTAGCAACAAAACTTTTGAGTTGGCTTCATAATTTAGAATTTGAATTAATCTATTTAGAAAAAATTTATCAGTATGGACCAAATGCAATTAGAGAATCTGAAATTGCAAAAAAAATTATCAACATACTTGAATGTCATGGTTGGCTTGTAAAGACTGAATCAATGATTATTGATGGCTGTCGTAGAAAAGATGTTTGGAGGATTAAAAAATGAATTTTTATAAAAAATTTAATATAATAGAGGAAATGAAAAGTCTCTCACCCCAGATTGCTATTTCTGCTAATATTGCTAGCGCAAAGGACAGTCTACCTAAACTAAAGATAGAATATAATGATCTTCTAAAATGGTGTAAGCAGGTCAATTTTTACTACGAGAATGCTCAAAATAAAGAATCAAAAGATAAGATACTTGATGAGTATAAAGATAAACTAAAGCAAATAGCCAATCTTTATAAGAAAATTAGTAGCTTTCAATCGATCAACAATAACGAAGCCTCTAATGGATTTGATTTAAATAATTCAGAAAGGAATTTTTAATGGAACAGTATCTAAATATTGATCAAGTAGCTGAATTTTTACAATTACCTAAGTCTTGGATTTACGAAAGAACAAGAAACAATACTATCCCACACTATAAAATGGGAAAATACTTGCGTTTTAAAAAATCTGATTTAGATACTTGGATTTCTAAAAATAGCTCTTTGACATCAAAATCAGACAGAAAACGTAGGCCATAGAAGGGATAACTATGGCATGTATTACAAAACGAAGAGGCAAATGGGTTGTCGATTATAGGATAGGATCTAAAAGATATATCCCATCCTTTTCAACCAAAGGTGAGGCTGAGGTCTTTCTTAGAGAGTTGAAACTAAGAAAGATTGATTCAATGACGGGGTTTACACCATTAATTGAAAAAAGCCTCACTCAAGGCATTCAAGAATACCTTACCTCAATAACTCCGCAAAAATCTGAGCGCACAGCCGAAGTAGATAAAATTGCACTTGATGAGTTAGATTCAGCATTTCCGAATGCACTAGTTCAAGATGTAACTTCAAGAGAATTAGAATATTATAAAGTTCAATTACTTAAAAAGTTTCAACCTGCTACTGTAAATAGAAGATTTAATGTGATAAGACATTTCTTTGGTAAATGCACTGAGTGGAAGTATTTATCGGAAAATCCCACAAAAGGAATAAAAAGAGTTACTGAAATAATGCAGGAAAAGAAAACTCTTGGGGCTGATGAGATTAAAGTTTTAATTGAAAATTGTCCCCAATGGGTTTCAGATATTCTGCTTCTTATTTCAAGAACAGGGGTAAGAAGAAATGAAGCTATTAACTTAGAGTGGACAGGTGTAAATTTTGAAAATCGAACCATTTCTATTTTCTCAATCAAAGGAGGAGTCCATAGGAAAAGAGAATTACCTATGACTCAATCAATTTTTGAATTATTTATGCGTAAATGGAACGAAAGACAGCAGTCTGTTATAAAATCTAACAGGGTATTTTTAAATCAAAATCAGATTAAAATTAACCCTAGAACTTTATCTAGCGCAGTCTCAAAAGCTGGTAAAAAAATTGGAATTGAAAATGCTGGTCTTCATATACTTAGACATACAATTCTAACTGACTTATCAGCTTCAAATCAAAGTGGCTCTATAATACAAAAGCTCGCAGGACACTCTAGTTTAATGACAACACAAAGATACTTACACCATGGAAGGGAATCCCTTAGGAAGTCATTAGAGGCTCTTGAGGTAGCTCAAAATAGGGAAACTCAGGAAGCTTTGGTAGCTAATGGTAACAAACTAATTTAATCGTCCACCTTTTGTTACCATTTTAATATACATTTTGGATTTCGAAGAGTTGTAAATACTAGATTCCACAAACTAAAAAACCACCTGGCGGTGGTTTTAAATTTGGTAGGGAATACCGGATTCGAACCGATGACATCCACCTTGTAAGGGTGGCGCTCTACCAACTGAGCTAATTCCCTGTCTTAATCGAAAGTGAAAATTAAATAACAATTAACTTTCACTTTGTCTATGGAAAAAATCTATTTAATTAAATTTTCTCTACAATTTAACTTACCCTGAGGGTTAATTTCAACTCTTGCCAATGGATAATGCTGAAACTCTGTAGAGTTTATAAGAGCAATTGACATCAACATCACATGACCCCCTTGAGTAGGTAATGTGTTTTTTACAAAAGAATTTACATCGTAGTTTCTGAAATTAATTCTGTAAACTTGTCTATTCACATTGCTTCTCAGGGTCGCATAAATAATTTTTGAATCAAATTGGTTGGCAACTCCTGAGCCTAAAACACGGCA
Source organism: Pseudobdellovibrionaceae bacterium (assembly GCA_013359135.1). Taxonomy (GTDB): domain Bacteria; phylum Bdellovibrionota; class Bdellovibrionia; order Bdellovibrionales; family Bdellovibrionaceae; genus UBA2316. Next base: position 74,628 of record JABWCN010000014.1, on the reverse strand, counting down.
AGTAGCTGCATCCACCTGCTTAATATAAAGCATTTTGTTTGGAGCTAAAGTGTTTACAACTTGGAATGTAAAGTAACTCGCACTAGTCTGTCTGCCAACTTTTAATAACCATGTTCCAGGAAGAGTTTGCATTAAAATCGGTAATTCTTTACCCCATGGAATTGGTACAAAATCATCACCATCTAAAATAAAATCCTTATAATATGAGGGTCTAAGCTTGTTATTCAAAGAATGTGCATTTTCAAAAAAACCACACAAAAATAATATCAAAACAAAAAAACATGAAATACGCTTATTCATATACCCCTCATTTTTCCATCAAAACTTTTACAGATTTATTAAAATAATATCCATTTTTTGCCCTGAAAATATACTTTGGCTTATCATAGTCAGGCTCAATAAGTTTTCTAAGTCTCTTTATCGTGACATAAATTTTATTATCATGAATGGCCGGATCGTATGGCTGCTTCCAAACATTCTCAACTAAATACTCTTTAGAAAAAACCAATCCTTGATTCAAAACCAAAAGTTTTAATAAATCCAAAAGAATAAATTGATTTTTAAAATCAATCTGCCCTATTTTTTTCTCTGTAATGCAGTGATTAGCCTCATCAAAAACGATGTCATAGGCCTGTTTGCTCTCTCCACCCAATTTGCTTAAAAATGATTGTATCATTCTATTAAGACGAACTTGATTGTGGGCATCCACCATTTTTGAAGCCATTCCTAAGTACAAACGAGACAACTCTTTATCCCCAGACTCGAAATAGATAACTCCAAGCATACCTAAAATATTGATATTAATAACATTATTTCTTAGTTCTTTAGCTTCCTCATAGGTTTCCCAAGCAACGGTTAGAGCTTCATCATATTTTTTTAATTCTCTTAAAATTCTTGTGTTCAGCAACTTTGTAGAAATTTTTAACTCAGGGAAATTATATACCTGAAAGAATACTTGCAAATTATAAATTTCCTTTAAAGCATCTGTATGCTTTCCTAGAAAGGAATACACTAGTGCAATTAAAAAAATACTATTACAAATGTCTTCTTTGCTGTCTTGAGCTAGTGCTAAGGATAACGATTTTTGAGCGTAATCCAAAGCATTTTCATATTGGCTTTTATAGCAAGCACAAGTTGCAAGTGTGTAGTAAGTTTTTGAATTTAAATCAAAACCTTCTTTAAGAACTAAATCTTGAAGCTGCTCTTTTGTGAAATTAATATCTTCAAATTGTTCTCTTTCCGCGTAGATCCTTAGCAAAATGTTTTTGCATTTCAAAAAATCAGAGAAATTTCTTTGTTGAAAATATTGATCAGCAGACAATGAAAGATACTTGATTGCATTATCAAAATCTCCCCTATCAGCGTGTAATTTTCCAAGTTCAAAATTTCGATCATCACTTAGCTCTCTTTGAGCGAAGCTATCGATATGGTTTTGAATCATTTGATTCCTCTTTAATTATTTGAATTAAAATTTCTGTCAGATTCTGAGGTTTTGGTCAACATTTGTTAAGTTTAATTTCAGATTTTAATTTACTAACCATAACTTATTGAAATAACTATGTATTTAAATGCTTATTTCTAACGCACAAAGTTCATTTTATTTCAAAATTTCTTAAATAAGGCTTGGATTGGCCGATTTGCTCAAATTTTTTTTTCAAATGATAAAATGAAATTTGTTTTTTGTAGTTTATTTTATCAATTTTTGGGTCAGCATAGTAAATAAAAAGCCCCACTGGGTCTAAGCCAAACTCAATCATTTGACTATCATCTTCATCAACCAAATCAGAATCTGTAATGTCTGCTTTTTTGACTATTAACTTCAAATGACTATCATAAATTTCGTAGAAGTTTTTTTCCTTAGTTTGTAATTCTGATTTTGACTCATTAGACAGCTGTCCAATACATTTCACATTTGTTGCTAGAAATCTATTATTAAATACCAAGGCTTGCACATCACAAGAAAGTTCATTTTTCACCAACTGCTTTGGATCCACTTCATTCCCAGCTGTCTGACCTTCTTTAACGGTAACTATCTTTTCATCAAGGTCACAGCCCCACTCTGAGAAACTTTCCAAGATTCTTTGATTAATAGACACTAACCTTTTAAAAAAAAGCTTATCACTTAAATTTGACTGATCTACATACATAAAATCACATTTCTGATTTGAATACTTTTTTGTTAATAGTCTAATTTGTTTAACTAATTCAGGCACAACCCTCACTTTAAAATGTTCCTGTTTAGACGGCCGAACTAATTGCTTTTTTTTGTCTAAAGTTGACTCATTTTTTTGAATAGAACCAAGAACCGAGTCTATCCACTGACCACGCTTATTTTTTAAATCTAATTTAATAATGGCAACTTTTTTTCCGACAACATCTAAAACATCAAAAGTAAAATTTTTATCCTTTTCCGCTAATAAACCAAGTCTATAAATGTCCCCATTTTTTTTATCTGTCATTAAAGCATAGTCCCTCTCGGTTTGCTTTAATGGAGCATCTCCAAAAGTAAACTGATCTTCATCAATCCAGATAATTAAATCTTTATTTTTAACTACCGCTTCAAAATAACTGGCTTTAGCAGACATTGACAAAAAGCAAAGCATCAATACTAATAAATTTATTTTAGATCTCAATTTTCCCTCACTTAATTAAAAGTCTGCCCATCTGATTACCAAACAAATTTCATTTTTACGAACTGTTCATGGCACAAAAAGAAACAGCCATTTATTTAAAATGGCTGTTTCAAAAATAACAAATCAAACTATCTTATCAACTTTATCTAATGTGCATGTAATGACTGACCAGTGTACTGTGCCTTCACTCCAAGCTCGGCCGCTTTTTGTTGCTTGAATAACTCCTTTGGATTCTTGATATCCAAAGCATTAATTAATACTTGATCTACATGATCAACGAGAATGACTTTTAACTCTTTCAATACCTCTTTAGGGATATCTTTAAGATCTTTTTCATTCTCCTTTGGACAAATGATCATTTTGATGCCGCCACGGTGAGCAGCAAGTATTTTCTCCTTTAAACCGCCAATTGCCATTACCTTTCCTCTTAAAGAGATTTCTCCTGTCATCGCAACAGTTCTCTTAACTGGAATCTTAGTGATTGCTGACACAATACTTGTCGTTAATGCAATCCCCGCTGATGGACCGTCCTTAGGAACAGCACCTTCTGGTAAATGGATATGCACATCAATGTCTGAAAAATATTCTTTTGCAAAACCGAACAAAGGCCCTCTCGAGCGGACATAACTCATCGCTGCAGCACAGGATTCTTTCATGACATCACCAAGCTGTCCTGTGACCGTGAATTTACCCTTTCCAGGAACCACACTCACCTCAACTGCTAGTAAATCTCCTCCTACTTCAGTCCAAGCCATTCCATTTGTAAGACCAATCTCATTTTGCTCTTCAATCTTACCAAATTTATACTTATGCGGACCTAATAGCTCTACTAGTTTCTTTGGAGTTACTACATAACCCTGTTTACTTTTTGCAAGGTTATTAGCAGATGTCTTAGATTTTTTAGACTCTGTCTTCATATCAGAAATAGCTTCTCCCATAACAATATCTTTAGCTACTTTTCTGCACACATTTGCCAACTGTCGCTCAAGATTTCTGACTCCAGCCTCTCTGGTATAATATCTAATAACATTTCTCACGGTTAAATCTTGTATTGAAACTTTATGGTTTTTTAGGCCGTGATTTTCAATTTGCTTTGGAACTAAATAGTTTTTTGCAATATGAAACTTCTCTTGTTCGATGTAACCCTCAAGATTAATGATTTCCATACGATCTAGTAAAGGCCTTGGAATAGAATGCAACGAATTTGCTGTAGCAATAAACATCACTTTAGAAAGATCATAATCTAACTCAAGATAGTGATCTTGGAAATTGCTGTTTTGCTCTGGATCCAAAACCTCAAGCATTGCAGCCGCAGGATCACCTCTAAAATCGTTAGCCATTTTGTCAATTTCATCTAGTAACAATAGAGGATTACCCTTATCAACCTTGCGAAGTGCTTGCAGGATTTTACCAGGCATTGCACCAACGTAGGTTTTTCTGTGCCCTCTGATCTCTGCTTCATCGCGAACTCCGCCAAGAGAAATCCTGGCAAATTGACGATTCAAAGAAGTAGCAATAGACCTAGCTAATGACGTTTTACCAACCCCCGGAGGCCCCACCAAACATAAAATTGGACCCTTAAGATCTTTGGATAAAGAAAGTACAGCTAAGTACTCAAGAATTCTTTCTTTAACTTTTTCCAAGCCCCAATGATCATCATCCAATATTTTTTTAGCTTTTTTAATATCATGGCTTTCATCAGAATAATCATTCCAAGGTAATGACAAAACCCAATCGATATAATTTCTGACAACCGTTGCTTCTGCAGACATAGGAGACATTAACTTTAACTTTTTGATCTCCTTCATGACTTTTTCTTTAGCTTCTTTTGTCATTTTCTTTTGTTTACATTTATTTTCTAAATCTTGTAATTCAGCTTGGTAGTCATCTTTCTCACCAAGTTCTTTTTGAATGGCTTGCATTTGCTCATTCAAATAATACTCTTTTTGTGAGCGTTCCATCTGCTTTTTTACACGTGTTCTGATTTTCTTTTCAACTTCAAGAATTTCAATTTCACCAGTCATTATGTTAAGAAGGTGTTCCAGCCTCTTTTCAGGCTCAAAAATCTCCAAAACTTTTTGCTTATCTTCTAATTTTAAGTTCAACTGTGCCACAATAATGTCAGCTAATTCACCAGCGCTTTCTATAGAAGTAACTCTCATTAGAATTTCTGGAGGAATTCTTTTATTAAGCTTAACATAATTTTCAAAAGTAGCTTTAACAGATCTCACTAGGGCCTGAGCCTCAACCTGAGAATCAACTTCCTCTGGAATTTCTTCATATTTCACAACGAAAAAATTGTCATTAGGAACAAAATCTTTAATTTTAACTCTACGCTTACCCTCGACAAGAACTTTTACCGTTCCATCTGGTAGCTTTAATAACTGAATGATTGTTCCAATAGTCCCAACACTGTAAATATCTTTAGGATCAGGATTATTGGTTTTAGCGTCTCTTTGTGCCGCTAAAATGATGTCACTTTGCTTACTAATAGCTTCTTCCAGAGCAGCAATGCTCTTCTCTCGGCCAACAAATAAAGGCATCATCAAGTGAGGGAATATGATCAAATCCCTTAACGGTAGTAAGGGTAATTCCATGTTTTTCGTATCAGCCATCGTGACCTCCTGTTTTTAAGAACAACCATGTCCTTAATATGAGTATAAGGACTATTTAGGCAACGTGGGAAGAGGAAATTTTAATTTTTAATATTTTTGAAAAATTTCACTACGAGTTAAATTGTCCTCAATTGAAAGCCATAAACAGTCTTTAGACTCAAATTCACTGTATCCAAGATACAGAAGTAATTCCTAGTCTTTAGAATAGATAAATAAAAAGCCATCTTAACAACTGTGTTTAAAGTTTAGACTATTTATGAAGCTCGCTCTTATACCTAAGATGCAATTCTCTTATCCAATTTTGTTTTTTTGAGGAAAAAAAGACATTGCTCTATATGTCAGGGACTTTTTTGGGCTCTTTGTTTACTTCTCTACAGTTTATAAATTTGCACAGATGTTATACAATCTTAAATTATTTCTCTGGAGGCTTTATGAAATTTTACCTTTTGCTAGTATTACCCTTATTTGCAGGATTAACATTTGCTTCTGAATCTTGCTTTAAATATTACACCTCTGAAATTCGGGTGCAGCGAAATTCCATACCTAATTTGGATATCAAACAAACAGAACCAGAAAAACCCACCCTAAGTTTCGCCGCGTTTTCTAATGCACTTAGAAGCGCCCCAGACTCTTTTAAAGACTACGAGTTAAATCAATTTATTGAAAGCTCACTTTTTAGTTTAAAACAGGAATATGCTAGAATACTAGGTCAATTGGCCAAGGAAGGCTCAGAAAACCAACTAGGTAGCATGCTAAAAATTGTTGATTCCTTATCAAGTACTACAGAGAAAATAATCCAAACCACTAAAGCAGCTCTTGAAAAAGAAAAATCTGATTCAGAAAAACTGAATAAAATGGCCAGTGAATTGAAAGCTTGCTTCTCTAAAATAAGCTCCTGCCATGGAACTGTTGATAATGTCATCCTATCAACCAACAACTATCTCTCAACTGCAAAAAAATTTAAAAATTTAATTCAATCGCATATTCAACTACTTGAAGAGTTCAAAACTAAAATGAATCAAGAGTTTACATCTGCAATGATAACACCTGACGAGCTTCCTTCTTTAAATCAAAAAATTGATATGCACTTAAGAATTCTGTCAGGATACATTTACATAATTGACTCACATCTTAAAACAGTTCAAACAAACCTAACTTCTTTAAGCTTAGGTAAGGGAAATCTTTCCATTCTTGAAGAAGAAATTGCTTTACTTGAAACCAACGGCTTAAAAGTTGATATATTTAAAGACTACTTAGAAAAACTTTCTGGAAAAAAAATAAACTCTAGAGAGAGTCCAACTGAAGAATCTTTTGTTAACACTCGCCATGGTACTGAAATTATTAACCTCATCTCATCATCACACAACCCAAATTTTATACTTGGACTTCAACATTCCATTTTAGAAATTCTTTTAGGAAAAAAATTAGACTCATTTGCAATTGATGATTTAAAAAAGGAAATCAAAAACTTCAAAAAACTTTCAATCAAAGACATTTCTGACATCGCAGATCTGATGGCAGAATATAACCTAGATTTCACTTTCATTAATTCCATTTTATATGGAAACGGAGTTTTACTACGTACTATTCCATGGGGTGATTATACTGAGGTAAGAGAAAAATATAGTCATTTAGGTAAATTAGATCAAAACTATTATAGAGGTGGCTTACATTTAGGTTATCGCTTCACTTATTCGGATACGACTATTTTTAATAGGAATAATTCTAGCACTATTCCATACCACTTTTCTACTCCAATTATGCATAAAGGAAAATATGGAACTGAAGAGTTCTATAATGAAATATTGAATGAAACTTTCATACCTCTTATATCTAAAATTCAAGGCTACTTTACTTTTTTAGGATTAGCTGATTTGAAATTTTCCAGAACTGAAAGCACTCAAATGGATATTTATTTTAACAAAATCATTGCTGCTATCGATCAAGAGATTTCCGTAATAAACAGCAATTATTCACCAACTCAGAAAGGATTAATTAAAAAAACTCTTAAATCTTTATTTGGGGAAAAGGCAGACGAAATAAAAGCAGAACTAAAATTTAAGGTAAAGACTCAAACTCTTGAACTTCTGAAAATAGATATTAATACACTTAAAACAGACTATATTCATTTTTTGATTTCAAACGAAGACTATTCGAAGTAAAAAACCTGTCAGCAGAGCACCCCTCACACCTTGAGGCTCTGCTGATTGTTAACGATCTATTGACCCATTATACTTTCAATTTCAGCGATCTCTTTTGGAACAGCAGCAGTCATATTTTCGTGTCCCTGAGCTGTGATTAGAATATTGTCTTCAATCCTTACTCCAATGCCACGATACTCTTTAGGAGCTTGCGCATCGGTTCCTGGAATGTACAAACCAGGTTCAATAGTAAAACACATTCCCGCCTCTACAGCTCTAGGTTCCCCCTTAATATAATATAATCCCGCATCATGCACATCCATTCCTAGCCAGTGACCTATGCCATGGGGATAATATTTACGGTGAATATTGGCAGAAATTATATCTTCTTTTCTTCCACTCAACAATCCTAAATCCAACATCAAATCTGTAAGCAAAGAAGCACCTTGCTCATGAAGATCCTTAAATAAAACTCCAGGCTTTAATCCTGCAATAAGTTCTTTTTGAATATCTAAAACCCCCTGATAAACATCAACTTGTGCCTTAGTGAACTCACCACTAACAGGAAAACACCTTGTAATATCACCTGTATAGTAGTTGTACTCAGCTCCTGCATCAATTAGCAGAAGATCACCCGCATTACAAACCTGGTCATTAAAATTATAATGCAAAGTAGTGGCGCTATTCCCACTAGCTACAATAAAATTATAACCTTCACGAGCTGAATTTTGTGAATAGAAATAATTCATCATGACACCTTGAACTTGTCTTTCTGTAACCCCCGGCTTCACAAACCTCATCGCAGCTACATGTCCTTGAGCCGTTATTTCACAGGCCTTTCTAAGATTGGCAACTTCTGCTTCCGATTTTTTTAAACGCATTTCACCCAAAAAAAGATCTGCATCATACAAACTCATTAGCCCATAACCAGTTCTACCTTGAGAGCTTTTTAAGACCTCTAAAACACTAAACATTTTTTGATCAAAACTTGGATTTTTGAGAAGTCTATAATACAATCCCTCGTAACCTTTTAATAACTCCACAGCTACTCTTTCAAAATCTGCAATGGGATAACATTTATCTACTTTAAATTCTTGCTGAGCTAATTCTGGACCAAAACGAAAACCATCCCAAGTCTCTCTCTCGATATTTTTTTCCCTTACAAACAAAACAGACTCTGGAAAATTACCTGGCCTCATTAATAAAATTGATTCTGGTTCTTCAAAGCCAGTTAGGTAATACAAATTAGAGTCCTGACGGTATGGATATCCGACATCATGATTTCGAATGTGCTCAGGATGAGCCGCCACAATCAATGCATTATTTCCTAGTTTTTTTAAGACATTCTCTCTTCTTGCTTTAAAAATCTCTACGTTCTCTGTGGCTTTTCTCATATTTCCTCACTCTTAATTTTTGATTTTAAAGTTTAGTTTTTTAAATTTAGCTTTAAAATTCTTAGCGCTATAAAGTAGTTATAATCCTAATTTTTGTGCTAGACTCTGAATGCTCTTATAGGATTGCTCTGAACCCTTTTGCATGAGTTCCCTTCTCTGACTAAAATCTACTATACTATAATTATCAAGATTTAGGTTAATTGTAAAATCAACAAATCGCAATTGTTTGGTCAAATCACTGGACAGCTCTGCCCAGAGCAGGTTCTCAGTCGAGTTTTCATCATAAATAGGTTTTTTAAAAGCATCTCCCCCAAGCACATTTACAAAAACAATATAGTTTGCACCTTGAGACCTAAGGTAATCAGCAACAACCTTTAAATCCCTTGTTGATCCTATATTATTTTTATAGGGCTTAAACAATGGTGGATAAGGCAAACAAAATGGCAACATTTGTTCTAAAAATCCTTTGTTCATCATATATATCTGACTGTTTTGTAAATTAAGAGCTGGACAGCTAAAATGTTTTTTTAAATCTTCTGATTTTAAATTATTAAAAGCCGTCTTCAAAATAGGAGAAAGAGATGTTACATCGGTTGTTTTTTTTCCAGTCAAAATATTTTTTTTAAACAAGTCCTCTTCTTTAATTTTAAACATCTGCCACTCAACATCATTGACTGACCCCCTCCAAGCGTAAAGGCTTCCTACCAAAGCCCCTAGCTCTATGCCCGCAACACTATGAATTGGAATTTTATTCTTCTGTAGTTCTTGCAAAACTCCTATTTGGCCATAAACACGACTACCACCAGGCCCAAGAATAATTCCTATTTTTGGAACTTCTGGTATCGTGCGGGGTCTTTTAATTTCTGTTCCTTGATTTACATCTGACTCATGACCTTTATCATCATCTATTGAATTGTCGTCTTGAGCCACATTAGGGTTCTCTACAGTATATTGTGAGTTAATACTCTGAGGAGGAGAGCTTGTTCTTTTGCCAACTTCAGAAGTCCGTGTTTTTAGGTCTGGCCGACGATATAGACTCTGACAAGAAATCATGTAAAACGAACTTATTAACACAATGACAAAAGAAAGTGACTTTTTCATTAATAACAAATCCACTGAGCCTCCTTTTAATGTTTAAAAAATTGAATCATATTTTATTTAAGAAGTGGACAATATTTTTTAACAACATATGCTAATGATCTCGTTGATAATTCCACGTTAAATAAGAAACTATCAAAGATGGATTTTTTATAAAAGAACATCCACTTAGTTGATCAATTATTTTTTTTGTCTCTTGCTCTATGAAATTTTCGGTTTTTTTAACTCCACCTAAATGTGGCACTACGCTTTTCAGCTCTTGATTTTTTTCATGAAAATCTAGAACATCATCTTTAACTTGAAATAAAAATCCAGCATGAAGTCCAATGTTTTTAAATTTCTTTACTTCAGCAGCAGTTAGTTGAGCTAAAATAGCTGGTCCAGAAAAACATCCCGAAATAAGGGCTCCAGTTTTCAAAAGATGCATTTGTTTTACGTAGGTAAGTTCAAAAACTCTTGCTTCCATATCTAAAAACTGTCCACCGATCATACCCTTTAAACCTGAAATTTCAGTTAATTCTAAAATCAATGGTGCTAACTTTGATTCATATTGTTTTGCTATGACAGTGAAGGCCTCGGTAAGCAAAGCATCTCCCGACAACAAAGCAATGCTTTCTCCATAAACTTTATGATTCGTGGGCTTACCACGTCGAACATCATCATCATCCATGCATGGTAGATCATCATGTATCAAAGAATAAGTATGAATCATCTCAATCGCCAAGGCCCATCCCAATGATCTCTCCAAAGCTAACCCCAGAGCCTCTGTAGCAGCAAAAACTAGGGAAGGTCGAAATCTTTTCCCTCCACTTTGAAAAGAATAAAGCATCGATTCCAATAATGTTTTATTGAATATATCTTCTGGGTAAATTGCAGTTAATTCTTTTTTAGCAAAGTCTTCAAATTTTTGAAGATACTTATTAGATTCCAACACCATTACAACACTCAATTTATTTCTCGTCCTCGTTAAAAGGCTCTATGATAGCCTCTCCTTGGGGATCAAATCCTACTAACTTTTTTACTTTTAACTCTGCATCTGTAAGTTTTTGATGACATTCTCTAGATAATTTTACACCTTCTTCAAATAACTTTAAAGAGTCCTCTAATGAAACTTCACCTTTTTCCATTTTATGTACAATTTCTTCTAACCGAGATAACTTTTTTTCAAACTCCATAGCTCTGTCCTTTTAAGTTTATTTTAATTTCAATTCTTTAATTTTAACCTGCAAAGGCCCATCAGCGAACCTAAGCTGAATTTGGTCTTCTTCTGCTAGCTGCGATCTTTCTTTAATAACCTGATCATCTTTAGTAACAATCACATAACCACGTTCAACCACTTTTAGTGGACTAAAAGAATCTAACAATTGCATTTTATTTTTAACATCTATCTGTTTCGCCTTAAGTAACTCTTGGATTTTAGCAATCAATGTTTTGTGTAAAAAATGTACTTCCTCACTAGCTAATTTTATTTTGACTGCCGGGTCTTTAAGCTTCTGTAACAACAACTCTGCTTTATGCTTATAAGTTAAAATTTTTCTATCTAGTGCTTTTTCAAGACGATTAAACAAATCATCATTTTTAAGAATTAAATCTTGAAGCTTTTTCTTTGGATCAATCAATCGAATTTTTAAGTTTTCTAATCGCTGATCCCACTTTTTAAACTGACGCTCAAGGATCATATTCAACATACGATTTACTGATACCAATCTTTCCGTAAGCTCCTTTGCGCTTTTTGCTACCAGCTCCGCAGCCGCTGAAGGAGTTGGTGCCCGCAAATCAGCGACAAAATCTGCAATAGTAAAGTCAATCTCGTGGCCAACAGCAGAAATCACTGGAACAGGTGAGGCGGCAATAGCTCGCGCTAAATTTTCATCATTAAAAGCCCACAAATCTTCTATGGATCCACCGCCACGACCAACAATAATCACATCAACATTTTTCAACAACCATGCTTTTTTTAAAGCTTCTGTAATTTTTTCGGCTGCTCCTTCGCCTTGAACCAAAGTGGGAATCAAAATGACCTCTAAATAAGGTGCGCGGCGGGTAATAATTTGCCTCATATCTTGGATCGCAGCACCCGTTGGTGAAGTCACTAAAACTACTTTTTGAGGTAATGTTGGAATAGACCGCTTTCGTGCTGAATCAAACAACCCCTCAGCCTTTAGTTTTTGCTTGAGTTCTTCAAAGGCTTTCTGCAAAGCCCCAGCACCGACAGGCTCCATAGCTTCACATAAAATTTGGTAACTTCCTCGAGGTTCATAAACACTTATGCGCCCCTTAACCAAAACCTCTAGACCATCAACCAACTTAAAACGCAACTTAGAATTAAACCCACGAAACATCACCGCAGATATTTGAGATTTGTCATCCTTCAATGAAAAATAGTAATGCCCCGAAGTATGGGCCTTGAAGTTTGAAATCTCTGCTCGAATCCAAACTGAAGCGATTTGCCCCTCAAGAAGTTGTTTAATTTGCAAATTTAACTGTTCAACAGATAAAACTTTAGCGTCTTCTTTAGTTAAAGATTTCACTGTTTCTGTGTTTAAGGCTGCACTTTTAGTGTTAACTATTGTTGGGTCGCTCATGGGCAAGACCCTAACTGGAGGGCTTAATTAAGTCAAACTGAGAACTTAAATTAACAAATTTTGTAACGACCACAGACCTCCGACAAAAAAACAAATCCATGCCAGTGGTTTATGCACTAGCAATTGCTCTCTAAGAGAAATTGCTAGTAATGACTTTTCCCCATTGTGCGTGATTTTTTTTAATAAAGGAATCTCTAGTACAAACAATACAAGGCTTCCATAAAAAAAAGACACAAAAGGAAATATAAAATCTAAGGTTTTTAAATCCATACCTTAGCTTTCGGATAACTATTATTTTTCTTAATAGGATAATAAAACGAAAAGAAGCTTTAGTTCGCTTGTCGAGCTCAGAGCTCAGGCTGAACGCCCAGTAAGGTCATTAATAGTACTAGAAAAAGCAGCATAAAAAAAGTTAAAAAGCAAATTTAACACAAAAGTTTCTCTTTTTAACTGCCAAAACTTTTTTCAGATGAATCGTAGATAGTCGCTTCTTCAAAATTTCTCATTAGTAGCGTGGCTGTTAGGCTGGTTCCACTCTAGAACCGTGTTTATTTATACAATTTTTTTTGTTTTCAGTCCTGCTCTATTGAAAATTCAAAGATAATGTTTTACACTGAATTTGGGTTCGACGGCGTAAAGCTCATCGAAAATAAACCTTACAAGCAAAGAATTTGGGGGCTGTCCCTGACAATGGTGTGCAAGCCCAGCTCGTACTGGGAAGCCTAAAGTTGTTATCATGGCCACCCACCTTAGATTTGAGGTTTATTTCAGAGTTGTCTTCGGGCCTTTTTTTTTGCCTTTATCACTTCATAATTTTCTTGGCCTGCTTCCACTTGAATGTCTATAATCCTATATTAAGAAAAGTTTACGAGATTTTATATTTTCATGACTATGTGAGGTTGGAGGGTATTTGGAAAAAATAAGTGTTAATACAGGAGCCTTTGATGCTGTTATGCAAGCTTCTCCCGTGGTTCAATTCACACTTCTTATTTTGGTGGGTTTGAGCATTACTTGCTGGGGTATTGCTTTTAATAAGTGGAAGTTATTTAAAAAGATTAAATTGATGAATGAACTTTTTTTAGTTCAGTTCTGGAAAAGCAGCTCCTTAGATCATCTTAACGATGAACTTGATAAGTTTCGTGATAGCCCCCTGGCTCGGGTATTTAAATCTTCTTACTTAGAAATGAAAAAATTAGCTGACATGAGCTCTCATCTAACCTCATTAATTCAAAGTCAAGCTCCCCATGGAACAACTCCAACTCATAGTGCGACCCCGTCTCAAAATGATCCACAAAGACCTCAACTGACAAGTATTGACAATCTTGAACGTGTTGTTAGGAAAGCTACAGAAAATGAACTTGCTAAAATGGAAGCTAAACTAAATGTGTTAGCTACTACTGGAAGCACTGGCCCCTTCATCGGTCTTTTTGGAACTGTCTGGGGAATTATGTCTTCTTTTCAAAAAATTGGAGCCACTGGTAATGCTAGCTTAGCTGTTGTAGCACCCGGTATTTCTGAAGCACTTATTGCAACAGCTATTGGATTAGCCGCAGCCATTCCAGCTGTTGTTCTTTATAATCATTTTGTTTCTCAGGTCAGAAAAGAAGAAATAGAATTAAATAATTTTTCTGCTGATTTTTTAAATATTGTAAAAAGAAATTTTTTTAATCAATAAGGATCTTGGGTAAATCATGGGAATGAATAGTGGTTCAGCAAGAAGTGGTGGAAGCTCTAAAGCCGTACTGAGTGAGATCAACGTCACGCCCTTGGTTGATGTGATGCTTGTTTTATTAATTATGTTTATGGTGACAACTCCCCTAATGCAGCAAGGAATTCAAGTTGATCTTCCAAAAACTTCAGCCACGGGCCTTGAGCTAAAAGAAGAACCTCTATTAATTGTCATAGAGGCAAATCAAAAGATTTCCATTGCCAAGCATCCTATTCCTTTGAATCAACTAAAAGAAAAACTAACAGCCATTTTTAAAACTAGGAAAAATAAACAAGTCTATATACAAGCTGATCGTCGCGTAGATTATGGAGTTGTGGCAGAAGCGATGGCAGAAACAAAGGCTGCGGGTATACACAACTTGGGTCTAGTGACTTTACCAAGAGAGAAATAGTCAACATGAATGAAGCGATCTCAGAAGTAACTAAAGAAGAAGAGCTCAAGCCTAGAGACAATGATAACGGTCTTTGGATTTCATTAGCTATTCATTTCTTTATTTTTTCATTAATTATCCTTCAGAATGTATTTTGGAGTCAGGAAAGAATTGACTTTGATTCTGCTATTCGCGTTGATATCGTTGGACTTCCTGACAAATTACCAACTGAAAAACCCAACCAAAATCCATCTGATGAGCCACAATTAGAAAAAAAAATTGAAGAAAAAAGTCCAGAGCCTGAAAACAATCCTCCTGCAGAGGCAACTGAAATCAAAAACAAACTACCTGAAAAGCAACCCCCTAAAGACGTGGAAGCTATTAAATTACTAAAAGAAAAACCGGATGCAAAAAATAGCGATAAACTCAAAAAAAAACAAACGGAAGCAATAGAAAAAATTAAAAAACTATCTGCCATTGATAAAATTAAGTCTGAGTTAGCGCATGATTTAGAAAAGAAATCCAGCAATGCAAACAATAATAAAAACTCTTTTCAATACAAAGGGAATGTAATTAATCCCGGTACAGAACTTACGGGGCTAAACAAAATTCAACATGAAAATTATGTTTCCGAAATTGATCGTAAAATCAAAGAGAACTGGACCTTACCACAATGGCTGACTAATAAAGACTTAAAAGCTCAGGCCTTAATTAAAATCGATGAAAGTGGAGTGGTAGTTTATAATCAAATCTATAAGTCTAGTGGTCACGCGGCCTATGATGACATTGTCTTAGATACGATTACAAGATCTTCTCCATTTCCCAAACCCCCAGAGAAATTTCTGGCAATCGTTGGCGTCAAAGGAATATTAATTGGTTTTCCAGAGTGATTTTGCTAATTTTGATATAATAAATCGACATAGTAGTTGTAACACACATAACAGAAAGTAGACTATGAAGTTAAAAAAAAATTCATTAAAGCTTATTTTATTTTCATTGATTGGAATTATATTAAATTTCGCTTCTGCAACCCAAGCAGAACAAGTTTACATTAAAGTTGGTGAAGCCAAAACCAAACGTAGTCTATTAGCCTTCCCTCCTTTTCTTTATCAAGGCTCGCCGACCATGGCCTCTGCCAACCTGAATGTTGGTGCTGAAATTCATCGCGTGATTTCTAATGATTTAGATGTCTCTGGTTATTTCGAGTTCATCCAACAAAAGGCCTTTCTAGAAGACACTAAAAAAACATCAATTAAACCTTTTCCAACTGACCCAAGTGGTTTCAAATTTGAAAGTTGGAATGAACAAAGTTTGAAGGCTGACTTCTTGATTAGAGCTTCCTATGCAGTTACAAACAATGAAATTGAATTGGAAGTTTATTTGTATCATGTTCCTAAAAAAGGCTTAGTTTTTGGGAAAAAATATAAGGGACCAGTGGCTGCGGCCAGAAAAATAGCTCACACATTTTCTAACGATGTTTTAAAAAATTTAACAGATAATGAAGGCCCATTTAATTCTCGCTTAGTTTTTTCTAGTGATAAAGGTGGCGGAAAATTCAGAGAGATCTATATTATGGATTGGGATGGCGTAAACTCTGAAAAGCTGACTAATCATAATTCTATTGCCATTTCTCCTAACTGGTCAAAAGATGCTAAAAAAATTGCTTATACGGCTTACGTGCAAAGAAAAGTCACTAAATTGCGAAACGCTGATTTATTTTTATTCGACTTAGAGACTAGTAAACGTACCAACATCTCAAATCGCCAAGGAATCAACTCTGGTGCTAGTTTTTCACCTGATGGAAAATCTATTTTTCTGACTATTTCACAGGGCGTTTCACCAGATATTTTTAAAATTTCTCTTGATGGAACCTTACAAGGTAAAATAACTAATGGTCCTAATAGCGCCATGAACGTTGAGCCAGCAGTCAGTCCAGACGGAAAAAAGATTGCTTTTTCTTCCGACCGACATGGACGTCCTATGATTTACATCATGGACATTGACGGTTCCAATGTGAAAAGAATTACAACGGCAGGAGTTTTTAACTCTTCCCCTACTTGGTCTCCAGATGGCAAAAAGATCGCTTTTGCAGGACAAACGGAAGGCAACTTTGACATTTTTGTAATGAATGCTGATGGCAGTGAAATGATTAGACTCACCTCTGCAAAGAAAAAAAATGGCAAAGCTGCTGATAATGAGGACCCAAGCTTCTCTCCCGACGGACGATTTGTGATTTATACTAGTAATCGTAGTGGTAAAAATCAGATCTATTTTTCCAACATTTCTGGAACCGAAGAACGTTCTGTGACTCAGGATAACTATAACTATTATAAACCCAAATGGTCCTCTAATATTGACTAGTTTTTAAGCTTTGACGTCTCGCTGCGTCTTGCCCTTAGGAAGCTATCTCTATATCTAGAAAGGCTATGAAAAACAGAAAATCAAATACCTCTCCATGGCAACGAATTCTAGGCATTTATATTCTTGCTTTTTTTCTGGTGGCGTTTAGTTTTCATTCTGGAAAAAGTAGAAATAAATTTTCTTTCAAAAAAACTCAAATTTATAAACTCAAGTAATTAACTACGGTCTATAGTTTCAAATACTACAGACTTTCATGAAATTTAAGGAGAAAAGATGATCGCTCATTTTGAGACCACAGCTGGAAACTTCAAAATCAAATTATTCAAAGATAAAGTGCCAAACATGGTTGAACATTTTGCTGGACTTGCTAACGGTACTAAAGAGTGGGTTGATCCTAAAACTAGAGAAAAAGTAAAAAGACCTTTTTATGATGGAATCATTTTCCACAGAGTCATTCCTAATTTTATGGTTCAGTTTGGTTGTCCTTTAGGTAATGGAACTGGTGGACCTGGGTACAATGTAAATGATGAATATCATCCTGAGTTAACTCACAACAAAGTGGGTATTCTTTCTAGTGCCAATGTTAGCAGACCAAATACTAATGGTTCTCAATTTTTTATTACCGTTGCTCCTACTCCCTTTTTAAATGGAAAACACTCTGTTTTAGGAGAGGTTATAGAAGGTTATGATATCGTTGAAAAAATATCTCTTGTAAGGACTGGTATTGCTGATAGGCCTGTTGAGGAAATAAAAATTTTATCTGTAAAAGTGATTTAAATACAAATTTGAATACTTTTTTTAAATTTAGACAAAATACAAAGCTCAACACAAATAAAAAAAGGCTAAGTTATTTAACTTAGCCTTTTTTGCAATTGGACTTTAAGCATTAAGCTTTACAGTCTTCTTTCCATTTTCTGTATTGAGCTTCAATTTCTGCTTCAGTAAGTTTAGAATCAGTTCCTAATAAGAATCTTTTAAATGCTTTTTTTGAAACGTCCTCTAGGTTAACAGTCTCACCTCTTGCCTTAGCATTAATAGCAACATTCATTGAATAAATTTGATTAGCAAGTTTATTTAAAGCAGCACCATCTGTACTCGCATGCTCAAATAATACTCCAGAAGCGCCAATGAAAGGATTCAAAACAGTTTTTGCATCTGTTTTTGCATCACCAGTAAATTTAGAAGCTTCAATAAGGGCTTTAGTTACTTGTAAAGCGGCACTTTTCAAATTAACTGCACTTTTGTCTCCTGTAGCTTCTACTTCGGCAACCTTCATTATGTAGGAAACTAATTTGTTAGAATCAGCAACTCCAACTTCATTAAGAAACGCAAGCATTGATTTAACATCAGCACTTTTAATACCATATTTGTTGTTAGCACTAGAAAGAACTTTAGCAATTTCAGCTTCTTTATCTTCTGGTTTCATTGATTCTAATTTAGCTGCAAATTCTTTTGCTTTTTCAGGAACTTCAGCGGCCTTGATACCTGCAGATGCTTGGAACGCCATAGCTAATGTTGCTAGAGTGATCACTAATAATTTTTTCATTGTTTCTCCTTTTATTATTTAATTTTTGTTAAAATTATCTTTATTTTTATTACTTATACTTTTCTAAATATTCACTTTATATGCCAGCTTTTCGAAGTGGTAACTCATACCTATTTCTTATTAGCTGAATGTCCTGTCTTGAATTTTGACAGGGGGACTTTTTTTGAGTTAACATCCAGCCATTTTTGGACCTCCTTGAGCTTTAAGTTGATCACATTTGTTTTTAAGCATTTCTTTTTCGCGTTTAGCTCTTTCTAACTTCATATTCTTTTCTTCCTCTGAAAGCTCTTTCTTAACGTAATCTGTCGTTTTCTGAGTCATTAGATTTACCATCTCAAAATTTAACGTAAGCTCTTTAGATAATCTCTCGAGTTGAAGTTTAATAAAAACAATCGCACTGATAGCTTTGGCATATTTATCATTGAACTGCGATAAGTGCTTGATCACACCATCAAGATCGGCATCAATACTTTTAACCAAGTCATCCACTCTATTGGCTAGTTTACTCATATCCATCTCGCTAATTTTAGGGTTAATAACCTCGATACTCTGACCCCTGCTATTAGTGGCTTTCTCAACTTGGAAGGCTTTTACTGTGTTATGATAAATCATAAGAATTTCTTCAATTTTTTCCTGGAAACTTAAAACTTTAGGAACTTGACCCTTTTCTATAGCATCAAAATCTTGATAATAAGCACCTTTTTGGAAAGACACGATATCTTGTTTGTAAGCAATCTTAAACGGTTTCTGATTAAAAGCTTTCTTAACCACCATTTTGCTATACACCTCTGGCGCCAATGTCTGCTTCATGATTTGCTCTAATATCATGGAATAAACCCTTGCCTCTTGCATGGTTGAATACACCACAGAGTTCATCACTACACCATCACTCAAACTTGAGTCTTCTTTGAAGTAGGTTCGAAACAATTCAACTGCAATCTCATGATAATCTTCTTTAAACTCATCTAACTTCTTTATAACTTTTGGTTCTATATTTTTTTCCCACCAAGTTTCAAATGGGTTCTTAACTTTGACTTTACTTTCAAGTACAAAAATCGGTTTTGAATCTACTATTTGTTGCAACTCTGGTCTTAAGTTCTTATAAATAGCTGGAAAAATACCGCCATAGACCTCACCAGTTTCCGTATTTTTTACTCTTTCGGTATAAATCATTGAAGAATTTTTAAATTTTAAAAATTGACTACATAGATCAGCTTTAAAATTACTCTTAACTATTGCTGGTGGAATAAAGTGGGATTGCATCCCTGATTTAAAAGAAGTTTCTATACCAAAAATATCTAAATATTTTTTACTAATAATATTTTCAGATTCTGCCTCTGGGCCACACAACATATGATAATAAATATAATCAGTTTTTTTATTGAATCTAAAACTTGAAGCTACACCCATGTTACTAAGAAAGTGTGGAAGAACCATGTCTTTTAAAGCTCCTTTACGATTATCTGAATTTTCAAACGCGTAAGAGAAGCCCATTCCTTGATACAATAAAGGTGATGGGTTTCCTAATTTATCTAAATAGAGTTTAAAAATATTCTGTGTTACCTCTGTGGCACCGGCTGTTCGCTCTGAAGAATAAAACTTCATTAAGTTCAAAGCATGTCCGATTTCATTTGGTTTTTCTGAATTAATTCCTTTTAAGACTCGAGTTACTATGTCTGCATTTTTCTTGGGCTCTGCTGAATCTAGTCCTCTAGATTTTATATATGCCGTAAACTCTTTTGCAATTAACTTAACTTTTTCCATCTGTTGTTTTTCTAACAAAAATGGATTATCCATATACATATTACGCCACTGAAAACTAAACTTTTCTTTTTCTTCTAATATGGGCTCTACTCCATAAAGTGGAAACTGAATGTAATTTAAACTATTGGGTAAATTTCTTAACTTTGTATTATCTAAAATAATTTCTCCATTTTCATCCTTAGGCATGTTTTCCATGTCTGCAAAAATCTTTTCAAGATTCTCTTCAGCTGTTCTACTTGAAGCCTTTGGATCTATAGGAGTTGGATTTTTTCTGTAAAATTCAGTTTGCTGTAGATCATTTAAAAATTCTGAATAAAATGATTTTGTGGCTGCTTCAGTGGCTTGAAAGTTATTCACTAACTGCAACCAATTCTGATGAGCCATCAAAGGCTTAGACTTATTAAAATCTCTCCATTTGGTCATGGTCTCAGAGAAATTATGCAAAAATCCTAAAATATCTTGTGACTGACACTCGTAACTTTGAATATCCTTTTGACAGGCAGGACTCATCTTCTGATATTTGTCGACTTTCTCTTTATTAATAAGATCATAAAGTATCTCTGCTTTTCTAGGGATAGCATCTGACTTATAAGCAATATTATAATTACCATAGTTAATATTTGATATTTTATCATCAACCCAATGATGAACCAACTGATCTAACCATGTGAACATGGCAAGGTTCGAGACATGAGCGATAAGGCGATAAGCTTTGCCTCCCATACCGTAGGGATTCATATCAAACAAAGCAGCTCCTAAAAATTTGAAAGTTAAAGATTTTTTTCCCTTAGCTTCAAGCAAAGACAAACCTTCAGCTGCCCCATTATCAAAAGCTCCTGTTTTCGCTTTTTCAAGCCCCCAAGACACGGCTGTAGATAAAGCTTGTGAAACAATCATTGTCGCTAAAGCTGGTGCATATGTATTGTATTTTTTTTCTATAGTCCATTCTCTCCATGCAACATCACACGCATCTTGGCTTAATGTATTCAATGGATCTTTTACTTTACCACTCACTTTGTTTGCTTGCTCGCCAGCGGGGGGAGTAATACTTTTCACGCAAGCTTGCAAAGAATGTAAAATGTCTCCTACAAGATGTGATGCCATAGAACCAGCTGTCATAGATAAATATGGCAGCAAATGTCCATATGCTTTTTTCGCAGCGGAAACTGCTTTTGAATCAAAGTAAGGTTTGGCACCAGCAATGATTTGTTCTTTGGTCGCTCCAGGAGATAGCATTGGGCCATACATCAAAGAAACATTTAATACCTTTTCTATTTCTTTTGGAAATCTAACAGTTAGGCGTGGATTATCTAAAAAATGGGTGGTGTAACCATTAGCAACCATAAATGCCAAGAATGATAAATTTCCGATAGGATCTGTCAGTGATTGTAAGTGCTGCTCCATAATCAGAGGATTATTGGCATAGCTCGCCATCAAAGTGGCCATATTAACAGCACCAATAGCCACAAAAAACAAGAATGATTCCATAGGAAATCTTTTAAGTTGAGAACCCCAAATAGTTTTTTGCCACTCTGCTGTTGCATTTTGAGTACGCATATATTCTTTTTGCATTTGAGAATTTCGGATAAAATTTTCTTTGTCTATCATATAAAGCTGACGAATATTTGATGGATTAAATTGAGGGTCTGTGGTGAGTTTTCCTTCTACAGAAGCACTTCCAACTTCTGCCACCGTCTTGCCATCTTTATCTTGCCCAATATGAGCATTTACATTAATTGAAGTTCCACCCACAGATTCTTCAGGTGAGCTTTCTCCAGCTTGTTGCGAGGACAATCTCCCTGAAGCACCAGCTTCCTGGGCCACTGCCAAATGATGAGTAAAAATCAGATTCCAAGAAATAAAAACTTTAAAAATCAAATGTAGATAGCTTTTCATATGATTCCTCTTATTAACTCAAGTGAGCAATACCGAAACCACATTTATTAGTTAGATTTCAATCACTTAAAAAATGAAACTGTGTCTCAAAGTGAAATAAGACAAAAATTGCTAATACTCCGTCATTTTTTTGTTCAGTTTAAAATAGACTTCTTTCCTGATTTTTTAACAGTCCTCATACTAGACTTGTGATGGTTAATTACTTTTTATAGAATATAGTTTTGCACTTGAAAGGATTTACCTATGAAAAACAGGTTATTGTTGTTGCTATTATTTTTTGGATTTCTCATACAAAGTTGCAGTGTTAAGGAAATCGATACCCTCTCACGCTCAGCAAATAAAGATGTAACACTCTACGATTCTAGAAATGTGGCTACAGCTCAAGTTTATGAACCTCCACAGCAAGCTACTCAAACAACTTTTGTTGCTACTCAATCAAACGATATCTCTAGCCCTTTAGAAGTTAAATATGATAAAAATCTTGGTCTTAAAGAAATTACTTCACAGCTTGAAGATGTAAACACTTTTGTAAATAATATTTCAAAAGGTGCTCTCGCAGGTAGAAAAATTGCTATTCCTGAAGATCAAAATGATGTTCAAACAAAATGCCTTGAAAATTTTAACACTCTTCCAGAAATTTTCAATGAAGATAAGAAAACTAAAACGATAGGTTTTAACCCCTATGACTTTAAAATCAAGCATAGTGCCTATGATATTTCATACAACTTTTATCACCTTAACCCTAACTATGTTTTCCATCGTATCCATAAAAGCAATCTACAAAATAGCTGTGGTAAAAGATCTAATGGTTTTTACGCCGATGAGACACTTAAAAATCTAAGAATTCCCGCAAGCTTTATACTTACGGACAGTGGCTTTAAGGGGTCTGGTTTTGACAGAGGACACATGGCTCCATCTGGAGATTTTGTTTGGAATCAATCTATCAATAAAGAATCTTTTTACATGACAAATATGTCTCCTCAAACTCCTGGACTGAATCAAAAAACTTGGCAAAAACTTGAAAGTCATATTCGACGCTGGGCTTGTGGCGTTGAAGAGTTAGAAGTTTATACTGGTCCAGTACTAGAAAAAAATTTACATCGTTTAAAGTCGTGCGCAAGCATTCCTAGAAAATACTTCAAAGTACTTTCTTATTTCAAAGAAGGTAAACACTATGGAATAGCATTTCTTTATCCTCAAACTGATAATGCTATTGATAATGACCCCTACGAAAGTAGAGCTCTCTCCATTCGTGAACTGGAAAGTTTAACTGGGATAAACTTCTTTGAAGATAAGTACTCCAAAGAAGTCCAGGATTCTTTTGAAACCAAATTTGATCTTTCTGACTGGAAGGGGAAAGAGCAAAACTGTGAAGCCTGCAAAGGAGTCCTTAAGGTTAATGAAGACTAATGCTTAGGAAGTAATTCCCTCTGGAACTTTTCCTTCTTTAATTGCCTGAGCCAGTGACTGGTGCTCCTGACATCCAATAATCTGAATCGCTTCTTCAAAAGATAGCGGATCAGGGTTAGGAATTTTTTCCTTCTTATAAGCGATCACTTTTTGCGATAGCTTCTCAAGATAATTCTCATCAAGACTTCCTTGAATAGTAGCATTAAGAATAGCCTCTAAAGCTCTAGGTGGAGATAGAGGCTCATTACAATAAAGCAATAAATCACATCCAGCCTTCAACGCTAATACTGGTATTTCCTCTGGAGAATAATTTTTAGTTAATGCCTTCATATCAAGGTCATCAGTAATCACTAAACCCTTAAAGCGGTTATTTTCTTTAAGTAGTTTTTTCACAAAAATTTCAGATAATGTGGCTGGATATTTAGGATCGACTTGTGGAAATAAAATATGTGAGGTCATACACATATCAACTCTTGCCTTGAAAGCTCTTTTAAAGGGAATCATTTCAAACTCTTCTAGTCTTTTTAAATCCGAATTTTCTTTAGGCAAATCTTCATGAGAATCTATTAATGTATTACCATGCCCTGGAAAATGTTTCACGCATGGAATAACTTCAGATTTAATGAAACCTCTAACAAGAGCTGATGCATGCTTACCAACAAGCTCTGGATCCTCTCCAAGAGACCTATCTCCAATAACTGTATTTTGAGGATTAGAAAAAATATCCACACAAGGAGCAAAATCCAAATTGATTCCTACACTTTTTAACTCTTGGCCCATTTTTTGACTTAACAAAAAACTTACAGTGGCATTATCTAAGTCTCCTAATTTTTTTGCTGGAGGCCAGATAGTAAATGGAGATTTCAACCTCTGAACTCTTCCCCCTTCCATATCAATACCTATAAAGAGAGGAGCCTTATCTGGCATCTTGAATCTTAAAGATTGAATATCATGACAAAGTTCAGAAATTTGCTTAGGACTTTCACAGTTTCTTCCCATTAAAATAACACCAGAAATATTATTATTTACAATAAACTTCTTCTCATCTGCTGTTAATGATTTACCTTCTATGCCAATGATCATCAACTGACCAAAACTCTTACTCATTATTTTTCCTTTGATTTTGGTGAAACTAATTCTTTATCTAGTTTAGGAATTGGTTTTTGTATTGTCTCTATTTTACTCTGAATTTCGGCACCAGCGGGCGTCCCAAATTTTTTATCACCTGGAGGCTCTGTAACAGACTTAAATGCCTCTTCTTTCAATTTTTTAGATTGAATATTGGCCGTCCCAAGGGGAACTTCTCCATACAACTCTTTAAGTGTATTAGTTGGAAAAGGAAACTCTCCTACAGCTTCATTAGGTTTAGCAACTAACTCAGCAACAACTCCCGTTGTAGGTGTTACTACTTTTATCAATTCACCCTTATCAGTAATAAAACTCAAAAATGGATTTTCATCAAATTTATTTTCTACACGATACGCTTTAACGCCATTGACATCTTCAACTCCTGTCACAGTAGCCACTGATTTTTTAATCACAGCAGCTTTTTCTTCAGCAATAGAATCATAGGTGTATCGCGACTCTGTTTGAATCCCAACCTTACTTTTAAGCATCTTATATACTAAAAAATAACTTAAAAAAACTTCATCATTTGGTAAGTCATTTTCTATCTTAGTCAACTTTCCATCTTGAAAAACACTAGCTATCATTTTTATTTTTTTACTGTTTTTTTTATTTTTTGTAGGAACTATAAACTTAGCTTCAATTTTTTTTGATGTGCTTTTTTGATTATCAGTAATAAGGGTGGTGTATTCATAGTTCAAGGGAACCAGATTAGCATCACTGACAGCTTTAAGGCTTTCAATAATATTTCCCCCCAAAGCCCCAGTTCTTGTAAAGACAGTGCAGTAAAAGTTTTTACTTTTCGGATCATACTCGTAACGTGTAATCGAGTAACCTATATGTTGCTTATTAATTAATACCTTAAAAAAACCTTCAAATAAAACGTCTTTTTGAGCCCAGACATCTAGACTTGAGTACAGTATCAGATTAAAAATAAGGGCTATTTTCTTCCATGATCTTCTTTTTTGAATCACTAAATCATCCTCTTCCTTGATTATTAGTTCTTTAATTCGTAAATCCTATAACTGACTAAAGAACAGACCTCTTGTATATTTTCTCTATGAGCTTAATTTTAATCAAGCAAATGTATTTAGAGTGTAAAAAATTATCAATCACTATTTGCAAGTTTTCTTGAATGTTTTTAGACTAAGAAAAGAGTTATTTAATAACCCTTCCATTAAATTGTAACCGCAGAAAGAAACAATACTATGAAGTTATTGAAAAGTAACACGAGTTTAATAACTGGCAAGAAAGGTCAAGTGGCTCTCTTTGTCGCTTTGATCTTTCAAGTCTTGTTTCTTTTCTTTGCTATGATTGTTAATGTGGGTCTTGTGGTGCACCATAAAATTAATTTACAAAACTCTGTCGACATGGCTGCCTATTATGGAGCCATGAAACAAGCTGAATTATTAAACAGTATTGGTCATATCAATTATCAAATGAGACAAAGTTGGAAATTATTAGCCTGGCGCTATCGTGTTCTAGGTTCTGCTGGTGATACTCACTTCCATCCCTATGATTTTTTACATAAAACCATCAAGCCTGATATGGATCTTGAGTTTTCAAATGATCCCAATACGGATCCAAATAGAGGAAACTTTTTAAGACCTCCTTTTTGTATTACTTATAACCCTTTCAATGAAACTATCGTCCCCGAAGGTGAAACAACTTGCAAAAAAACCTTAGACCCACGTGTTGACTCAGAAATCATTCGTCTTTTTAAACCACCAGCGGTCATCGCTGGATTCATTAGTTTTGCATCAGTGACTAAAGCAATTACTGAACAAATGAAAAACTCAGCCCTAAATCGTTGTCACATTGTTGGTCCATATAACTACATGACAGTCGGTGATTTTATGTTGGCATACCAGTTAGATCAATATGTGCGTCGAATTACTATCGCAAGAATTTCAAGAAGTATGAGCAAAGAAAAAAATGATTTTTTAGACATCAATGGCGAGTCAGTTAAAAAAGGGGCCGAGGAAACATTTAAAAGAAATCTAACCGAAGCAAATCGTGAATCCAAAGATCTAAGTTTTGAAATGTATAATAGCCTCTCTCACAATGGCTGTGGCTCTCTTGGATCTGATACTAATACTCCAGCTCCCTGGCTCTCTGAAATTCGTGTCTTTCCTGCTATTTATTATCTAGATCTTGCTAACTGCGAAAATCCAGTGACAACTCAAATTAACTACACACCAAAAAATTTTGATTTAGTGAACATTAGTAACATTGATGATGTCCGTAACAATGCCTCTATGCCATTTTCATATCACAATGGAAAACTAAACGATAAACCCAACTTAAAAGCTAGAATCAAATATATCGCTGAAACTCTATCGCTTTATAACGACACTTATCGTTTTATTTTAGGAGTGGAAAAAAACCCTTGGTGCCAAGCTTATGTTGGAGCAAAAGCAAGCTCAAAACCAAAAATTCCTTTTGCTCCAGAAGATGTCACTCTCACCGCTTCGGCCTATGCAAAACCATTCGGTGGTAGTGTTGGGCCATGGTATTATAAAAACTGGCCTAAAAGCTCTCCCGAGTCTACAGGTGGTCCGAACGATCGCATAGACACTCAGTTGCCTTTAAGAATTAAAGATTTTGCAACTTTAAGTAGTGACCCTAGTGTTTTTGCAAACCCTCTAAGAATTGCTAATTACTCTAAATATGTTGGTGATCCCTATGGACTAACTTCTTGGCGAACCTTAGCCTATATGACCAAAGCTTTTTATAATTTATCACCAAAAGCTATATATCGCACGGTTAATACTGGGATAACGACTACTGACAATATTATTCTGAACGCTGGTGCCTACCCAGCTCCAAGACTAGAGGATTGGTATAAAATTTCTGAAGGAATCGATCTTAACACAACTAAAGACATTCTAGCTTGGAATAATTTTGAAGATCAGTTCCCTGGAATGCGTGCCCTTGAAATCGCGGGTCTTGCTCCCGATCAATTTGACCTTACCTATTATTCCATTGAACCCAATTTCTATGAAAACTATTACAAGAAATTAAAAGATGGCTTACTCAAGCAAGTTGGACTTGATCAAAGTTTTCTAAGACCAGACCTAGGAGCTAGAATTGGACATCCGACACTAGAGAAATTTTCAATAAAAGATCAAATCAAATTAGCAGCAGATATTTCACCAGCACTTTTAAACTTTAAAGAAAAACTGACTTATAGTGTTTTAAATCCAGTGCATCTGCTGACTTCATGGACCAACAAATCATTATTTAATTATGAAGAAGTTCCCTCTGGTTTTTTTGGAAGTTGTCAGGCCCCAGTGATTTCAAGCTCTGATTATAAAGACCCTCAAGAAGACAACAAATTTTTAAAAGCTGGAGAATCAGTTCCTGGAGAATGTATTACTGGTGGGCGAACTGGTTACTCGGTAAAAATCATTTCTAAAGATTTTTTGTTTAGCAACATGAAAGCTTCTGGTCTTAATGGTGGAGAATCTACCATTTTAAATCCTCCTGATGGTTTTTAGTATTTATGCGATTTTGCTCTATTTTGAGATTTTTTTTCATCAAAAAGGTTTCAGCTGATAATTAACTTTTCAACATCCTATCATCAAAATGTTTCAAGATGAGAATCTTAAGCTTTTTCCTATAAGAAAACTGCCGATTTCACCGATAATGTATCTATGGGGGAAATTAATGTATAGACGTGGAAAAATTTTAAAAAAATTCTCTGTCGAAAAGATGCTACTGATTTCTTTTTTGTTATTTGTTGATCACCTCAGTTTTGCAGCGGAATTTGGTGCGATTTCTAGCAAAACAGCTGGTGATAACTATGAAGCTGGGTTGAAAAACTCTGGGCTTCCAATAAATACAAAATCTGCCGTTCCAACGACAACAACCCCACCTCCTCGTTCTGTAGAACCAGCTCCAACAGCGAGTGACACATCCGTAGCCGCTCCCGTGACCACAGCTGCATCCACTGCCGAACCAGCGGCTGCCGTTGCAGGCTCTGCTCAGAATGCCAAAATTTTAACTGCTGATGGCCCAACGGGCTTGGAAACTCTTGCAGAGCTTTGTAGCGCACTACTTAGTCCCATAGCCAAAGGTTCTCTGACCCCACTCTGTGCAAGCTTACAAGAAGCCGCTATATCTTGCACTGGTAAGTTTGCTACAACTGCAAGCGCTTGCAATACAGAAACAAGTCCTTCATTAATATCTACCTTATCACAAATACAAGGCCTAATGGGAGTTGCCCAAGGTATTACAAACTCTTGTAACAACTTTAGTAAGGCCATGAATGTTGCTAAAATGGGAATGGCTGCATATACAACGACTTGTGGAATTCTACAAAAAACTTGCGATTTAAGCTGCTCTAAATCTTCGGCAGAACTGACTAAATTCCAATCGGCAGTAGCTTCTGTACAAGCAAAATTAACTGCCTGCGCAGGTGAAGTGATGAGTCCAATGGCTTCACTTTGTTCACAAGATTTGATGTTTCTTCAAGGAAATATTGAGCCTCTTGTAAAAAAAGAACTCGCAACTACTGGAAGCACACTTGTTGCAAAAGCCAGTGTTTGTAAAGTGGATATTGCAACCTTACTAGGTATGTCGATTATCAATTTAGGGACATTAGCTCAGTCACAAGCTATGGCTGAACAATGTAAGAAAGATACTGCTGCGACCAAAACACCAACAGCGGTAGATTGTACTAAGGATGAAAACAAACAAAAAACAGAGTGTAAAGTAGCGAGCACCATTGTTGATTGTGGCTTATCAGCAAATGCAGACAAGCCTATATGTATATGTAAAGCTAACCCTAGAATTCAAGGCTGTTCTGGGGTAGATACTACGCTTGCCACTAACTCAAAACTTTCAGCAGGTGGTTCTGGTGGCTCTAGTTTAAATGGAGCAACCAGTGGATTAACTACAGCAGCTAATACCAACAGTGGTTCACAATTTCCAGGTGACCTAACAAAAAATAATAAAAATGATGGCTCTGGAACGGGTGGCCTTGGTGCCGGTGGTGGAGCAAGTAGTGCGGGCTTAAGTGGTTCTTCTAGCGGTAGTGCTGGAAATGGTGATAAGCTTGAAAATAACGCTGCCACAGCTAAAGCAGATATTCTTAGTGGAGATTCTGGCGGTGGTGGTGGCGGTGGGGGATTTCGCTTTCCTTTCTCAAGTAATTCCGCGCAAAAAAGTCAGTTAAGAAATTTAGCACAAATTAACGCGGGAAAAAAAATGGCTGGCCAGGACTGGAAAAATCAAGTGACTTCAAATGCTGGTAAATCGAATTTTGATAAAATCAAAGTTCGATACAATGAAAACAAATCTACTTTTTTAAACCGCTAAATAGAGCCCGCTTCCTAGAGGAGAAAATTTAAAATGACTGTAACTTATAAAACTTTTTTAACTCTTGCACTTAGTCTCTTGATTTCATTTACGGCGAGTGCTGCTGATACCTCGACTTCAACGTCTACGGCAGGTAATGGAGAGAGTGCTGTTGTGAAAGTCGAATCTAGTAGTGGCGCAAAATTAAACGAAAGTGCTAATAAAGCACAAAGTCAGAATAAAAGTTCACAGACCCTGAGTAAAGTTATTGGTGTTGTAAACATGGGAGTTGGAGCTATGTATGCAAGTCAATGTGGTCCACACCACGCCACTGCCTGTGCTTTAGCCGCTCTACATTTTATAATGGGAGCTCAGTCATTTTCTCAAGCTAAATCAAATGGTGGCGCTGCTTATGATGCGGGTTTAACTGGTATGGACACTAGCTCGACAAATCCTTTTGGTGATCCTGGGGCAGAGATAGATCATTTAGATTCAAAGGTGGACTCTACAAAAGACGAAGGGCTTTCTAAAATTGCTGATACAAAAAAACTGAATCAAATAAAAACAGCTCTTTCAAGTGGAAATGGTCTTAAAGGATTTAAGTTTGATTCTAAGTCAGGAATTCTAACTACACCTAATGGAAAAAGCTATAGTGCTGATTCACTGACTGATAAAGATAGTCTTTCTAAAGCTGGTTTTTCTGGCCAAGACGTAGGTAGTGCCTTGGAGGCTAACGCTAAGTTTGAAGCAGAGGCTTTAAAAAAATTGGGTCTTAAAAAAGACGACGTGGTTGGAATTGGAGCAGCGACAGCTGAAAATGGATTTAGTGATGGCGGTGCAGGACCTAAATACAGTTCCGCTAGCTCTGCAGAAAGTTCAAGAAATTCTTTGGCCGCTATTAGAAATAGAAACCCAGCTAGCTCTGGAAGTAAAGTCGCTGGATTAACTAAGAATTTTAATGGAGAGCGCATTGGTGTAGCTGCTGAAAACATTTTCAATATGATGACAAGGCGCTACAAAACAAAAGAAAAACAAGATGCTTTCTTTGACCCCTCTCAGATGATTCCAATCCCTCAATAAAAAAACATTGCAAACGTTATTGATTCTCATACTCTTGTAACTTCAGGAGAAAATAACAATGAAAACAATACGTTTGTTCTTTTTTTTGTTTTTAATTTCATGTAGCCAGAAAAATTTAAAAAACAATGATGGCTATAAAAGCTTTGGGATTGATTCTGTAAGTAAAGAGACTTTAAAGCGCTTTACTCCTCCAGAGTTAAATTCTGAACTTAAGGGAAAAATTTCCCTAATCACTGATATTCAATCACTTGGTGCTGGCGCATTTAATCCAAAAAATAAAAACGAATTTTTCTTTAATTGGGGCATTAGCGGTAATCGCCAGGTTTGGAAAATGTCTGGATCTAAATCTTTTCCAGTTCAGCTCACGGGGGGAAAAGATGCTACCATGCTTGCAGACATCACCTCCGATGGAAAATATTTACTCTTAGAAAGAGACGTGGATGGCCAAGAAAATCCTGGTATTTATAGACAGCCAACAATTGGCGGTCCTTTAGAAAAGCTTTATCACAAGCCAAAAGTCAAAGCCTCTGTACAATTTGTAAGTGACGACTCAAAGTTTTTATTTTTTACCTCCAACGAAGAAAGCGCTGACAGCTTCTACGTTTACAAAATGAATTTAGAAACAAAAGAAATTGAAAAAATTTTTGCAGAAAAAGGCTATTGGATTATCAATGATCATGAAGATGATCGAATTCTTTTAGCTAATATTAAAGGTAATTCAGCGTATGAAATTTTCGAATTCAACTTAGCAACGAAAGAAAAAAAAGCAGTTATAGGACAAGGCAAAGATAATTTCTATAATGTTAATTTTTTAAAAGAAAAGGACAGCTACCTGGTGCTTACAGCAGAATTAGGTGACGCAAAGGCACTTTATACTTTAAAAAACAATAAATTAACCATTATTGCTAATGAAAATAATTTCGATATAGAATCATTTTCTGTAAATAAAGAAAGAACTTTGCTAAGTTATGAACTAAATAAAGATGGTTTTACCATAACTAAACTGTTTAATGTTTCAAATCGCGGTGAGCTGAAAGCTCTTGCTCTTCCAAGGTTCAAAGAAGTTGATCATGTTCGCTTGTCATTTGGAAAATCAAATGACTTTGCTATGCTAAGTACTTCAAGCTACAAGTCACCTAGAACAATCTACTCTCTTGAAATTCCACAAATGAGATTACAACAGTGGAATATTCCATTTGTGCCTGAAATAGATATCTCCAAAAACTCGCCGGCTAAATTGGAATATTATACAGCAAGAGACAATACTCCTATTCCTATGTTCGTTAGGAGATCAACTTTTTGTGAAAAGAACATTTGTCCCGTTGTTGTTCATTTCCATGGAGGGCCAGAAGGTCAAAGTCTTCCTGGATTTAGCCCTTTCGCTCAATTATTTGTAGAAAACAATTTCATCTTTGTTGAACCTAATGTCCGTGGTAGTACTGGCTATGGAAAGAAATGGCTAGAAGCTGATAATGGGCCTTTAAGAGAAAAAGTAATTACCGATATTGAAGATTGCTCTATCTGGATTAAAAAAAATTGGAGCCAAAAAGGGAAAATACCAAAGATCGGTATTTTTGGGGGTAGTTACGGTGGTTATTCAACATTAATGGGAATGACCTATTTTGCCGGAGCCTATGATGCAGGAGTAGCTAACGTTGGGATGAGTAATCTTGTTACCTTTTTAGAAAACACAGCACCTTATCGTCGAATTCTAAGAGAAAAAGAGTATGGCTACTTGAATACAGACTTAGAAAGTTTAAAACGCTTATCGCCTATTAATTATATCTCTAAAGTTCAAGGACCATTACTAATTATCCAAGGAGCCAACGACCCTAGGGTTCCAGCTGGTGAAGCTATTCAAATGTTTGAAGCTATGGAGAAAAAAGGCCTTCCTACTCAACTTATTATTTTTGCTGACGAAGGGCATGGAACTATTAAAAAAGAAAATAAAATGATGGAGTGGGGCCACACTTTTGGCTTCTTCAATAAACATTTAAAATAATATCAATTTGTCTTGCACAGTAACTCCATTTTTTTGACGAGTTACTGTAATCTGATGTCCAATCACACTATTAAAAATCTGGCAAGCTGGTGATAACTGACTGTGATGACCAACTATTACATTACCACTTAACTGCGACATAATAACTTCACTCGAGTTATCTACAAGAAAAATGCCGTCATTTTGGATGATCAGTTTCGAGTCAGGAGCATATATTTCTAACATCTTTTGCAAATAATCAGCTCCTTCATTGTTCCTTGAAATTATTTTTAAACAATTTTCAGTTGCATGAAGAAAATCCTTTTCACTTCCCGTTTCAAACCATTCACACTTAAAATCAAATGTTTTACAAATACTACCTTGCCTTATTGCTGACATAATATTGTCATACAAAATGTTTGATTCACCTTGAGGAATATATTTAAAAATTTCTTTTGAAAAAATAATCACACCAATAAAATGCTTTGCTCTTATAGCTCCAGTAATAGGGGTTTTTCCAAATCCTAGTACATTATTATCTGAGTCTAACCAAACCCCACCAAACTTAGTACCGACCCCTGCGTGATCGGTTACTAAAATTGTAGCTATAGCTCGGCTCTTACGATGTTGCTCCATAGCTTTTAATAATTGCTGATTCTCCTTGGGAATTATAACCTCATCACCATTAACTAAAATAAAATCTGGATCTTCTTGAAAATGATCTCTAGCAAAGCCAATTCCACCACCACTTCCAAGTAAAATAGTTTCATCACTAAAAGTAATTTTTTGTTGCAAATGAGAGGACAAAACCGTCTTTTTAAGCTCTTCTGCCAGGTGAAAAGTATTAAAAACCAATTGCCTAGGACTTAACTC
Source organism: Pseudobdellovibrionaceae bacterium (assembly GCA_013359135.1). Classification (GTDB taxonomy): domain Bacteria; phylum Bdellovibrionota; class Bdellovibrionia; order Bdellovibrionales; family Bdellovibrionaceae; genus UBA2316. The sequence continues at coordinate 40,726 of JABWCN010000014.1, read as the reverse complement.
TGCCAGCAAATTCACTGAATACAAAAACAATGGCATATTCAAAAAAGGAATTGCTGGCTTAGGAATTCTCTCTGTATGGGGTCTTAGTCGCGTACCTTGACCCGCAGTTAGCAACATGATTTTCATAATAAATCAAATTTTTTCTCAAGCGCTCCTGAATCAATAATGATATCAGAAAAAACTTTGTACTCTGGAAAAGCTGTTAGGCTTTTCATAACTTTTTTCAAAGTTCCATTCAAATATTTCAAATATCTTCGGTCTTGTCTTTGATGGAAAAAACTAGCAAAGCTGCCACAAGCCTTAAAGCATCTCTGAATGCTTTGTAATTCGTAGATATGATAAAATTCATCTTCTGAAAAATTTTTTAAACTTGTTTTGGCTCCCTGTAAGTAGTAATTCAGAATCTTTTCCCCAAAATCCTCGGTGATATCCACATAGGAATCTTTAATCAAACTCACAAGATCATATTGAACAGGCCCCATTCTAGCATCTTGAAAATCTATGACGTACATTTTATCTAACTTAATCATCAGATTTCTTGAGTGATAATCTCTATGAGAAATAAATTTTGGTTGTAAATGCAATTCCGTTGATATTTTATGAAAAACATTCTGAATTTCTAAATCTACCTTTTCATTTAACTTAAAATTTAAAACTCCTTTGATTAAGTTATCTTTTCCATAATTCATTTCCCAAACAAACTTTTCAACATTAAACTCGATATCAAAAGCAGTACATGGCTTCTTACTTTTGCTAGCCTCAAAATGAATCTTAATAAGCTCATCTATTGCTAATTTGTAGAATAGAAAGGCTCCTTCAGGGTTTTGCTGCTCCCAAAACTTTCTCTCAAGAGTCAGATCTCCCAAATCTTCTAAAAGAACTAAACCATCCTCTGGAGACATAGCCACAATCTGAGGAACATGTACATGGCTTTGGTGAAAATGCTCTAGAACACTAGTAAAAGGGTATTTAATTGGGTCAAAAGGATCCCATGACATCAAAACCCATGATGTGTTATCTAGCACTACACGATAATACTTTCTTGTTGAAGCGTCCCCAGCAAGGGGAAGAATTTTAAAAGATGAGTTCTTCAAGGTTTTTTCTAAAAAAATTTGCACAACCTGGTCCTTATCCAACAATGTTTTCCTTTAATTTTATAAAATGCTGGCACCAGCTATTACACTAAAGATGCCAGATCTTAGTAAATTATGTCTCACAAGTTGTAACAACCCAAATATTTTTTTAAAAAAATATTTAAAATTCACAAGACTCAAGTCTAGGAAACTATTTAAAAAACATTAACTCAGTCACTTCTTTCAATTTTTTATAAGTTAACGGCGCTTTATCTACTTCAAATGTATATTCATCGAGACACTCAACTAGCCCTTCACTGATTTTATGATGACTTGCCAAAGCTGACAAATGAAGGTTTGAACCTATAATCACCAAGGGGTAGGCTGAGTTTCCTTTAACGAATTGTTTTTGATACTGGGTTAGTATTTTTTGTTTTTCAATATCAAGAGTAAGAATATCTCGAATAAAAATAGTCATTGCCCCCAATTTCATAATATCTTCAACACTAGCAATTTGAATGTTTAAATCCTCTAAAGGCACAAAACCCCAGCGACGATCTAACTCATGAATTTGATGAGCTACCTTTAAAACAATTTCAGGAAGTCCATTGAGGTGTAATACCTGTGAAATCACTCCACACTCTTCAGCACTTGTCTGGCTTTCTAATTCCGCTTTGGAAGAAAAAACTAAATTTTCACAAAATGACTCATCTAAAGCATTCGCATTATTTTCATATAGCTGTTGATATTTTGAAAACAATGCTGGAGTTAAAGTCATTTTTACAAGCAATGACAATGTATATAATTGCTCTTTATCAATATCACTTGCTTGCTCAATGATAGCAGTTCCTAAGTACGCCTCATCGTGTACAATTGGAATTATCATATTTGATTTTTTAAAAAAATAATCAGTTTTTGATGAAACTGAATTTAACTCAGTCAAGCGACTTATTTCTAACCCCTTACCGTATCTTTTTTTAATCAAAGATTTCAGCTTATTAATAGATGAAAGTTCATCTACTTCCCACATACAACACCCCCACAGCTTGATATTACAAATCCTATGCCGTTCTTCGCTACTATCTATATGAAAAAAAGTAACGCTAAAAAGGTTAATTAAGTCTTAATAATTACTAGTTTTTTGGAAAATGAATTTTTTCTACGTTCAGTTATTGATCAATTTAATATAATTGTTTCTTAATTACACTTTGACTTATAAAAAGACTGTCTTGTAAAAAATAAAAAATCCTGAGTTTTAAGCCCAGGATTTTTTTATATAAAATATAATTTTTTAACTAACTGCCTATCTTGCAATTTTTCTTTTATCTAAACCAAATTGCTGTACTTTATCAATCAAATTAGCTCTACTAATACCTAGTTCTTTCGCTAACTTTGATTTATTCCAACCAGTTCGTCGCAAACCCTCACGAATCATCTCTCGCTCAAGTTCTTGGATGGCATCTTTAAGTCTGCCATGAATTCTTGCTCCTTGAACTTTATTCGTTTCAGCCGATTCTAGAATTTTTGGCGATAAGCTTTCAGCAGTGATCTTAGTTTCTGTTCCTGATAAAACATAAACTCTTTCAATTTCATTTTGCAACTCTCTGACATTACCTGGCCATGCATAATCATATAGTTTCTCTAAAGCTCTAGAGGTAAGAACCTTCGCAACACCTCCGGCGTGTTTTTGCTCTGAAGTTTTTTTCAAGAAAAAATCAACCAAATATGGAATATCTTCTTTTCTTTCACGAAGAGGTGGAACACGGATATTGATGATATTTAAACGATAGAACAAATCTTCTCTAAACGTTCCTTGCTCAATCATTTCTTTTAAATTTTTATTCGTCGCTGCCAAAATTCTCACATCTACTTTTTTAGTTTCTGTAGATCCCACAGGCATAAAAGTACCTTCTTGAATAACTCTCAATAATTTTACTTGCATCGAAGGTGAAATATCTCCAACCTCATCCAAGAAAAGAGTACCCTTATCAGCAGTTTCAAATAAACCTTTTCTGTCTTTTACAGAACCAGTATAGGCACCTCTAATAGCGCCAAACAACTCAGCTTCCAATAAGTTATCATTAATCGCCGTAAAGTTTTGAGCAATGAATGCCTTGTCTTTTCTAGATGAATGATAGTGAATTGACTTAGCAATTAACTCTTTTCCTGTTCCGTTCTCACCTTGAATCAGAACGGTTGTGTCAGAGCCTTTGATTTTATCCAAGAGGCTGTACATCTCTTGCATGGGTTTAGATTTTCCAATCATAGAATCGTATTTAAATCTTTTTCCTAATTCATTATTAAGTTCTCTAATTCTATCATCTCTTCTAGTAATCTCTAAATGAAGTGTCACAACCTCTTGTGCAACAAGCTCACATAATTCACAAAAATGTTGTCTTTCTTGATCATCAAGATATTTCATTCTAACTACTAATTTTTCAATAAAATCTGAAGGGACCCCAAAGGCTGCCAAACGCTCTCTGACTTCTGGTAATCTTTGAACTACTTGCTCATCTTTAAAATAGCCAATTCCAACAACTGTACCAACACAGTCATTTTCAATCATAATTGGGAATACACCGACATCAAAACCAGTCATTTCCCACTTTCTGAGTGAATACTTATTATTTGTCGTTCGCAAATCATCTAGTGCTTTAGAAACTAACTCCCCAAGGTTTGTCTTACCTGACTCTTTTTCAATTAGATAACCAATTGCTGGATTGTGAAAAATATTTTTACTATTATCAAACCCTTTTAGCTCTCCTCTTTCATCAGTAAAAACCACATCAATATTCCACCATGAACTCAAAATGTGCTTCAACTTTTTGATTACATGGATGTGTTCAAACTCATTCCAGTTAATTAATGACATATAGACTCCTTATTTGTTCTTTGATCCTGTTTAATCACAGTACATCTATCGTCAACATTTTGAACAAACTTTAGAAGCATCTCAACTTAGTCCCTAAATTTTCAAAATGAGACACTATTTAGCTTTTAAAATGAGTATGTTAGCTGTTTTACAAGTAAATTGTTGCACCAGTGAAATTTTCATGGGGGTGTCGTTACTATGAGTAATTTATTATAAATTTGGAAATATGTTTTTTAGCCTTCGAATCTCAGCTCGAATTTGATTTGCATCATTAATTTCATCACTTGTGAACATCCCCATCCCAAACAATGCAATCTTCGTCTCACCTATAACTTTACCTAAATTAAAGGTCACATTTCCATAGTGTCACTTTTTTTGACCTTTATGAAAGTAATTCCTAGAAGCCACACCTCATAGTTAATAGATATCTTTATACTGGGCACTTATTTTGTAATGCTAATGCGAATGGAATTGGAAAGTAATCACCTTGTTGAAAAAGCATCGTCTCGAGAAAAATTTTCATTTAGTCTACCCAAAGAAACTTCTCTAAATTCTAATTCTTTTAGAGTTAAATCTGATACCAAACCTCCAGAGTTTATCGATAGCAGCGACAATATTGATGAAAGACAACTTAGTTTTGAAGATTTATTCAACAACTCTTCTTTTAACAATAATATTCTAGCGAAGATTCCAACAGTTGAAGTTCTTAATAACAATATTTTTATTTCACCTCCTCGTTTTAAGCGCTATTTATCGGGTTCTATTTTATTACATTCTTTATTAGTTTTGTTTATCGTTAAAGCTGAAATGGATCTTCCTCAAAAGGATGAAAAAAAAGAATTAATCCCTATTAGCGTTAGCTTTGAAGGAAATTCCTCCTCTCAAATATCACCAACGTCTTTAGTTGATTCCTCTAGTAAATCAGAGAAACACCTTCCAATTTCTACACTTGAAGATTCAACAAACTCAGTCGTAGATAATCCTGTAGTGAAAAATCAACTAAAACAACTATCTCAACCAAGTAAAGTGGCAGCAACTACTACTAATAGCAAAGTAGCTATAAAAAAAGTACTTCCTCATAAAAGCCCTGTTTCTGAGTTTTCTATTAATAAAGCAACAGCTTCGCAAAATAACAATGTAAATCTAAAAGCAGAGAATTTATCTTTAGCTGACATCAAAGATCCTGAATTGAATCCAAGTATAGTTGATGGCACAGCTCCTGTCGCTTCAGATGTGCTACTTGAAGATCTAAACCAAGACTTAGATACTTTAAAAAATTCAGATGACTCACATATTAACAATACTGAAAAAGAATTTTCTGATTTGTCTGAATCCAATTTGAAAGATATTAGTGATAAATCGTCTGCTTTAACCGAAGATCTTTCCAACCTTGATTCTAAAGCTAATGAAAGAATTCAAAATCTAAAAAATGAAAAAGCCTCTCTAGCTCAAGCCAGACAAAATGAACTAGTTAGACAAGCACAGATCTCAATTCAAAAACAAAAATCAACTTCTAGAAGTGGATCAGAAATAACTAATGGTAATGGTTCTGGGGAAAAAGGAACTGGAAGTGGCAGCCAAGGACAGGAACAAATCAGAAAATTAGAAGATCTAAGACAAGCCCCAGGCAATATTAAACCTCAATACAGCGATGAAGAAAGACTGCAAGAAATTTCTGGTACTGTGGTTTTTAATGGGTTTGTAAGTAAAGAAGGCAGATTAACTGAATTCAAACTAGTCAAGTCCTCAGGACACAGATCCCTAGATGCAAAAACTCTGCAAGCTTTGAAAAAATGGAAGTTTTATCCTGGACAAGAAGGCTGGGTAGAATTGCCCTTTATATGGGACTTAAAGGGTGAAGTTTCTCAAAAACCCACCCTTTTAAAACGCAAATAAATCAACTAAATACTATTCACCAAATAAAACTTTATCTGATTTAGAAGTACCTTGTGTTCTTAATTTAGCTTTTCTTTTAACGCCTTTTCTAGCTAATTTTCTTTTTCTGATGATCTTTGTTTTTCTAGTTTTTGATGCCATTTATTTCTCCTAATTGTACAAGAGCAATAGGAACTATCAAAAAGGAACCGTTAAGTCAACGGAATGCCTCACTTGAGAATTATCTATAGTCTCGGTTAAATACGCATAGTTGAGTTTAAATTTTGGCAAATCAAATCCCAAACCAATAGTATATAAGTCATTAATATTATTTGAGTTTTCTTGGTATCCAAGACGTACAATCGTCCATCTATTTAAATAGTTTTCCACGCCAAGCATCCAGCTTCCAGAATTAAACTGAAAATTCTTTCCACTTAAATAATCAATTCGAGTGCGCAAAAAGCCTTTATAAACATAATGGTAACCCAAACCTATCTTCGAATGAACTTGAAAGTCTTCCGGCCAAGTGTCTGGAGATTTATTCACATCATAAAGCACTAATGCTAGTGCTTTATTACTTCTCAGCAAATAGGTTAACCCAACATCAGCACTCGCAAGGTTGGAGCTTTTTTGATTTTGCATGATTTGATAATAACTCAAAGAAACACCCAAAGCGACACGCTTAGCCAACGGTTCTGCAAAAGTCAGTTTAAAATTTTTGAAATCCTTTTTTTGATAGGTATACACTGCCGCAGGAACAGCTGCATCCATTGTATTATCTGAAATACCAATAGCCATCTCTCCTGGCTGGTACTTAGAATAAAAATTATAACCAAATAAGAACACTAAACTCGCAGGATTAAGACTGCTAATATCCCCAGCAGAAACAGCTGCAACACCAGCACCTCCTAGCGCCGAAGAAACACTACTATTCTTTTGAGCTGTGGTGCCTATAGAGGCCAGTAGCCTTAATGAACTTAAGGAAATAATTATAAAAATAAATACTTTCATCTTCACTCAACTTTAGCACGAGATTTCAGCATAAGACAAAGTTTTAGCATAAGATATTATTAATTTGCAGAAAGAGTCTAGGCGCAACTTTTACCGTTTATTACAGACTGTTACATATTCTGTACAATAATCAGTTGGAGGCAAATTGGAAGCATCTAATTTATTTGCTTTATAATAACCAGAGTCAAACTTATGATGACAAGACAAGTTTGTTTGATAAGAGACTTTATACTTATTAAAAAAAGTTCCCCCCTCAGTCATACTTCGAGTCTCATCTGGATAACAGCTAAACTTCTTTGGAACAACACACCCATACTCAAGATTGATGTCCCATTCGTTATCAGGTAAATGTCGTCGAAAAATTTCTAACAATTCACCGTAGGTTTTTCCAGCATATATTCCTACTCCATAAATCGAATTCTGATTAGGGACTTCACTCAGTTTCGTATAACTCATTTTAGGACACAAACCTGCAGTTGTAACTGCCGAGTTAACAACAGCGCCACTTACGTTTATATTCAAATTCCCATCAGTATTATAGTACTGATAGTATTGCGCCAAGTTCAACTTCACAGAAGCTTTAACTGTTTCCTTGTTGGCAGAATCTATATTTCCATCATTTGTGACAGCTTGATTGACAACAGCATCTAAATTAGACCATAGAAAATAGGCATCTTCTGACCTAACGATACGAAACTTGGCGCCACAATCCCAGAGCTCATCAGTAATAACTTTGCCAGTGAGTAAATCTGTTTCATCCACTCGAGCCACTTGGTTGTTTGGTTGATAAGGCCAGCTTCCAGCACTGGATGTGGGAATTTGAAAGGTTAATTGATAACCTCTTCCGTAAGCAGTTGTCAGAAGATCTGTCTGAGTTGCCTCTGGAGAAATAAGACCTCCCTGATCAGGATAAGAAAAACCAACAACAATCTGAGCATCACAAGCAGAACCACCACAACTTCCATTTTTATTAAAAGCATTTCTATAGGCCTCGGCCGTTTGCTCGTTAGAGTTAAAGTGCAGAACAGCTTCTATGTTACGCGCATCGCCCGCCGCATCTGGAAAAAATTGAACATAGTTAATCTTGCTTTGTCCATAAGATGACTCGATTAACGATTTAGCCCATCTGATATCTGTCAAATCACCAAGTTGGGTTAAAATATCAATTCCAATAGAAGGACTTGAACCCTTATAGTAAACATTACCCAAACGATTACCTTTATTAATTGATCTAAGGGAAATTTGTGGTTGAACTCCCTTATTTCCTGGTGACTCTTTCAAAAACATTTGAATTTGCTCTGTAGTTAAATCGTTGTTGGGATAATCAGGCTTCAATTTAGACTTTGTATAGTCCAAAAATTCTTTAGTTAATTTCACTCCAGATTTTGGTGATGAATTTGCAGTTAAAGAAGTTGAAGAAGAGGAGCTCTTCTCATAACTGCCAATCTTAAAAGTGAAGGTCTGCCCTTGGGAAGATTGGCTATTACAAGAATTATAAGTGATCATATCAACGCTTGCAGAGAAGGCAAACGGAGCTGCTGTTGAAGGGTTATATGTATTGGTAGATCCATCGGCAGAGGAGTCAAAGCCCGCTTTACCGCAATTTTGAAACAGTAATAAAAAAGATAAGGTTAAAACAAGAGCAAAACCAGAAGTGGTTAGAAGCTTCCTGCGCTTTAATTTTTCAGCAAAGGACCTTACGAGCATGAATTCTCCCCCGTTGCGACAGAATAACACATTTTGTCTTTAATCTCTAATGGGATTATTTCTTGCCTCATTTTAAAACGTTTGAGATTTTTAACTCCATGAAAAAAATCAGAAAAGCCATAATTCCAGCAGCAGGTCTAGGAACACGTTTTTTACCCGCAACCAAGACGGTCCCCAAAGAAATGCTCACCATTGTCGACGCCCCTATCATTTTCTATGTTGTAGAGGAAGCTGTAAAATCAGGAATTGAGGATATCGTACTTATTGCTGGTAGAGGCAAACATGCCATTGAAGACTTTTTCGATACCTCCTATGAACTCGAAGATCGACTACTAAAAGACGGAAAAACAGAAATTTTAGAACGTCTAGAAAATATTAGAAACATGGCCAACATTATTTCTATTAGACAAAAGCAAGCCCTTGGTCTGGGCCACGCAGTTTGGTGTGGAAAAAAAATTATTGGTAATGAGCCATTTGCTGTTTTGTTGGGTGATGAAATTACGGTTAAAACTCAGCAACAAATTTCACTGACTCAACAGTTAGTTGATGGCTTTGCTCAAACTGGACGCAGCTCTTTAGGAGTTTTGAATGTTGAAGACAGCTTAGTTTCAAAATATGGTATTGCCGAAGTATCAAACTCCACCCCAAAGTTTATTATTGGTTCAAACCAAGAGCGCTTCTCATACTATAATGCTTCAAAATTATTGGAAAAACCAAAAGCTTCTGAAACAAATTCTCGCTGGGCGATTACAGGGCGCTATGTCCTTACCGCCAAAATTTTCGAGATTTTAGAAAATCAAAAACCCACAAAAAATAACGAAATTCAATTAACCGATGCTCTGGATCAACTGATTTCTCTGGAAGGAATTGATGTTTACCCAAGTAACAGTTTACGTTACGATGCTGGAGATAAAATAGGTTATTTACAAGCCAACATAGAGTTTGCTCTTAGAAATCCTGAACTCAACGAAGAGCTCAAAAATTATGTTATAAAATTAGCGCAATCTTTAACTAAAGGGACTTTTTCATGAGATCTAAAAATATTTTCTGGTTTTGTCTAGCTCTTCAATTAATGAGCTCTACTGTGTTAGCTTTTATTCCCCCATTAAAGATGATTCTTTCAAGAACCGCAGATAACTCTGGACTTGGGGTCTACAGTATCGAGCAAGAAGTGAAATTCACTGATGGCAATCAAGATGCTCTTATCAAAGAATCTTGGTTTATTGAAAATGAACGTACTATGAAAGTTCATGTTCAAGGATTAAAAGAGCTAAAAGGTCTTAATCTTACTTATTTATACCTTAATGCCCAAAAGTGGACTAAGAAAAATAATCAGAAAGAACAAATTGCGATCCCAGAAGAGTTTATTGAAAAGTGGAATCACTTTCGCACAGGAGATGCTCTCCTTAGCTCCCTTTTAAACTTTAAAATTTTACCAGAAGATTTCTTTCAAAAAAAAGAATTAAAACCAAAATCAGCTAATGAAGATGCTTTTCTAAAACTGTCTCGTACTCAAGGAGTGATAGCCTATTCATTGGGGGATAATAAAAACTATGAGCAAAGTCCTGGGCGTCTGTGGATTGAGCAAGATTTTTTCGTGATAAGAAAATTAAGATTTAACTCTGGAACAGAGGTTTATTTTGATAATTATAAAACTTACAGCAAAGATTTACACTTTCCAAGAGAGCGTCTTTTAAAATGGGGCAGCAACTCTGTTCAAATCAAAACTCTTTCAGTTAGTTCTAAACCTTCAAACTCTGCTTCCCTTTTCTCCTCACAAAGCTTAGACAGTAATAACCAATCTGATATTTTATTTAATCACCCGTTAAAATCTCAGATAGAGGATTTTTACACCCGTTTTAGATAGGCTTTCTGTTGAAAATTGCAAAAATAGCTGTTGAAGCTCCATTAAAGACACTTTTAAGTTATATTATTCCTGAAGAACTTCAGTTTATAGAAATAGGGTCCATAGTAAGTGTTCCGCTAGGACGACGTCAAGCTCGTGGAGTTGTATTTGAGATCAATACAACTGTTAGTGAAAAAATTGAAAAGGATGATAACTCTTTTCAACTAAAAGAAGTTTCTGGAATTGATCAGGAATATTCTGCAGCCATGATAAAAAATTATCTCCCGTGGATTAGCTGGATTGCTGAATATTATTTTTATCCTATTGGTTTGGTGGCAAGTTTACTTTTTCCTCCGTTGGAAAAAAAAGCAAAAAAAACAAGTAGGAAAAAATCTGCAATTCCCTTAGTGGAAAAAGAAATTCCTTTTAAAATGAATCCTGAGCAAGAAACAATTTACCAAGCTATTTCACAAAATATGAATTTCTCTGTACACTTACTGTACGGGATCACTGGTTCAGGAAAAACAGAGGTTTATTTACAGCTTTTTGATAAAATCATGCAAGAGGGAAGAAAGGGCTTATTTCTTCTACCAGAAATCTCGCTAACACCACAATTAGTTTCACGTTTTGCCAAACGCTTTGGCGACAAACTTTCTCTTATTCATTCACAACTTACAGATAGGGAAAGAACTCAGTTCTGGTGGGATATCGTCGAAGGTGATAAGTCCATCTTAATTGGAGCTAGGTCGGCGATGTTTTGTCCTATTCCAAATTTAGGTTTAATTGTGGTAGACGAAGAACACGAAGCAAGCTTTAAACAAGATGAAAAGCTAAAATATCATGGCAGAGACACAGCCATCATGCTGGGAAAATTTCTGAATTGTCCAGTAATCTTGGGCTCTGCCACTCCTAGCTTTGAAAGCTGGCAAAATGGCCTACAACATAAATTTCAAATTCACCGCTTAACTAAACGAGTGGGCACAGCAGTTCTTCCTGATGTTGAAGTTGTTGATTTAAAAATAAGCAAAGACCGCTCTAAAGAACTAGGTTTTCCTTTTTGGCTAAGTGAATCTTTATTCAACGAAATGCAAATTCATCTTGAAGAAGGGAGTCAAATAGCACTTTTTCTTAATCGTCGTGGAATGTCACAAACAGTGATATGCCCAGCCTGTGGTCATACTAAAGAATGCCCTAATTGCGATATCAAATTAACTCTTCATGCTCACAATCATTTAACTTGTCACTATTGTGATTACCATGAAAGTTTCAAAAAAAAATGCAGTGATTGCAAAGAGGGCGAAATGGAACCCTTAGGAGTAGGCACAGAGGCTGTAGAAATAGAGATTAAAAAACAATTTCCTAAAGCGCGTATCGCTCGGGTTGACAGAGATGAAATTCAGAATCGCTTAGATATGGAATCTATTATTGAAAAAATGGAAAATCATGAAATTGATATTCTTATTGGCACCCAAATGATCTCCAAAGGACTCGATTTTCCTAAATTAAAATTAGTTGGTCTGTTACTTGCTGACATTGGTTTTAACATGCCTGATTTTCGGTCCGGCGAAAAAAGTTTTCAGCTTTTAACACAAATGAGTGGACGCTCTGGCAGGCATGTCAAAGAGAATGAAAAACCGGGAAAAGTCATTCTTCAAACTTTCAACCCAGAGAATGAAAGTATTCAGTTTGCTCTGCAGGCTAATTACGAAGGTTATGCTGAGTATGATCTTAACAATAGAAAAATGCTTGATTACCCACCCTTTGGAAAAATAATCTCATTTAGAATTCAGTCCAAACATTTGGATCAAGCTCAACAGATAGCTAAAAAATTAGCTCACAGAAGTTTCACGCTCAAAGACTCTAATCCAAAATATGAACCTATTGAAATATTGGGACCTGCTGAATCTCCTATTTTTAAAATTAGAGGAGACTTTAGATATCAGCTGTTGGTAAAATCAAAAGAAAAAAATCTTATTAATCAATTCGTGAGACAACTACTTCATGACGAAAAATGGGTCCCATCAACAACAAGAATCATTATCGATGTAGACCCACAAAATTTACTTTAAATTATTGTCCACCAGAAACGAATTGCTTATACTTATTCAATCCATCTAAAGCTTCCTTTAGACTCACGTTTTCTTTGATTCCGTTTTTATATGTTAACTTTATTAAATCATTTTTTTGATCAATAGCGATATCTTTAACATCAAAGAATCGTTTACCTTGATTAGGCCCACTCTCTGTGTTTACTAACCACTGAACTGAATTAGTACGAGTGATTACAGCAACATGACCTGTAGAAGTAACTGCATACATTCTTCCATCTGCAACTTTAGTTTCTAAGAAAGAAGAATTTTTTAAGTTAATCTCCTTGAATGAACAAACCTGAGCTTCTCCTGGACCTTCGTTTGAAGTCACTACTGAAAACAAAACTTCTTTATCAAAAAATACAGCTCTTTCAGCTGAATAATCATTCGCTGATCCTTCTCGTAGATGACGCTGAATCATTTTACACTCATCACCATCAGTCATTTTATCAGCGTGATTAATAAGATAGCTTGAACCCGCACAAGCTTTTCTAACTTCCTTACGGCAAGTTTCAATTTTAGCGGCCTGAGCTCCTGCTGTAAACATTGCCACAGTCATCAATAATGCTTTCATATTTCTCCCTTTTGTTAGGTACCATGACAAAAATCTTGGAATTAATTTACCTTGATATTTCATTGAAACGGTACCGTTAATTTCCGGCGATCCTAGAATATAGTTCAAACTTTTTATAGTGTTTTTGTTTTGTACAGTAGAATTATCATAGTTATCAGATGTCAGTTCTTCTAAATATCAATCCTATATTAAACTCATGCTTGTCTTTACAAGAAATCAAAGTCATCATTAATAATCATGACTATAACTTGCCCACGCTGTAGTTTAACCGTAACAGAACTTCACGCTCTCGAGCCTGAAATGCTTAGTCAATTACAAGCTGCTGGAGAAGAGATCTCTGGACCGATTTGCGCTGGCTGCGCGTCTGATTTAAGAAAAATTCTTTCACAAAGTAAAGGCGGGGTGTTGTTTGCTCAGGAAAAAGCAAAGGAAAAATACCGGCTAGAGCTTTGGAAAAACCGTGTTTCAATGATTAAACAAGCGCGAGCCTACATGAGCGCAAAAAATTACGCACAGGCAGCTGTTTCCTATGAAAAATATCTTAAAGTACTTGATATTGTTTTTGGTCTAAAAAAGGGTGAATCATTAAATCCAAGTCATTTCAAAGACTCGGCTCGAACAACAGAAATCACAGTAGTAACTTCTGTCTACTGGGACTTATTTAGAATTTACGATACTAATGAGAAGTATCACGATCGCCAGCAACAAGCCGCAAGACAATTGGCATCCTTTTTACAGTACTCTCCTATGTACCCTGACATTATCAAAAAAGCGGAAGCCTTTGTTAAATCAGCAAAGAATCCACATATTGTGAAAGGTTTCCTTAAGTTAGCGTCTCAAGAAAGACCCCGCTGCTTTATAGCCACTGCTAGTTTTCAAAATGAGTTTTGCCAAGAGGTAGTTTTCTTGCGTTTATTCAGAGATTACCAGCTAAATACAACTCGATGGGGTAGAGTTTTCATCAAGTTATATTATCTTCTGTCTCCCCCCTTAGCTGGTATTTTGGACACCTCGCCAAAGTTAAGATCCTTAAGCAGAAAGCTTTTAATAGCACTGATCAAACGCATCAGAATGATTTATTAATTGCCAATTGAATTTAAAAAATAGCATCTTAAAATCCAACCCGCGAGATAATTCTCGGCAGGCATAACCTTAAAGTACTAGATGGGATATTTTTAATGAGTTCTAAAACATTTGATTTTGCAATTGTAGGAAGTGGCCTTCCTGGTTTAATCCTCGCTTCAGCTCTTAGTCGTTGGACTTCCAATATTGCTTTGATTGAAGGTCAAGAGCAGACAGGTGGCTGTCATAAAAAAATAGCAACTCCACTTGGCCCTTTAGAAAATGGCCTTCGTTTTTTTCCAAAAACTGAAGCCACTGAGCAAGCACTTTTATTTCTTGAGGATGTACTTCAATTAAAGTTAATTAAATCCACTCAAGAGACCAATCCTCGCACCTATGAAAATGGACAATTCAAAAAATTTCTAGGTTTTGGTGAGCAAACAGTTGATTTTTATGAAGAGCTTTCTTACTTTTTAAGCTCTGAAGAGTTTTTATTAAATACACCCACCTACGAATGGACACAAAGGCTTCTTAGTCAATTTAAAGGTCAGCTTTATACTCGCTCTATTGTTACCAAATTTGTCGCCGAAAACGAGTCTTCTCAGAAAATAAAAAGTGTTACAATAAACGGAACGAAAACTATAGAAGCTAAGCAGTTTATCTTTTGCGGTACATTCAAGGACCTTAGTGTTTTGCTTCCCAATGATTACCTTTCATCTAAAGCTAAATCCAAATTAAACAAATCAGTTTATTGGACTGCTATTTGCCTTGATCTCTGCCACAAACAAAAAATTGCCGAAGATGATGCCATCAATGTCTTAAATGGGACCACTCAAGATGAAATTGGTCCTTGTGTTGGTCGTTTTTTTAATTCAGTAGAAAAACCAGAGTGTCAGTATTCTCAATGGATTACTTTCGTTGATGAAGAACTTTCTGATGACAGTGAGGTTGCAGCTAGTGCTTTAAAAAAAATGAAACGGCAAATTAAGCGAGCCTATCCTCAAGCTTTAGAGGGACTTCTTCTGGAAAGAATTTTTGTACACTCAAATTACTCAGGTGAGGGTATTATTAAACTAACGGCGAATCAGTCTTTACCTGGAATTGAGAATCTTTGGATTGCCTGTGGAACTCAAAACTCACAAAAAAATCTAATTAGCTCTATTTCTCAAGCTAAATTAGTTGTTACTAGCCTAGGATATAATCTTGACGATTTGAAATCGCCATCAGCAATAAGTCAGCAGGGAAACTCTAGTGATGGAGCTATTGATGAGCTATCTTTAGAAACACCCTCGTTAGACTCTTCACCGGCCGTAGAGGAAGAAATTAATACAGAATCTAATTTGGAGATGGCAACCGAAGCAACATTGTGATTTAAGACTAACGCAACCTAGTGTTAATACTGACGAAGGAGGGTGTATATGTTTCGTATTTTATTATTTTCAATGCTCGTGGCCTTTCAGCTTAGCGCTCAATCCGTGCCAAGACTAGCCCCCTTAAATATAGACCCCACATCCATTACTGTTTCTGGCGTCTCTGCTGGAGGCTTTATGGCCATTCAACTAAATGTAGCATTATCTTCGGTTTTTCGAGGTGCTGCCTCTGTAGCTGGTGGCGTATACTGGTGTGCTGAAGGCAACGTTTTAAAAGCTCAGCTTGGTTGCATGAAAAAGCCAAGTTCTATAAATGTCTCAGCTAAAATCAAAAAAGCACAACAGGAAGAAGCTAATAACAATATCGACGCTTTAGCAAATTTAAAAACCTCTCGTCTTTATATTTTTGCTGGCCAAAAAGACACTGTAATTGGCAATTCTAATACAAACAAAACTTTAGAGTTTTATTCTCAATTCACTCCTGCAGAAAACATTAAAACTCGCACCAATATTCCTTCTGGCCATGGTTGGGTCACTAATTTTTATGGGACTACTTGTGGCACAGAGTCTATTCCTTGGATTAGCAACTGCCAATTTGATATGGCTGGTGAAATTTTAACTCATCTTTATGGTCCTCTTCGCACCAAAAACCCGACATCATCTCTGCAAAATAAACTCAGTTTTCACTCCACTCAAGGGGGTAGCAGAGACTCTAGATTATTTGTTTTCGATCAAAAAGAATTCACTGACTCACAGGCTGGCCTTTATGATTATGGTTGGATTTTTGTCCCTCAACAGTGTGCTGCACGTAAAGGTATAAATACTCAAAAATGCCGACTTCATTTAGCCTTGCATGGTTGCCAAATGAATCCTGATTACGTTCAAGACCAGTTTGCCCTAAACTCTGGCTTGAACTCTTGGGCCGAAGCAAATAACATCGTGGTTCTTTATCCGCAAGATGGTAAAATTGCCAACTCGAATCCTTATGCCTGCTGGGATTGGTGGGGATACACAGGATCTAACTATGCCAATAGACATGGCTCTCAAATTGTGGCTCTTCAAAAAATGGTTTATCGTCTCCTTGGAAAATTCTAGTTCTCACTAGGTAAGTCTTGATTTCTACTGTAAAAAGCTTGCCTAGGGTGATATCCCGTGTTAACACAAACTCCAAATACACACTTCCGGTTACTAACTGGTCCCTGAGAAAGGGGTACTCTTTAGGTAGTCCCAGATAGCCTTGCTATCGCCCTAAAGCTCTGACTGGAAGGAGGATTAACCAGACAAAGGAGAACAAAATGGCTCAAGTGACCATGAAAGAAATGCTTGACGCAGGTGTTCATTTCGGACATCAAACGCAACGTTGGAACCCTAAGATGAAGAACTATGTATACACTGCTAGAGGTGGTATCCATATTATAGATCTTCAAAAAACCGTAGTTAAAGCCAATAAGGCTGCTGATTTTGTGAAAGAAGTTGCTGCTAACGGTGGAAAAATGATTCTTGTTGGAACAAAGAAGCAGGCTATTGAACCTATTCAAGAAGCTGCCAACAGATCAGGACAATATTTCGTAACTAAAAGATGGTTAGGCGGAATGTTAACTAACTTCGAAACGATCAAATCTTCAATCGACCGCTTAAGAAAAATCGATCAAATGAAAGAAAAAGGCGAAATCAATTTTTTAACTAAAAAAGAACGCGCTAAATTAGACAAAGAATATTTGAAACTTTCAGAGTACCTTAATGGTATTAAAGACATGAAGGAAAAGCCTTCTGTAATGTTCGTAGTAGATCTTCCTAAAGAACATATTGCTGTTGCTGAAGCTAAAACTCTTGGTATTCCAGTTGTTGGTATTGCTGATACTAACTCTGATCCTGAAGCTATTGAATATCCAATTCCTGGCAATGATGATGCTATCAGATCCATCAAGTTATTTTCTACTTTGATAGCTGACTCATTTATCGAAGGTGCTAAGTTATGGGAACAAAAACTTAGAACTATGACAGATAAGCAGTCTGATGTTGAAAAAACAGACAAAGTTGAAAAAACAGATAGAACAGAGAAGGAAGCTAGACCAAGAAAAACAAGAGCTGGTGCTAAAACTGAAGCTCCTAAAAAAGCTGCTGGACCTGAAGTTGTTAAAGTTCAAAAACAAAGAAAACTTGTTGCCGCTGGATTAGCTGAAGAAGTTGAGATCCAAGCTGAACTTGAAAACACAGAGCCTGTTGCTGATGCTACAGAGTCTGAATAATTAAATTCACAAAACCCTAGTCTAAACCACTAGGGTTTTTTTCATAAAATTATCTTTTCTATTATATCTAAATATTTATTTAATAATTATCTATAGGAGATTTCATGGCTATCACAGCAACACTAGTGAAAGAATTAAGAGAAAAAACAAACGCAGGAATGATGGATTGCAAAAAGGCACTTGAAGAAACTCAAGGAAACTTTGATGCAGCTATTGAATGGTTAAGAGTTAAAGGTCTTTCTGCCGCTTCAAAAAAAGCTGGAAGAGTTGCTGCTGAGGGTCTTGTTTACGCTGAGTCTAATGGAAAAGTGGGCGTTGTTGTTGAAATCAATTCTGAAACTGATTTCGTAGCCCGTAATGATGGCTTCAAAGAATTTGTTAAAAATATTGCTGAGCATGTGACTCACTCAGCTCCAACAACAGAAATTCTTGAACAAGCTTATCATAAAAATCCCTCACAAAAAGTAGGTGATTTACTTAAAGAAACTATCGCTAAAATTGGAGAAAACGTTGTTGTTAGAAGAGCTCAAAAATATGAAGCTTCTACAACTAGTTATGTTCACACATATATTCACGGCGAAGGAAAAATTGGAGTTCTTCTTGAAGTTGCTGCTGGTACAGCTGCTGCTTTAGCTACACCTGAATTTAAAACTTTCACTCAGGACGTTGCTCTTCACATCGCAGCAATGAATCCTATGGCTTTGTCTGCAGATCAAGTTCCTGCCGAAGTGGTGTCTAAAGAAAAAGAAATTTTAAAAGCGAAAAATTTAGAACAGGGTAAAAAAGCTGAAATGATTGATAAAATTGTTGATGGTCAAATCAGAAAATTTCTTGCTGAAAGCTGTTTAGTAGAGCAAGCTTTTGTTAAAAATCCTGATTTGAAAGTTTCCGATTATGCAAAAGAAACTGCAAAAAAGGTTGGCACCACTGTAGAAATTAAAAAATTTGTAAGATTTGAACTTGGCGAAGGTATCGAGAAAAAATCAACAGATTTTGCTGCAGAAGTTGCTGCTCAAGTGAAAGGTCACTAGTTTGAAAGAGCCTGTTTATAAACGAATTCTACTTAAGCTCAGTGGAGAAGCCCTCGCTGGAAAAAGCGGGACAGGGATTAACACCACTGTTATTAAACAAATTGCTGAAGATATTGCGGTAGCTTATAAAACAGGTATTCAAATAGGACTTGTAATTGGTGGTGGTAATATTTTTAGAGGTATTGCCGCCAGTGCCGAAGGTATGGATCGTGCTAGCTCTGACTATATGGGTATGCTCGCCACCATGATCAATGCTTTGGCTCTTCAAGATGCTTTGGAAAAAGAGGGCATACCTACTAGAGTTCAAAGTGCCATAGCTATGGCTGAAATAGCCGAGCCCTACATCCGTAGAAGAGCTATTAGACATCTAGAGAAAAAAAGAATTGTGATTTTTGGAGCAGGCACTGGCAATCCTTATTTTACTACGGATACAGCTGCCTCACTGAGAGCCATGGAAATAAATGCTCAAATTATCATGAAAGCAACAAAAGTTGATGGCATCTATGATAAAGATCCCAATAAGTTCTCAGATGCCAAAAAATTTAGTCAAATTAGTTATATTGATGTACTTAATCGTGGTTTACAGGTCATGGACTCAACAGCGATCAGTTTATGTATGGATAACAAATTACCAATCATGACTTTTGATTTGATGAAAAAAGGTAATATTTTAAAAGCCGTATATGGCGAAGACATTGGTACCATTGTTCAGGAGAATGTATGATTCAAAATGTGAAAAAAAATGCTCAAGATAAAATGGAAAAATCTCTTAAAGCGCTAACTGAAGAATTAAAAAAAGTGAGAACTGGAAGAGCTCAAGTTTCTATGTTAGATAATGTTAAAGTTAACTATTATGGATCTCTAGTTCCACTTTCGCAAGTGGCTTCTATTTCTACGCCAGATGCAAGATCTTTTATGATTGCACCTTGGGAAACCAGCGTCTTAAAAGACATTGAGTCTGCTATCATTAAAAGTGATTTAGGCATGGCACCAATGAACGACGGGAAAGTCATTCGATTAAAAGTTCCAGACTTAACTGAAGAGAGAAGAAAAGAACTTGCAAAACAAGTGAAAAAAATTGCAGAAGATATGCGTGTGGCCGTACGTATGGCTAGACGTGATGCCAATGATGAAGTTAAAAAATCTTTGAAAGACAAAGCCATTTCTGAAGATGAGTCTAAAAAATCTGAAACTGAAATTCAAAAAATGACTGATGATTATATTAAAAAAATTGATGTCATGGCTGAAGAAAAAGAAAAATCTCTTTTGTCAGTTTAAAACCAAATTTAATTAGGTAGATAGTGAATTTAAAACCTCTTGAACACTTAGCAATAATTATGGATGGAAATGGACGCTGGGCTAGCTTGAAGCGCAAGCCTAGAGTTTATGGTCATGTTAAAGGCACCAAAGTTGCTAAGCAGATCATCACAGATTGTTCTCGTCTTGGTATTAAGCATTTAACTTTATACGCCTTCAGTACTGAAAATTGGTTTAGACCTCAAGCTGAGGTTTCCTTCTTGATGAACATCTTAAGAAGATACTTAAAGCGAGAAACTTCTAATCTAATCAAAGAAAATATTAAATTTTCGATTATAGGTGATATGAACCGTCTTCCAAAAGACGTTGTTGAGACAGTAAAGGAATCGATGTTGGCTACTTCTCATTGTACTGGACTTCACTTAGTATTTGCCATCAGTTATGGTTCTCAGCAAGAAATTACTCAGGCCGCAAAAAATCTTGGTAAAGCTTTACTTGATGGAAACTTAAAACTAGATGAGGTCACACCAGAAGTTTTTAATCGCTTTTTGTCTAGCTATCCAACTCCAGCTCCTGATCTAATTATTAGAACTAGCGGAGAGAAACGACTTTCAAACTTTCTTTTGTGGCAAGCAGCTTATTCAGAGTTTTACTTTACTGATAAGCTTTGGCCAGATTTTACAAAAGACGATCTAATGCAAGCGTTAGATTCTTTCTCTTTGAGGAAAAGACGCTTTGGGGGAGTTTCTGAAAATTTAGAAAACAGTTTAGAACTCAATTCAGGATCAAATGAAGTCGCTACTCACTAGGGCTATATCTGCTATTATTGCCGTTTTAACCATCTACTTACTTTACTTTTTTTTTCATAGTAATGGTTTTAAAATCCTTATTGCAATTGGAGCTTTCATTGGTAGTTTTGAATTAATGAAGATTCTATTTAAAGAGTCTGATTCGAAATCAAATAAATTTGTCTTTTATATTCTGTTAGTCAGTGTGTTTATTCTTTCTAGTTTTTTCCCCGCAAATGCGGCTATTATTTTTGCTTTTTTTTCTATTTCTTACATGCTTTTTAGCATGCTTATTCTTCACAAGTTTGAAGATTTAAATGAGCTTAATTTATTTCAGGCAAAAAGCGTCTTGGGTTTTTTCTATATGGGTCTTTTACCTTCTTTCATGATTCGCATTTTAGATCTTCCCAATGGTTTAGTGTGGATTAATTTTTTAATGGCTGTTGTTTTCGCTGGAGACATTGGTGCCTATCTTACTGGAATAACCATGGGGAAGCGCAAAATAATGCCAACTATTTCACCCAAGAAAACTGTCGAAGGATCACTGGGTGGTATTGTTTTTTCTTTATTAGCAAGTTTAATTATCAAATCCTATTTTTTAACACATATTAATCTTATTTCCTTGTTCGTTTTAACCTTTGCAACTTCTATTGTGGCCCAATTTGGAGACTTCTTTGAATCAATTCTTAAGCGTGTAGCTGAAGTTAAAGACTCTGGAAGTATAATGCCTGGTCATGGTGGAATTTTAGACCGTGTTGATGGCATCTTATTTGCCGCACCAGTGGTTTTATTCGGTGCCCTTCTGTTAGAAAAAATGCTTTTTTAGAGTCTAGTTTGTTTAATACTTTGAGTTAATTTAAGAAAATCATTATTACGCTCTTTCATTTTTTAGTTATAATTGGCTCTATGGACATATTATTAAATTATTTACATTCAGGTTTTACGCATGCATTTTCTTTTGTCATCCTTCTTGGGGTACTTGTTTTCGTTCACGAGCTGGGACATTTTTTGGTCGCTGTTTGGTGCGGAGTTAAAGTAGAAGTATTCAGCCTTGGATTCGGAAAAAAAATTTTCCAATATCAAAAGGGAGATACCAATTATTGCATTTCATTAATTCCCTTAGGTGGTTATGTGAAAATGTTTGGGGAACAACCCGGTGATGAAATCCCAGAAGATCAAAAGAAAGTGTCTTTCACTCATAAAAAAGTAAGTCAGCGCCTTGCTATAGTTTTAGCTGGTCCAATAATGAACTTATTTTTTGCTTTTCTAGTTTTTATTGTGGTAGCTTTTTCTGGAGAAACTTTTAAGGCTCCATTTATTGGCGAAGTAAATCCTGGCTCTCAGGCCGAAATCGCTGGGTTTTCCTCTGGAGACAAAATTTTAAAAGTCGACAACACAGCCATTTCAACTTGGGATCAATTTCAAGACATTTTAGATAGTAATATTGAAAAAAATTTAAAAATTACTTTACAAAAAGAAACCTCTAAAGAAGAAAAAGTCATTGAAACCAGAATTAATTCAAAAGTTAATCCCAATGTTGTCACATTAAAAAAACACATAGGAGAAATTTCTGGCTTAACTCCACTTTCTTATGCCCCAGTCGTTGCTATAAATAAAAAATCATCTCTTTATCAATTGGGCCTTCGTTATGGTGATCGTATTGATTCTATCAACGGAGTAAAGATTTTAAACTTTAGAGATATAAATCCTTACTTAACAAAATGGAGAGAAGAGTCCTTAAAAAGGAACGACATAGAGCCTAAATTAGTTTTTAAAGTTGTTAGAAATGAAATAGACAAAAAAAATACAAGTCAACATACCTTCGAACTTATTTTAAAATCACAAGACCTGATTTCAGGCAACTCCACAAATGCTGCTCAGCCTAGCATTTTCACAATGGAAAACTTAGGGCTTGAATCCACACAACTATATGTAGATAGAGTGATGCCAGACTCTCCAGCTGAAAAGGCTGGCATCAAGAGAGGTGATAAAATCATTTCTATTAATAATAAATCATTAAATATTTGGGATGATATTCTAACAAATGTGAAAAGTTTTTCCGAAAAAGATAACACTCTGTCTGTAGGAATTTTACGTGACGAAGAACAGTTAAAATTACAAATAACTCCACAAATGACAACTCATGATACTCTTCATGGCACAGAAGAAAAGCGATACACTATTGGCATTAGCCCTTTACTTATGTATGCCCAACCAGAAGTTGTTGTGATCTCTGAGAAAAGCTTTTCAGCAATGATTCAAAGAAGTTTTGTCAAAACCTGGGATGTTAGTGTGATGACTATTCTTAGCTTTGTGAGATTGATTCAAAACCAAATTTCGCCCAAAAACATAGGTGGTATCTTTTCTATTGCCCAAGCCGCGAATGAAACCTTTAAGTTAGGTTTAAGTGCCTTTTTGCAGATGATGGGTCTTATTTCCATAAATTTATTTATATTGAATTTATTACCCATTCCTATGTTAGACGGTGGACATATAGTTTTTTACTGTATAGAAGCGATTAAGGGATCTCCACTAAGTTTAAATAAAATGGAAATAGCACACAAAGTAGGAATGATTTTACTTTTTAGCTTAATGATTTTCGCCTTATTTAATGACTTTAAGAGAATGTTTGGTTTCATGTAAATCTCAAGAGATCAGATGAATAAAAAGCCAATGGATTATTTATGAAAAAGTTAAAAATTTTAGCTATAGAAACCTCTACCAACCTAGGTGGGGTTTCCTTCCTTGAAGATAACCTTTGTGTTTTTTCCAAATCATCAACAGCTCAAAAAAGCCATAGTGAGTTAATTCACCAATTCATCGAATCCGGATTGAATGAGTTAAACTGGTCACTGAATGATATAGACTTATTTGCGACAACCTCTGGGCCTGGAAGTTTTACTGGCATTAGAGTAGCCGTAAACACATGTAAAACCTACTCCTATATTTTTAAAAAACCCCTCGTAGGAGTTGATTCGCTAAGTACCTTAGCTCTTCAAAATCTTCCATTAATTGCAAAAGAAGATAACTCCACTAACAAAATATTTTGTGCCATCAATGCCTATAAAAATATGGTTTATTACTCACAGTATGAAATTATTGATGATAAATCTTTACCCTCATCTTTAAAACTAATAAAAGAGCCTAGTGTTATACCTGTGAAAGATCTAGCTCTAGTCATTAAGGAAAAAACTTGGTTTCTGGGTGATGGTTTTACAACTTACGAAAAATATTTCTCTACCCAAGTTAAAGATTTCATTATTAGAAGTACCTCACTTCAAGATTTTCCGAGTAGCACTACCCTAGGACAACTAGCCTTAGATAAGTTAACCCTCTCACCACAGACTTTTGAATGGAATTTATTTACCCCCCTTTACTTAAGAGCCTCTGAAGCCGAAGAGAATAAAAAAGGAATATTATATTCACCACTTTAATGAATAAAGTCGGCTTATCACAAGGGGTTCACATGGAATTAGTGAATAAAACAGCAACACATAGTCATCAAGGTAAGGCCCCAGAAATCTGGGCTATTAACTCTGGAAAAGGTGGAGTAGGAAAAACCTTCATCACTTCAAGCCTTGGCTTAACACTTTCAAAATTAAATTATAATGTTTTAATTGTCGATCTTGATTTGAGTGGCGCAAATATGCATACAGCCCTGGGGTTAAAACCTTCTCATTTGAATATGAGACACTTCCTTGATGAGCAAAAATCTCTGTCTGAAATAGTTATTCCAACTCCATTTCCAAAGCTTTCTTATATTCAAGGAGTTTGGGATTTATGGGTTCCATTTGATTTATCTAAATTTGATGAATTCAAAATGAGTGCTGAACTTAAAAAATTAAAATACGATTACATTTTAGTGGATTTTGGAGTTGGACCTTTCGAGAAATTTTTTAATATGTTTCTTGAATGCGATCAACGTATTGTAGTCTCATCACCCGAACCAACATCAATTGAAAAAACCTACCGCTTCATTGAGAGCTATATTTGCCAAAATTTAAAATCAAAAGCGACCCCAGAAGCTTATCACAAATTGATCAATACCCTAAGAGACTTTAGACATAACGTTTTAGATAACCCTTTTTCTTTCAAGTCCTATCTAAAAGAAAATGATGGATTAACTCTTGAGCCATTCAATAAACTTAATCGTGAACCATTAAAACTACTTATTAATGGAATTCGTAGTCAAAGTTTGATGGATCTTGGCTATTCCATGAAAAGCGTTTGTAATAAATATTATGGCTTGAATGTAGATTATATAGGTCACATTGAATTTGATAATTCAGTATGGCAATCGGTGAAAAATATGGAGCCAGTTCTAATTGCTCAACCCTTTACCCCTGTTGCTGGTCAATTTCTATCAATCTGCAAATATTTAGCAGATTCCAAAGAAATTCAGGTCGCCGCCTAAATCTCCAATTATACTATCATCACTGTTCTATCGCCATAGTCGTGTAAGTAGCTCTAGGAACTGCGAAAACTCGACTTTCGACTTGTATGATTCCTATTGAATATTCAATACTTAAATCTATATAATAAAAGAATAAGCTCACTGGATGTGAGTGAATTATAATTTATAGGATTTAAATTATGCTTGCTTCAAATTCACGTTTTAATTTTTACGAAGTTCTAGAGTTAAATACCAATTCAGCTCAGCATGAGATAACAACTGCTTACGAGCGCGCCAGAGCCACATACTCGGGTGAGAATCCCGCAATATATACGATTTTTTCTGAACAAGAAGCACGTGAGTTGCTGACTTTGATTGAAGAAGCTTATTCCATTCTAGGAAATAAGACTTTGAGAAATATCTATGACCAAAGACTTCTTGGTAATAACAAGTCTAATCCCGAAGATTTAACCTATGAGTCTATTCTAAGTGCTAGCCGCTTAATTTTTAACGAAGCCAAAGGTGAAAATAAAAAAATCGTATATGTCAGAGACGAAGCTTTCGAAAAAGAAATTGCGGAACAAACCCAATGGACAGGTGTTTTCCTTAAAAAAGTTCGCGAGTATAAGAAATATCCGATTGAAAGACTTAGTGATGTTATCAAAGTCAATCCGTTCTACATCAAAGCTATCGAACTTGAAGAACCGACAAATTTGCCAGCACCTGTTTTTGTAAGAGGCTATGTGATGCAAATTTCTAAAGAACTTGGCCTAGATGCTAAGACTGTTGCTGATTCTTATATGAAGCGCTTTAATAAATAAATGCCAGAGGCTTTGCTTAATATTATCGTTAGTTCTGAAATGGAAGCTATTCGTATTGATAAATTCCTTTCACTGAATCCAGAGATTAAAACTCGTTCAAGAGCAGAATACCTTATTCAGAATTCATTGGTAAAAGTAAATGGTCATATAATTAAGCCCTCATATAAAGTGAAAGCCAACGATCATATCCAAGTAGATATTCCATTAGCTTCTCCGAGTTCAAGCCTTGAAAAATTAGATATAGCACTTGATATTGTTTATGAGGACAAGGATCTCCTAGTTGTAAACAAGCCATCAGGTCTTGTTGTTCATCCCGCAGCTGGACATCAAAATGACACCTTAGTCAATGCTCTCTTACATCATACAAAGAACTTATCTATGAAATTTGGTGAAGATCGTCCTGGAATCGTTCACCGTATTGACAAAGAAACTAGTGGACTTTTAGTTGTTGCAAAAAATGACGAAAGTCACACACATCTTTCAGAGCAATTTAAAAATAGAACAATAACAAGATTTTATGAAGCCATTGTCACTGGTAAAATAAATCCAGCACAAGGAAAAATCATTTCATATCTGGCAAGAAAAGAAAATGAGCGAAAAAAATATGCTTCATTGAGAGATCATAAAAATCACATTATAGATAACGTAGATTTAGGCTTTGATAAGGGCAAACTTGCAATTACAAATTATCAGACTCTAGCTCAAGCTGGAAATCTTTCCTTAGTAAAACTTAAACTTGAAACCGGCAGAACTCATCAAATTCGAGTGCATCTGAGTGAAAAAGGCCATCCTATAATTGGAGATTACACTTATGGAGCTAAAGCCAAAGAAAAAAATCTCCATCCTAACCTTGTCGAACAGATCAAGAATTCCAAACGCTTTTTTTTACATGCAAAAACACTTGGTTTTATTCATCCCATAACTAAAGAAAACCTTTTGTTTGAGGTAGATTGGCCTGAAGCAGAGAAAAAACTAATTAATCTATGGAAGCTCTATGCTTGAAAAAACTTTTCCCTATGGACATAGTATTGAAACAACTCGGCACTTAGTTTTTTTTGCGAACAAACTTTTAGATCTTAGACATCTCACAAATTTATTTCCCTATCACTTCTTAGAGGTCCAACAAACTCATAGTGATATTTTAATTACTCATAGACCTACTGAGGTAAGTGAAAAACAGATTGGCGATGCGCATTCTCATCAACTTCATGACATGGCTTTACTTATCAAAACTGCTGACTGTATGCCTATTTTTATTACCAACCCAGACTCAGAGCACTTTCTTGCTATTCACGCTGGTTGGCGAGGAATTCAAAATCAAATTACGATCAAGGCCATTAAAAAAACCTTCTCAAGCTTCAAAAAATTGAATGTTTATATTGGCGCCTACATCCATCAAACTTCTTTTGAAGTCGAACAAACTGTATGCGACGAAATATTAGCTACAGTGACAGAACATGAACGACCAGCCTGTTTTTTTTATAACGATAAGACAAAAAAATTCCATATAGATTTAAAACTAGTTCTTTTGCATCATCTACACACTCATTTTCCCAATAAGACATTTGAGTTTACAGATTTGGAAATTAATACTTTTAACGACTTTAACTATCACTCCTATCGGAGAGACAAAGCCACTAGTGGTAGAAACTATTCATTTATCGTAAAAAAAAAGGACTAGTTTGAAACTAGTCCTTCAAGATTGTTTTTTAAAATCAACTTTTTAATCTCAGATAAATGTCATTTTCTTTTATTGCCTACTACTTTAGATAAATAAAAATCTAATTTCTCCATCTTGCAGTATTTAACATTTGAACAGATTTACCAACATTCATTTTTCCGCCAGAAACTGTTTTACCTTGCAAAGAAGGAAGAGGATCAACACCAGCCAGTAAAACCTGTTTGATCGCCAGAGCAGCTACAGCAGGCTGTGTAACATATCTTTGATAAAAAGCCTCATTGGCAGCAGCATGAATTAAAGCCACAGCACCTGCAACGTGTGGAGTAGCCATGGAAGTTCCGGTTAAATTACCATACTTGCTATTTGGAAGCGTTGACAAGATATTTGTCCCTGGAGCTCCAATATCAATAGTCTTCAATCCGTAGCCAGCACTGTTATACTTAGTGTTTTGTTGCGTGGTATTGGTAACAGCTACAATGTATTCACTCGCGCAGCCTGTAGGAACATCTCCAACTCGGTCAACATCTACATTATTATTTGCAGTTGCTGCTGCAGATATAATTCCAAGTTGTCCCATTTGCTCATATAAATCATTCCACACCGGAAACTCACCTGAAGTGCAATTAGCATTATCAACTCCAAAACTTGAATTCGTAGCTACAATATTTGCACCTCGTTGTCCTTTAGACTGAAACCATAGTTTCTTTTGATCAATAACGTATCCATAAGCTTTGGCTACCGTAGCTGTTGTTCCTGAGGCACCTGAAATAGCCATCATCTTCACATCCCAATTAACCCCATGAACACCTTTACCATTGTTACCTCTAGCTCCAATAATTCCCATTACATGAGTTCCATGCATGTCTACTTTAATTTTTCCAGTATTATCAAAAGCATTCCAACCAACTATATCATCAACGTATCCATTCCCATCATCATCTTTTCCATTGTTTGGGATTTCTTGTCTATTAACCCAAATATTTTCTTTTAAATCTTCGTGAGTCAGATCAAATCCACCATCGATAACAGCAACAACAATCTCATTACCACCTTTATCTTTACCACCTACAGTCGAAGTCCAAATTTGTGAAGCAGCCATACCGCCTTGAGCGCTCTCCATCATATTCCACAGTTTTCCCGACTCTGGATCATTAGGTAAACCTCTAAATAAAGGATTTCTTTGATTTCTTAAAAAAACATAATGATTTGGCTGAGCATATGCCACACCTCTTGTTCTATACGCAGCTCCAAGTCCTTCTTTTGTCGATCTAGCACCTTGAACTAAATATAAATTTAGTGACTTAGAAATCACTTCTTTAATTCTTAAACCCTGTGATTGCAACGATGACATGGCATACTGCGGATTATAAGGTCCTTGAAATCTGACTAAAAACTCGCCTGGAACATCTTGCTTAGATTGTGAAAATGCAGAACAGGCTAGTACCAAAGAAAAAAACACAAATAAAAACTTCATTTAACCCCTCACTTACTTAAATCACTTTTGTAAATGATTTAAAATTAATTTAAATTCCCCTACCGATAAAGAATTAACATATTTTTTATCCATGAATTCAAATCTATTTTTTATCTAGCGCAATGCAAATTTTTATTTTGTCCATAAATTAATATAATAGTACTTTTTTGCTACAAGAAACTAAAGAATTTATTAATGATATTTTTTAAACGACTCTGAAACAAATTTACCGTTTTCAAAGGTATAAACTTCATCAGCTATTTTTTGGGTTTCTTTTTTTTGATTCTCTTCGAAGCCTTTAAACATCACCCTAATATTTTGAAAAGTACTTCCTGGGTGTTTTTCTAACTGATAGGTGCCTTTAAATTCAAAACACTGAGTGTTTTGTAATTTGCAGTTACTCAAATTACTATCGGATAAAAGAATTCGCCCTATTTCTAAAAGTTGATTGTTTGCAACAGAATACACACTCAGTATCTCTTTACAAAAATCAAGCTGACAATCTTCACGGACCAAGAATAAACCCTCAACCTCAGAAGAAATCTTTCTAAGCTCAAACTTAGGTGTAAAATTTTTGTCAAAATTTAAAAAAGGCATTTCTTTGAATAAAACTTCTCCTTTTTGAAATTGAATCAATGAATAACTATAATAATTTGTTGGCGTTTCATTATTTTCAGATTTTAAAATAAACCAAAGAGTATTTTTAAAAACAAAACTTTTACTCTCCTTATAGAAAGTCCACTTTTGGTTTCCCCACGGCCACTCACCAGAAGCAGGAATTCCATCAACTGAAAAAACTTTTTTTAATAAAAGTTCCCGCTGAGAACTTGTTTGAGAAAAACGATTCAAGACAACAACAGTAAAAATCAACAAAAAAAATCCAATGTACATTTTCCAATTTTTTCCCACGCTCGTGTCCTTTTTGATTAACTCAATAATTTAGTTAGACCCTCAGGATGAATACTCCATCCTAAAAAACCAGCAACTCCAAAGAAAACGCCAACACTACTCAAAACTATAGCAAAATAGAATAGGACCTTCTTTTGAGTTAATGCAGTAATACCAAAGATTGATAATCCTAATGAAATTAATGCCTCTGCCAAATCGAACTGATCATCGTGAGTATTGAGCTCATCATACTCTTTTTGGAAGGCTTCTGCTTGAGCTTTGATTTCATTTTTTTCTTTCTCATATTTATCAACTTTAATTTTTGCTTCGTCTATCTTAGCAATAAATTTTTGCTGAGAGGAAGGACTTAGGTTTGCAGTTGTTAGCATTTGCATTTCCAATTGAGAAATTTGATTTTCAATAATGCTTTGTTTCGTACTTTTCGCCTGAAAATATGTCCATGAATCAATCACTTGAGCCTGAGCCTGCGACATAGATTGCACGATGTTATTATCTTTGATATTAAAAACAGCCATAAAGGATGCTGACAAGGCTACAATCACAGCTATTGCATTATTTAGCCAAGCATTTTCCATGGAACTCTTTTCCTTTGATATATCAATTTTTTCTAAAATTTCCGACATATAACCTCACATAAAATCTAATTAAGTTCGAACTTTTATCGTTTCACCGGCTTGAACTTTTTGCAGATAAGCAGCGATAGTAATACTTTTAGGTGAAGCTATACACACTGTAGAGCCTAGTTTAAACTTTGCAAGCTCTTGACCTATTTCTATATTACGTCCAACCAAAGTATTGGAATTTATTTCTATAGTACCAACTCCAAAACCTCCGACCATAGCTAAGTACCAAGTCTGTGATGATTGATCTTTTACTTCAATAACCACTCTCTCATTTTTAAAGGCAGGAAAAGAAACATCATTTTTTTTATAAAACCATGGCCTTAAAAAGAACAAATTACCGGGAATGGTTTTTATCTTAGATATTTTCCCTGAAATTGGAGCGTGAATTCTGTGATAGTTGTGGTTATGTAAGAAAATATTTACAAAGTAATGCTCTTGTGTGTCTTTAGGGTCTGATTGAAATATAGAATTTAAATCTAATCTTTGACCTTTGACTAAAGAATCTGTTTTTTCATTAAAAATTCCCCAATCGCATACATATCCCTCACAAGGCCAAACTTGTGAACTCTTAATTTGAGGAAATTTTTTGTACCTTCTTTCAAAAAAATCAGAGTAGGAACTATATCTATTTTTCTGTGCTTCGGACTCAAATTGCTCCAAATAATCTGAGTCTAGACTGAACAGCCAACAATATGGAAGAATAACAAATCGTGAAAACTTTGTTGTCCACATAAAAGCAAAAACTGAAGATATTCGTTTCTGAAGCTCCGCAGATAACTTAACCCAAAATAAATTAGCAAATACCTTTAACATTTTACAATCCTACAGTTTCCTAATGCTAGAAATAGTCTCACCTTATGTCATCAAAAAATCCTGAATATGTATAGGATCAAAGTCGCATTATTATGTTCAACTCAATTTTTTAATGTTTGTACCGTTGTCTATGTTAAAATAGAATGGTTGGAGATTTTGTGGCCACTTCACCTGGAGCTTTACATATTTTATCCTTTAGAAGTTATTTACAGCTAAATATTGCGACGTTTATAAAATCTTTCAAAGATTCAGAAACTATTAAAGATTTATTGTCAGAATTAATCCTGCTCATTTCTTCTTATCAAGAGGAGGGTACCAAGTTATTTCCAGCAGTCTTCTTAGCTCAAGACTTAAAGGAATTAATGAGTCTAACCCACAGTAAAAATAATGTTCCTGTTGGGCACGGTGCTAAGGATCCACCCCTTGCCGAAAGCCGTGAATGGGCCGTCTATTTTATTGATAGTGAATCCCAATTGCATTACGGTATTTTTCTGAATGATTTATCTCCACTAAGTCCGACTCCATTTGAAAGGCTTCGCCAAGCAAAATCAAAAGACTCAAACATTGTCGGCATCAGTAAGCTTGGTGGAAATTTTATTGAACTAAGGGCTAACAATGGAGAATTTCAGTATCTCAATTTAATGGGTGACTCAGATGAGTCAGCAAATCCACCCAAGCTTATTAGAAATTTTACGAAACATCTCACCTCTGGAGCAAATGAAGAAATTAAGTCTCATTTAGAGTTATTTTATTATCGTGTTGGAGTTAATATTTTGCATGCAACTCATGGCACTCTTGTAGCTGTTGTTAATAAAGAGTACCCAGTACCTGAAATTTTTCATGATGGAATTATTTTGGATAAGCCAATTTTAATTTCTGCTGGTATTGCTCAATTTTTGGCTTCTAACAACATTGAAGATTTTCAAAAATTACTCGCTTGGAATCATTTACTTTCGATGATGACAGGAATGGATGGGATAACGGTATTAAATACTGAAGGTTCCATCATTGCTTACAATTGTTTTATTAAAAACTCTCTTCAGCTTCAAAGAACTAAAGATGCTGTTTTAGGAGGGGCTAGAAAAAGAGCTTTCAGTGCTCTTTGTAAATATTTAAATCATGAGCTAGCTGCTGTTTTGTATAAGTCTCAAGATGGTCATATTGAATTGGGGGCCTCTGAAGATCGTTTATCCTAACTAGATCATTAAATGTTTTTTTACGTAATCCAAAACTTCAAAGGGCGTATTAGCAATATAGTTTGGCTTTACTTCTAGCATTATCTTTGAGCTCGTCGCGGAATCCCAAACTGCAGCAATAGCCTTACATCCAGCGCGCTGAGCTGCTTGCATATCTGTTACTGAATCACCAATATAAAACACGTCCTCCGGCTTTAGAGACATTTTTTTTATTGCCAAAAGAAGTCCATCCGGTGCAGGTTTTGAGTGAAGAACATCACTATCAGCGATCACAACATCAAAGTATTTTTTGATTTTATGTGGCTCTAAAATAATATTCAAATCAAGAGAATGTCTGCCAGTAACAATTCCCATAGTTATATTTGAATACGCTAGATTCACTAATAAATCACGAATTCCATTATGAAGTCTGGTCTTCCACGCTAAACTTTGTTGATGATTCAAAAAGGCATCAAAAGCTATCTGGGATTTTTTTTTATCTTGCAACAGATTCATAAAAATTCTATCAGCACCAGCTCCAAAAAAACTCTTCACCTCTTCATAGCTTCGTTTTTCTCCAACAAAATTAAGAGCATATTCAAAAGACTCTTTAGCAAGTCCTAAAGAATCCACCAAAGTCCCATCACAATCAAACAGAAGCCCAATTTTTTTCATGGCATTAGAAATAGCACAATTTTGTTTTATAATTTATAAATTTAATTTTATTTATATTTAACATCCTGATTGCAGATGATAATCTTACATGTGCTTAAATTGTCACTTCGCATGTTTTGTAACTCACACCC
This sequence comes from Pseudobdellovibrionaceae bacterium, assembly GCA_013359135.1. GTDB lineage: Bacteria > Bdellovibrionota > Bdellovibrionia > Bdellovibrionales > Bdellovibrionaceae > UBA2316. The sequence continues at coordinate 7,226 of JABWCN010000014.1, read as the reverse complement.
CAACCAGTTAATATTGTTAATCATTTTATCTAAAAAGAAATGTTGTTTATAGTTTTATCATTTTAACGGCCTAAATTGAACTTAGCACGCTTGCAATAACAACATTCTAAGAGGAGAAACTTGTATGAAAAGGTACTTAATTCTTGGATTATTTAACATGTTATTATCGTCTCTAACTTTAAATGCACGACCAATTAGTGCATCAGATTTATATAAAGACGTAAACTTTAGAGCATATCAATGTGAAATTTCTGGTGAACTCGGCTACAACAAAAAAACGGCAAATGGAAATTCAACAATTTCTCGGATTATTCAAGTTTTTGCACGAGATGAAGATGAAGCTAAAATGATTTCACTAAATAGACTTGAGTTCGGTGTAATAGAAGAAGACGGCACTTATGTGGTAAAATACAATGTTGTTGGAACTATTTTTGGTATAGGTCGTTTAACCAATCTTGGATGTAAAGTCATACCAACTAAATAAAAATTAACTATAAATACCCAAATTAAATCAACCAAATAATACTCAAAATGTTTGTACTTTACTATTAAGTTTTTTAGAAAAACAAGAGTCTTCAAAAGAATAGCACTTAGTCTTTTGAGACTTTTACTTTTACCTTCTTGACTGATTCTAATTGAGTTGATACAGCAAAAAAATGGAGTGAAAAACATGTTCAAAATTAAAATCACTTTTTATACTTTTATGAGTGTATTTTGAAAAGTTTGATCAATTTTTTTGTAAATCAAATGAATTCACTTGTGGTTAATTTTTTTAAGACAAAATTTTACTTAGCTATAATTTTCTTTTTTGGGATTCAAATCTCAGAGGCACAATATTTTGATGATACCGGTAATAGCTTACCTGAACAGGAATCATGTTGTTTAAGAAGTGAAGAAATTCCTCATAAAACAAATCTAAAAGTAGTGAAAATGTCTTCAGATAATCCTTTTGAATGGGCCGGAGAAATACGCGCTTATGATTATCCTTGTACAGGTGGTGTGTTTGCTTTGCCTGGCTATAAGCCAACAGATAGAGCTTTAGTTTTAACTGCTGGACATTGTGTTCATATTATTAAACATACACATTTGAAGCCAAAAGAAGTTTATGTTGACCAGTTATTAAAGCCCAATACAATTTTCTTTTCTTTTCCTCGCGATAGAAAATTATGGGTTGAAGATCCTATAACACAAAAAAAGTTTTTATCGTCTATGTCCCATATAGATCTAAAACGAATTATTTTTGCTTCATTTGATTTTGTAGATTTTGCTGTTCTAGAAATGAACCAAACTTATGCTGATCTCATTTATCCAGAGGGGCAGCTTCCACCAATTCTAAGTACTGAGCCTTCTAAAATTGGAGAAAACATACGAGTTTACGGAATTCCTAACAATAGTTTCTACAAATCAGCTTTTTTCCACCAAGCAGAATGTAAAATCCTTAGCAAGGAAAATTACTATACTAAACCGAAAAACGTTGGATTGGATTGGGACTCAAAGTATATTTCTGTGGACTCGACAAGAACAAACTGTACTATGGTTGGCGGTATGTCTGGAGGGTATGTTCGTAATTCATTGGGACAACTTATTGGGGTCAACAGTTTTATTGTTGACGGGTTTACTTACTTTAGTCCTATATTACCTTTAGCAAATTGTACTGATGGTAGTGGTAAACTGATTCCTGAATGTTTGAAAAAACTTAAGGATCTCATTCTTAGTTGGGAATAACTATAAAACTGAACCAAACTGATTTGGTGTGATGTATTGATTGGCCGAAAAAACTATTTTCTTTATTTACTGATATATCTTGCAAAGATATGATCATCTTTAATGAAAATTTTGTTGATATTAATTTTATTAACCAAGACCGCAACTTGGGCTAATGAGGAAAACATAGTCAAAAAGGAATGGAGTTCATGCAAAGTCGATTCAGATTGTAAAATAATTTGTTCCTTTTGCAGAGAAGTTAATGTGAACACCGAGTGGGTAAAATCCAATAAGGCTTCTGATGAGGGTTTTTGCTTAAAAAGCAGTTGTGGATTTTCAAAAATATTTGGCTATGTTCCTTTTTGTCATAAGAACAGATGCTCATCTAAAAAGAAAGCTAACTAAACGCTTGTTTTTACTGAAGCGCCCTCTGTGATATACGATTAAATGAGAAGAACCAATTTATTGGGAAGGTCAGAAAAAAATGGCTCAGGAGTACAACTCCTGCACCACACAGACTTGAAACTATAAAAATTTAAAGATTTCGGCAAGATTTTTGTTTGGCATTGATATTATACAAAAAAATCTGAGTTTTCTTTTTGATAGCCGTCAAAAAGACCTACCCGGAGCAATTGAGTCTAGTTTCATGCTCAAATCGAATATACGCGACCCAATTTGATAAAATACAATAATTCATTGTATTTTATTGCAAATATTCCGATAATAGTGATATATGTTACAACAATATAGAGTATCTGAGGTGACTAATGTCTAACATGTTAGAAATAGGGGCTCGGATCAAGGATGAACGAGAAAAGCGAAATCTCACTCAGGACGAGTTGGCATCCCAAGCAAAAATTGAAAGCTACCAAACTCTTGGAAAAATCGAGCGAGGAGAGCGTAAAGATTTAAAAACTACAGAGTTGCAAAGAATTGCAGAGGCTCTTGGTGTTTCTATTGGATTTCTTTTGGGTGAATTTACTCAACCTCAGAAATCATTAATCTTCTGGAGAAAAGAGCCTACCTCGGCTCAAAAGACTGTGCTTGAAAATAAATTGCACTCATTTATTGAAAACTATTCCTTTTTAGAAGAGGTATTGAATCAGAATAAAAAAATACGCAGGACGCTGCCTATTTTCTCTCTCAATCCATCTAGTACTAGCTACGAGGACGCCCATGAGGTTGCTGAAGAGGTTAGAAAAACTCTTAATTTAGGCGGCCAGCCCTCTTCTGCTTTACAAAGCTGCTTGGAGGAAGATTTTGACGTTAAAGTTTTGTATGAAGACTTGGGTGACAGTTCCGCCGCATGCACTAGAGATGATTCTTCTGTCGCAATTATGATCAATAAAAAAGAAAGTTTATGGCGGCAAAATTATAATTTGGCACACGAGCTGTACCATTTAATCACTTGGGACCCTGCTGTATTAAAACAAATCAAATCAGATCCAGCTCTTGATAAAAGAAATGAAGAACTTGCTGAAAATTTTGCGGCAGGCCTATTGATGCCAGCAGAAGATTTAAAAGACGATTTCAGACGAATTATTGAGGGTGGAAAGCTTGCTCCGGCTGACTTAATGGTTTTAAGCAGTAAATATAAAGTTTCAACTGAAGCTACTGCTTATCGATTACTTAATTTTGGTTGTCTTTCAAAAGATGATGCCAAAAAATTGATTTCAGAAATTCACAGAGAATCTGTTTCAAAAGAAACATCCATTAAGTTTTCTGAAAAATTAGTTCGTCTTGCATTCTTTGCTTATCAAAAAGATAAAATTTCTAAGGCTCGACTTGCGCAAATTGTAGGTGTTAGCCTCATTGACTTACCAACCCTACTTACAGCATACGACCTTAATGAGCCAATCCAAGCGTAAGTTAATTATTTTAGATGCCAACGTCATTATTCATTCTCACGAGCTTGGAATATGGACGCATTTAATAAATCAATTTGATGTCTGCATTGTTGGAATTGTCATTGATGATGAGGCAAAACACTTTCAAAGCCAGACCGGAATAAAAACCGATATCGACTTAAAAAAATCCGAATCAGAAGGAAAAATTCGGCGCCTGGATCCGGAGTTATCACACACTCAAAAAATCTTTCAAGATTACAAAGAAGTATTCGTCAAGGGTCTTGATCCAGGAGAAAGAGACGCCATCACACTTTTGAACTCCGGTAGCTTTGATGAATATCTATTTTGCTCAGGTGATAAGTCAGCAATCAAAGCGACGGCAGTAATCAATAAAACTTTCAACCTCATTTCATTTGAAAAACTTCTTAAAGATTCTGGACAAAATGGAATCGTAAAAAACTTAAGACATGAGTTTCTTGAAGCCTATGCAAGACAGTATATCAACTCTGGTATAACGGAAAGAAATTTACACAAAAAGTAAAATTACTCAAAAGCAATGTCATGTTGATTTTATTTTCTTTGGCATTCGTCGAAATGCAAAATTTGAACCTTTTTCCTTACTTAAAAAAGCATTAATACTTTTCTCCTCAGCTTTCATAAACTTCAAAAAGCTAGCATCATTGTTTTTTAATGTTTGTGCCACACTTAGAAGAATTAAGCTTTCCCTAATTGATATCTCAGTGGATAGGCCACCGACCAGACTTCTAAAGGTAGCAAAACCTTTGATAGCATTTTCCGCACTATTATTATTCCATGGAACACCATCATAAGTTAGGAAGGTAAAAAGCCTTTGCCGGTTCTTTTGAAAGCGTGTTTTATACTTCAAAACCATTTCTGAGGTAGCTTCTTTATCAACAACATTTTTGTAAAATCGCTCGACATCACGAAGATGCTTTTTAAGGAAGTATTTTTTTAAACCGCGCTTATCAACAGTCTCAATTATAGTTTTCATTAATTGCCCAAAACTTTCAACAAGCGTCTTGAATTCCTTATCGAACTGGTGTTTCAAAAAATCATCATTTACATCTCTAATTAAATGTATAAGGCATCGCTGCTGAGGACACTCAATTGAATCATAAGCAGCAAAAAAATCTGAAATTAAAACCCCTTTAAATGGACCAAGAGTTTCCTGAAGAATTTTTCCTTCTCGGCTTTCTGAATAAGCATAGTAGACATTTTTGAAATTTGAGAAAACCCAAATATAGCCGGTGGCACCACGAATGCTGATTCGTGTTTCATCAACGTGAACAAGATTTCCTTTTTGAATATTTTCCCTTATTTCCTCATAAGTTTCGTTGTAATATTTTGAAAAAACAGTTTTAAACCGTGTAACAAAATCATTATTAAATCGAAATCCAAATGCTTCATTTAATGAATTCAAGATACTCTCATGGGAAATTTTTAATCCAATGCTTAAATAAACTACCCAAACCATTAGATTTCTACCATACATAAAGCTCGATTGAAAATAATCTGCCGGATATACGACCTTCCAACACCGCACGCAACGATAGCGATTTCCTGATCCGTTCACTATCCAGCGTTTAATACCTGTTCTTGTAAATTTGAGATCGATAACCGTTCTTGAAATTTTATCATGAACATTTACTTTATTATGAGAACAGTGAGGGCATATGGTAGGCCGCGAAAATGTAATATACTGATTGGGCCTATACTTTCGTCGCTCTTCTCTTTCCCTCAGTTTAATCCTTTTTTTCAGTCGATTATCTGTACGCCAATAAATCTTGGCCTTTTGGTAATCAAAATATGCACACTGATTCACGTAGTTAAAATCAGTAGAGGCAAAGGTATTTCGACCCCACCTATATTGGTTTATCTTTTTCATTTTATCAGCTCGAATGAAATCTTCCGTATTGACCTCAGCATTCGCAATAATTTTATAGATCATATCAACAACAACGCTAAGGGCATTGCAATCGTCGGCATTATACTGGATCAAGGTACGCTTTAACTGGTCGTCTCCGCTTTTCTCCCAATTTTTTCTCCAAATAATACTCATGAGCCCAGATGCTTCTGGTCTATTCCAAATAAAGTTTAGATAGCCAGCGACATCTTTCAACCCATTCGTGTATGTTGGAAAATAGATATTTAGATGGCAAAGCGTAAGAATATTGACCATCGATTTACAAATTTTCTCATAATCATCGGCCAGACAGCCGCCGTACTTTCCATACATCTTTTTTAGAAAATCTATTTCATATGAACCAAAATGAAAAATTGTAAAATCTTTAAACGCTAAGACTTTGTCTAGGAAATTTTGCCATATTAATCTTTCTTCAAGAGCGCCATCTGCCCACCAACATTTTTCCTCAAATCCATTTGGAGTTATAATTTTTAATCCAATTAAATAGTAAAGTTCGTTTTCAAAAAGACCTTCGACATCAAGACAAATATTAACTAGAGAAGAGGGTAATTTAGGCACATGATTCACATAAATTTTCTTATCTTTTATTGCCAGAGCCTTTAGGGAAAATAAGTGTTTAGTATTCGCCTTCATTCTACGTTTTTGCGGACTAAAGCTATGGCCTAACTGAGTGACAGTGAATAAACCACGTTTGTTCAGCTTTAAAATTTCTTTTTTTGATAATCCAGATATTAAACTTAAATCATCACTTTGAATTGCTTTTTGCCTACAAAAAGACTGAAATCGGCAAACTCGACAGTGTGAACACAGTCGGAATACTGGAATGTTCGTCTCATTTTCAATTTTACTAACCTCACCAGCAATTTTTTTTGCCAAATTGCTATATTTTTTCAATTGAATTTTTGTTTTAAGATATTTCAGACCATATATGATCACACCATACTTTGATAATTTTTTTTCTGGAATGCCTGAATTAATTGCCTGATATCCAAGTTCAATCTTACGTGAAATATCAATCTTATTTTTTGTGGAATATTCAACTGGGGTAAAAACATTCGATTGTTGATTTTTAGTAGATATTTTTTGATGTGCAATATTATCTGGGATGGAGGAAATGTAATATTCAGTCTCTCTTGCAAAGTGAAATTCTAGCGCATTCAATTCTTCAATTTGTTTAATGTGAATTAGATACGCTTTATATTCACAGTGGATATAATTTTTGAATAATTTTTTATTATTACTGCTCATTGAGTAGAATTATTTATCAAATTTGCTCCAAAGTCACAGTTCGTCTGCCTCAAATTTAAATTACATACCTTAGCCAGTTTTGATTATTTTAATAAGTTCTCCATTGTCTATAAATATTATTCGCTCATTTAAACGTTTAGTCATTAAAAGGTTTTTCTGAAAAATGGTCAGAAGCACATCATCTGGAAAAAAGATTTATAGTCGTTGTCAGATTTACTTCGATTGCATGTACGACAAAGTGGAATCGCATTATTAATAAGGTATCCATCTTTATGCCTCATGATAAAACATCCGCCCTCATTTTTGCTGAAAATAAAATGATCAATATCAATTCCATTTTCCTTGTCACCCTTCTAGCCCCTGATATAGGTTGGACACATTTGCTACGTCGACTAAGTGTGGTAGATAAACTAACAAGGGAGTTATTTTATGAAGCAATATACACCTGAATTCAAAGAGCAAATAATTAAAGAAGTGTCTGA
>JABWCN010000013.1 GCA_013359135.1 Pseudobdellovibrionaceae bacterium | reverse complement strand
TACAGATTTACAAAAAAGAAACGCGTTACCTGAAATTTCTTCAGGTAACGCGTCGCAATTTTTTTGGCATTTTAGTTCGAATACTTGTCAGAATGGTGCACCCATCAGGAGTCGAACCTGAAACCCTCTGATCCGAAGTCAGATACTCTATCCAATTGAGCTATGGGTGCTTTTTAATTATTTAATTGGAGTTAGATTAAACAAAGTGGGATTTAAACTCAATCAAATTTACAATATATACAGCTTTAAAGGTCAAATTTGCCTAAATTTAAAACCAAAATGGCCATTGGGATTGAGAAATATGACTTTTTGCGATATCAAAGTTGGTATTTGGAGGACAATTGGTGAAATTAAGATATCAAGAAACTGAAGATTTCCTTATTTTTAATAAGCCTATTGGGTTAAATTCACATTCTGTAGATTTTGATAAGCCTGGACTTGCTGAATATTTAACTGAAAAGTTATCACTGAATCTTCATGTTGTTTCACGTCTGGATCAGAGCACTTCAGGATTAATTCTTTTTGCAAAAGATCATTCAGTTTCAAGAATAAATTCTGAGTGGAATGGCGAACGCATTGAAAAGCATTACTTGTTCCTTACTTCAAGTCTTCCTAAGGAGCTTCCTTTACCCATAGAAAATCAGCAACTAACTGTTAAGTCTTTGATTACTCAGCAGGGTAAAAACTTTATTAGTGATTTATTTAGTAAAGAACCTAATGCAGAGACAGTATTTACCTTTAAAACAAAAATTTCAAAGTACTATTTGTGGGAAGCGCAATTGAAAACTGGTAAGACTCATCAGATAAGATTGCATTGTCAAAATATGGGGATGCCTATTTTGGGTGATAAAATTTATGGTGGTGAGTCTTTTTATCGTTTGGCATTACACTCTCAGAGGTTGGTTTTTAATGAACAAGTTTATATCTCTGAGCCACCTGTCTGGGCTGGAAATCAGGCTAAGCAATTTTTAAGTTTAGCAAAGGATCAGCAAGTTTTGCTGGAATCTATTGAGTTTAGAAATAATATTTTTTTATTTGAAGAGCAGGATGCTTTGCGCTGGCTTCATCAAGAAATTTCTGGATTAAAAATAGATCAATATGGAGAAGTCATTTTCATCTATGATTATGGTAAAATTTCAAATCTAGAACAGTTGATTCCTTTAATCGTAAAAACTTTTCCAAAAAAAAATCATTATCTTAGAAAAATGCAGAATCGTGGTGATGATCCTAATGAAAATTTACTTTTTAGTATTGATCCCTTGAATTTTTCACTCCGACCGGTATTAGAAGGAAAAACTTGGATTGCTCAAGAAAATAACTGCAAATATGAATTAAGATCTCATCAAGGGCTTTCTCCAGGTCTTTTTTTGGATCAACGCGAAAATAGATTATGGGTTAAAGAAAACTCTTGGAACAAGTCGGTTTTGAATTTGTTTTCTTATACAGGGGGATTTAGTCTGGCTGCTGGTTTAGGAGGAGCTAGATCTGTAGAAACAGTAGATGTAAGTAAGAATTTTGTTGAGTGGAGTAAAATTAATTTTCAACATAATCATATGTTGAACAATTTAAAAAATGAAGCCTCTAAAACTGACTCAGAGATTCAAGATATAACTTCTAAAGACACTGAAAAATATTTTTTCTGGGTTCAAGATTCTTTATTTTTTTTAAAAATGGCGATTAAAAAGAATAGAACTTGGGATATTGTAATCTGCGATCCACCTACTTTTGGAAGAAGTTCCAAAGGTGTTTTTCAAATCGAAAAGAACTTTCTAGAAATGTTAGATCTTCTATTATTAGTTACTGCAAACAAAGGTCATCTTTTAATTTCAACGAATTATGAAAAATGGGATCAAAAAACTTTTGAAGAAAAAATAAGTAAGCATATCCAAGTAAAAAAAACAAATTTAACAAATGTTATTTCTAAAAATGAGATCCCGCAGTTTAAGTTAATCAAGTCGAAACTTCAAAGTTTAGACTTTGATTTTCCTCACCAAGTTTCACTTTTGAAAAGTATAATTATAGCCAAAAATTAGTAATAAATATTCAATTAATAGACTTTGCTTAAATCTGTAGAGTATTTCCCAGGTGCATAATTAAATAATCGCTCTTTTCTCATTTTTTTAAATTCAGTTTGATTATTTGATTCACTAGCATAGGGAAATATAGCAATTCCACCGCGAGGAGTAAATTCTCCAACTACTTCAATAAAGTTAGGATTGATCAAAGCCACAAGATCATTGCAAATAGTTTGAATACAGTCCTCGTGGAAGTCTCCATGATTACGAAAACTAAAAAGATAAAGTTTTAAAGATTTACTTTCTACCATTCTTTTATCAGCTATGTAGTTGATAAATATCTTGGCAAAATCAGGTTGATTTGTCTTAGGGCATAGAGATGTGAATTCAGTACATACAAAAGTTGTCCATGCGATCTTTCCAGGGTTTTTGTTGTCAAAAGCTTCTAGAAGTTTGGGATTATAAGTAAAATGGTATTGGGTGTTAGCCTCACCAAGTTTAAACTTCTTTAATTCCTCTTTTCTTGTTTTATTTTTCATAGGAGTCCTTAATTTTTAAAAATTTTAAGCTAGTGTGGTTGAATTTCTTCTAAAAAACTCTTCTATCTGTTCTTCTGCAGAGTCTAAAGTCCTGAGTGTATAAAGTGCCCTTAATATTTTTTCTTGAGTAGGATTAAGCTCTGATGAAATATTGAGCTGTTTTCTTTTTTGTGAAATATGATATAAACAAAGTGCAGCAGCCACTGAAATATTGAAGCTTTGTACAAAACCATACATTGGAATTTTTATGCGATAGTCAGCTGCAGCCAGCATTTCTTGACTTACGCCTTCTTTTTCATTTCCTAAAACGACGGCGCAGCTTTGAGAAAAATCTATTTCATCAATACTGATATTAGCGTCGAGTGAAGTCACTATAAGTTTTCTACCCTGAGATTTTAAGTGGGTAACACATTCACTTGTTGTTTTCCACTTTTTAATTTCAAGCCATTTTTCAGAGCCTCGAGTAACTCGATTGGCATTTTTAAATTTTGAAGCGGTTTCAATTACATGAAAAGGTGCAAAACCAAAGGCCTCGGCACTTCTCATGGCGGCCGAAATGTTGCCTCGATCATAAATACTTTCACAGACGACAGCAACATTGAATGTGCGATGTTGAATCACTTCAAGAATTCTTTTGTTTCGCTCTGGTGTCAGTTGTGGACCCAAGAGATCCAAAATCAGTTGATAGTGGACCCTTAAATTATCTTTAATAGAGATTTCTTCAGAAAAGGGAAATAATTGACTATTCATGTATTAGATCAGGTTTAAGTTTTTACTAAGGTCTCTAGTAATATTTTTTTGGTGAGCTTCCAAGGTTCCACCACCAATTTCTAGTAATTTAGCATCTCTCCAAAGTCGCTCGACAATGTATTCCCCAACATAACCATAACCACCCAGAACCTGAATAGCTCTATCAGCTACGTTTTTTGACATGGTTGTGGCAACAAGCTTAACGCCATCACTGTCAAGACGGTTACCTTCTTTGTGGAGATCTAATTTCCTAGATGTATCGTATACATAAGCTCGGCTTGCTTGGTATTCTGCATAGGATTCACCAATATATTTTTGAATCTGTCCAAAGAAGTTCAAAGGTTTTCCAAAGGCTTCTCTGTCAATAGCGTATTTGTTCATAATTTGTAAACTACGACGTGCAATACCCAAAGACATGGCTGCTAATGTCAGCCTTTCAATTTCTAAATTTTTCATCATATGTAACATTGAATCACCCTCTTGGCCGATCAGATTTGCAGCTGGAACAACACAGTTTTCAAAAACTAGTTCTGCGGTGTTTGAGGCTCTCATGCCTAATTTATCTTTGATTTTTTGTCCTACATAAAAACCAGTAAATGATTTTTCAACTATAAAAGTTGAGATTAGGGACCTGCCATTTTTCTCGCCCGTTTTGGCATAAACTAAAACAAGATCACACGGAGTTTTGTTTTCATCAATAGTGCCATTAGTGATCCACATTTTTCTTCCATTAAGAATGTAATGATCTCCTTTTTTTTCAGCAGTAGTGGTCATACCTAAGACATCGGTTCCAACATGAGGTTCTGACATTCCCATAGCGCCAACCCATTCTCCAGAACAAAGTTTAGGTAAATATTTTTGCTTTTGAGTTTCAGAACCATTCTGAGCTAAGTTATTTACCATTAACATTGCATGCGCCAAATACGCTAAACAGAATCCGGGATCTGAAGCAGAAAGTTCTTCATGGGCAATCACCGCTGCTGTTGCATCAAGCCCAGAACCTCCATAGGCCTCAGGGACAGTAATTCCAAGAAGTCCAAGTTCAGCAGATTTTTTAAATAAAGATAAATTAAAATTTTCTTTTCTGTCATATTCGTGAGCTTGAGGTTCCACTTCATTTTCTGTAAAAGAACGAATAGTTTCACGAAGCATTTTATGTTCTTCAGTGGGATTAAATAAATCAAAGTTTTTGTATGAAAATGACATAGATCACTCCTTAAAATTATAGATTCCCAACCTACTCTGAGAATATAGCTAGAGCAAGTATTTCATTTCTATTCCAGGAAATTTGATTTTTCCATTGACAAAGTGGGGGAGAAATAAAGTATCACTTAGTTACAAAGAATAAGTGATGATACGTGGGGTTGTAGCTCAGCTGGGAGAGCGCTACGCTGGCAGCGTAGAGGTCGTCGGTTCGATCCCGATCAGCTCCACCAATTATAAACATTTCGAAATCAAAGACTAAAGAAATTAAAGTTTTTCTCCAGGTTTATTGGCTAATCCAGTAAGTATAACCTCACCATCATCATCAACCTTTAAAATACCATATTTAGCTTTACTATAAAGTTCAGCTTGGCCATTCTGGAAAAAAAAGGCGTCAGTTGCAATTTTAACTGTAGGGCCGCGCCTGCGGTATTTTATTTTTATTTCATCTGGACCGATTGTGTCAGTAGAAGAGGAAATTCGTCTGAACGTAGCGATCTTATTTACGTCTAGATTGGCTATAATAAAGCCATCTTCAGAACCTTCACTTTTTAAACTAGATTCAGTAGTAATTTGATAGCGGAGATTCATATAATCCCCTTGAAGTAAAGAACGTGGATCCATGGGAATTAACTCCAAATAAATTTCTTTCCCAGAGGCAATCAACTGTTCTTTTTGTATGATGAGATAATTAAAAACAAATAGAAAAAGAATTGCATTAACCCACAAAATTCGATTTTTCATGTGATTGCCATTTTTTTTGAGTTAAAAACTTTTCGGATAACTAACAAAGACACTCCAAGGCCCATCAAGACATATGATTTAGTAATAAGTGACATATCACTACCGTATAAAAAAAGAACTGTGAAAAGAGCACCAAAAAAAAGTCCCAACCAAATCCATAAAGTTTCCATATAAACAACTCCAACAACTGTGACACCAATAGCGAATAATATTCCTGGAGCCTTAAGTGAGGTAGCTCCGATAAGAAGTAAAGCTCCGAAAGTAAAAGCAGGTTGGGTTTTGAATAAAATATCTTTTGAGCGACTGAAAAAAAAGAAAATGGAAACAAGAACCAATATGGAAGTAAGCCATGGATATGGATATATTTCGCTTCCCTTGGCAGCGAATGACTCAAAAATGTAGTACGCAGATAAGGATATTATCCCAAAGCCACTAAAAAGTAGACCACTTGCAATTGAAGGTAGTATTTTTGCTATAGAATTTTTAAATAACTTGGATTCATTTGAGATAATAAAAGTCGCAGCAAAAAAAAGTAATGGAGAAACTATCGATATTAAAAATTTTAATTCAAACGCATACAATATTTGCATGAGTCCCATAGCAAAAAAAATCATCGATATAAAAGCTTGTGTTCGAGTCCTAAGCAGAAAAGGCCAAATTAAATTGAAAACTACTATGAAAATTCCCAAAATTTTAAATATGTCGGTTGAATGTGAATCTTTAGCAATTAGGGTGAGTACAAATCCCTGACCTGACAAACTAAAAACAAGTATAGTTTGATCCCAAAACGTACCTTGTTTAAGTCTACTTAACACAAAACTAGTTCCAAGCAAAATGATTCCATAAATTCCAAATCCGCCGACTGTCATACCAAGGGCACTCAAAAATCCAATAAATAATAACGATGACAACCAAGCCCCAAATCCGATTAGCAGACTTGTATGCCATGGTCCTGTCAAATTCAAATGATCAGTCTCAGTTGAAATAACTTCGCGCCAATTTTTTTGTATATCTCCAGATTGCTCAAGTTCGGCTAGTATAAACCCAATTGTCTTTTTGCTCATTGTATTGAGTTCCTGTCACTGTTAGTAATTCTGAGCCAGTAGGCTGCAGAACCTGTCTGAACAAGCACGGCCAACCCAATGAAGAAAAAAGAAAAAATACCCATTTTACCAAAGTCGGTGGATTTTAATAGAAACGAAGTTATAAATACTATCAGTGCAAGTAAAATACAGGCAGTCAGAAATAAATCGTGGCATCTGAAACGAAAGTACCATAGTCCTAAAATAGTGCTGGCAAAAAAAGAAACTAATAAAAGATTGCCAGTAGATTGCCATTGATCAGTGAATAACAAAATCACAGCACTAGAGGTAAGTGGTATTATAGCAGCAATACCACTTACTCGGACGGCTAAAGTACCAATACTTTTTTTGTTTGTAAATTCGTATATGACCATAAAACTTAAATTAATCACTAAAAGAAGTAGTGGTAAATAGCTACGACCGCTGTCAATGAACAGCCTAACAAGAGGACCAAATAAACTGCTCATCCAAACATCGGTAATCGAAGGAGGACTGATAATCTGGTTCCAATAAAAGACCAATGAAAGATTTGATAAAACTATAAATAGTACATATAGTGCAGATTGTTTAGCAATAACGGTCCATGCTGTAACGAATATCAACCAGCTTAAAAAAAGACCGTAAGGGTCAGCTCCTGTTTGGTAAATTTGACCAAATACAGCCAGAGAAAAACCAACAAACATAGCACCAGAAAATAAAAATACCTTACCAGGAAGTTGATCAATCCCTTTATACCAAGCCATAGCAATAGTTATGATTACGCCAGTTTCAAGCAAGGCAAACTTCACAAACTTATGTAAACTCATCCAATTGTAAGAAAGAAAGCAGAGAATGCCTGAAAGTAGAAATGCAGATGTTACTATTAGTAAAACACGATCTAATCCGTTTAGCCAAAATTTAATACTCGGTCTCAACTCACTTTTTTCAATAAGTTTATTATAAGATTTTTCATCGAGTTTCAGAGTTCGTGCAATCAGCTTGGCTCTAGAAGATGTCATATTTTGTTCAATGAGGTTATTCATTTTGAAAGCCATGAGAAAAGCATAACAAAAATTTTAGACCTGTCATCTCAAATTATATACAAAGGTCTAGAGTAGACCTACTGATATTTGGACCACATATTTTTTTTCCAAATGCGTCTATTGGTTATGAATTGTATATCTCAATACAATACGTTCTTATAATTTTAGATTTAGAAAATCATTATTTATCTGTTTTAAAAACATACAACATATTATGTATTTGCCCTACTTTTAATTATCCACTCAAGATTGTATATTTATATATGAATATGGGGGGGATGAATAATGAAAAGGGTAGAGTGTATTAATTTTATTAATAATAATCGTGGCGTGGGATTAATTGGTGTCATGATTGCTTCATTGATTGCGGGTGTGGTGGCTCTTTCCGTTGTTCAGGTTATGAATAATATGTATAGAGGCGTTAGTAATGTGCAGAAAACAGTCGACATTAGTGATGCTGTATCCGAAGTGAAGATGGCAATGGTTGATTCACAAAACTGTATAGCATCTCTTCCTAACTTTTCATCTAAAAATTTCGACTCATCTATTTTAAGTAATGGTTTTATAGTTCAGAATATTACTATTGATAAGCTTGCAACTGCCTCAGGTACAACATTGGTTCAAAAGGATCAACCAGTTAAAGGAATTGCTACTTCGAACTTAAATAAAATGTCTTTAGCTAACTTGCAGACTATTAATACATCGTCTGGTTTATTTTTAGCAGATATTGCTTTTGATGTAGAAAAAGGTGGTAATAGTCTTGGGGTTCAAAAAATTACACGCAAATTTCCTGTTATTATTGAGGCAACGAATCTGGGAGGAACTAGATTCCAAATTGCAAAATGTTATTCATCTTCAACTGGAACTCTTCAGGATATTAAAAATATTTTATCTCAATCGTGTGGGGCTCAAGGAGGGACTTTCGTAGAAGCTACCTCGAAGTGTTTATATACTAATTCATTTTGTACCAACTCAGATATTAATACCTGCTTCAATTCTATCTCAAATAAAATATCTACCTTAGAAGCTAGGGTGAACTCATCGCCAGGTCCTGCTTCAGTAAATCCACCCATAGCCTATGTACCACCTCAAACACCAGCACCAGTAAGTACAAAATCCTACGGTCCACCAACTTATGTAGGAGACAGTACCATTTGGGCAGGACTATGCCTTGCTGGAAGTTGTTTTAATTCCCCTAACCGTGTAGGTGCAGAATGCGCTGGGCACTATTCTTATAGCGTTCATAAAGGGGCTGTCCAGGCACCTTGTTCGAGTTTTGGAGTGTCAGATGATTATGGGTCTCCTCGAGGTACATGTACAGGTTTCCAGAAGGCTGATTATGTTCAATATTGTATCTAGAAATTCCAAATCAATTAGTTATTATTTGAAATGGTTTCTAAATTCTATGGCTAAACTCTTGAGAAATATTATAGATTTTGCTGGAACTTTAAAAAACTAAACTTAGTTGAAATAAATATTTCGTAAATTTCCGGTGAGAATTTACTTTTATCTTCTAAAAATGTGGCTCTAGAAAGAGGAAAATAAAACCTAGTTAGAGTATCAGTAAGTCCATTTATACTTTGAGGCTCTATCACACGCCATAGGTTATTTTCGACTTCTGCTTCAACCCAAGCGTGGGAAGTAATTTTGTTTCCATTAATTGCATAGCCCCATATAATACGACTTGGAATTTTTAGGGCTCTTGCAATAGCTGTAAATAGAACAGCGTAGTGTTGACATACCCCTTTTTTCCTCTGAAGAGCCTCTCTGGTTGTTAATGGGCGAATAGTGCCTTTGTTAACCATCTCAAAGTCATAGCTGTAGTTATGAGCTAAATATTCCAATATTGCTTTAATTCTATTTTTTCTATCAGGATACATTTGTTGAATTTTATCAGCCAATTCCCGAATTTCAGTAAGATCTGATTCAATAGTTGAATTACTTTTTAAATCTTCAATTGTTGTTTTGCTATAGACTTCAGGAGTAGGGTTTTCTTGCAGAGAATACTTATAAAGTTTGGTTTTCTGATCAAATTCTTCTTTAAGAATTTTCCAATAGGCTTCCAAATTAAGATAGGATAACTTTTTGCTAGAAATAAGATTCAATTTGGAGTTATGTATTTGATAATCAGAGTCTAAGTTTGAATTAGGAGTCAGAAAATTAATAAACTCTTCACCTAACCTAACTTTTTCAAAATATTTACTAAAAGGTAAACTGTAGCTTTTAGTATCCAGAAAATTTGAATAAGTAGCTTCATTGGTTTCATCAAATCCTAAAGTGAAAGTCAATAGGTCCTTATTATTTAAAACTAAACGAGATTGAACAGTTTTAAATTTAAACTTGTTTCCTAAAGTTGATAATTGAAGTAATCCAAGGGGGTGTATTTTCATTTCAGCAATGCCAACATCAGGGATATATTTTACTATGTTAGGATGTTCAAATAATTTATTATACTCATGAACATCCTCAATGAAGTCGATTAGCTCTTGTTTTTTATGAATTTGAAAGTCTTTTGAAATATTGGATAAAACTTCATCATCAGGTGAAATGATAAACTCATTGTAACGAAATGTATTGTCTCCAGTTTTAGTCATGCTAATTAATGAAGATTTTAACAGCTCTAAACTACATGTATTATTTTTACTGTTTACTCCGTAACGTTGAGAAAAAGTTTTAACTTCATGATCATTGATGGTCTTTAAACTTGTTTCAAAATACATCAGAAAAAAACTATCTTTTGTATTTAAACCTAGGGAAGTTGTTCTTTCTACTGAAAAACCATTTTTCTTCAGACTAGAGCTATGTTGATATTCAATGAACTGTGTCATTTGTTGACGTAATTCTAGTTTTTCATCTGCATTCGCTATTATTGTTTTATTTGCAAGATCTGCTTCTGCGGCTAGATTTTTACTTGCAACAAAGTGGATACTATGATTTTTGATATATGACTTTAATTTTAATTCACAGACACTATCTGATTCCGTAAGAGCAGAGGTTTGGGTAAGTTGTAGTGGGGGAGTTTTAGAGAGTTTAGATGGCATACATGCAGTAAGTGTTGCTATTAGATAAATTAAAAATATAGTTCTTAATTTTTTATTCATATAAACTCCAATAACAGCTAATGAATCTTGGACTATACTCTTAAATTAATTTTTTTTCAAATCGATGAAGTTTTTACCTGAAAAAAAAATAGTCACTATAAGCAAAGTTTGATTTATAGTGACTATTTCATGATTTTGATTTTCGGAAGCTAACTCTGAAAATTATTCTTTCACTAAGTATGTGAAGAAGGTTTTTCTCTGGCCCGACAAATGACTAATTTTTTACTTGTACATGGCTAAGAAAATCACATTTAAATTTACGAGTCCAATTGTTTGAACGATGAGAAAGAATCAATTCAGACTGAAAACCTTGTTTAGGAGCATATCTGCTTGTATTGATAATTAATCTGATATCTTTTCCTGTAAAAGTAACTAACTTATCTCCATTAATAGATGTTACGTAAGTTTTTTTTGTAAAATAGTTTTGCATTGATGTTGGTCTGCCCCAATTGTAATTTATAACTTGTAGCTGAGGTACGCCAGCAAAGCCACCCTCAAATACTTTTAAACTAACCATCATATCCGGGATATTTTCAGCTATTGAACATGTAACTGTTTGATACATTTGATCGAAACCACTAGCTGAATGAGCGTTTAGGCCAGCCATAGTTATTAATGTTAATAAAATTTTTTTCATAAAAACTCCTTATGTTTTTGTTTTTCTGAGGCATTTATAAGAGAACTTGAATATTAAATAAAATTATTTATAATAATAGATATACATTATTTTAATTAATGTATATCTAGTGCCAATTTCACTCTTGCAAGGAAAAATTTTCATGAAAAATTCTTTTATAAGTAAATTAAACGTTAACCAGCTTAAAGTCTTTGAAGCTGTTTACCGCTTGAAAAGTATGACATTAGCTGCTCAAGAGTTATTCCTTACTCAATCTGGGATCAGTCAACATATAAAAAAGCTAGAAGAACAACTTCATATTACTTTGTTTGTTAGAAATCATGCTGAGTTTTTTTCAACCTCTCAAGCGGATGAACTTTACTTGGTTTGTAAAAAAGCTTTTACAGAAATCGAATCGACATTAGATAGACTTAGCGATATCGTACCAAAGCAGTTAGAGGGAATAATCCGAATTGGTGTTCCAACAGAGTTTGGAAACAATATTTTAATTCCAAGTATTGCTGAGTGGGCTAAAAATAATCCTTCAGTAAAGTTTGATTTTGTTTATGGATATGCTTCTCATTTATCAGGTTTATTAAGTGATGAAAAAATTGATTTAGCTTTTATAGATTCGTTTAAAAGTGATCGTCAGATAAATTCTAAAATTGTCTTTCAAGAAACTTTGAATTTAGTTGCATCTCAGGAATATATTAAGATCAAAAAAGTAGCGATTAAAAATCAGCAAAAGGATAAGCTTTCATCCTTAACTCAACTAGACTTTATAGAGTATGATCACAAAGAGTCGATCATAAGATTATGGTTTGATTTTCATTTTGGAAAAAAAAATTTACCTTTGAATATTCGCGTTTGGGCTATGAATGTTCAAGGTGTCGCGGCCTTTATTAGAGCGGATATGGGGGCTGCCGTACTTCCTAATCATATCATTGAAAAAATTATTCGTGAAGGGACTTCTCTACATTTGTTTAAAGGAAACAAAGATAACTTAAATAATGAAATTTCTATTGCCTGGTTGAAAAGAAAACCACTTTCAAGAGCCGTTAATGAACTCAAAGAGTTTTTAATAAATACTAAAATGAATTTGATTTCTTAAACATGAGTCTCATAAATTTTGGATCACGATAAATCGTGAAGACGCCTTTCAATACTTGAATCAAACTCTTGGTGTTTTGTGCTTACGTCAGAAAAAAGAGATTTTTTATTTACAATGAGAGATAAACAAAAAGACTATTTATAGCGGAAAGCAGTGGTTGGGTCTTGATTTTACAATAGGAGGTAAACTTTAATTGCAGAGTGAAGTAATCATTAACCAAAGGGTTAATTACTCGATTTTCTTATACACAGTGCTTATTTAGAAAAATGGTTTTCAGCTGTTGAATTAGGAACCATTCTGGGTTGATCTATGAAGTTGCTTGTGATGGGGGTAAGACATTCTTTTGTAGTTACTTTGTATAATTGAATTTTTTTCTTGTATCTTAGCGAAAGTTCTTCGATGGCAGCGTCTATACTTCTTTGAGCTAACTCCCAGTGAGGAGAGTTTTTTCTAGCTAAACATCGAAAGTTTTTAATCTTCTTTTCATTTTTAAACAGTGACTGGAAAATTGCCTCTTGCGATACTGTAGTAAATTCTTCACCAGACTTAATACTAACTTCGTCTTCAATAGTTTCAGCTAATAAAAATTCAAAATAATTTTCAAAGTGTTCACCTTTAACTTTTTCTTTTAGTGTATAAAAAAAATCTCCAAGAGCGCTTCTCAGAGGGTAATCACTTAGCTCAGCAAAGCTGTTAGGAAGTTCTTTTTCTATTTTCTTAGCAAAATGTTTTTTTGCCAAAGATTTATTATTAGCTCTGAGTGTTTTTGAAATAAAACAGTTACCATCTGAAAAAAGTTTTAGATAAAAATTTTCTTTATTTAACTTAGAGTAGTCATTATCGATGCTTAGATTTACTTTCATTTTACTAAGGCATTGTTTATAATCTTGTTCTTGTTTTGATTGTTGAAACTGGTTTTGACATATTCTATTGAGTGTTTTTAATGCAGCAACAATTCGATGATGTCCGTCAGTTAGATAAATTTCGGATTTTGGACCTTTTGCAGCTTTAAAGGAGTTTCCTGTATTCAAAAGTTGATCCAGTTCCTCAACAGTGGTTACATCTTTGAATTTATCAGTATAAATTTTTTCTGCAGAGGCAAGACCAATAATTTTTTGAGTTGGTTTGAGATCAATTAGATTTGTTTGCAATAATTCAGCAGCGGTTGCCACTGAAAAAAAAGTAGCTAATAAACAAAATATTTTCATTATGTCACCCCATAACTAGAATGACATATAATTGATATATAAAAAAATGCTTTTTACTAATAAAAAACTATTTTTTGGGATGAATAGGATCTTTGGTCGAGCCTATTTATAACCAAAAAGAATACTTATAGAAGGCAGAATTTGATTCTCCCATACAAGCAATAGAAAACTGGTTTCCAAATGAGGTTGTACGAAAATCTAATAAATTAAAGTTATGTCTCCATGTCGATAGAAAGCTATTCTTGGTTTTAAAAAACTGTGGAATACCTGGTGCTGTTAAACTATGCATAGCACTTGATGTGATTTCATAGGTTTGATACCCAAGAATATTCTTAGGGATACTAATGAGCTCTGAAAAATGAACATCTCCAGAAGCGAATAAAATCTTTTTATTAAGAGATTTTAAATGAGTTATAAATTGTTTAAAATTTTCTGTATAGTCATGATTAAAGGATTCTCCAACACCAGAATCTGAAAACCATTGAGAACCATTCACCAAAAGTATAGGACCTGGATGGTTTTTTATAACTTGATAAACCCAAGTCTCTTGTTTAAGTCCAAACATACCAAATAAATCTTGTGTTCCTGGATGGTGACGAAAGCTTCTTCCATCAAGCAAAATAATTAGTAATGAGCCTAGTTTGAAGGCTGAAGAAATCCCAGGACCATGAGTTAAGTTAGGGCTAACTTGATAGTCTTGAGCAAAAAAAGTTTTGAAATTTATTGTTGATTCTTTGATATAGGGATAAAAATTACCAGAATTGTCGTGTCCAAAATCATGGTCATCCCAGACAGACAAAATAGGTACAAGGTATCGCCATTTGTAAATGTCTAAAGTGAATCTAGAGTTAGCAAAACTTCTCCACAAATGGAAGCCGTTTGCTGGTCCATTTGTCTCAGCGTCAGCATAGACACTATCGCCAATAAATAGGATGAGATCAGCTTGTTGTTGTAATAAAGATTGCCACATCTGTGGTTTATGAAGTTTGGCATCCATACATGAAACAAGTGCTATACGGTATTGGAGCTTATCAGAATTTAATGATTTAAAAAAACGAGAATCAATTACCGCATTATTTTCGATGATTCTAAGCTCATAATAAGTTTCTGTTTGTAAGCCTTTTACAAAGAGTTTATCAATTCGTGAATTAAAAGATGGGTGTTTTTGAATGTGACTTGGAATTTCTTCAATAAGTTGATTGTTTTTAAATAAAAAAAATCTCAGATTTTTTCTGTTAATAGTGAGCACTGAGAATTGTGAAAAACCATCAAAACAGTCACCTTGTATTACAGAAATAAATGCGGCACTTGTACTTGTATTTAAAGAAGCCCCCTGAGCAAAAGAAAAAAGAGATTTGAGTCCTATTGTGGACGCTACTAGTTTTTTCCCTGTTGAATTTAAGAAATTCCGTCTTGAAATCATATTTCCCCCAGCTTAGATTAGTTAACTCAATGAATGAAATCTCAAGTTAGGGTGTTGTTAAGTTGGTCAAGATTAAGTGAATTGAACTGTAAATGAAATTCACCGGAATACAAAATTTGTCATTGCTGTCAAAAACTCTACAGTGGAAAATATGATTTTAATTTCGTACTATAGATGACCATCGAGGAAGAGGTCTGGGCATGAGTCATCGTTTAAAAATCAAATCTTCATTTATTAAAAAGATGTTAAGTCTCTTACTTGCATTGCAAATTTCATTACCTGTTCAATTACTGGCAGAGCAAGGGGAGGAAAAGTGGGAGTATAACCCTGGTCCTGACCCTCAAACTAAAGCGGGAAGAGAGTTAGTCGATTTATATGCGGAACTTCCAGAGTATATGGTGATGTCAGAGGAATTGATGGATGAACAAAAGTTTCGTTATACTTTTGGATTGATGCTTACTAGAACATCTTTTGATCCTAACGCTGTGAAAATTTTGTTCGTGGGACAAGATGCAACTCATATCGCTGAAGCGGCTAAGCAACCTGGCACTTCTGGTTTTGGAGCAAGGGTTCAAAGTATTGGTAATTATTTCGGTGTTGACCAAAGTATCGCAACAACTAATGCTTTTTTATCTACGATTAAAGGCCAGTATGGAGCTTTAAATCATCCAGTGATTGAAAAAAATGATAGAGGAGTAGAGGTCATCAGAATGATGCCATATGTGGATAATGAGTTTTGGCTTATGGCTAATGGAAAAGAGAGTGAGATAGTTATAAAAAGGGAAGAGTTTTGGGAGTGGATGATAAAAAATAACCCAGAAAGTATGAGGCTTTTTATTTTATTTGGAGGAGCTGCTCGTGATGCTTTTGCAGAGTTTCTGATTGCAAGAGGAGCTAAAGTACAAGCTAAGTTAAC
Source organism: Pseudobdellovibrionaceae bacterium (assembly GCA_013359135.1). Classification (GTDB taxonomy): domain Bacteria; phylum Bdellovibrionota; class Bdellovibrionia; order Bdellovibrionales; family Bdellovibrionaceae; genus UBA2316. The sequence goes on along the minus strand of JABWCN010000013.1, from coordinate 58,781 downwards.
TGACGAAAAGTTAAAGAAATTAAGAGTTCCAGAAACTAAAATGGAAAATGCAGGAGGTAATAATGAGGTTGCAGTACCTATAGATAAGGAAGGGCGTGATATTTATCAACTTCTTGTAAATGAGAAAGATGCAAAGAAAAAATTAGATTACTCAGATCCTAATGATATGAAATTAGCCTTGGACACTTTTAGAGAAGCTGGAGCAAGAGCTATCTCTATGATGGTTTTTACTGACGGTGGGCTTTATGGGAGTGGGGTTTTAAATGCAGCTCAACTTGGAGGTTATGATCTTGAAAGTGTAGAAATTAATGGAGTAAAAACAAATTCTCTTAAAGGTTTGAAACTTTCTGATGGAACATTAGTTCAAGAAAATATTGCTTTCACAATGTCTCAACATCCATCTTCGTTGAGTCGTTTAACTCCTGAGCAAGCATCTAGAGCTTTGAAAGAATCTTTTACTAGACTTAATAAGTTGAAAGAAGAAACAGGTTGGTTCATTGAACCAGATCAAGATTCTTACGGAAAAAAAATGAGAAACCGGTGGAGTGAAGGACTTGATTACGAGTATGGACGAGCCGATATTAGACAAGGTTACTTTGAGTTCGGAGCTCCAGAGGACCGTCGTGTTTCAAGGGCTGACGCTTCTAGGCTTGATAAACAAACAATAGTTGCTGGGACCAGAGAAAAAGCCAAGTTTGATTATCAAACTGTCAAAAAAGCAAAATGGAGTCAGCCTTCATCACCAAAAAGTGCTGATGATTTATGGTCAGTCAGGCAAAGAAGTTTAGCTGAACGTTATGTTTTTGATCGTGGACCTGGGAATGAAATTGCAAAACTGATGATGAATACAATTGATCGTAGTTTGTTGTTTAAACCAAAAGCTGATAAGACCAAAATAGACAGTAAAGGTAACGACAAAAGTTTTGAAACTTATGGTATTGATGCCTTCAATACAAAAACTCACCCAGGAACAGGACTTTTTGGTTTTCATAGAGGGAGTTTTGAAACTTCCAAAGTATTAATTCTGGCTGACCCTCATGGAATTGATGATTGGTTGACGTCAAGAGCTCTGACTGGAGCACGAGGGCAATACTTAAATGGTTTAATGAATGATCTAGGATTTAAAGATGACTATCTTGTTTTGAAAACAGTTCCTGTTGGGATGGATGGTGCGACAGCTGAGGAATGGGAGTATGTCAGAAAGAATACAGAACTTTACCGTGAGGCTATTATTAAAAAAGCGTTGGAAAATAAGAATATTGAAATGGTATTTACCGATGGTGAAGTAGCACAAAAAGAGATGTATAGAATTTTAAGTAAATTGAAAATAAATAACTTAAAAGTTGTTGCTTTACAAAGAAAAGAGATGGATCCAAGTATAGACATCAATCAAGTTAAGCTAGAGCTAAAAAAACAAGGTCTTCAAGAGATGGCGACGGTGATTACAGGAAAAGCAAAAGATATTCCAAGAGCCCATCTGACCTGGTGGTCAAGAATTTGGGAAGGAACTGGGGGCGTTGATTTTGTCGTTGATGCTACTGATAGTAATAGGGGAGGTGTTAGAGCTGTCATCGCACCTAACTGGGTAGCTCAACAACAAGTTCACGCGCAAGAACGAGTCAGAATATCAATTGAAAAAATAATTAAAATAATCCAAGATGCTGGACTAAGAGTTTCTGGTAAAGAGACTATACAACAGTTTGTTGCAAGAAGGGCTTCCGAGTTGCTAGCTGGTAAAACGGGAGTATCAATAAGTGAAGCTACTTCAAATATTAAAACTCTAGTTAACAGGAATGTGGGGCGTATTGCCACTTGTTTAAGTTATTATCAAAAAGCTTCACCTGTTACAAAATAAATACTTAATCCTTCTTCTGAAGAACCAAGATCTAATCTGATTTTGGTTCGGTTCTCATGATCAAGTAAATAGTGTAGTCCAATTCCAAAAGCCATATGATTTTTACTTTTAAGGAGGTCTTCATTGTACTTGGCAACTTGTCCGCTTGCTAAAAATAAAGTTCTTGAGAACTTTTCAGAAAAATCTTCTCGCCATTCCAGTTGGAAAAGAGTCAAAGAGCGGTCTAAAAAACGATTTTCATAAAAACCCCTTAGACGTCGATTTCCTCCAAGAGAACTTAAAAAAGAAAAAGGAATATCTTCCCCTTCTACTTGAGAAAAGTAAAATTGCCCTGCTAAAACTTTTTTGTCACCTAAGGAGAAAAATTTTTTTAGTTCTAATTCTTTCTTTGTGAAATCATTAAAAGTTTTATTTTCGTTTTGGCTTTTCGTTAACGTCACTCGATGGTGCTCGCCAGAGAGGGGAGATTGGGGGTAATCGCGAGAGTCCCACTCCAGAGAAAAAGATAGACTATGAATTTTTATTTCTTGTCCATAACGGTTAACTTCTTCAGCTATCTGTCCGTTTTCTAGATAGTTAATAAACTTTTTCTTATCAGTGCGAACTGTCCATAGAGTATTAAAGTAAGAAAAAATATGGTGAGTGTAGTTGGCCATTAAATTAAAGTTATTCTCAGTATAGTTCTCTGGAGAATTAGAATTGACTTGATAGTCCGAACGTCCAAAATACTTATTAGGGTAATAGGAATAAAATAAATTTCCAGATAATTCTTTGCGTCCTTCGTCGAAATAAAATCTTGGTGTCAGACTTAAGATAGATTGTTGCTTTTCTGTATAGGAACCAACAGCAAGAAGGTTTGAAGTTTTTCCTTGGGCCTCTTTACTGAAACGATTTAGTGAAAGTAATCCCAGAGCTAGCTTAGTCTCAGGTGTATAATAGACCAATGGAAATCCTAGCCAAGAGCTTTCTTTTTTCTGTTTTGGTGATTCAACAGCTATAGAATCTGTCTTTTTTAAAAGATCTGCAAAGGTTAAGTCGACAATGAAAAAAAACATTAAAATAAATCTAAATAAGCACATAAGATGTCATCTATGACATTGAGTTACACTAAATTCAATAAAAGATATCGTTTTGAGTTAATTGAGGCTATATTTTTCTGATGTTACAAGTATGGCAAGTATTTAAGTATTTTTTGAAATTAGGTGCTACAGGATTTGGTGGGCCGGTTGCGTTAGTTGGGATGATGCAGAGAGATCTTATAGATGCGAATCATTGGGTTGAAAGTGAAAAGTTTAAAAAAGTTTTACCTCTGCTGAAAGCAATGCCTGGAGCTTTTTCTTTTCAGACAGCTGTTTATCTGGGGCAAGAAAAAGCAGGTCGTTGGGGTGGTTTTTTTGCAGGTTTGGGGTTGATTTTACCGGCTTCAATAATGATGGTAATTTTGGGAGTATTTCTTAATCGTTATGGTGAAAGTACAGAAGTGAAGTACTGGATTCAGGGTTTTCAATGGGGTGCCATATTACTTATGCTCAATGCGGCTCATAACTTAGTTAATACTTATTTGAATGAGGTTAAATTTTGGCTATATATTGTCATCGCCTTTATATTAGCATCTTTTTTTCACTTCAATGAATTTGCCCTTATTTTGACCATTGGAATGCTTTCTTTATTAGTGGAATTAAAAAAGACAGATCGGAGAGTGTTATCAGTTAATGTTATGGGTGCTTCTTTTTTAGGGAGTATTTTTATAATAGATCAAGCTCCAAGTTTGAAGAATTTATTTTTAATTTGTTTTTCCTCTGGATCTTTTGTTTTTGGAACAGGAATAGCGATAGCTCCTATGTTAGAAAAATATTTTGTAAATCAATTTCATTGGATTTCTCATGGGGATTTTATTTCTGCGTTGTCATTAAGTCAGATGACTCCAGGTCCAGTGCTAGTCATAGTTACTTTGATTGGATATAAAGTTCTAGGGATACAGGGAGCGGTTCTTGCAACTCTAGGTGTTTATTTGTCAGGCTGGATTCATATGTTGACATGGTTTCCAAAGGTTACCAATAAATTAATTCAAATGAAGACAATTCAAAACTTTTTAAAAGGGGCTCTTGCCGCTGTTGCCGTGATGATTGTGGTGAGTATTTTTGATTTAAGTACAAAGGCTGATAAACCTTTTATGGGAATTTTTATTGTGATGAGTCTTTGGATTTTTAATAAAAAACTCAAATTTAGTTCTTGGAAAGTTATTTTATTGAGTGGATTTATTTATAGAACTTTACTCTTTTTTTTGTAGTCTGTTGTAAGAAAATAAAAATTAAAATCGAATGACTGAATCAGTCTGAAATAAGGAATTAATTAACACTGAGAAAAGCGTTTCACTCTGAGATATAAATATTAAAAAAAGATTTGTTAAAGTCTTTTAATTTAATACTACTGATTTCTTTCCGAAAGATAAAGGTATGGAGGTACTATGAAGTACGGTTCGGCCCTAATAATAGATGATGAAGCGGATATTGTAGAAGGTTTATCAGAAGCTCTATCAGAGATGTTTGATAATGTGAGTAAAGCACAAAATGGGGAAGAAGCGTTGGACCTTGTTTCTAATAAGGATTTTGACCTTATTATTTCTGATATTATGATGCCAAGACTCAAAGGTGACGATTTTCTTAGAAAGCTCAGAATGAAGGGTGTACATACTCCAATCATTTTTATAACTGGGAATGGAAATAAAGAAAATCTTTTAAGTGCGATTCGATTAGGGGCAGTTGAATTTATAGAGAAACCTTTTGATATAGATTATTTTATCAGTGTGGTTTCACGAACCATGGATTTTGTTAAAGAAAAAAGAGAGTTGGAAAAATTGCAAGCCAGTAAAGAGGGCGCTGCGGCTGATAAGACTATAGTTGAAAGTCAGAAGAAAGCAGTTGGTATTATTCAAGTTGCTAACTACATTAAAAGTCGTGCTCAGTAGAGATCAAAATAGTTATTCTAGGGTGATTATTTCTTTTTTCCAGCGGAAAATTTCTTCTTGAAGAGATTTTCTTTGAGAGTTAACTGAGTTTAGCTGGTCATTTATTCTATTAACTTCGTGTTTTAAATCATTAAGTCTGATTTCTTCTGGGCTAAGTGGAGCTGCTTCGCCTGCTTTCTGTATGGCGTTTTTAGGGCGTAACAAATAAAGACTTTCTGCAGAACGAAGTTCAAATTCTTTGGTTTGTCTCATCTGTTGAAATTTAAGTTCTTCTTGATTTAATGATAAGATTCTTTTTTCATTTTCTTGAATACTTTGCTCAAGAAATTTTTTCTTCCCTTTTTTAAACTCGATAAGGAAATTAGATTCTATCTCTTTAGGGCAAATTTGATTGTATATTCCTCCTGAAGCACCAAAAATAAATGCATTTTGTGGTGAGCAAAATATTATTACTCCTTGGGCATGCTTAACTTCAAGAACTTTTATCATGGAAGGGTCACAAAATTCGTTATTAAAAAATAATCCTTTTTTTCCAGTAGCATAAACCATTTCTGGCTTACAGTAATTAGTCATACCTGATTTGAAACCTAAATCTAATTGTGACTCGCTGATTTCAGCATCTACACGTTTACACTCAAGAAGAAAATTATCGCTATTAAGTCTTTTTCCAGACATTGCTATTTGATAGCCATGTTCAAACCAATTTGTAGCTTCACAATCTTTTCTTTTAAAGTAGCTAGTGCAAGAACATAACAATAAAATAGAGATTAAAAATAGTCTTATTAAAATCATGGTAACATCTTGGCATAAACATGGACCTTTAGCCAAGCTTTTTGAGGACTATGGGCCTAACAGTGTTTAGCATAATTGAAACTAGACTCCTGAATTCTGCTTATAGAGCGATAATGTTGTAGATGTTTAAAAAAGTTTTTTCATTTTTTATAATCACCATTATTAGCTATGCAGAAGTCCCAGTTTGTTTGAAGGGAAAATTCTCTAATCAAAGCTTTCATAATGAGCTTCTGAGTTCTTCAGACAAGTTAATTGAGGAATTTAGATATGCCTATGGGGTAAAGTCAACAACAGGTCAGTTAGGTTGTACCCAGTGCTCTGTTGTATCAACAGGAAAATACGATCTGAAAATTCAAACTCCAGCGATACCAAAGGAATGTATTCAGGGCGCCTTACTTAGGAAAGTAGGGGGAGCAAATTCCTACTGTCGGGACAATAAATTGGCTGGTGTTTTTAATGGAGATAGGTCTGGTCCTTGCGTCACTCAAGAAGTTGTTAATTATACCTCTTTTTTAAGTTCTAAAGTTTTGAATTGTTTTAATAGCTTGAATGTTGGCGGAAAAACTATTCCTCTAAGTGCAAGTACTTTCTTTTCAAAGATTAATGCCGAAAGTGGATTTAATTTTACTTCAAACCATGTTGGTGGAGTTGGTATAGGTCAGATGACTTCGATTGCTATTAAAGAAGTTAATCAAGGAAGTGCCAGAAAATTTCTTAGGGCGATAACTAAATCAACTGACACCAGCTGTCAGACGTTTGGTAATATTATCAAGGAGGATGAGTCGGTTAAAATTAATCGTTCATCAAGTTTAAGGAGTAAAGGTACTGATATAAAAAATCATATATGTGAATGGACTTCTTTGAATAGAGGAGTTCCAAGATCTATGGTTTATTCACTGGGATACTTTGCATATATTAAATCATTGAATGCTAATTATCTTAAGAAAAAGTGGCCTAAACTTACTATTGACGATGAATTTTTAGATCAGGTCAGTTTATTAGCCTACAGTAATTCTGGGCCTTTTGGGATGAGATCAGCCTTAAAACAAATTATTTCTAGTAGTCGGTCTTTACAGGAAATGAAAGCAGCTATTAATCGTAAAAGTTATCTAGTTGCTAACAAAAAAAGATTGCAAAGTGCAAAAAAACTGTCTGGTGGAAAATGTCAAATATAAAAAAAATCAACATTATTTTTTTTTCATTACTGCTTTTCGTTAGTCATTTGACTTCAGCTGCATCTGCGAGAGCGGGAAAAAAAGCAGATACTCTTTTAATATACAAAAAACATCTTGAGTCTTTGTCAAAACAGAAAACTGTCACTTTAGAAGACTTAAAAAAAATGGAACATGATTTGGATGGTGAATGTGATAAAAATCAAGCTTTCTGTGATTTCCTATCACTCATCCAAAGTGTGTATGAACCACTTGGGGATAAAGAGGAAGATTTCACATCACGCTGTGAGAATGCTCAAGTCAGTTTAGAGTCAAGTTTTGTCAATTCCTTCATTAAAGAAAAAAAAGAACTAAAAAAAATAGTTGAAAATATTTGTAATTCTGGACCCTAAAATTAACTTTTTTATTCTCTTGATGGGTCCAATTTAGGTAGGGGATTCCTATGAAAAAAAAACTGCTAGTATTTCTGAGTTGTTGTTATTTTTTTGGATGTAACAAGGGTAATTTTAAGACGGTAAGTGATATGGAGCAACCTGTTCAAAAAACAGAAGCTCCAAGCACTAACCCAACGGAACCAGATGTTGCTGTGACTCCAAGTCCAGATCCAATTCCTAAACCAGGCGAAGTACCAGTTGTAGTTTCACCTATTTTGAAAATTTGTAGCCAACTTAATTTTCAAGGAATTTCTTGGCCAGATACGCTTTCTAATAATGAAAAAAACTATTTAGCATTAGCAATGAATATAACAGGAAGCTTCGAGGGAGCTAAAGGATGGGCAAATTTAAGTAATAATTTTGATGGTATGGGGATCAGTCTGGGATTAATGCAACAAAACTTAGGAATGGGATCACTGCAGCCAATGTTGATGGAGGCAATGACCTCTGTAGCTATAGGTAAAGTGGTCTTTGATCGAAATAAATATAATTTGTTAGTTCAAATGTTACAGCAGTGGCATTTGGATTTGTCTAATTCATTAGTTCAAAGTGATAGTAATGAACTTTTTAAAAATGACTATCAAATAATTTCAGAACTAGATAATAATGAAACTCAGTTAAATTCTTTAGCTGTTGATTATTCCATCAATAAAGGATCAACAGTGATTAACAAACGTTCTGTAAGCTGGGCTTTAGATGAACTTTTTATTGATAAAGGAAAAACATTTAGAACAGATTGGGCTAAAGAATTAAATACCTTAGCGACTGATAAGGAATATATCAGTATTCAGGTTAAACATTCATTAGCAATTTATGCCCGAGCCTTACAATATTTTAAAGCCTTTGGATTAACAGAAGTTAGAAGTTTTTTGTTGATGTATGATTTTGTAACCCAAAATGGTGGTTTTAAGAAAAAAGTGCTTACAGACTACACTGCTTTTATAAAAGCAAATCCTAAGACCACTGAGACGCAGCGCTTAGAAAAAATATTAGAAATTAGAATTAAAGATGTTCTTGCCCAGTGGCAAAGTGACGTCAGATCTAGAAAGCAAACTATTATTAACTCAACAGGACTAGTGCATGGAGCCAAAAGAGCTCTGACTAAAGAGTATTGCTATGTTGCTACTGACAAAATCTTAATACAAAACTAACAATTCTAGAGACAAATTGGCTTCATAAAAATTGTTCAGTTTTTAGAAAAAATGACTACAAATATTGAAGGTCTCGTGTATAAAGGTTTCCAGCTAGGGGGGAGACTTGAGCATACACTTTTTTTCCAATCTCAAATCGTTAAAAAAATTGATGGTTCTTCTACTGATGACATCTGCCACAGTACTCAGAGCCCAGCAGTCAAATCAGAATCTATCTATTAATTTACCAACTACAGAAAACACGAATCGTTCTTTTGTCCCAAAAGGCAAATTGACTTTAGCTGTGTACGGTCGTCAGGTCGAAGATGCTTTTTTAAAAAACAAGCAAGGTGTTTCAGTTATCAATCCAGAGTTTGAAGCTAGTTATAATGATTATCTCACTTTAGGTTTAGAGTTTGCAGCATTGATTGGAACTGGAAATACTAGTAATTTTTGGAGTGAAGAGGGTAAGGCACCAAGTTCCATTCTTCTTACAGAAGCTTTTGCTAAAGTTAATTTTCACGAGAATGTTTTTTTTAGAGTCGGCGCCTTAGAGACAACCATAAATCCGATATCCTCCATCATGTCAAGTATGACATTTCTTGGTGCTCAGGAAGAATGGCAAGTTGGAGCTAAAGAATCTAATATTACACTTAGTGCTTATCAGTCTGTTCCGTCGTCAGGAAGTGTCTCTAAGAATTTGTATGATGATGGTTCAACTGCTTATTTCTTTTCTGAGACAATAAGTGGTAAGTTTAAATCTCAAACAACTGGTACAGAGATCAAAGTCGCTGCAACAAGATTTCAGTTTGAAAATTTATCTACGAATGTAGCAACAGAATCTTCATTGCTGGGAAATTCTCTAGAGTCTTTTGAAGGCCTAGGAAAAGCCTTTAGATATAAGATTGGATTTATGGGAACTGAAACGGCCGCTAGTCTTAATCAGGAATTGGGATCAGTTGAGATTGGAGTTAGGGGAAGTTCAATTGTTAATGATCAGGCTCCTGAGGGCTACAATAAAGGAAAACAGGTTGGAGTTCATGGGAAGCTGACTTTGGGAAATTACGTATTTAAAGCTTTTTATTCTCAATTTGATTATCAGGCAGATGTCACTCCAGCTACTTATTCTTTGATCACCAGTAGATACCAAAACAGAAAAGGTCAAAAATTGGGATTTGATGTAGAGTTAAAAAAAGAAAAGCTGGCACTAAGAACCATGTATGTTGATCTAAAAGAAAAAGAAATAAATCCTTACCTAGCCAATCGTGCAATTTATAATATCTTACTGGAGGCAAAATATGATCTATTCTAAAATAACCATTTTAGCTTTTATTGTTAGTTGTTCTTTTATTTTAGCTTCTTGTGGGAAGAGTAGTGATAGATTAACAGATCAAACTACAAGTTCTACATTTTATGTTGATTTGCCCGTTAAGGCAGATGGAACTACTGTGGTAGGAAATTTCTCCAACATTTATGCTTCTGAAAAAACTTATAATTTGAAAGCTTGCTTCAAGGACAATGCACTTAATGCTCCAATTCAGTTCTTAAGTTTTAAAGTTAAAGCAGGAAATATTGAGCTAGTTAAAAAAACAGACATTTATGGATGTATTTATTGGAAAGAATTTATTTCATTTGACCCAAGAGGAGCAGATGCTTACTTAAAAATAGATAGAACCTTTGAAGCTCTTGATGGGCATAAAGGGAGTGTCGTTGTACCGATGGCCGTATATCCATGGGATAAAGGTGGAAAAATCACTATTAGTGATTTACGTACCGATCTAGTTGGTAAGGATTTAACTGTTTTAGAAAATACGATAGAGTATTCTGAAATTTACAGCCAAAGTGATACAGGTTCAGACAACGTGATTGGGATGAAAGTAAATGCTAAAGTAGTTGAAGCATTTAAATTGAGCCAATCAGGAAAATCTGCTGAAGACATTAATAGTATTCTTCCAACTTCGAAAACGTTCACTTTAAGTTTTGATCGTCATGATTACAGCAAGTATGAAGTGGATTCTTTACTAAACCTTAAAATTGCTCACCGTTTTCAATTTAAAATGCCTATCTCATTTTTGAGAAGTAATATGTCAGAGGGTATTATTAATGAGACATTTTTTCTTGGAAAAGTGAACGTTTATTTGGCTGTGGTCAGCGATCAGTATGATCCAATTACTAATAAAGATATTAGCCTTTTTAAAAGGTCACTTATTGCAAGTTCTATGTTTCAAGCTCGTATTGAACTAGGCGATATCATTGGTTATACCTCATTGGTTTACAAGACAATTTCGTCATTGCCTGGAAGAAATTATGTGATTGTAACTTTAGAATCGGCATCGCCGGAAATACCATTTAAAAACTTCAGTATAGCTGCTCAAGTTGTTGGGTTACCTGCTGCAAAAATGGCTTTTTTTGATTATGTTAATTTAAGTGCGAAAGAATTATATAATTACGATCAACAAGAGCAAATGAAAAATTCAACGACTTCAACCGCTTTACAGAGGTTAGCTCAAACTCCAAATGTTGTTAATTTAGCTTCACAGCCCAAATTTAAAATTCCAGGGAACGAAAATATACTTAACTCAAGTTTTAATGATGCCAAATTATCCAAAGAGTTAGTTACAGAGCTTTGTCTCCAGATGTTAACATCAGCAGCTCCGAGCTACATTCAAAAAGAATGTATTAAAAAGCCATCGAGATTTTTTAGTTTGACACAAAGAGAGTTTATAGAGGGGCTGAACTCTAAAACTCCAATATTAGTTTCTAATTATTTTAAAGTAGACACATTAACGGTTAATGTCGCCTACGCTAAAAATAAATCTTTAACTCAAACCAACGCTTCAACTATAAAAGGAACTATTGGTTTAGGTATCAATTTAGGTTTAAACTTTGGTGGGAAATTGGGTTTTGACCATACTGGGAAAAAAAATGTAACCATTACAGAGCCCAGTACAGAGACTGTAGCGGCAAACGAGCCTAAATATGATTACACTGATATATGGAATAGAGGACGTTCGGCTGGACTTAACTTCGGGATTAGCGCCAATGGGGGCTTAGGTTATGATGCTTTATGGAGTCGTAGTGTTCAAAATTCAAAATCAAGGACTGTTAGCGTTACTGCGGCTCAAACATTAACCTTATCAGGAGAAAGTGCAAATTTCGAAATCGATGCTAAGGTAAAGAAGTGTTTTATTAGCACTCTACTGCCAACAGCATTGGGAAGATTAGAGCTGTTGAAGATTTCTCCCAAAGAGTTAATTTATTTCTGTCAATCGCAAGTGATGAATAAAAAGGTAACTGAAACTTATTATTTGATTCATCAATCGAATGGGGTTGTGGGGAGTCCATTCTCTGATCCTGTCTCAAGTTCTCAAGCTCCGTGGAGAATGTTTTTAAGAGGTAATGGTGTCTTTAATATGTTCAAAACTTTGGTGACCTACCCTGGTTTAGAGTTCGTTCTAGAAAAAATGCCAGAAATAGACAAATTAAAAAATAGTTTTGTTTCAGATATTGTTGATCAAGAATATCCTGGATTGATAGATGAAGGAAAACTTGCACAATGTAAAGAGCCAGGTTTGTTTGATTTTAAAGCCGATGAAGACTGTTCTTGGTAAAAGAGAGAGAGAGTCTTTTTAGCTCTCTCTTTAAAACACCTAGTCTCAACGAAAACAGGTATTTTATAAATCATTTAAGCTTTCAATTGATTCTGCAAACTGAGTTAGTAGTTCTGAAGTTTTAATTAGCTCTTGATAATCAGCTGAAAGAGCTACGTGGTCAATGATCTTAGAAACTTTTAACTTCTCATTGAGTTTATTTATTATCTGTTGAATATCTTGAGCATCCATACTCAAAAAATTTAGCCCTTCAAGAGTATAGATTTGTTTTTCTGCTATATCTTTCTTATAGCCAATCTGGGAAACAAGCTCACTGATCATAGCAAGAGGAACCTTTGGAATTAAAATGGGGTGTTCAATTTCAGGTGGGTTAATATCAAGAAAACTAGAGTCAACTAAGTTTGGATTTTCAATGATCATTTTTCTGTAAAGAGTTTCTATTCTTGGATTTCTACTTTCACTCATTTCATATTGAATAAGTCCGCTAAGACTTTGAATTTCAATAACAAGCCATCTTAATTTACGACGAAGTTCATGAAAATTAAGTTCAATATCATTTTGGGTAAATTCTTTATCTTCAATTTTTTCCTCTAATTTTTTAGCTTCCTTGGCCAGATGTTTAGCTATTCTTTTTAATTCTTTATGTACTAACTTTTGCTTTTCTTCTTTAGATGAAGCTTCGTTTATATCCTTCCAGAGAGCTATTGAATAAAGTTTTTTTTCAATTTCTCTGATAAAATCTTTCGGGTTACTTAGCATCTTTGTTTTTTCTAACTCAGCTTGTAGCATTGCCATAGCGGCAATTTTTTTATCTTCAAAATATTTATTTAATAATGGTATATTGAGAGGTTTTACAGATTTATGTATGCCTTGCTGTAGGTCAACTCTGCCGATCAAATCTTCAAATTTTTTAAAAAGTTCTTTAAGTGAGGTGATTTCAGGTACGTCATCATAAATTTTTTCGAACATTCTTGCTAAAGCTTGTAGCTTAAAAAACTGTACTCTTAAAGGGGAAGATAATACTTGTTCAGCAAGTAGGTATTCAGAATCTTCTGAATGAGAAGAGTTAGAAACTTTCTTAGAAATTAGTTCTAAATTTTTTTGGAGAGCCTGAAGTTGGTGGTCAAAAATTTGAAGCCCTATAGCTTCCTTCTCTGAATATTTCTGAATATAATTAGATAAACAAGACATGGATTTAGCTTGAATCAAAGAGATGGGGGTAGCAATAAAATAAAACAATAAAAAAAAGTGTTTTGCCATCATTTATCGTTCCCTCTCTCCACAAAATGGAGTTCAACTTCAGAGTCATATTAAATATTCAAATAAAATGCCATTTTCATACCCACAATGGAAGTCATGAGTACTTCAAAATGACTTTTTTTTATTCAGTGTTACTTTTTTAGGATATCTAAGAGATTTTTTCGATATTGGCCTTGTTCGATGTGGTAAAGGTTACCATGCCCACCCTTTTCAATAGGTAGAAAAACTTTTGGTGAGAGTGCCTTATTATAAAGTTGTATTCCTTGTTCATAGGGCACAACTGCATCTTCCTTACCGTGAATAATGTAAATTGGTTTAGGACTAATTAGAGCGGGATCACCTGCCCAGGAGTCACTCATTACAATCCAACCTATAGGTTGGAATAGCCAAGTTAACCAATGTCTTTCTAAAATATTACGAGCGACACTTTTATAGGATGAAAAAGTTCCTTCTAGGAGTATCATTTTGTAATCGATTTTGTGTGTTAGATTGACTGATTTTTGTAGAATCTGTCCGCCTAAACTTTGCCCATATAGGATCAATGGTAAGTGAGGGTTAAACTGGTTTGCTTTTTCAATAGCGGCGACTCCAGATCTGACTGTACTTTCAGGAGTAGGTACCCCAGAGGACTTACCATAGCCAGGATAATCAAAAATCATTAGATCATAGTGATGATCTAGTAACCACGCGAGCATCATAAAATGGGCCGATAAGTTTTGCGCGTTACCATGGAAAAATAAAACTTTACCTATAGGTTTTGAGCTGGATGAATACCAGTAATGTATTTGGTTGCCAAGGGTATCAGAAAAAAATCCTTCCTCCGTTGGATATGGAATTTGTTGTTTTTCGAGATAATTTTTTTGGTCAGGGTAATAAAAAAGAGACATACAGGAACTAAAAAAAAACGATAAAATGATAAGCAAATATTTCATATAATATTAGTATAGTTGAGTATAAAAGCATTTGCCTAGATAAATTATTTTTTTTTAGATTGCCAGATAAAGATTAAAACCATTAGCCTTAAGAAGAATGGTTTTAAAAACTTCAAATTTATCTTTTCTTAAGTATTTAATACTAGTGAATGGCTGTTTTTTTATAATTGCTTTTCTTTCGGAAGCTCGCGATATGAACCAACTCAGAGACAATGAAAAAAAAGAGTTCCAAGAAGTTTGGAACGAGCTAAAATCCAAAAAAATCTATGATAACAAGCAATGGCAGGATCTTTTACATTTAGAGGTCAATTTTTTCAATGGTTACAGAAGTCAAATTAAGCAAAAAGATTTTATTTTAAGCACCAAACATGCAAGTTATAATAATTTATTTGATACTAAAGCCGTAAATCCAGAACTAGAGATGTACAGTTTTTTGTTAGAACTTTTTATCAATAAGAATAATCAAGAATCAGAAAATACTTTTTGTAAATTTCCTGCTAGAACTAAGTTTCTTGAGCAAGCATCGCAAGGAATGTCTTTTTGGAAAAATCTAGATTTTTCTAAATGCAGTCAGCTTATTTATTATTTGGAAAACTTAAATGCAAAATCGATAAGTTTTGTTTTTTCTAGTTACTATTCAGAGAGTCCTGGATCAGCTTTTGGGCATACTTTTTTTAGAGTTAATAAGAAAGACAGCGCCACTAAAGAGAGACAAGAACTATTAGACACAGGGGTAAGTTTTGCTGCTGATGTGACTACGGAAAACCCTTTTTTGTATGCTTTTTACGGTTTGTTTGGTGGATTTGATGGAAGGTTTACTCAAGTTCCTTACTATTTTAAAGTTAGAGAATATAACGATTTTGAATCCAGAGATTTATGGTCCTATGAATTAAATTTATCAGAAAATGAGTTGTTATTTTTATTACTTCATTTATGGGAAGTTGGGCCTTATTCTTATAATTACTTGTTTTTGACTCAGAATTGTTCCTATCATATGCTGACAGTTTTGCAGGCATCAGTTCCAAGATTAAATTTTACTTCAACACTACCGCAGTATATCATCCCAGTGGATGTTTTAAAAGCAATCACTAAAGAAAAAGAATTAGTTAAAAAGGTAGAGTACCGTCCTAGTTTGAAACGAACTTTTTATATGCGTTATGAAAAACTCAACTTTGAACAGCGAAAAGTATTTAAGGTATATATACAGGATAGAAAAATTCCATCAAATTATGAGCAACTCACTGTTGCAGAACGTGGACAAATTTTAGATGCTGTTACGGAATATGTAGACCTACAAGATCCAAAAGGTGTTGTTAAAAACACTGGTTCGTGGAGTGAGTTTAGGAATCAAAACTTACTTTTAAGATCTAAGTTAGATTTTGTCTCAGAAAATTTAAAAGTTTCTTTGAATCCAGAAGAGGCTCCCGAGAAAGCTCACAAGGCAGGAAGAATAGATATTGGATTGACTTCAAAAAATCAATTTTTGTTAGGGTTTCGGCTAGCATTTCATGATTTATCCGATCCTTTTATAGGTCTTCCCAAAAATTCAAGCCTTGAAGCTTTTAAGTTTAGATTGGCATTTGATAAAAATGAAATAATCCTCAAAGAATGGGATTTGTTTAAATTATTTCAATTAAACCCTCTCACAGAGTTAGAAAAAAAAATTACTTGGGGTCTTGAACTTGGGGTAAAAAAGATGGATGAGTGTCAACTAGATATTCATTGCTCTGGTGTTGGTTTTAAATCCTTGTTTGGAGCATCTGTTGAGTTCTTTTCGCAGTATTTATGGTTAACACCACTAGCTGAGTATCGCTATGGAAGTTCTTTTTTTAAGAGACCCTCACGGTTTTATTTTGGAGGACAATTAGGTGCTAAGGTTCAAATCGTAAAGGATATAAACTTAGTTTCTTTTCTGGAGCTAAAAAAAAATGATTTAAATGACCTTTTTCAGGAACATCAGCTCGAATTACGTTGGCAAATTGATGCGCTCAATTCGCTTGAGATGCTATCAACTGAAGACTACAAGGGATTAGTTTTTTTGAGATTTTTTTAGCTAGAAGTATAATACTATCTAGGCTCTGAACACCCTAATACTATTAACGGAGATCTTCTGATATTGTTTTTTTTGTTAAAGCGGTAGGCCAGCGATTCAATAAAATTAACTCCAAATTTAGCTTTAACATCATAAGCACTCAACAAAGCTTTCTTTTGCTCGTATAAAAATTCATTAATAACAATAATATTTTCACATAAACTTGGATCTATATCTGCCAGACTGTTAGATGAAATAGGAATAATTTTAAATTGCGAGTTTTTAGAAATGAATTTTTCAGGCAACCACTCTATTGTCGACTCAAAGTTAAAAATCTTTTCAATTTTTGGGTGTTGATCAATAAACAAGGCCATTTTAATAATATTTCCTTGCGAGGGCTGAAAAGCGGCAGCTGTCAGAATAGTTGAGTTCAAAATAAATAAACATAATAAACGGATTTTATATTTTTTAAAATGTTTTAACAAATGGGCTATGAAAGGGGTTAACAGGATTAAAAATAAAGGAATAATTGGAACTAAAAAACGTTCAAATTTTTGAGGAAAATAGGTGTGTAGAGCTACAAAAAAGAAAATAAATAAAACACTAAATGTGTTCTTTTTTAGAACAGAAAGTAAGAAAGCTTTATTAAAATCTTTAGTTATCAGAATAGGAAAAAAACTCATTCCAAGCAGCAATAAAGGATAAAAAAGAATACTGCCATTTCCATATTCATGGCCATGATCTATATTGTATGTAGTTACGGCCAAAAGAGAGTGGTGAAAGCTTCCTCTTAATAAAAGATCTGGTATTCCAGCTAAAATAAAAAAAATCAAACCAGATACTGCACAGAAAAGTAGTCCCTTAAGATCTCGTTTCCATAAAAGTAGGATGGGTAGGGTCAGAGCACCTATTCCTGCTTGTTGCCGTAAAACAAAAGCGATACTGACCGCCAGAGTACTAAGAATCAAGTCCTTAGCAGTTTTACTTTGTTCATACTTTAAATAAAAACCAAGGGACAGAAGTATCCAAGGGGCTGCTTGAGCTTCAAACATAGGTCTTGTTAAAGCAAAGGCCGAGGCAAAATAAAAAGTCATTAGCCCAACAAAAATCATAAAGTGATTAGGGTCTGTAAAAAGAGAATATTTTGCAATAAGATTTAAAGCTAGAATAAAAACAAGCAAGTTAATAATAGTTAAAAATAAAATGGTGAATCGGTATTGGTCGTAGGGGTGAGTTATATTCATTTTTAGAGCTAGTTGAGCTCCAGCGAACATGGGCATAACTTGTAAGGGAGATTTCACATCATCTTTGGCTACGAGTTCTGTAATTTTTGATGTCTGAGCTGGTAAGTATTTAACCATAGCATTCCAGTATTCATCAGTCCCCATGAATCCATCATTTACTAGTGCTACTAATAAATAGAACCCAAGAAAAATAGTAATGAAATAGTTTTTATAAAGATTTTTTATTGATAACACTT
Source organism: Pseudobdellovibrionaceae bacterium (assembly GCA_013359135.1). Taxonomy (GTDB): domain Bacteria; phylum Bdellovibrionota; class Bdellovibrionia; order Bdellovibrionales; family Bdellovibrionaceae; genus UBA2316. Next base: position 41,115 of record JABWCN010000013.1, on the reverse strand, counting down.
TTAATCCAATCTATATAGCTTAGAGAGTGTGTGTAATAAAACTCTCCAAATTCACAGGCGTTATTTTTTGTGTCTAGCGGAACGATATAAGACCCTACACCCATTATCTCGTATCCTTGAGGGGTATTTAATAATAGCGCTCCTCCAGAGTCACCAGTGCAACCACCTTTAGCATTTCGCTGTTTAACACCAATAATCTTAAAAGTATCAATAAGACTTTTTGAAGCTGAGGTGTTTGTAGTATTAGTCTGTAAAATTAGATCTGTAGTCGATTTTACTACAGATCTTAAGCTCGGAGGTTGGTTTTTGTTGGTTCCTGTACTTCCATAACCGACCAGTAAAAGATTTTTTACCTGATTAGAATTGATTTTTTTTAAATCCATTGAACTTAATGGAAGGGGGACATAATCAGTTGGAAGAATAGCTTCGAAGCTGACGATGGCAATATCATTATTTGCCGAATTAGAGCTTGGCTGTTCAAAGGCAGTAAATTCTTTTGGATAAAAAATCTGATCTAGATTAATAGGAAAAACTAAGTTTTTATTGAAAGAGCTGCCGCAATTCATATTATTTGCTGTTACAAAACTTGCGGCAAGGAGTTTTTCTCCAACTTTTTGGAAACAATGAGCAGCAGAGAGAATATGATTTTTTTCTATGAGAGTTCCTGAGCAGTGGTAAGCATGCTTTGTGTTAGTCTTGATATCCTCAAAAGTGGACAAGATAATTACCATACTTTTCGAAAGAGGATCATTTTCAGACATCAGTGAACCACCTACAATACTAGATTGGCTCCAACACATATTTTGGCTATCAAATTTATAGGCTATGTTTTTTGTCGGTGGAGTTGTAGTTCCTGTTTTACCTTTAAAAGACTTTCCACAAGAGATTAAAAGTAAGTTTAAACTTAATAAAGATATAAGAAAATAAGATGAGCTCTTTTTCATAACTTCATTTAATATGAAGCCCCTCAGGGTGTCAAAAAAGAATACACCTGGATTGCAAAGTTTAGCGTGATATTTTGAGATGTTCTTAAACGCATTTTAACATGACCCTAAAGGTGGCACGAAAAGCGCATAGATTCTAATTAGATTCACTTTCTATTGATCGGGCAAGGAGTTTAACATGAAAAAATGGTTTTTGGTCTCAATAGCAGTTTTTGGTTTTTTAGTGGCTTGTGGAAAAAAAGACAAAAAACAAGGAACCTCCGGATTAAAAGCTAGCAATAATGGTGCTCAACTTGATTGTAAAGTAAAGGACAAAGATAGTGCTAAATGTAAACCCGAGGCAACTACGCCAGCAGCTAAACCCGAGTCAACTCAGGTAACACCTATTCAGGCTTCAGGCGTCGATACAACTTCAGCCACCTTGAATCACTTACCTAATTTAAGTGCTTTTGATACTATGAGCTTACATCTTGAAAAAAACATGACCATCGTTGGACAGTTTTCTTTAAGATCTCTTGAAGCTGATTCAGATTTTATTGGCGCAAGAATTTCATGTCGCAATTTATCAGATAATAATGCAGAACTGATAGTTGTTAATCCTGAAGATATTACTAGTATCATGGCTGAAATTAATTTATTTGATAACTCTCAAATTTTAACTTTAACTAAGGCTACCAAAGAAGCCCAGGGGATAAAGCCAATGCTTGTTTCATGTAAAAGTGATAGTCAAATATCCCCTACTAGCTATGCTACTAATCCTGCTGTTCAAGTTATCGAGCTCAAAGAGGGTATGACAAGAATGGATGTTATTGGTTATAAAGATAAGCTCGATGATGGTTTTGAGGTAACTTTTGAATGTTCTACTGAAACAGAAATTTTAAAGAACGAGAAAAAAATACTTTCAGAAAATTATATGATGAATAAGGTTAAAATTCTTAAAGGTTCTAGTATCATGTTTAAAAGAGCCATCGATAAAAGTTATGCTGATGAGCAATCCAAAACAAATAAAAAGCTGTCAGAATCTGACACAAGACTAGCTGAGAAAAAGACCGTTGTGATTTCTTGTAAATAAGAGATATTTAATAGTAGAGTCGTATATATGGCTCTACTTAATGATAATGACATAGCTGGGTTGACCCAGTTTAAAATTCCTGTTCATAAATTAGCACCTCTACAGACTGTAGTTTTGAGTCCTGGAAAAAAACTAAGTTATCGCCTTTATTTTTCAAGCCACTTTGATATCAAAAAACCTGCTGTTCTAAATATTTTAATTCATGGTATGGGTGGTGATTCCAGATATTTCGCTCAATTAGCCCATGGATTAACAATTTTAAATGATCAAGTTGTCGTATTAACACCTGACCTTCCAGGTCATGGGCCTCATATCAAAGATATTGATGTACAGAATCAACATCCTGAAGTTCAAGATCCTGAATCTATTGTGCGATACCTTGAGATTATCTTACAAAAAAATATGGAACAGTCTTTCAGTAATCTATCTACTATTAATATATTAGGTCATTCGCTAGGAGCTGGCGTGGCACTTAAGTGGGCCTATCAATCGAAGAGAGTCTTTCATAAAATGGTCCTTGTTGCGCCCTATTTGTCATTGAATTTAAATATTGAAGGTCCTTTATTTGATAAGTGGATTCAAAAAGAGCAAGATGGTTTTCGCTTGCTTTTAAACCCTAAGTTGAAGTTTGGGAGTGAGGTTGAGTTTTATCATAACTCTTATCTGAGTTCTTGTTTGTTAGATAGAAAATATTTTATAGAGTTTATTGAAAATAGCAAAAAGGTAACAATAGTTGCTTCGTCTAAAGATTTTATTGTGGATTTTGAGCAATTAAAAAAAACTTCTCAAGAATGGAAGGTAAACTTTATTCAGGAAGAAAACCTTTCACATTTGGGACTTGTCACAAGCCCAGAAATGACATCCAAATACTGTGAGTTATTGCAGGATGAATAGAATGTTAATGGCATTCATTTTTTTCTTTAGTACTAAATGCTGGGCTTTGGACCCTGGCGACATCAATCAGGTTGTTGATGCCTGTGTGGTCCAGTTAAAAAGGGATGTTATTTGTGATTTTTTATTTCAAGTGAAAGAAGTCGGGAATGACGCTGTCGAGGCAGTAAAAGTTTTTTTTAAACTGACCCCAAGAGACTACGCCATACTTACGGCTGCAAATATGATTGCTACAGGTCGTGTCCGCTTTCAGACAAAATCTTTTTTGCATCCTGAAGCTAGACATACTTTTGATTTTAAGAAAGATTCCTATCTAGTAACTATCGAGTTAAAATTTTAAGAGGGCATGATTGTATGTATTTATCTAAAAGCCTTTTTAAAGGCTTTTAGATCTTTTATACAATATTAAATTACTTTCCCAAAACATAACTGAAAATAAGGGGAGCTACAATACTAGCATCAGATTCAACCATGTACTTAGGGGTATCAATAGCTAGTTTTCCCCAAGTGATTTTTTCATTAGGAACAGCGCCACTGTAGGATCCGTAAGAAGTCGTGGAATCACTGATTTGGCAGAAGTAACTCCATAAGGGAACATGATCATATTGCAGATCTTGAGACAACATAGGAACCACGCAAATAGGGAAATCACCAGCAATACCACCACCTATTTGGAAAAAACCAACTGGCTTTTTGGGTGCTACTTTCATATACCATTCTGCAAAGTAGGCCATGTATTCGATCCCTGTTTTAACCGTGTGAACATTTTTAATGTCACCTTTCAAGATGTGTCCTGTGAAGATATTTCCTAAGGTAGAATCTTCCCATCCAGGAACAATCATAGGCAAGTTCTTTTCAGCAGCAGCTAATAACCAAGAGTCTTTGGGATCAATTTGGTAGTGGGGCTTTAACTTACCAGAAAGAAGAATTTTATAAATGAACTCATGAGGAAAAAATCTTTGCCCTGTTTTATCCGCATTTTGCCATTCTTCAAGAACGACCTTTTCGATTCTTCTGATAGCCTCTTCTTCTGGAATACAAGTATCAGTAACTCGGTTAAGGTGTTTTTCAAGTAGGCGTTGTTCATCTTGAGGGGTTAAATCACGATAATTAGGAATTACTTCGTAGTGATTATGGGCTACTAAATTGAAAACGTCTTCTTCTAGATTGGCACCTGTACAAGAAATAGCATGTACTTTTCCTTGACGAATCATTTCAGCGAGAGAAAGGCCAAGCTCAGCAGTACTCATAGCTCCGGCCATGGTAAGTAACATTTCCCCACCATTTTCAATGTGTTTTTTATAGCCTTGAGCGGCGTCTTTTAAGGCTCTAGCATTAAAATGACGATAGTGATGGTTAATAAAATCTGTAACTGACATGAATTGACCCTCCTTGAGGTGCTTAATGAGTGAAAGTTGATAGCATAAGTTTTTTTAAAGTTCCAGAGCTTTTATGAGGTCTAAGATTTAGAGACTTTTTTTTTGGATTTAGCCTCCAAATACCATGCTCTAAAAGTGACCCCCAGAACCACGCAACCAAGTAAAATAATAAATAAACTAAAAAGAAAAAATAAAGAATATCCTATCATGATAGCTCCAGTTAGTTATTTTCTTGAACAATGTCTCTGACAACCCAGCCAGCTAAATTGAGACCAAAAGCTCCTGTGACAAAGCTTGCTGTGCCATGAATTACATTGCGACTATCGCAGGAATGTAGATTGAAATCATTCTGATGGCAAACACATTTAAATCCCTCTCCTTTGTCATAATGAAGAGCTACAGGATCTCTGGGGGTTTCATCTGACCAAACGCAAGGAACACCAAAAGATTTATCCCTAGGAAATTGAAAATTTTGGCGTAATAATTTCCTAATGGTAGAGCAAAGGGGATCCACATTAGTCTTTGAAAGATCTGAAACTTTAATTTTAGTCGGATCAATTTTGGAACCAGAACCCCCACTCATAATCACTTTTATTCCTTTGGCTTTAGCCGTAGCAATGAGGTGGCATTTGGCTGTTATATTATCTATGGCATCAATGACGTAATCAGGTTTGTCTGCAAAAATTTGTTCTGAAGTTTCCGCATGATAAAAAAGGTCCATTCCAACGACTTTAGCTTGAGGGTTAATTTTTTGGAGTCTCTCTGCCATAATGTGGGCTTTCTTTTTTCCAACAAGTCCTGTAAGAGCATGCAACTGACGATTAGCATTGGTTATACAGATATCATCAAAATCAACCAAAGTGATTTTTCCAACTCCCGACCTTGCGATGCTTTCAGCTGCCCAAGATCCAACCCCACCTAATCCAATAATCATAACGTGGGAACTCATGAGTTTTTCCATTTTTTCATCACCAATGAGTCGACCCATACGATCAAAGCGGCGATGAAGGACGTATTTGGTTTCAGGGATATGATGAGTTTTCTCGTCAGTTGTTGATTGTGAGGTAGATTGATTAACTTCCATGGGGTATTTCTCCAAAAACACGTTGAAAATTTTTATTACTTATATCAAGAATTTTTTCTGCGTCCAGGTTTCTTATAATTCCTATAGTTTTTGCAACATCCCATAAAGAAATGGGTCGGTTTTCTCCCCTGGGAAAGGATGGCGGAGCTTGGTCTGGACTATCTGTTTCTAAAACAAGCAGTTCTAGGGGGATTTTTTTTACACTTTCATGAAGTTTTTTGTTGCGTGGATGACAAACTGGACCACCAATAGAGAGCAAAAGATCTTTTTTTATCCAGTAGGCTAAATGGTCAGGTGGTCCATTAAAAGAATGAACTAGACCTTGAATTTGAAAATCGACAAAAAAATCAAAGAATTTTTTACATTCCTCAAAACACTGTACAAAGTGAAAAACTAACGGCAGCTGAAACCAGCGGCTCATCTCTAATTGCATTTCAAAAAATTTTAGTTGATGGGCATGGTTGTTTTTGACAATGGAAGCTCTAAAGTCGAGTCCTAGTTCTCCAAGAGCTAAAAGGGTTCCTGACTTAGATTGTTGAGTTAAGGTTTGATTCAGCTTATCCATGGCTTGCTCGCAAAGTTCATCATTGTGTTCTGCAATCCAGTAAGGATGTAACCCAAAGCAAAGGCCAATTTTACCAGGATATAGTTGTTGTAGTTCAAGTTGATAATTCCAGTTTTCTGGACCAATTCCACCCTGCATGAAGTAAGTAATGTGTTGCTCATAGGATTCCTTGATCAAGATCTGGGCTTGATCAGGATTTTTATGAAAAATTTCTGCCAGATGGTTATGGCAATCAATATATCCATTCAACATCAAACTCCTGGTTTCTTTTATATTCGTTGAAAACTAGTCTCATGAAATGGGGGATTTTGTCGATAGTTTTTTCATCTGATATTTAAAGACTCAAGCTTTATCAAGGAGTGATTGTCGTGGCATTAAAAATTTTTGAATTTGACTTGAAATTAGAAAAAGGCCCAATATTAAAACCATACACATTTGAGTTGAATTCTCACCCTAACAAAGAGTCTAAGCATGGAAAGCCTCTTAAATATTATGCTGATGTATTAACCGCCCTTAGTTTTTACAATATAAATAAGACAATGAATAAGCCAAACGCCTTTGATCTTGAAAATACAATTGAGGTATGGAGGCAGGTAGAGGCCTCTTATGAAATGTACGGAAGATCAAGAAAACGTGTGCTTGCATTGCATGAGCAGACACATCAGCAAAATCCAGAATTAATTGAAAACTTTGAAAAGAAGTTTGACTCTTGTTTAGCAGAGATTTGGCATAAAGATAAAGTTAACTTAAAGGACCTCTATTTGGTAAACGATCTAATTGATTACCTAGAGGATCAAATGAAAACCCCACTATTATTCAATTTCTCGCTTAGTTTTTCCCCCGAGTTTCAGCAAAAACTTCTATTTTTATATTCTTTTTTGTGGAATATCAGATCTTTGGTAGCTATCGACCATAATTCATACGTTGAAGATAGTTCACACGAGTCTTTGAAAATGGACTCCATAACTGATTATTTACCAAAGGCTGAATACATTGTGAATGATGCCCTAAACTACTTTCAGTTTAAGAAGCTATTCATACCCTTTGTTAGTGGTCGTTCTAGCGATGTTAAAATTGAAAAACTGTTATTTGAACCTATGTACAAAAGTTTTCATCAGTACTCTCACAATGCTTGTCATTTGATTGATCATTTGCCAGAAAATTTTCTTTCTAACTTAAGTCCTAAGGAACTAGAAGAAGCACTTTATTTAGTTCAAATGGACTGGCTTTTAGGATCTGAGGCAGGTCTTTTGTTTAAAATCAGAGAGGAGATTTTTGGTATCCAAGAAGGTTATGAGAAAATATTTTGGCATGAATATGACTTTAGAGATCATCAACATTCTGTAAAACTGAACGTGTGTTGTGAGCTAAGTTCAAAGCACTTTCAAAAAAGGATTGCTTAGTTTAACGGTAGTCCACAGCTAAAATTTGAAGATTTCTTTTTTCTAAGAAATCTGGTTTTAGATAGTCGGAAACTTCGTTTAGATCCTTAAGACCTAAAACGTTAATGACTTCACCTTGTGAGGATTTAATTTTTTTTATCAATGCTACGGCTGGTTGTTGAACTTGGTATTTTAAGTTTTGAGTTCTTGTTGTGATAGGCGAACTAAATTCAGGGAAAGAAATTACCAAATCTAGTGAAGCTCCAATCACACTAGCAACGGGAATAATTTCTTTTACAATACCAACGTGAATCGACAAGTTAGCATTATTCACTAAATTTTCATTTGGAGATAAGGTCTTTTTTTTATTAAAATGTGTGTAGTATATTTTTTCAATGGGGTTAAGCTCTTCTTCAGATATCTTTCTTATTTTATAAAAAGAAGATTCGATCGTAGAGCCTCTAGAGTTTTTGGAACTTTCAATTAGATTTTTTTCAATTTGATAGATAGCTTGAGGTTCTAATTTTTGAAAATGTGCATGAAGTGGAAAACGACAATAAGAATGAGCATCTATCCGTAAATCATATCCAAGTACGAAGACATGATTAGAAAAATCTACAAAGCTATCAATCACTACAAGTAAATGGTCTTCATTGATAGCGTTCAAGAGTTCCTCATTCTCATTTTCTCGTTAATTTTTTTCAATATAAAGAAGATAATAAAAACAGCAAACAAACCAAGTAAAATCATTTTAAACTTGTGAATGACAGAAAGAATTTCTTTACCGTAGGTTGCTAATAAATAGATTTGAGTGGGAACACTTATAAGGGCAGCTAAACCATCAATAAAAATAAATTTTAAAGCAGAAAAGTGAAGCATACCACATGCTAAGTGACCAGGAAACCGTACTCCAGGGGTGAATCGAAATGCAAATACTGCAAAGTTACCGTATTTTTTTGTCCACAACTCACCTTTTTTAAGAGCTTCTTCTGACAATATTTTCTTTAGTCGTGGATGAAAAAGAATTTTTCTTCCCCACTTTCTACCCATAAAATAAATCATACAATCGCTGAATACTACGGCACCAAAGGCAATGATTGCAGCTTCATGGACGTTGACGACAGGAGCTCCTGTAAAGGGCGGAGGGAAAAGATCAGGGCGAGAACCCATGAACGCTAAAAAACCTACGCTCACCAAAGTGACCTCCTCAGGTAAAGGGAGTCCAACCGCTGAGGCAAGCATCATTAGGCAAAGTCCTAGATATACCTTTGTCGGTTCAAAGGCGAACTGAGCAAACCACTGAAACAATTCATGATTGAAAATACTCTCCAAGTTATCTCCTAGCAAAAATCTATCATTACATCTCTAAAGTTCTTAAAACTTGCAGCTTAGGCTAAGTTCAAGTTAAAAAGGTATAAATATAAGATAAAGCTTCATTTTTAGCTTTAACCCTCTTAGTATATTAAAGATTCTTGACTAATTGTAATTAAAAAACCCCTATTTCTCTATGCATAAATACAAATTTTTTGGTTTTAAAAATACTGTGCTCGGTTTTGTGACATCTAAGACAGTTTCATTGCGAGAGCTTTGGGAAAACCAGCTCTTGCCTTTGATCCAGGATTATCATAACCAAGATCAAAGTCTGTTGAGTCTAGATTTGGATTTTCTTTTGCATATGGGGTGTTGTTATGTAAATCAGAAAAGGTTGCACAAGATTGAGGAACTAACTACAGATATTTCTGATAACACTTTTATACGAATTCATTTAAGTCCAAAGAGGTATTTTTATTCTTGGATGGAGTTGCCAAAGTTGATTGTTTTTGAAAACGAAGAAGTCATAGTTCTTTGTAAACCTTCGGGAATGCCTGTTCATCCAACGGTAGATAATTGGTCTGAAAATGTTTTATCTCAACTGACTCTATCATTAGGAATTCCTCTTTTCGGAACTCATCGACTTGATCAAGAAACAGAAGGCTTGTTGTTGATAGCTAAATCACAGTTGGTACAGGCTGCAGTAAATGATAGCTTTCAGAAAAGACAGCTTAAAAAGTATTATAAGGCTATTATTTCTAAAAATTCTCAGGGGGATGAACTAAGTTTAGGTTTGAAGAGACATTGGATGGTAAATTCAAAACAGGCTCCCAAAAAACTAACAGAAAAAGAGGATCTTAATCACAAATTGTGTGAACTGACTATAACTCACAAGGAATTATTAAGTGCAAACTACCAGGGGATTGATATTGAGTTGGGAACAGGGAGAACGCATCAAATCCGTGCTCAATTAAGTCATTTAAGGTTTCCCATAGTCGGAGATATTATTTATGGAGGAGCTTTGGATGAGCGACTTTGGTTGCAATCCAATTGCATAGAATTTATAAATCCAGGAGATGGAAGGTCGATTAAAATAAAGCATCCTCAAAATCTCTTTGAACAGTTTCAGCAAGGTGACAAGTTAAAGAAAAAACTCAAATGAAGTAGATAAGATAAAGGGAGCAAATTATGAAGTGTGAAGCGTGGTATAAGATTTTATCAAATTTTAGGATGCAAATATTATTTTTGATGGCCATTCAGTGTCTTGGTATTTCAGTGTTAAAAGCAGATCAAGACTTTGAATTTTCAGTGATGGTATTTAATGTAGAAAATTTATTTGATACTAAGCATGATCTTCACAAAGAAGATGAAACTTTTTTACCCTTAAAGGAAAAACAGAGTGATGAGTTTCGAAGGAAATGTTTTTCTATTAGGTCACCAAGACATCGGAAAGATTGTTTAAACTTAGATTGGAACGAAAAAGTTTTAGATAGAAAATTGAGTCAGCTAGCTAAGGTTATTTTATCAGTAGAGCAAGGCAAGGGACCTGATAATTTAATTTTAGTTGAGGTTGAAAATAAAAATGTTCTTGATATGTTAAACCAAAGGTATCTTGCTTCTGCTGGATATAAAACGGCTGTGATTATAGAAGGACAAGACCCTCGTGGTATAGATGTCGCTTTTTTAAGCCGGTTTCCTCAAAAAGGTAAAGCTGAACTTCATGAAATTCCATTCAAATATAGAGGCAAGAGAGATACTGGTAAAAATAAAAAATCTAGAGGTATTTTAGATGTAGTGGTAACCTTGCCGCAGATGTCGTTATCTGAAAATAATAAGATTCGTTTTCTTGGTGTGCATTTTCCATCCCAAGGGAACCCAACCTATTTTAGATCTCAAGCGATTGAGTACTTAAGTTCTTTGGTTGAAGCTAGAAAATCTGAAGCTATTATTGTTGGCGGAGACTTTAATATTACTAAAAGAGAAGATGAAAAAAAGGGATTGTACTCTAAGTATTTAGGTCCTTTGGGGTTGGTGTCACACATTGATGCTTGTGCTGATTGTTTGGGGTCGCATAATTATAAGGGGCAATGGGAGTTTTTGGATGTCTTGTTTTTTAGTAGTTCGTTGAATAAAAAAAATTGGAAGGTAGATTTATCTAGTATTCAAGTGATTCAAGAGAAATCTGTTCATTTTTTAAATGGCAAACCAGAGAGATTTGACCCTATTAAGTTAATAGGAGTTTCGGACCATTTGCCAGTTTACGCTAGATTAAAGTGGAAAAAATAAACAAATTTAAGTTAAAGCTCTAGTCAAAAATACTAACTTACTGATTTAATGAGAAAATGCTTATTAATGTTTTTAGACTTTTTTGTGTTTTATTTTTTGTAGTAACGACCATAACAGCACAAGAAATGTCAAAGGATAATCCAATGCCAATGGGTTATTCGCTGAAGCAGGAAGACATGGAAAAAAAAACTATTAAAGGCTTTTTTTCAGGACTTTCCTATTCTCTTATGTCAGCATCGTTTGATAATGAAAAATTAAAGAATAAAAACCAAGAGAGTCTAGGTCTTACTTTTATCACTGGTTATTCCTATATTCCTGAGTCGGGAATTGGAGTTAATGTGGGTGTTGGAATTTTGCAAAACTCGAAAACGGAAAATTCACTTCCAGATTTTTTAGCTTTTAAACCATTTACTCAGATCGTGTTTCATTTGAATCAAAACTTCTATGTTTCTACGGGTATCTATACTTTGAAATGGAATGGTGCGGACTATAAAAACTACGTATCTTATATTGGAAGTGACTATCAAATTGGTTATAAGGTGAGCTCACGGTTGCAACTCTTGTTCGGTTATTCTTATTTGAAGTTTTTGGGTGAGTTTACTAGTGAGGGAAAAAAGCAAACCAGCCTTGTTTCACTCAAAGCTATTGAGTCCATGATGATTTTGCGATTTTAGAAAACCATCATGGTCTGGAATAATAACTAAATGGCAACAACTTCGAGAACCTCGGGGACAAGTTCCTTGATTCTGACTTCGATTCCTTGTTTTAGAGTGGCTGTGGAGCTAGGGCAACCAGCACAAGAACCTTTCATTTGCACAAAAACGACATTATCTTTGTAGCTATGGAAAACAATTTCTCCGCCGTCTAGAGCTACAACTGGCTGAATATCTCTGGCTATGATTTGTTTAACTTTTATAGATATTGGATCTAACAGGCTGTCATCGATTGATTTAATATCAGATAGTGTATGGATGAGTTTTTCGCCTTTATCTAGATGTTCTTGAATAAGACCACTTAGAGGTTCTGCTAAAATTTCCCAATCGACCCAGTCTTGTTTTGTGATGCTGACAAAATTCTTTCCAAGAAAAACCTTTGATGTCCAAGGAAAACCAAAAATTTTACTGGCTAGAGGTGATATTTCAGCCTCCTGAGGCGAGGTAAATTCCTGTGACACAGGTAACAGTTCTTCATGAAAAAGAAACTTATAGGTTGATGGATTGGGAGTGCTTTCAAAGCTTATTTTATGGGAATATGCTTTGTTTGGATACATATGTTTTGAATCTGAATTTTCATTTACCATAGGTTGGATGTGATAACTCACTATTTTGACTAGTGCAAGTAGCATGTTAACTTTGTAGAATTCTATGCAGGTTTGTTGTGATTTTTGGGCGATAGTAATGAATAATTTAGTTACTCTTAAGGTTAAATTTGCAGTATTTTTTTTAATGCCTAAAACTTTTTTAAGCCTTAGAAATAATCATTTCTTTTGGATAAATTAATAATAATCCGTTCTAGCAACCGTGTTATGTAGCTAAAATCTTGATTTTCATTAGTAAAATGCATATTTTTTGAATCTACTTTTAAAGATTAAATTAATATTAATAAATAACTTTTAAAAACTAAAAAGTGAATTTAAAAACTATAAAATTTAAGAATAGTAAACTTTAAAAAATATTTTAAAATCAAAGAGATGTTTTTAATCAAACGGAGGAATGTAAAATGACACCAAGAGTGCGAGAAATTTTGAGCTGGTATGGTTCAGATAATCCAGGAGTTTTAACAAATCTAGCAAGAATTATGAATACAGGAAAACTTAAAGGAACAGGAAAAATGGTTATTCTTCCTGTGGACCAAGGTTTTGAGCACGGGCCTGCGCGTAGTTTTGCAAAAAATCCGGATGGTTATGATCCCTCTTATCATTTTGAGCTAGCTATTGAAGCTGGTTGTAATGCTTATGCCGCTCCACTTGGCGCTTTAGAGGCTTGCGCTCGCGATTACGCAGGTGAAATTCCTTTGATTTTAAAGATTAATAACTCAGATAGTTTATATTCTAATAAGTCTCCTATCTCTGCATTAACTTCGAGTGTTGATGATGCTTTAAGATTAGGGTGTGGTGGAATTGGTTTTACTATTTATCCGGGATCTTCAGTGCGTAAAAATCAATATGAAGAAATAGCTTTTGCTGCAAAAGAAGCTAAAAAAGCAGGTTTAGCAGTGGTCCTATGGTCTTATCCACGTGGTGAGCAGCTTTCTAAAGATGGTGAAACTGCGATAGATGTTGTCGCTTATGCGGCTCACTTAGCGGCTCAATTGGGAGCTCATATCATTAAAGTTAAACCTCCGACAGCTCATTTGGAGCAAGAGGCTGCTAAAAAAGTTTATGAGGCGCAAGGAATTAAAGTAAGTCAGTTAGCTGATCGTTCACGACATGTAGTTCAATCTTGTTTTAATGGGAAAAGAATAGTTATTTTCTCAGGCGGTGAAGCTAAAGGTACCGAGGAGATTTTAGCTGAAGTTTCTCAGTTAGCGCAGGGTGGAGCTTTTGGTAGCATTATGGGAAGAAACGCATTTCAAAGGCCAAAGAAGGAAGCTATTCAACTTTTGCATAAAGTAATGGAAGCTTTTGCTGGAAAGTCTTTATCTTAAATAAAATAAAAAAACTTAAAAATTAAAAGAGTGTGAATTATGAGTCATTCAGAATCGAATCAGCCTGAAAAAAAAGAAACTCCGTTAAGAGAAAATCCTCTTAGGGAAGAAAAAAAAAGGAAACTATTAGCTCTCAAGGAACAGGGGATTAATATTTTTCCTTATAGCTTCGAGAGAAATTCTAATCTTGAGAGTATTCAGCAAAATTTTTCTCATCTGGTTTCAGGCGAGAAAAAAGAAGACTCTCAATTTCAGGTTGCTGGTAGACTGATGACTCTTAGATCTATGGGTAAGGCCGTGTTCTTCAATATCCAAGACCAAACGTCTTCAATGCAAGTGTATCTAAAACCAGAGGTTTTAAATCCCGAGCAAAAAGCTATGTTTGACCTTGTGGATCTTGGTGATATTGTTGGTATTAAAGGGTTTGTTTTTAGAACTCAAAAAGGTGAACTGTCTTTGCATGCTCATGAGTTTCAAATTTTAACTAAAACCATAGAGCCATTACCTGAAAAATTTCATGGTATTCAAGATGTGGAAATTAAATACCGTCACCGCCATCTAGATTTAATTTCTGATTTAGAATCAAGAAAAGTTTTTTTAACCCGTTCGAAAATTATTAATGAAATCAGAAATTTTTTAACGCAAAAAGGTTTTTTAGAAGTTGAGACTCCAGTTTTACAGCCTATATATGGTGGAGCCAGTGCACATCCTTTTTCAACCCACCATAGGGCATTGGATATGAAACTGTTTATGAAAATTTCTCCGGAGTTGTATTTGAAGAGATTAATTGTGGGCGGTTTCGATAAGGTTTTTGAAATTGGAAAAAATTTTCGTAATGAGGGAATCGACCGTTCACATAATCCTGAGTTCACTATGCTTGAGTGGTATGAAGCTTACACGGATTATAATTATCAATTAAAGCAATTTGAAGAGCTTGTTTCTCAGCTATGTCTGAAAATTACAGGCTCAATGAAGGTTAATTATCAAGGGAAAGAAATCGATTTTACTCCACCATGGAGACGTTTAACCGTATATGATGGTGTGAAACAGTATGCTGGAGTTGATCCAGAAACTATTTCTCCTGATGAACTATTTAAAGTTTTAAGGCAAAAAGGCTCTAAGCTAGAAGCTCCAGCTTCTAAGGGCGAGATGATTATGCAACTTTTTGAACTCACAGTTGAAGAGCATTTGTGGCAACCAACTTTTGTGATGGATCACCCGGTAGAAATTTCTCCATTGACCAAAATTCATCGTCATAATTCGGCTCTTGTTGAAAGATTTGAGCCATTTGCTGCCTGTATGGAAATTGGTAATTCTTATTCTGAATTGAATGATCCGATAGAGCAAAGAGCTCGTTTGAAAGAGCAAGAGGCCAAACGTGTAGTTGATGAAGAAGCTCATCCCATGGATGAAGATTTTTTGCATGCCATCGAGACGGGAATGCCACCTACTGGTGGTGTAGGGCTTGGGGTTGAAAGAATTGTGATGATTCTTACAGATAGACCAAGTATTAGAGATATTATTTTATTCCCGACAATGAAATTTAAATGATAAGAGGTTAGATTGAATACTAAAAATTTATTCATGAGTTTTGTTGGTTTAGTGTTGATAGCTGGATGTGCTCAGCAGCCTACAAAATTAATCGAGAGTAAAACACCACAGTTTCAACTCAAAACTAAACTTGATGAGGCTCGAACTCAGATTCAAAGTGGAACAGTGATTTTAGATACTCGTCCACCTCTTGAGTTTCACGCTAACAAAGTTCCTGGTTCCATTCTTGTGGAGTGGAAAGATTTCACTTTAAAAAATTCTGGAGCCGAAGGGGTTCTGGATAAGGATCCAGTGAATATTACCAGACGTCTTGCTTTGTGGGGTATTAATCAGGATTCAAAAGTGATTGTACTTGGGAAAAGGAATGATGTCGACTCTGAGCAAGCAGCTTTATTTGGTCGTGTGGCGTGGATGCTGAGAGAAGTTGGTGTTAAGAATGTTAAAACTTTTAATTACGAACTATTTAAAAGAGAAGTTCCAGGCTTGAACGAAGCCGTTCCTGAGAACAAACCTCTTTGGATGCCTATCGGTGAGGGTAAAACGGAGATCAGCTTTGATGAGTTTCAAAGAATGATTTATCCTTTTAATTACAAGTTTCACTTTTATACCTTAAAATCTAAAGATGAAAAAGAAGGGCTTAGAGTTGGTCGTATCAAAAATGCTAAAATTCATTTTTTAGATGTAAGGAGTGATAAAGAATTCCACTCTGAAAGTCTGAAGACATGGGATGAGACTTTTCCTTTGACTCATATTGAATGGACTCAGTTTTATACTAATGATGGAATTTTGAATTTATTAGCTAAAGAAAAACTTGAAGCTTTAGGTATTCATCCTAGTGATATGTTGGTAGTTATTTCCAATCATGGAGTGAGATCAGGTGCGGCTGTGTTTGCTTTGCAAGAACTCGGCTATACAGAGGCTAAAAACTTCTCTGGTGGATATGCTTATCTTAAAAATGCCATGACGTTAGAAAAAGAAATCAATGCCGTTTTCTTTGAAAAAGAAAAGAAAAAATCTAAGAAATTGAAGTCAAAAAAAAGGCGAAAAAAATAATTTAGATTTTGGGGCTCAGTATTGTTGAGTTTAATTTAAAAGACCGGAGTAAATCCGGTCTTTTATTAGAATAATATATTATTTTGTAAAAGTTATAAATTCTTGGCTTGTACAATTTAATTTTTCAAAATATTTTCCAGAAGACGAGTATCCACCATTGACAGTTGGCTCGTATTCAGTAGTAACAACATCATAACTGCGGTAGGCGATTAACTCTTTAGTCTCTGGATTAATTTCTAATTGAATTGATTGATATTTTTGTCCCACTTTTATATCTTTGGGCTTTTTTTCTTCAAGATAAAACTCTACTGTTTTATTGTCACTTGATAAAACATCTCTTAACTCTCTAGAGTTTGTATTGTGTCCATAAATCACGTCCGATTTATTACGAGTAACTGTCTCGATTACTTTACCATGTTTGTCTTTTAGTTTAAAGAATAGATTGTCATCCTTATCTTCAACAACAATTTTGACTTTAAATTTTGATTTTAATTCAAGTTTAGTACCTTTAGGTGCTGAATCCCATTTTAGTTTAAGTCTTTGTAGATCTTCTGTTGTCTGCGTTTTCCAGTGATCGCAATAAAGGTAATTATCCTTCTCTAACTCTTTTTTCTTTATGACTTTAGCAATTGAGCTGGCTAAGGTATTTGTTGATCCCATCCTATAGGGTTTAAAAAATTTATTTTGAAACTGATTTAGATCTAACTCTCTAATAAGATCGAAAACTAGCTCTTTTTCTTTACTGCTATCATTTAATAGATCTCTTCTTTCATAAATAAAATCAGTTAAAGCTCTGACTTGCGCGTGATCTTTTGAAGAGGGAATAAGTGAATCTTGCTCAGGATCATTCTCATCATTACAATTGCTTGAAGAACTCACGTAAACACATTGGGTGTAGGAATCCATTTTCATTAAAATTTTTAGTCCCATGAAAAGTTCATGTAAAATTATTTTTTCTTGTTCCAAAGGGTTAATTTGGCCAATTTTTTTATATAGATCTTCAAAAATAAAGACTTCTCTAACAGTTTGAATTGCGTATTGGTCGACATAAAAAGGAATACCATGTCTAGAAGTACCAATATCAGTTCCCTGGGATTCTATGATGTACCAGGCGTGTTTGTTTAGAATATTTTTTAAGGCGTAATAATATCTTCCTAAGTTAAATTCTTTTTCAATTATCATGGATTTTTCTAAAAAATCTAGAAGTGGTTGAACCAACTGTTTAGTTGGTAAACTTACTGGTTTAGCTCGAAAACTTTCAATAAGTTTGTGGTTCGAACCATTAGCTCCACCGCCATCAAGTGTACCTCTCTGTGCCAACCCATTTTTGGCGCTCAAGAGTACAAAAATTGTACACATTAATGGTTTAAAAATACTTGATAATTGCATAAATTCTCCTGGTTTGTTAGAGCCACCTTAACCGTTAACTATTCAAAAATGTCGCCAGTTAATGTGGTTATATGTTACTGTTTAGTCCTGAATGTATAATATAACGCAACAAATCGTGCTTCATTATTAATTTACTTAATCTGATTATATTATTTTATCATTTTTGATAAAATATATTTCCAAGTTACCGATTATATTTAATAATTTAAATATGAACTATTTATCCATTTTTGACTTTTCAGATTATAGAAAATTCATTTTTGCGTGGCTTTCTAAGCAACCGCTTAAAGGTCGTGGATTTTATTCCAAGTTGGCTGAAAAACTATCCACCAGTAATGCGGCAGTTTCTCAAATTTTTAAAGGGCAAAGAGAAATAAGCCAAGAGCACGCCCTTGAGTTGGCTGAGGAATTTAATTTCAACGAAAAAGAACTTTCATATTTTTTACTGTTAACAGATTTTGCAAGGACTAGCTCATTTAAATTAAAAAAAATTTTGCTTCAACAAATTCAAAAAATCCAGAACGAGCAACGATCTTTAGCAAATAAAGTTGAAAAAGATAAGCTGCTTACGGAGCAAGTTAAATCGATTTATTATTCGTCTTGGTTATATACAGGACTTAGAAATCTTGTTGCATTGGAGGAGAGAACTGATTCCTTAAACTTTTTAGCTGAAAGACTTAAAATACACCCGCAACAACTTAGCAAGATCTTAGATTTTTTGACTCAAAATCAGCTATTGGTTCTTGATAATAAAAAATTAAAAGTTGGGCCCCAAAAGACACATCTTGAAAAAGATTCTCCTTTTGTTACCAAACATCATCAAAATTGGCGACTTAAAAGTATGACCGAGATGGTAAATCAAAAAGAAATAGATTTGTTTTACACAGCTCCTATGTCTTTATCTGAAGACCTTGCAAAAAAAATAAGGGCGCAGCTTATAGATTTTATCTCTGAGATGGTGAAAGAAGTTGGGGAATCAAAGTCAGAGACAGTCCGTTGTTTAAATATTGATTGGTTTGAATATTAAAACCATTGAAACCATGTAAGGACAAGAAGACCTCATATCAAAAAGGATTTCTTTATGACAACTTTTGTTTTTTTAGGAAACCATGGATATAGTCTAAGACTAATCGCTCGTATTCTTTATGAGGGATGTGTCCACAGTTAGAAATGATTTTTTTCTCTGGGCTTCCATCAAATGGAGTGACAAGTGAAGTGATTATTTCTGGAAAAGCTAAAGATCCATATTCATCGTGGTCTCCATGAATACATAAAACAGGGCAGTTTATTTTTTTTATTTCACGTTGCAAAGACCAGTTTGCAAAATCTTCTGAAAGCCAAATCTCGGTCCAAGATTTAAGAACCCATTCTGATTTTTCACCATGGTATTTTTTTAGTTTTTCGAAACGTTCTTGATTTGTAAAATCTAATTTAGCTTTTTGTATGCCTTCTCTGGTTAGAGGCTCAACAAAGGCTTGAGCTGACTCTGTGATAACACCAAGGCAATTGGAATCTCTACTAGCTATGATCAGCGCCATCGAACCTCCTACACTATGCCCAAAGAGTAGATAACTTTTGATTTTAAGCTCCTTTAGAATTTTCTGAAACATTTCAAACTCATCAGAAATAAAATGAACTGATGGTAATTTTTCTTGTCTTGAGGATTTTCCAAATCCAAGTCGGTCATAGGCAATCACAGAGCATTGGTTCTCTGATGCTATTTTAGCTGGAAGTTCTTTCCACGTATCAACACAGCCAAGTGAATCATGAAGTAAGAACACAGGTGTCGAATCCTTGCTTAATTTTCCTGGTGTCCAAGTTTTTATAAAAATTTTTCCAGAGCTTAGAGTTATAAATTTATTTTCAGATTTCATAATCTTAACTTTTGATCACGGATGAAATTTTATCACTTGAAAGGTAAAGCTTAGCTACTTTGTCAGTCATTCCCATGGCGTGAAAGAGCGTTGCGTAGACTTGGGTTGGCGTAACCATAAAGGTGTCTTGGCTTTGCCATAGAGGAGTCTCTAGCTTTCGATGAAGAGGGGCGCCAACAAGAATTGGAACCCCAATAGGGGATAAATTTTCCTCGACTATTCTTGATTTACCAATAATTGATTCACCCTTTAAAAATGGTGAAATTACGATCATAGAATTTGAAAATGGGTTATGATCTTTTCCTCTGGTTAAATTCAGTCGAGGCGTTCGTGTAAATTCAGAATGAATAATAATAGTTGTTCTATCTAGTAAAGATTCTCCTGAATTCAAGTAGGGGACGCTAGCTAATGTGTCTACATATTTTGCAATGAACTCTGTACTTTTTAATAAAAGATTCTTGTGAGTTGTAGGATGTTCTGAGTGAGTATCAAGTCCACTAGGTGTTGTAAAATTCGCGGCAGGATATAGACCAGATAAAAAGCCAAGGCAAAGGTGTTTGATTGAAAGATCTTCAATAGGGTCTAAGAAGATTTGGTATTTTTTATAACACATCTGTAAAGCTTTAGCTTTAGAACTTAAAGAAAGTTTGGCCTCTTCAAGAGGGCTTTGTATGGGGATGAGATCAGAAATCGAGTAATTTTCTTCAATGGGTTCGGAATTAAGAGGATATTTAAGTAAACTTAATATTTCTGGTGAATGAATTTTATTAAAATATTTTCCTGCTGTGTAAAGCTGACTTGAGGCAAAAATACCTTGAGTCTTAATGTCGTAGTACGATTCCAGAAATTGAGCCGTCAGACTTGGGAGACTGCCATCAGAGGTACCAGTTTTAGCAAATAGCTCTGGACTGGGGTGACCTACCTCTAAGGGGCTCATCATAACTCCATTAAATAAAGTCATTCGTGAAAAATATTTTTTCAATGGGAGCAAGCAAGGTGGAACAAAATAATTACCAAAGGGGAGTATTTCATTTTCAGAGTACTCTATAAATATTTTCTTAGGATCAGGAGGAGTACTAAAATCCCAAGATTCAGTAATTAAAGTGGTGTCCCAGCCACCATCAATATTAAATTGAATCAAGAAGTGTTCTTTGGCTTCGTTAGCTGATGTAAGTCCAAAAGGAATAAATAGACTTCCAGCTAAAAGAGCTGACTGTTTTAAAAAAAATCTTCTATCAATGGTAAACTTATTTGGCATAGTTTCTCCTGAGTTTTAATAACTCAAAAACTGTTCACTAATAATCGATGATTTTAGAATGAGTAGAACAGCTTGTTGAAAAAAAATAGGCTTTTGTAGTTGTCGGTTCTTATCCGAAACTTGAGTAAGTAGGGTGATACTTTTTTTAAAAAGTTCTTGTGGAAACATTTGTGTGTCTCCAAAAACTTTAAGAAAAACAGCTTGGATAATTTCTAGCTTGAGTGATTCTTCGAATAAAGAAAAATCAAGTTGATTGTAATCTTGTATCTGCTGTCTTTGTGCTTGAGCATGAACTTTTTTTAGAGTTAGAGGTGTAAAAAAAGCGGAGTTAGACTCTGAAGGAATATACGGACTTGGAAATTTAGTGAGATAAAGGCTATCTATACATTTTTCAAAGTACAAAATGTAACCAGAATCAGGTTTAGTCATTGAGGTATCCCCTGAATCTAAATCTACAAAACCTAACTCTAAAGGAATCTGGGGGTACTCAAATAAACTTGCTGGTATTTGCTTGCAGGCTGAGTGTTCTTTAAAAAGAACCTCCACTTGATAAGGTAGTGAAAATATACTGAGCAGAGTTTTAATGACATCTTGTTGAGAAAGATAGCGTCTAAAAACAGTTTCGGTCGAGAAGCTTTGTAGTGAAAAAAAGAAAATAAAAAACCAGTACTTCTTCATAATCTTTTTTCTCCTTTAAAGTTGGGACTTCCTTGATTAATCCAGTCGAGAAGATATTTAAGTTCTTGAGATGTAAAATCTTTTTGTGCTTCAACAGGAGGCATTTTTCCTTTTTGAATTTGATTCTTAATCTTTAAAGTCCATTTTTTTCTGTTAGGAAAATCAAGGTCATAAATTAGATTATACCATCTGATTTCTGAGATATCACTTAAATCTACATTAGAAGAATCTTGATTATGACAGCTTTGGCATTTCTTTAGAACTTTAAGTGCATTAATAGCAGACCACTGAGAGGAAGATATTAATTCTTCCTCAAAAAAATCCTTTTTTAAAATAATGGCTTTAATAAAATCTTTTGGTCTTTGATTGACACTTAGGAATGTATCTACCAATTCATTTTCTTTAGAAGGAGTAAGTAAGGAGCTTTCCCCTTTGAGCCAGGTCCAAAAGTGCTTTGATTGGCAGGCTAAGTAATCTCTTTCCGTACTTAAAGCTTTTGCTAACATACCAATTCCTGATAGTTTTTTTTGAATCCATAAGCCTTCTTCATTAACATAACTAAGCATCCCAGGTGAAGGTCTGATCGAAAGGCTTTGTGGGGTGAGGTTGAATAAGGCTCCCGTGGGATCAAGCTGTTTATGACATTTCATACAATCATTTTGCTGTCCATGAATTTGCGTCATTTTTGTATGGTTAAAAATATCTTCTTCTGTTGCTTTTTCAAAACCAATGAGTGCTAATTGTTTATTCGGATCAAATCCATTTTGACCTACAGGGATAGAAGCAACCATATTTTTACAAAGTAGGGTCTTAAATAAAGCAGCGGCTCTCTTTCTATTTTTATTAACCCCAGTAGTTACAAAACGGTTAAAAAAACTGGGCGTAGTTAAAATTCCAGCTATACGAACGTCGCCCTCAGCAAAGCTAATTTTTTTAAATTTAAAAAATGGAGTATAATTTTCTGGTTGATCTTGATTAAAGAAACTAAGATCAAAAACTTCAGAACTTATGACAGATTTGTCCAGAGGGGAGTAAAACACAGAGTTTTCGGTATTTTGTATAGCATAGGGATTTCCATAAAATAAAGTATATTCTTTAGCTTCAAATAAATAAGCCCAGGGTTTGTTATTTTTTAAACTTTCTTGTATGAGTAGATGGAAGGCTGGAATAAAAATACTTTGTTTTTTCTCCTGATCAGCATCTGTTAGAAAAAGAGATTGTAGGGAAGGAATTTGGTTAATTTTAAATAGATCGGCAACCTTATTAGAGTATTTTTCAACGAAATCAATGGTATTAAGATATTCATCAATTTTTGATGATAAAATATCTTGTGAGTGTTCATTTTTTAACAGCTCATCCACCTGTTGATACTCTTGAGAAGATGGAGGATGGCCTCTAAGAATTAGACTTACTTTTCTTATTTTGTATTTAAGATCAAGGTTTTCATTAGCTTGTGCTAGCAATGATAAACTGAGTAAAGTGGTTAATAAAAAAATAGAACACAACTTGTTTATCATTCAATTTCCACTGTGTAATGTTTAAAATTTGGCATAGACAATCTTTTTAGATGATTAAAAAAAAGACTAAAAAACTCGTTATTCAAGTTTTTTGTTTTAATTAGACCGGGTAGAGTCATTTTTACCGGTTGTTGATTCAGAAGGTTTTCCAAATTATTTAATGTATTAATACTTTTGGCTTGAATACTACAAGATCTTTCATCTTTTATGTAGTATAAGGTTTGCATATCAAATAAAAAAAATATGTTTTTAAAAAGGCTTGTTGTTTCTTTATTTGTTCTGAGTTCGTAATGTCCTGAGGATAAAAATTTAAGAGTGGACTCATTAATTTGTACTAGAGTTTGATTCTCATTTCTTCTTAGAAATAAATTTTCTTGCATGGTTTCTATAGCCCAACTTGGAACTAAAAATGAACTATCTTCGTAGCCGGCTGGAAGTTCTTTGAGCCAGCGGTCATCCTTGCATGTCAAAGTGGGAAGATGAAAAAAAAGTGGGTTACTTTCGTCAAGTAAAAAAGAAGTGAAATAGTTATTAAGGGAGTATTTCATCTCAATGAATTGCAGGTTTTTATTTTGACTGAAGCCTTCTTTGATTCTTAAAGGTTGATCTATTTTTTCGGGATTAGGGTGTTCCGCCCAAATCCAAATTGCATCATAAGCAAAAGCTTCTACTTCCCAGAAACAACTGTCGGTAACAAATTCAGGAAAACAAATGTTTTCAGTAATTTGGTAGTTTAGTTTTAGTGTAAGGTTTTTTTTTATTTGTAAAATAAGTTTAGCTTTTTTTCCATCAGTAAAAACAAGAAAGCTTTGGTTATTTAAAGTGGTAAGTTTCGCAGCCGCCGCTGTGATTTCATTCTGAGCTTTAGCTGTTGAAAAGAAAAAAATTAAAACCATCAGTTGATGGTTGAAAATATAAAAGAAGTTTTTTAATTTCATGGGGCAGCCTCATTAATTTATGAAATTTTATAACCATCATAAATTCAAATGATTCTATTCACTTCTATTAAGTAGAGGCCAGAGAAATGTCTGCTTCCAAAAGAGATTTAGCCGTGCGTTATTAAGCTATGTGTAAGAGTAATCTAGTTCTGAATCACAATCGTAAAGTTGAGAGTTTTTTGGAAAATTAATTCAAAATTGAAAGTGCGTAGGTAAAAAAGGGAATCATCCCGATCACTAAAAGAGTTACTAGTAAAGTTTTTACGAACGAGTTCTTATTGAAAGTTGTTTGATTCATCTTTATGCCGCCTGAATTTTAAATAAAACAGAATACATTGCTTTGAGCATTTCTGGGTCATACCTTCCAGCAAGTTTTTCTTTCATCATAGTCAATGCTTCGGTAGGTTTTAGGGGAACATTATAGGACCTTTGTGTAGTCATTGCGTCATAAGTATCACATATAGCTACAATACGAGCAAAAGGATGTATATCATTTCCAGCAATTTGTTGAGGGTAGCCATTACCAGCCCAAGACTCATGATGTTCGAAACAGGCCGCTTTGATACCGTCAGAAATATTCTCATTTTGATTTAAGATGACTAATCCATATTGGGGATGTCTCTTCATTTGCTCCCATTCTAAATCATCAAGCGGGCCTTTTTTACATAAAATCTCAAGAGCCACGCTACGCTTACCAATATCATGAAACAAACAACCAAGTCCTAATTCTTCAAGTTGTGCGGCAGTAAAACCAAGTACTTTTCCAAGTCCTAGTGAGTAAATACTGACATCTAGAGAATGATTATAGGTATAAAAATCATGACCTGAAAGACTCAAAAGATAACCAACACTTTCTGGGGCTTGATCCATGAATGTTAAGAAGTCACTGATAATTGGTTTCGAGTCATCAAGGGCTTTATTGACATCTGGATTTTCAAAAAGATCTTCCATAATAGCTAGGGAAGATTCACGTAAAATGTTTGCTTTTTGTTTGTTGTCTATAAGATCAGAATTAATTTCTTCTTTTACCCAAGTTCGATAAATATCACGGTCTGCAATCTTTACGAAAAAAGAATTGCCATTATCTTTAGCATGAAGAGCCTCAATTTTTTCTAAAAATAGACTCTCTCCAGCTCTACGATAGAGCACCATACGATTGTCAACAAGAACATAAATATCAAATGAGGTTTGCTTTTCAGGACGAATAGTACTTAAACGTATACGAAAAAATTGATTTAAATCCATGTCTTATTAGAGCATTGATTTTTATTTATATCTAGAGACTTTTGTCTAGAATTTTGTGAACGAATAAGGTATGGGTAAAGCCAAAATTGAGACTGTATATGACATACTATGAGATTGCGTTGGAATAGAAGAGAAAGTTTTTAATGGGAGTTTCTCAAATTGAGATTTAAAGACTATTCTTTTTTGGTGAAATTTCGAATTTAAATAATAGGAGTTAGAATTTATGTTTAGGGTTGCTTTATTTTTAGTAATTTCATTTTTCTCTACTGTGCTTCTTGCAATAAGTTTTGAAGGAACATGGAAAACATCGTGTGTTAATGGGCAACAGAAAATCCAGGTAATTAAAACTAATCGTATTGCTACTTTCGAAGTTTTTTTTCAGGATTATCAATGTCAAAATCTTTCTTTTTATTTTTTGAATCAAGGTAAGTTTGAACTTTCTTTGAAAAACTCTAGAGTTAAGGGAAGTACAGAAGGAGAAATTGAATTTATTTTCGATTCAGTTGGATTTAATATTTTTAATCCACAAATTGAGTTTCAATTTAATCAACAGCAAATTTGTGGTTATGAAGATTGGAAATTAAAGAAAATTAAGAATATTACTGGCCAGCAATGTCGTTTCTTTTCAGCAGCTAAGATAAGTCAAGTTCCAAGAGCTGGAGACAAGAGGTTTGGGATTTTTAGAGTGAGTGAAAATAAATTGTACTTTGGAAAACTTGATTCTCAACACAATGCTTTGACTCCAGCGACTCGTCCAGTAGATTTTGATCCTTGGTTTTATTCTCGAAATTAATTGTTGATGACTCTGATTAATAACATATTCTTGTAATTTAATTAGTTTTTCTAGAATAGAAAAAAACACTGACTAAATTTTTGTCATTTTTCTTTTTTACCTTTTTGATATACCATCATCGGGTTGTCCCCCTTATTGAGGAGCTTGTTGATGAAAAAAATTATAGTTTTTAGTTTTATTTTTCTGATATCATTTACTATCAAAGCGGATATTATTAGCTGTTCTTTTACTGAACCATTTGTCAGTACGGAATACAGCATGACTCAATCAACATTAACTATTTCTGCTGCTGGGCATGATTCTAACGAAGAGAAAACAATTATTAAGAATGTTTCTTTTCAAATTAAATCAGAGGGAAGCTTCGAATTAATTTCCAAAGAAGGTAAAGTTTTGCAGAATTTACTACTGAACTATAAAGGTTCAGATGGAATGAGTGATACCGTCTATCCTTATGATGTTAAAGATTTTACCTATAACAAGGATTCATTTCCAATTTTTGGAGGTTGTTCTTCTAATCATTTGAAAGCTAAAACTATTGAGTAAATAGAATAACTTGAGACTTTAATCATAGTAGAGATGAAGTTAGTCTGAACTCTAACAAATAAACTACAATTAAAATTATTCTGAATAGCAAATTTCCCTTGAGAAAACTATTTTAAGAAGATTTAATTACTGTCAAAAACTTACAAGAAGGGTTTGACTTTCTTTGTGATTCATTTCTTAATTTGAATACAATGATAAACAACACGAAAACAACGGCTAATTCTAAATTTGCAACTCAAAAACGTGGTTTACAATTAGATACTCCTATTCAATATGTTAAAGGAGTTGGTCCCAAACTCAGTGAAGTTCTTAATCGTAGAGGGATAAAAACAGTAGTTGATTTACTTGAAGTATTTCCCAGGACCTATGAGGATAGAAGAGCTGGGATTACAATTAATCAATTGCAAGATGGTCAATTGGTGAGTTTGAAAGCGCAGATTATAAAAGTGCAGTCTATTTCTTTGGGCCGTTCAACGCGGAAAATTTTTGATATAACTCTTAAAGATTCAACAGGTATAATTCATTGTAAGTTCTTTCGCGTCCCTTATAAGGGTTATTTTGAAAGATTTAAGCCACTTCAAGAGATTAGAGTTGTAGGTAAAGTAGCTAATTATCATGGACGTTTAGAATTTAATCATCCTGATCTTAGAGATATTGATCCAGGAGAAGAAATGCAGGATGAAATTATTCCTATATATATCGAAATGGATGGTATTAGTAGTTTTAAATGGCAAAAGATTATCAAAACTATTTTGATGGAATTATCTAAGAATATTGAAGTTAAAACATTTGATAAAATTCCTGCGTCTATTAAAAAAAAGTATCAGTTACTGGATTACTTCAAAGCTTTGAATGAAATTCATCAGCCACCAAAGAGTCAATTTGATTTATTTTTGAAAAACCAAAGTGAATCCCATCGACGTCATATATTTGAGGAGTTTTTTTTCTTAGAGGCTTTTTTGGCTGCTAAAAAATTAAGTGTAAAAAAAGAAACGACTACTAAAATAGAAAACTCTACAGTGCTTGAAAAAAAGGTGAAGCAGAATTTACCTTTTCAACTAACTCAAGGCCAGCTAAAAGCCTTGGAGGAAATTAAGTTAGATTTAATCTCTGGACATCCAATGCATCGATTGGTTCAAGGTGATGTTGGTTGTGGAAAGACTATGGTAGCTTTTTTAGGAGCATGTCAGGTTATTGAAGCTAATCATCAAGTTTGTATGATGGTTCCGACTGAAATTTTAGCTGAGCAGCATTTGAAAAACGCACTGAAGTTTGTAGCTCCTGCTGGTGTTCGAGTACAAATCCTTTCTGGAAAGACAAAAAACTCAGAAAGGAAAGAGATTCTAGCTAAATTACAAGCTGGAGAAATTGACTTACTAATTGGTACCCATGCATTGATTGAAGAGGATGTTATATTTAAGAATCTGGCTCTAGTGATCATTGATGAGCAACACCGCTTTGGAGTTAATCAACGAATTAGTTTGTTGAAAAAAGGAGTACATCCTCATTTTTTATTGATGACAGCAACACCTATTCCAAGAACTCTTGCGATGACGGCCTTTGGAGATTTGGACATTACAATTATTAATGAACTCCCACCAGGCCGCTCAGCTATACAAACAAGGGTTGCATATCAGTCTAAAAGGATTCAAGCCTTAGATTTTTTAGCTGAACAAATAAAAAAAGGACGACAAGGGTATATGGTGTTTCCTCTCGTTGAAGAGAGTGAAAAAATGGATTTGAAAAATGCTACGGATGAGTTTGAAAAATTAAAATTACAGTTTCCTCAAATACGTTGGGGGCTTTTACATGGAAAGATGAAACCTCAAGAAAAAGAAGAGGTCATGCATAACTTTAGAGGGCATCAGTTTGATGTTTTAGTCTCTACTACTGTTATTGAAGTTGGCGTTGATGTCCCTAATGCAAACATCATGTTGATTGAGCATTCAGAGAGGTTTGGTTTGTCGCAACTTCATCAGTTACGTGGACGAGTTGGGCGCGGGGAATATAAAAGTTTTTGTATCTTACTAATGGGGCAAGCGGTAAGTCTGGAAGCCAGAGAAAGAGTTAACTTTATGGAAACCACTACCGACGGCTTTAAACTTGCTGAGTTTGACCTTGAATTACGGGGACCTGGTGAGTTTTTGGGAACAAAGCAATCAGGCCTTGTTGGATTCAAATTGGCCGATTTAGTAAAAAATCAAGATTTATTACTTGAAGCAAGAGAGGCTGCTTTTCAGTTAATTACAAGTGATCCAACATTGAAATTACCTGAGAACCAATTTGTTTTAAAGTACATAAGAGACAAAGAGGGTAAAGACTTTGGTTAACTGAACTGCTTTACCCTTAGAATATTTAGGTCTTTCATTTTAAAATTTTGTTTAGACTTAAAATTTTACACATACTAGAGGAATATCCCTAAGCGTATCTGAAAATACAGCTTTAAAGTGATTTCCTTTATGTTCTTTTGAAATATTTAATGAAATAAATAAAGTTCTGTGAAAGGCTAAGACACTTATCGTTTTATCATGAGAAGGGTTCTCGAAATATTCAACAGGTACTGGTTTAGGACCTAGTAAGTAATAACCATCAGTTAGAATTTCATGACTTTTTATGAGAATCAAACTAAAATCTGGCTTACTTAAATCTTTATTATTCTCTGTATAACAATTAAACAATGGAGTCATTGGCTGCTGTGCTTGGGCCAAATTTAATAGAGTAAACAAAGTAATAACTGTAAATTGAAATTTTATTAAATTTTTGTTCATTAAGCTCAGCACTAGGTTAGTGAATCCCATAAAACCTCCTTGGTCTTCAAAGGTCTTGAGTATAAGCACTATTTCATAAAAAAACAATGTCCAAGCTCATGTTTTTAGTTACAGCCACCACAAATTCTTTTGATCGCAATTCCTCCGCGAGAGTCCCTAGTTACTGAAATTAAAAAACTTTTTCTTGTTGAGGGTAAAGTTTCAGGGGCTGTAAATTCATTGGAATCTAGTTGAGAACTACGAAAATATTTCACTGATCCGTCGGTGATAAACCAAGTTGTTGTCAATTCTTCGACCCGAGTTTCAATATCTCCATTAGTTAGTTGGACTTCATAGCTCTGGAAAGAGTTGTTATCGATACCCAAAGAAAGGGTATAAATGCCATTTAGTGGATAAGCATTGGCACTCAAGGCGTTTCCTTGACTGAATATTTGATTCACTACAGGATTAAGATTTTTAGCATCAGAGCTTTTGTTACTTACTAAAATACGGCGATAAGCACTGACCTTTTCCCCTCTTGTATTGTTAACTTCATAAGTTAGTAAGTAAGCAACTCCATTGAACTGATCTTGAGCCGATCTTGAAGAAAAAATAACTTCACTGTTGGGAATAGAGAAGCTAAATGAGGGAGCTTGTCCAGTGAAGTTTTCTGCCATTTCACTATTGGAACTACTATTTATAGAGCCTTCGGCCAATGTCACTTTACTTGAAGAGTTTTCGCAAGTGGCTTTGGCCCCGAGTGAAACGCCAGGATCAATGCAGCCAGTGGCTATGTAATTTAGTGACGAGGTTTCGTTAATATCTGAAATTATAGGAGTTACTGTGACACTTGATCCAGGATTCACCTCAGGCTTATCGGCAACTAAGCTCAGTACACGGAGATCTTTGAGCTCAACATACTTAGGGAGTTTAGATTCAGAGCAAGCTATATTTAACAGAAAAGTACAAGTGCTTAAAAGCAATTTAAAAAGAAGGTTAAATGTGTTGAATTTTTTAATTGAAATTTTCATATTAAAACTCTCCTTTAATCCCGAAAGCTGGTAGAAATGGTAAACCAGAAACAAATTCTTTGTCTTTGTAGTTATAAGAGTACTCTATGGATTCAGGGTTTTTAGTGTTGAGTACATTTTGTATATCCAAATACAGGGTCCAAATTTCTTGATCTAATATCCATTTTTTGTCGATCCTTAGATCAAGCTGGTAAAAATTTCTATATCTCTCGGAATAGAGATTTCCACGACCAGGAACATAAACATCATTATCGCTATCAAAGGTGCTTGAGGTGACTGGAGTAAAAGGATTACCAGTCACATAACGAAATCGACTGGAAACTTTCCAATTATTATTTAACTTTTTAGAACCTACAAGATTAAGATTGTGAGTTTGATCATATTCATGTTTATATTTTGGAACGAGTTCATTCCAACGAAAACTTTCGCTCCATGTGTAGCTTAACCAAATATCCCATACAAGGTTGCTCCAGCGCCACTGGTTTTCAATACCATAAGCTCTTCCACCACCCTTGTTATTATAGTTTTGATCTACTAGGACTCCATTTTTTGAGACTCGTTCGCTAGATTGAACAACTAAGTGATCAAGCCATTTATCAAAAAATTGCATTTGCCATGTGATTCCTTCCAAAGAACCTTCGCGAAAGTCTTTCTCAAAACCAGCAGAAAAATGAATAGCTCTGGGAGATTTGATGTCTGGATTTCCAAAGACTTCGTCTTGTTCTTGCGGCTCTGGGGGTTGGTAATAAACTCCGGAGGCAGCTTTAAGTAAAAGATCTGGATGGTATTGATTTTTTATCGCAAAACGGGGAGAAAGATAGGTTTCGTTAGAATTTTTAAAGCGATCAACTCTGGCTCCTGGAATCAATGTCCAGTCAGAAAAAGAGAGCTCGTGGCGATTAAATAAACCTATATTGGTTAATTTTCCACTGACATTACGTTCTTTTATTTCACTTGTAGAGAATGGATTGCTCACTCCACCTTCGCTTCGAGGTTGGACTATCTTGATTTTGACTTTTGCATTGCCATAGAGATTATCGACACCCCATTGATTGATCCAAGTAGGCGAGAAACGCTGTTCATATTCACCACGCAACGAGAGGACATCCGATTGCAAGTTAAAGTATTGTTCTCCAAGATCAACCAGAAGTTGATTTTGTCCAATACCAGCAGAAACTTTGAGATTTCGATCTGAATCTAGTTTACGACTCCAACTTGGGATCAGACGATAGAACTGTGTTTCATTATAAAATCTTCCTCTAAATGCAGGGTCTGTTTTAAGTGGTTCTTTTAAGACAAAGGCCAGAGTGTCTCTTGATGCCAGTGCAATAAAGTTGAAGTCATCAGTCTCATTGAGTTTTTGATGGTAAACGCTTGTTATGTCATAAAACTCAGGAGCTACAGTAAGGTTGAAATCTTCATTATCTTTTGCTATTTCTTTTAAGAATAAACCTACATAACTAGCGCGTCCACTGATTAGAAAAGATGAGTTAGCGTCCAGATTTTTTTCAAATAGTCCGCCAATTTTTAAATTATCAGCGAAGAAAAAAGATTTTTTTTGTCTTTCTCCAGCATCAGGCTTTTTAGTTTTAAGTCCAATGATTCCTCCAGTAGCTCTTGAATACTCGGCGCCGTAGCCAGCAGAAAAGTAATCAACTTGCTCTAAGGCCTCTGGCATGACTACAGAAGTCAGTCCGCCGAAGTGGAATACAATCGGAATTTCATGACCATCAATATTATAGGCTGTATCCTTAGGCTCACCACCTTGGATAACAACTTGAGATGAGAATCCTTGGACTCGATTAACTCCAGGTAAGTTTTGAACCGCCTTGACTGGGTCGCCGCCACTTCCTGGCATACTCAGAAATTGTTCTTGAGTGAGTGTTTTTTGAGTTTGATCGCGTTTCTGTTTTTTACCTACGACAGTCGTTTCAAAAGCAAGATATGTTTCCTTTTCTAGGTAGAGCTGATTTTGGAGAGCGATATTACCGTTGGTTTCAAAAATCAAAATTTGTTTTTCTAGTTTTTTATAACCTGAAAGATTTATGATGAGCTGATATTCACCCTCGTTCAGATCATTAAACTTAAAGTAACCTTTTTCATCCGTTTGTACTTTTAACTTCTGAGGCAACAGGAAAATGGATGCCTCTTTTAACGGTAGCTGGGTACCTTTTTCCAATAGCTGTCCTTGATAGGTGAAAGTTTTAGCCAGAAGTACTGAAGAGGTAGTAAATAGAATCAAAAAAAGTGATAACTTCATCGGTTCTCCAATACAAAGCGATAAGTGTATTTGATTTTCACCGCTACAGATTGGTCTTTCATCATAGCTGGGCGAAACTTAAAATTTTTAATCGCAGCTAGAGCTGCCTCATTTAAACCAAAACCAGGGCCTTTGATAAGTGTTACGGATCTGACGCGCCCTTGGTTATCAATAAGTAGCTCTAAGACAACAGGACCTTCGATTCCAGCCTTTTTGGCTTCTTCAGGATAGGGAATTCTGACTTCAGAGATTAAGACAGGCATACTTGAGACCAAATACTCATCAGCTGGAATTGGTATAGAGTCTTGATCTGTTGGATCTAACTTTAGAGTATCTTGCTCCTTGGCAACGGTATTTCCAGTTTTGACTTCAGCGGTGTTTGTTGAAATATCTGATGATGTAATTGATTTTCTAGAAACACCAAACACTTGCTTGGTTTCAGGAGTTGGAGGTGGTGGTTTTACCTTGTTTACTTTAGGTGGTTCCAGATTTAAAGTTTTTTCAACAACTTTAGGGGCCTCGAATACTTCAAAGTCAATTTTAATTTTTTGAGTTCTAGGCTTCAGGGAAAGAAACAAAAAAAGAACTACAAAAAACAAATGTGCAATAAGAGATTGAGATAGAGGTAGTTTAAAAAAATTTTTAATATTCACGTGAGCATTTATCCATTTTAAGACGAAGTTATTTTTTTTCTTCCCGTTCAATTTGTACTGCAAATTTTTCTAAACCAGCTGTCTTTAGAATATCAATCACTTTGACTACCTTACCATAAGCAACATCAATATCGGCGCTGATGATAGCCTGCGCTTGAGAGTTTTTTGATAAAGTTTGCTTGGTCACAAGAGCTAGTCCGACCTCATCGGTGAGCTGCCCATTAAGTAGTATATTGCCGTCTTTATTGACCGCAATCCCCAAGGTTTGCATCATTTGTCCATCCCCTGATTGGGTTTTTGGTAAACGTAATTCAAGAATATCTTTAACCAGCATTGGCGCTGTGACCATAAAAATCACCAATAACACTAATACGACATCCACAAAGGGAGTAATATTGATAGAAGAAATAAGGCCTTCATTTTCTGAATCGTTTGTACTAACTGCCATTTTTTTCCTTACATTCTGAAATTTAGTTTTATAATTTTGAAACGTATAAGTCTTTAAGTGATTCAGCTTTAGATTGAAGGTCTTTAATTTTTTTTGAAAAAATATTAAAAGAAATCACGGCTGGAATAGCCACAAATAATCCAAGAGCAGTTGCATACAAAGCTTGGGAAACACCGCTCATAACAGCTGCTGAACCTGATTGGCTTCCAAGATAAGCAAAAGATCTGATAATTCCTAGTACAGTACCAAACAGTCCAATAAAAGGAGCATTGGCGCCGAGAGTAGCTAGAACAGCTAGGCCTTTTTCTAAGTTCATTTTTTCTTCTTTGATAAATGAAATCAAAGCACGATCAATCGCTTCTGGGTTATTTCCAGACTTAAAAACAAGAGTCATAGCTTTTTTAATAAAGCTGTGGCCTTGAGAACAAATTTTTTCAACACCTGAAAAGTTTCGTTCAGAGAGTTCTTTTTTCAAGACTTCAAAATCCTCATCAACGCTTTCTTGTGAGAGCTTTTTTCGTCGATCGAGCATAATAGAAATAGACCACACAGATAGGCTAAACATTATAAACAAAATGAGTTTTTCAATTATATCAGTAAGCAGAACAACAGTTTCCAAAACAACTCCTTAATTAAATATTCAGTTCAGTTAATCATTAGCTAAAAAAAATTGGCTGTGAAGTTATTTTTGTGTTTACCACGCGGTGTGAATTAAAAACCTCTCAGCATGAAAAGTTTGTCTCTTGAGGTTAGTATTCATTCTTAGTTGTGTTGCTGTAATGGTGAGGTAGTTTGAAGCAGATCGTTTGGGTTTAAACGTTCCTCATTGTAGTCCTGCTTACGACAGTTTTAAGATATGGAGTCACATCCTTAGACAGATTTACGGTCCGGTGAGTAAAGTTTTCATTTTTTATCACTTATGTTTGATAAAACGTGTCAATTATGCTATAAATGGTTCCCGGCAAATGATCTTTTCTTTGAAAGAAGGTTTCATGAACAGTTTTAAAGTTGGAGAAAATGCAGTCTATCCTGGTCACGGTGTAGGTCGTATTCTATCTATTGAGACTAAAGAAATTCTGGGTAATAAACAGACATTTTACTCGGTCCAAATACTTGAAACTGGTATGAAAATCATGATTCCTAGGGACAACGTTAAATCTGTAGGTTTAAGACCAATTATTAGCAAAGAGGAAGCTTCCAAGGTTCTTGGTATTCTCAAGGAACGAGATGTTAAAATTGATAATCAGACTTGGAACCGACGTTATCGTGAATATATGGAAAAAATCAAAACAGGTTCTGTATATGAAATAGCGGAAGTTTTACGTGATCTGTTTGTTCTTAAGGTTGATAAAGAGTTGAGTTTTGGTGAGCGTAAAATGTTGGATACGGCACGAACTTTACTGCTTAAAGAATTGACTTTGGCAACCTCTGAAGAGGATTTGTTCAAAGAGGATGAATTTAAGAGCATTTTTGGATTAAACGAAAAATAGTTTTCTTTCTAATTTAGCATTTTTATTATTAGATCCCTTTTCTTTTTTCAAAGCTTTGTTGCTAGGCTTTTTCTTACCTTTTTTTAATTGTAAATTTTGCCATATTGCTTATGATTTGGTGGAAACACTAAGGATAAGAAGGAATACGTTCAATATGACTCAGCAAGGTTCTTTTCAAAAGGTTCGCGTCCGCTACGCTCCCTCTCCAACGGGTTATCTCCATGTGGGAGGAGCAAGAACAGCGCTCTATAATTTTCTTTACGCAAGAAAAAATCACGGAGATTTTATTTTAAGAGTTGAAGATACTGATGAAGCACGCTCATCGATGGAGTCTTTGCGTATGGTGATTGATGATATGCAATGGCTTGGGCTAACTTGGGAAGAAGGTCCAAACCCTAAGACTCTAGAAGATATTGGTGATTTTGGTCCTTACAAGCAGTCGGCAAGGCAAAAAATATATCAAGCCGTAGCTCAAGAACTTTTACAAAAAGGTTTAGCTTATTATTGTTTTTTAACTGATGCTGAAATTGAACAACAAAAAGCTGCTGTAACGGCAGAAGGTGGGCAGCACCATTTACAAAGTCCTTATGAAAACTGGTCTTTGGCTCAAGCTCAAGAAAAACTAAAAGCGGGAGATAAAGCCGTTGTAAGATTTAAAACTAAAAATTTAAAAAAAGACTATGTTTTGCACGATTTGATTCGTGGGGAAGTTAGATTTCCTTCTGATATGGTTGGTGATTTTGTTTTGTTGCGATCTGACGGAATGCCAGTTTATAATTTTTGCTGTGTTGTTGATGATCATTTGATGCAAATTTCTCATGTACTAAGGGCTGAAGAGCATTTGTCAAACACACTACGTCAACTAATGATTTATGAGGCGATGTCTTGGGTGACTCCTCAGTTTGGGCATGTCTCTCTAGTTCTAGATGATGATCGACAAAAACTATCAAAACGTAAGGGCGCCACCAGTTGTAATCAGTTTAGAGATGAAGGATATTTACCTGAAGCTATTTTAAATTTTATTGCTTTATTGGGCTGGTCTCATCCTGAAGAAAAAGAAGTCCTAAGCTTAAAAGAAATGATGGATTCATTTTCAACAGATCGCTTGCATTCTTCTGGTGCTGTGTTTGATCGGGTAAAATTAAAGTGGGTCAATGCTCAACATTTGAGAGCTAAGAATGAGACCGATTTATGGCAGTTAGTGGAACCTTTTTTAGTTAAAAATCAAGTAGCTTTTTTTAGTTCTCCACAATGGCAAAATCAAGCCTTAAGAATTTTTAAACCCTATATGGAAACTTTGGTTGATGCTGTTGAACTATTTAAAACTTTAGATGATAAGCATTTTCAAATCCAAGCTGAATCTAAGGAAGTTTATGATTGGCCAAGTTCACCAGCGGTTCTAAAAGCTTGGAAGGATGTCCTAGAGGCATCAGTAGATTCAGAAATCACAGAAGAAGGTTTTTTAAAGCTTCAAGATGAGGTTAAGACGAAATCAGGAACAAAAGGGAAGTTCTTGTTTATGCCAATGAGGGTTGCAGTTATAGGTAAACCTCATGGGACAGAATTAAAAACGATCATTCCATTGATGACGAAGAAGGCCCTAGTTAACAGAGCCGAAATTGCCTTAGCAAAGGTTAATGGCCAGTGGAACTAAAGATTTATAACACTCAAAGTAGACAGAAAGAAATTTTTCAACCTTTGCATCCACCACAGGTAAATATGTACGTGTGTGGCCCTACTGTTTATGATTTTCTTCATATTGGTAACTTTAGAGGACCAGTGGTTTTTAATTTAATTAGAAACTATTTAGAAATACTTGGTTATAAGGTTAAGTTCGCACTTAATTTTACTGATGTTGATGATAAAATTATAAAAAAAGCGAATGAACTTGGAATGAAATCTCTTGAGGTTTCAGAGAAGTTCATTGAGGAATACAAAAGGGACTTTGAATTACTAGGCTTAAGAGGTCACGATTATAATCCTAAGGTGACCGAAAGTATGGAAGCCATTATTACAATGGTTCAGAAATTGATCGAACAAAATATGGCTTATGAACAAAACGGTGACGTCCTTTATTCCATAGAAAAATTTAAAGGCTATGGAAAACTGAGTGGAAGAAAAACTGAAGAACTGATTGCTGGAGCTAGGGTAGATGTGGATGAAAAAAAACGTAACCCACTTGATTTTGCTCTTTGGAAAGCTGCTAAACCAGGAGAGCCAAGTTGGGATTCACCTTGGGGAAGAGGACGCCCAGGTTGGCATATTGAATGCTCTGCCATGATTGAAAAAATATTTGGTGAACAGATTGATATTCATGGAGGGGGAAGTGATTTGATTTTTCCACATCATGAAAATGAAATGGCTCAGTCCGAGGGGTGTTCGCATAAATCTTTCGTTAAATATTGGGTGCATTGGCAGATGTTAAATTTTTCTGGCCAGAAAATGAGTAAGTCACTTGGGAATATCATATCTCTGCGACAGTTTATTGAAAGGTACCACCCTGAAATATATAAATTTATCATTCTTTCTGTTCACTACCGAACTATTGCTGATTTCAGTGACGAAACGGTGGATCGCAGCATTTCAAGTCTAGCTAGAATATATTCAAGTTTAGCAGTTGCTAAAGTTTATAGTCCAGATGTGAGCGCCTTAAATGCCGAAACTCCATTAACTGACGTTCAATTAAAAACACAGTGGCAGAAGATAGTTGAAGTTCTTAGTGATGACTTTAATACTGCTGAAATGATGGCAATAATCTATGAGGTGGTTAAAAACTTCAATCAATCGGTTAAGCGAGGTTTGAAAGTAACTCCAGCTCTTAAAGAAAAGTGTTTTCAGTATCAAATCTATTTTCATAAGGTGGGGAGCCTAACAGCTCTGTTTCAAGAAGAACCAGCTGGCTTTTTAGCCTTTTTAGATCAACGGCTAATAGAACTGAAGTCGATTGATGTAGAGCTAGTAAAGAAATGGATTGCCGAGAGAACTCTAGCTCGTCAGGAAAAAGATTTCAAGAAATCAGATGAAATAAGAGATAAATTAAATCAAATGGGCATTTCTATCAGCGATACTCCAGAAGGAGTTCACTGGGAAGTTAGCAAATAGGTCTTAAATTGAAATTAATAACCCATTAGGAGGGGAAATTGAAAATATTAACACCACAAAAGAGAGCTATGTCAGTTTTATCTTTTGGAATAGGATCAAGTTTAGTTTTATCATTATTACTTTCTTGTTCTTCCAAGATAAAAGAAAGTGAAAACCAAAGTCTTGCTCTGGGGCAACGCAAAGTTCAAGCTCAAGGAGTTGAGTTAATCAAGGCCAGTTATGTACCTGCTGAATTAAAAGCAAGTTGTGAGCAGGAAATTAAGAACTTTAAAGATAAATTAAACCAATTTGTTCAGCAAAAAAATACAGAGGTGACTTTTGCAAACTCATTCGGATTTTTAGAAACGGCAACAGCTGATTTTCAGGATAAACTATCGCCTTTAACCTTTATGTATAGTGTTTCTCAGGATCCAGAAGTTAGAAAAGTTTCTCAAGATTGTGAAGCTCAGTCTTCTCAAGAGTTAATCGAAATTTTTTCTCGCCGAGATATATATCAAGTTTTGAAAAAAGCAAAAGCGGTGTTGGATAAGAACCACAAGTTGGGACAGGAAGAGCAGCGTTTGATTAGTGAAACTATGCGTTCATTTAAGCTGAATGGTTTGGAGTTAGCAGATGATAAGTTAGAAGCTTTTAAAAAGCTAAGAAAAGAAATCTCTGATTTGCAAACCCAATTTCATGCAAATTTGAATAATAATAATGATATGGCTGTCATGAGTGAAACTGAGATGGAAGGTGTTCCCGAGAGCGTAAGAGCTTTGTTTACAAAATTACCAAATAATCAGTATGGTATTTCTACTAAAGCCACTTATTATGTAGCATTTATGGAAAATGCTGTGAATCCTGAGGCGCGAAAAAAAATGCTTACAGCCTATGAAAATAGAGAAGCCAAAAAAAATACAGAGTTAATGCAAAAGACTATTTCTCTGAAAAGACAAGCGGCTGCAATCATTGGTTTTCAGCATTGGGCTGATTACAAAACAAATGATAAGATGGCCAAAAATGCTAAAACAGCTTGGGAGTTTTTGCAGGGGTTAAAAAACAAATTAAGAAAGTCTTATAATAAAGATTATAAAGATTTATTAGCTTTGAAAAAAGAAACTAATCCCAATGCGACTAAACTAGATCCATGGGATGGAGCTTATTACTCTAATCAGTTAAGAAAAAGAAAATATTCTTTGGATGAGGAAGTTTTACGTGAGTATTTTCCAGCAGATTATGTCACGAAAAAAATGTTTGAAATTTATGAGACGCTTCTCAATGTTCGTTTTGTCAAAGTAGAGAATGCCATAACTTGGCATCCTAGCGTGAATTTGTTTGAGGTTAGAGATGAAAAAACCAAAGAATTGTTAGCCTACTTTTATACGGATATGTTTCCACGTGAAGGAAAGTATTCTCATGCGGCCGCCTTCCCATTAAGAACGGGTAGGAAAGTTAATGGTGTTTATTTAGCCCCTATTTCTTCTATTGTAGCTAACTTGACGCCGCCAGTTCCAGGCAAACCGTCTCTTTTAAGCCATGAAGAAGTAGACACATTATTTCATGAATTTGGTCATATTATGCATATGAGTTTGACTCGTTCACATTATGCCACTCTTTCTGGTTCGAATGTGGCCTGGGATTTTGTTGAGGCTCCTTCTCAGATGCTTGAGAATTGGGTTTGGGAACCTCAAATTTTAGAGATGATTACGCAAAAGTATGATAGACCCTCTGAATCAATGCCTAAAGAAATGATTGAAAAACTTCAACAATCAAGAAAGTTTAATCTTGGTTGGATGAATACTCGTCAATTAATTTTTGGAAT
The DNA here is from genome assembly GCA_013359135.1 of Pseudobdellovibrionaceae bacterium. Lineage (GTDB taxonomy): Bacteria > Bdellovibrionota > Bdellovibrionia > Bdellovibrionales > Bdellovibrionaceae > UBA2316. Next base: position 1,184 of record JABWCN010000013.1, on the reverse strand, counting down.
CTTTGATCTGACACTACACCAAAGTGCTAAAGATTTAGATGTGACAGAGACTTATAAAAAAATATATAAAGACCTTACTGGTATGGATCCACTTCCTGAAACTCATTTTCCAGCAACTTTTGGACACATAATGGGTGGTTATGATGCTGGTTATTATGGCTATTTATGGTCAAATGTTTTTGCTATGGATATGTTTACCAAGTTTCAAGGCAAAAATCTATTGTCTAAACAAGTTGGTTATAAATACAGAACTTCTATTTTAGAAAAAGGAAATACTAAAGAAGCTTCCTTATTACTAAGCGAGTTTTTGGGTAGGAAACCTAATTCTGAGGCTTTTTTTAGATATCTCGGGATATAGATGAAATACTAATAGAAAGCCCATAAAAAGAAATTATTGTGGGCTTTCTATTAATGGGTAGAGGGATTCTTGAATTTGTCCTTTTTGATAATACTAATGTCGCCTGTAGATTCGATAACTCCATAATGAACTTCCTCTATATGAAGAACGCCATTTTTTCTTAGAATGGCCCTAAGCTCCTCGTGCGAAATATTTTCTTTTGTTAGAACTTCTTCGAATAGTTTTCCATTGTGTATGAAAACTTCTGGTTTTCCTTCTAAGAAATATGAAAAACTAGGATTTTTTAAATTGAAATATCCCAAAAACCAATTGCAAGCGACAAGTGAAAGAGCTATCAGCATTCCACCAATCAAGGAGTTATCGCCACCATTCATTGAGTTTTGAACTGAATTACTGATGATTAATAGTAGAACAAAATCAAAAGGAGATAGTTGACCAACTTGCTTTCGTCCACCAATGCGAAGTAAAAGCAATATGAAAAGATAAACAGCAATACCTCTAGCAACGAATTCCCACCAAGGTAAGGACATTGTGAACATTAGTTGGCTCCTTTGTCATTTTCAAGGTTGTTATTATTAACTCAGGAAACAATCATTTAAATCAAGTTCATAGTGTGTCTTACTTTAGTCAAAGTGACTTAGTTTTTTTTGTAGTTCTTTGAGTAAACGTTTGATTTCAAGCATCTGCTTGTCGTCATTATTAGGTTTTCCTTCGTATTTCTTTGTGATGTCTTCCCAAAAGTTCATAGCGTTAGACATATCTTTTTGAATGAAGCCCCATTTCTCTTGGGCGACTTGATTTTTAAAAACAGTTTCTAAACTTGGAA
>JABWCN010000056.1 GCA_013359135.1 Pseudobdellovibrionaceae bacterium | reverse complement strand
CAAATAGAAAACAAAAAAACCTTGAAGATCGATTGAAAAATATGCAATAAATTCTCTTAAAAATTAAACCAAAAAGTCCGAACTAAAAAAAGCTAGACAATAGCTTATTTCTTTCAAATTTACTTCGACTTTTGTGGTTATTCTCATATGGCCATCGGTCTTGGAAGGCTCTTTGGGTTTCACTTCTTAGAAAACTTTAATCATCCCTACAGCGCGACTTCAGTCACTGATTTTTGGCGTCGTTGGCACATTTCTCTTTCTAGCTGGTTTCGCGACTATCTTTTTATCCCACTCGGTGGAAGCCGTTGCTCTAAGTTTAGAAATTATTTTAACTTATTTATTGTATTTTTCCTTTGCGGATTATGGCATGGGGCCAGCTGGAACTTTGCTCTTTGGGGGATTTTCCATGGTCTTCTTCTAGTGATTGAAAAATGGTATTCTTTTTACAAGAAACCTTTGCCAATCCCTAGTTTTACAAAAAACATTTTAACCTTGTTTTTGGTAATCGTTGGCTGGGTCCTTTTCAGAGCAGAAACAGCTTCTCACATCACCCATTTTTATACGGCTATGCTTGGACATGGTAGTGATTCTAACTGGTTACCGATAGGCTCTCTTTTTAATTTAGAAATTTACTTCTATTTGTTATTGGCAATTTTTCTAATGCGACCTAATAGAATTGAAAATTTTATGCTCTTTGATTCAAAAACTGACTCCAAAGAAAACTTAATCAAAACCTTCTCATTTTCTGAACAATGGCTGCTTGTTTTCACGACAATATCATTATTTCTGGTATCATTAAGTTACTTAGCTAATGGTACATTTAACCCTTTTATTTATTTTAGATTTTAGGATTTGATCATGAAAACTCTTAATTTTTAAATACTATATTTTTAATAAAATTTAACTCTAGATTCTCTTTATAAAGGAACTATAGCTCATGACTGCCATCTCAAATAAAATTCTAATCTTGCTTTTCTCTTTGTTGTTACTTGGACAATTAACACTGCAAGTATTTGATGTTGAAATTTATGAAAACACTACAGAATACAGAAAGAAACCGAAATTTCCCGACTTCAAGATGGAATGGGATTATATTAAAGAGTTTGAGGATTTTTATCAAAATAATTTCAAACTCAGAAATATCCTAATTCATGCCAATGCTATGCTACGTTTTAGATTATTCCAAATTTCCTCTTCAGAAAAAGTTATTGTTGGAAAAAATGGCTGGCTCTTTTATGAAGACGATAAAACAAACAATACCTACAGAAACGTAGCTCCCTATACATCGGAACAGCTCGAAGAAAAATTTAAGTTTCACGAAAAAAGAGCCCAAGAGTTGGCTAAAAAAGGCATACCCTATGTCTTTTTTGTGGGCCCAAATAAACAATCCATTTATCCAGAATTTCTTCCAGACTGGGCTCAGGAAAAATTATCTCCTATTTCTCGTTATGATCAATTAATGGAGAAAATAAAAACTTCAAAATACATTCTCAGTATTGACAGCAAAAAGCTTTTACTTGATTTGAAAACTAAGCAGCAACTCTACTACAAAACAGACTCTCACTGGAATATCTATGCCGGTTACCACATCTATCACGCTGTTATGAAAAAACTTTATGAAAAAACAAAAAATGAACTTTACCTACCAACCTCATTCGAAACATACAAAATTCAACCAACAAAAGATATTTTCCCTGGTGATTTATTGCGGATGATGGACTTACCAGGTTGGATTCCCGAAACTGGAAACTTTGACTTTGTGAGACCTATTTTTCCAGAGAAAAAATTACGCTTCACTCTTTTCCATGACTCTTTTTACATTAGTTTACGCCTGTTTTTTGAATTCCAATATGATCTAAAAAACGAAGCCCATTGGGTTGAAGAGAAAAATGCTGACTGGAACAAAATCAGTAATGAATCAGATTTTGTGATTTACGAACAGGTGGAAAGAAATCTTTAGCAATAACGTTTCAGATCTAATTCAAAAACAATTAGATCTGAAATAACCTACTCATCAACTGCCGGTTTTTACTTTTTTGCCATTCTATGTTTTTGTTCTTTCAACCAAAATAAGGTTCTATCTTGATTAACTCTAATACGATCAAGTAAATCTACAACTAATCCAACAACAAAAAAAGTGAGAGACAATATCATCAAAAAAGAAGACAAAAAACCAGACCAAAGTTGTCCCGAAAAACCACCCGTCTCTAGATAATGTAACAAGAAAAATAAAGCCAACGGTAGCCCTAGCATTAAAAAAATTAATGAAAAAAACCAAAAAAATCTTAAAGGGAAATAGTCTCGGTAAACTCTGAATATGATTTTAGATGTGTTAAATGCATACTTAATAATACTACCAGCTATACGACTCTTACGACCATCAAAATACTTTACCGAAATGGGAACTTCTTGAATATTCAAATTTTTATAACTTAAATCAAGTAAAGTCTCTTGGGTGTAAGTGTATTTTCCAAGCAAATTTAAATTTAAGAAAGCTTTTGAACTGTAGGCCCGATAACCGCAAGCGGCATCGTGAATTTTTCTTCCTACCAAAGTGCTAATTAAATTAGCCATTCTTTTATTACCCCAAAGCTTGATACTAGGTATGTTACTTGGAATATTCTCACTCTTTATGAATCTAGATCCTGTAACCATGTCGGCTTTACCCAACAAAATGGGTTTAATAATCTCTGGCAAATCATCAGGACTAAATTGTCCATCGCCATCCATAGTCACTAAAATATCTGCACCTTGATCAATACAATAAGTGATTGCCGACTGAAATGCAGCTCCCAATCCCTTGTTAATTCCATGTGAAATAACTACAGCACCACCAGCCCTTGCTTTTTCCGCCGTTTTATCAGTAGAGCCGTCATCTATGACTAACAACTCGATATGGTTCACCCCTTCAAGTTGTTTAGGAATTTTATTTAAAACCTCAAAAATGGTTAACTCTTCATTTAAGCAAGGGAAAGCAATTACTATATTCATATTTCTATCCACATCCTAGGCTTTTATAATTTTATCAGAAATACTGCCATAGATACCTCTTGTATCCACTATCAATTGACTACTTTGCTTTATCATCTCGTAATCGAATTTTTGGTGATCTGTTATTAAAATCACGCAATCAAATCCAGCTAAACTACTTGGTGACAAGGCTACAGACTTCAACGGTAAATAAAAATGCTCATTGTGGGGAATTTCAGGGATAAATGGATCTGAGTAGCTTATTTTTGCACCCAACTGTGATAACTGCTTCATAACCTCAAAGGCCGGAGACTCTCGACAATCATCGATATTCTTCTTGTAGGCAATTCCAAGAATTAAAACTTTACTGTCCTTTACCGATTTTTTCTGTCCGTTTAAAGCGTAACCAACTTTTGATACTACCCAATTTGGCATACTTGTATTAATCTCACCAGCTAGTTCAATGAATTTCGTATTGACTCCATACTCTCTGGCTTTCCATGTTAAGTAGAAAGGATCAATTGGAATACAGTGGCCTCCTAAGCCTGGGCCAGGAAAATAAGGTGTAAAACCAAAAGGTTTTGTCGCTGCTGCACGGATCACTTCGTGAATATCAATTCCCATTTTATCTGCGACAATCTTCATCTCATTAACTAAGCCAATATTTACGGATCGATGAATATTCTCTAGTAACTTAGTCATTTCTGCAGCCCTTGTAGAACTCACAGGAACGACCTTATCAATGATTTGTTCGTACATAGCCTTACCGATAGCTAAGCACTCTGGAGTGATTCCACCACAAACTTTCGGTGTTGTTTTGGTACCAAAGTGAGCATTTCCTGGATCTTCTCGCTCCGGGCTAAATACAAGAAAAAAGTCACTTCCAACATTAAGCCCTTTTTGATTTAAAATTGGCAATACAAGCTCATCAGTTGTACCTGGATAAGTCGTACTTTCTAAAGAAACTAGCTGCCCTTTTCTAAGGTAAGGAGCTATTTGCTGAGTGGTTTTCTCTACAAAACTTAGATCAGGCTCACGATATTTATTAAGAGGTGTTGGTACACAAATAATCAAGGCATCACACTCTGTGGTTGTGGAAAAGTTAGCTGTTGCCTTGAAACCTGCCTGAGTAGCCTGCAATATTTTATCTGAGGGAATGTGCGCGATGTAACTCTCGCCTTTATTAAGTTTATCAATTTTACTCTGATCTATATCAAAGCCAATAACTTTAAACCCGACTTCAACAAAACGAAGAATCAGAGGCAATCCGACATAGCCCAAACCTAACACTCCGATAACAGCTTTTTTGTTTTTATATCTTTCAATTTGACTATTTACATCCACAAGCACCTCCGAATGCTTTCTGAATATATCAAAAAAATGCCTATTGACAATCACCTTTTGAGGAATAAATCTAACGACTTATAAGGTTAAAAATGATTCTTTACTGTTTTTCAATTATTTTTTTTATTTGTTGGCTATCAGGACTAATTTTATTAGACCAAATGAAGGCAGTGCCTTCGTCTTTTAAAGACAGTAAAGCTTTTTTACCTACTAATAACTCTTTTGAGTTCTTAGTTTACTCACTGAGTATTGGCACTTTTAGTTTTTTTATTTTATTACTTTCGCTGACTCACCTTGGCTTTAAGCTCTCATTTTCTGCTGGTTTATTAAGCTCACTTTTTTTTTCATCACTCATTTACAAAGTTTTTTTCCTCAAACAAGATCTCTTCACGACTAACTCTTCGTCCGATAAAAATTTTTTTTACCTGCCTGCGCTATTGATTATTTTTTATGCTGGGTATTTAATTTTAATTAAAAGTATTTTTTATTTTCCCTCATGGGACCATTTTACATACTGGTTAGTTGATGCTAAAGAAATTTTTATCCATGATCATTTGCGCACGACTGCCGAGATTAACAACTACTTCAATTACACTTCTTTTTTGCCGTTACAATTTTCTCTTCTATATCAACTCCTTGGCAGCATCAAAGAAGAAGCGACTGGTATTTTTTCTGTAATTTACCTGAGCTTAAGTTCTATGCTGGTTCTCAGCGTCAATAAAGTTCAAACATTTAAAACTAATTTCATCCTTTCACTACTTTGTATTTTAATTTTTAGCTGTTTTTGGAATCTGAGTGTTGTTTCATACGCTGAGGCATTTACGGCGTTTTGCTTTACACTTTTTTTTAGATTTCTAATAAACGATTCCCCACAATTTGACGTTGCTAAAAAAATCACATTTCTTATCTCTTTGTTAATTGGAATAGGGTTCATCAAGGGACCCTTCAAAATTTATTCTATCTTTTTGTTGTTATTTCTTATCGTTTATTATGCTAGAGAAATTAAAAAAATAAAGAAAAAGTCTTTCCTCTATCTATTGATCCCAGTTTTAATTTTAATATCTCAACTTTATTACCGTCTCTATGTTTGGAGAGAGCATATTGAAATTCCACTAGTTGATGAGAGAAGACTTTTGCTAGGAACTATTTCTGAACGCTTACAATACATTTTGGATACCTTTGCTTTTCTTTTCAAAAACCATCCCGTCATGAGTGTTTTGTATCTTTTTGTTATTTTATATGCTTTGATGAAAATAAAAAACTGGAAACAAAATTCAAAATCTAGCATTGCTTTAATTTCAGCTCTGATTCTTTTCCCTGGAATTAATATAGGCTACTACATTCTGGAAATGACCAGCCATCAATCACAAAGTTTAAGTCGTTATGTAACCCCAACCTTTTTTGTGCTTGGACTTTTTTTTGCTAACGAATTCTCACAAAAAATTTCAAGCTGGGGAAAAAAAACTACAATTTTTGTTACACTTATTTTAAGCTTACTTATCCACAAAGAAGTCTTAAGAACACACCACCATATTAAAAATTTTGATTTCCATGACTGGAAAGCTAGCAGCAACAAGACTCTTGAGCCCATGAGTTCTGCAGCACTAAAAGCGGCAACTCTCTTACCACAAAATGCCCGGCTCCTTTTTGTCGGAGATATCGACACATCCATAAGTAACATGGGATTTAGCAGCCTGATACAGCGTTATCTTTTACTTCCTAATTCGGTGGGAGGACTCTATAGAGTTCCTATCGACAAATTTTCGGATAAACTCTTTACCGCAAAACCTGATTTTTTATACCTCACTGATTTTACGCAAGATGGCCCTACACTCAAGTTTCTAAATCTAAATCTTTCCAACGAGCATTCTTATCTTGTGAAAATAGAATCTTTTTCCCCTTTAAAACTTGGGGCCATCACGGAATTAAATTAAAAACTAATTACACTGAAACAGAAGAGAGTAATTTCTGCTTCATCGACTTTAACTTTTTAAATTTTCTATATAAATAAATTAGAAAATCGTAGGTTCTAGTTGTCATTTTTCGAAGTACTGGTTTATCTTTTAACAAAATTTTTGCCTGTGTCTTAATAAATTCTATCCAATGGTCTTTTTTCTTATTTTCATACTTATAAACCAAATTATTCAAATGCAATAGACTTGTAACAGGCAACTGACTTTTTTTCAACTCACTTAGGCAATCAATATAGGCCATATCAAACTCGAACTTACTATTACTGTTATTTACGACATTATCATGGCTGTCTCGTAAGCATACCTCTCCACCAAATTTTCTAAAGAAGAAAAACTCCTTGTGCTCAAGTAAAGCCAGTAACATTCTATAATCTTCAATAAGTGAAGATTTTGCTAAATGACGATACTTGATCAAAAAAGAATTAGGAAAACCCACAGCACAGAAAGGAATAAAATTACCATTTTGCGATAATAACTCAGTTCCAAATTCTTTCATAGGATATGTTTCCTTCTCGTATTTATACCAAATTTTACTCACTTCTGAAGTTGATGTCGGAATAGAAACTTCTTTTGACTTCATTCGATAAAAGTCAATCACTCCTACGGCCGTTTGATCATTTAAGTTCAGACGATAAAACTGTTTGAACAGATAAATAAAATTGGGATACAAATAGTCATCATCATCTAAACAAAACGAGTAACCTCCATCAGATTTCAACTGACTAAAATAAAGATTCAAAGAGGTCACTCTTGAGTTTGGACTTGAATCAGGATTAATTAATAACTCACAACTAAAATAAGTTTTAAAATCTTCTGCCACATTTCTAACTTCATTAACAATCTGATTTTCAAGGGTGGAGACAATTAAAACTACCTTTTCAGGCATTTCTTCTTGTGTCGCTAGACTATACAAAGCCCTTCTTAGAAAAGAAATCCTCTTTCCAAGAGTTCTGATAAATACAGTCATACTAGGAGAGTTTGTACCCTTCTCAATCTTTTTAAACAGAACAGGATCAATTACCTTTTTATAATAATCCTTTGCCACAATAGATGGAGCTTCTAAACCCAATGTGTGATAGAATAATTTGAGCTCTGGATTTCCATATTTATTGGTAAAATACTTTCTAATGGCAGCAAAACCTGGTTCTGAAAAATATTTTTTTTCTAGAGTATTATAAAAGTAAGATAAAGGCGTTAAATAAGAGACAAGTTCTTTCTCCCATACGTAGGCACATAAAAAACTTCCAAATATATCATAGGGAATATGTTCTTCTAATTCAAAAGTAAGATCCCTATTTAAAAGTAATATATGCCCTTCAAAATCACAGGCCGGTATTGAAAATTTCAAAGGTATAGCATCTGGATCAAGGTTCAACACCGAACTCATTTTTTTGAAATAAGGATAGGCAACACCACTCCCAGCAATAGCACCCCAAGAAATGGATCTTTCTTTCATTTGCGCTAAAATCTTATCAAGCTCTTCTGGTAAGGAATGAGCTGTTTTTACTTTATAATCTAAAAGCAAAATGTCTTTGTGACGATTTTCTGGTTTTAACCTAAGCTCTTGCAGAAGAGGCGCAAAAGAAGTTTTTTCAAAATCCACCCTGAGTTTGATCTTCTCAACCCCCGGAAAAACGCTTTCTAAATACAAATCCTGGTCACTTAGAACAGAATATTTAGGATATACACTAACAATCAGAAGTTCACTACCAAGCTTCGTCAGAAGCTGGCTCATATTATTTTTAGAATCGTAATTCATGAAACAAACCTAACTTTTTAATTTCTACTTTGGAATGAGTTTTATCTATTTGCTTAATTTCTTTTTTAACCTGCTGAAAATCTTTCCAAATATTTTCTTTCAATGTCACTGGTATATTTAACGCTGTGAACATTTTTTCATATTTCAAATAAGCGCATTTATTAGAACCAAAAAATTTCCAAGCTAAAACCAAATGATTTCTAAGTGCATAGTAGGACTCTAAAGAAAATGAATAGGGGTGATAATGAAATAAATTAGTCATATGGCAGATAACAGCATCTGGAGCATAAATGCATTTTCCTCCATGAATCCAATTTCTCCAACTCATGTCTACATCTTCACAATACATGAAAAAGACTTCATCAAAACCATTAAGAGCTTCAAAGGTTTGAGTTGAAATCAGCACACAAGCAAAACTACACCAGTTTACCTCTAGTGTTTTAGTGTCGTAGGCCTTGGGATGTTCAGATGGAAATTGACAAGCTTCGACAATAGTTGCTTGTTTTTCTTGTTGCCAAAACAACATCCTCTCAAGACAAGATTTCCACATAAAAGTATCAGGATTTAAAATCAAAACGAAAGGCTGATTTGGACAGTGTTTTTTAACTAGTTCATAATATATAAAATTATGATTTTCTCCAAAACCACTTTTTTTTATTCGTGTAGTAAAGTGGAATTTCAAATTTTCAGATGTTTTTTTTGTAATATAGCTCTGTAATTCTGAACCGTAACTAACTTCTTCATAACTTAACAAAAATAAATGCAGTTTAAATTTATCTCCTAGCCCAGATAAATGCCCCAATGATTCTAAACATTTGAGTATTGGCCCTCTACTACCTTCGTTAATAATGATTTGTATAGGAATGGTAATCATGATTTTCCTGATTCTTTTTCGTTTTTTTCAAGACTAGTTTTCAATTGACTAAGATTCAAGTGTTTTTATAAGGTGATTTTCATTACATTAATTTACCGATCTGGAGTCTCGATATGAGTTCTGAACTTACTGTTTCTATTGTTGTTCCTGTATACAACGAGGCCAAACACCTTAAAAATGTACTAGACGTGCTTTTCACTTCTCCATGTCCTATTGCCAGAGAGTGGATTTTTATAGATGACTGCTCTAGAGATTCCAGCTTCAAAATCTTGCAAGAAATGCAGGCAAAATATAACTACAAACTTTTTCAATTAAAGCAAAACAGTGGAAAAGGTGCTGCTGTACGCTACGGTATTCAGCAAGCAAGTGGTGATATTATCATGATCCAAGATGCTGATTTTGAGTACAATCCCTCTGATGTTAAAGACTTGTTAATTCCGTTGATTGAAAATAAAGCTGATGTTGTATATGGCAGTCGTTTCAAAAAAAATTCCATCCAAGTTCACCGAACTTATCATTACTTTGTAAATCGTTTTTTAACTCTATTAAGTAATCTTTTTTCTGGAATCTATGTGACTGATATGGAGACCTGTTACAAAATCTTTCGCGCAGACCTTGTTAAAGCCATGAATCTACAATCAAATCGCTTTGGAATTGAAATTGAGTTCACAGCCTACATTGCCAAAGCTAGATGTCGTATTGCTGAACTACCCATTTCCTATTATCCACGAACTCGCTTACAAGGAAAAAAAATCAACTGGCGCGATGGTGTCGCGGCCCTTAAGCATCTCATCTATTTTAACTTCATGGTAAGTTTTTCAGAAGCATTTACAAAACTCCCACAGAAATATCTTCCGAATCATTTAATTGAAAGTGATTCTTATGAGAAGCCTTTTGATCTGACACAACAGTAATCCACTTTGCTTGAACGAGATCCCTTTTCAAGTAGACTTTAAATAAGTCCACTTATCTAGAGTTTAGTTGCAACCACTGGGCCGTTTTTGATAACCCCTCTTCTAAAGTGACCTTTGGGCCCCACTCTGGAAAAAGTTTTTTAGCCAGACTCAAATCTGGTCGCCTCTGAGCTGGGTCATCTTTAGCTTTTTCTAAAAAAACTATTTGTGATTGCTTTTTTGCAAAATGAGCTTGAACCTTTTCTGCTAACTCTAAAACTGTAAACTCTCTATCGTTGCCAAAGTTAACAGGGAAAGTTATATCTGTTAGAGCATACTTTTTAATACCATTAATCAAATCAGCGACAAAACAAAAACTCCGAGTTTGTCTTCCATCTCCGTAAATAGTTAAATCCTGTCCAGCTAAAGCTTGAACTAAAAAATTAATAATCACTCTCCCATCATTAGGGTTCATACGAGGACCATAGGTATTAAAAATACGCACAAGTCCATGCTTTGTTTGATGACGTAAATTCCATGAGTAAATAAGAGCTTCACCAAAGCGCTTAGCTTCATCGTAACACGCCCTTGGACCAAAAGAGTTAACGTTCCCCCAATAGTTTTCCGGCTGAGGCGAGACATCAGGATCGCCATAAACCTCACTTGTGGAGGAAAAAATCACTCTGGCTCCTATATCATCAGCAAACCGCAAAGCATGTGACAGCCCCAAAGTATTCACCCATAAAGTTTCAAGAGATAAACGTTGATAATGAGGAGGAGACGCTGGAGAGGCAAAATGAAAAACATGGGAAATTTCGCTTTTAATAGCTTCTGTTAAGATGGAATTAACATCATCCCAGGGCTGAATCACATCTTTTTCAATAAACAAAAAATTTTTAGGAAATTTCTGCTTCAGGTAAGTCACATTACTTGCTAAACCGGTACAAAAGTTGTCAATGCCTATAACTCGGTAATCTTCCTTGATGTTACCTAAAGAACTTTCCACGAGTATACTTTCCGCAAGATGTGATCCTAGGAAGCCAGAAACTCCTGTGATTAGCACAGATTTATAATGACTCGTTGATGTATAGCTCATCCCAACCTACTTTTAATCGAAGTTATTTTTTTTCCTACAGGAAAATAATGAAATCCTTTTTCCTTCATCTGTTGGCTATCATATATATTTCTACCGTCAAAGATGACTGGAGTATCAAGAGTCTTTTTAATTCGTTCAAAATCAGGTTGACGAAATGACTTCCACTCTGTGACAACGATCAAGCAAGAAGCCCCCGCTAACGCCTCATACTGATCTTCATAATATTTTATATGAAGCTCTCTATCAAAAAATTTATTACCAAAATGGCGTTGGACATGGATCATAGCCTCTGGATCAAAAGCTTGAATTTTAGCACCTCGTTCAAGTAAAAAACTAATCACATCTAGCGAGGGAGCTTCTCGGATATCATCCGTTCCTGGTTTAAAAGCTAATCCCCAAATAGTAAAAGTTTTTCCTTTAAGGTCCCCCTCAAAGAAGCTTAAAATTCTTTTGGTAAAGTGATGTCTTTGTTTTTGATTAATTAACTCTACGGCTTGCAACAGTTCAAAACTCAAATCATAACTTGCCGCTGTTTTTAATAAAGCGCGTACATCCTTAGGAAAGCAAGAACCACCATATCCAATACCAGCGTATAAAAATTGAGAACCTATTCTAGGATCAGACCCAATCCCCAATCTGACACTTTCTATATTAGCATCTACCTGTTCGCAAAGTCTGGAAATCTCATTCATAAAAGAAATACGAGTCGCAAGCATTGCATTTGCAGCATACTTAGTCAGTTCAGAGGAAGCTAAATCCATAAAATAAATAGCCTGGTTTTCCTTAGGGAAAAAAGGTGAATAGAGCTGTAAAAAGAGCTCTTTAAGATTTTTATTTTCAAGACCGATGACGACACGGTTTGGCCTTAAACAATCGTTGATCGCTGAACCCTCTTTTAAAAACTCAGGATTTGAAACCACATCTACTTGATAACTAACTCCTCGAGCTTTCATACTCTCTAGCACTTGCTCTTTGACCTTCAAACATGTTCCAACAGGAACCGTTGATTTGACAATAATCACTTTATCTTCGTTGATAAAATGACCAATACTTTTAGCTACGCTCAAAACATATTTCAAATCAGAAGAGCCATCCACATCCGAAGGAGTTCCAACAGCGATAAAAATCATACTTGCAGACATAACCGTTGTCTCTATTTCAGTCGTAAACATCAGTCGTTTAGCATAAAGATTAGATTCTATAAGTTCACTTAAGCCTGGTTCATAAATTGGAGACTGTCCTCTTTTTAACAAATCCACTTTTTTTTGATCAATATCACAACACATCACGGTGTTGCCCATTTCAGCAAAACAGACTCCGGTCACAAGCCCCACATAGCCAACACCAAAGATAGATATTTTCAAAAGCACTCCTTTTAAGGTTTTATTTCTTTTAGCAGTTTTTTTGTGATTGAAAAACCCCTTTTTTCAGCTAGAAATAAGAAATCATGTGGAAACATTTAAAAAAACATTACTGGCTTTGGATTCTATTTTTTTTAGCCATGACTATGCGAATTCCTGCAGCTCTTTTTCAAGAACTTCCCCCTTTTCAATTTTGCGACGAAGAAATTTACTCGAGTGAAGTTTTTAAAATGCTCACCGAAATGCGTTTATTTACTAAAGAATTTCGAGCTGGAGGCATGAACATTTATCCTGCCTATTTTTTAGGATTAATTTATAGTTATCTGAAAGGGCATCTACCTTCTTTAACAGAACTTATTCTTCTAGGACGCATTTTTTATAACGTGATTCTTAACTCTCTAACCCTTTTTGTTTTGTATTTTATAGCTCAAGAGCTTCTTCCCGAAAATAGGCGTTTTAAATTTCTCCTAGTGAGCCTCTTTGTCTTATCTCCCATGGTTTTAGGTGTAAGTCGCATCTGGTATCCTGATCACTATATTATTTTCTTTGCTACCTATGCCCTACTTCTTTTCATAAAACTAGCCCGTGGACAGAGAACAAGCTCTCTTCTGTGGCAAACAGGTCTAGCCATGGCCCTCGTCATATCGAGCAAGTACACAGGACTTTTCTTGGTCATCCCCTATATCTTTGCTACCTTTAAAGATTGGCAAAAAAATAAAGATCATAAAACCCATTTTATCGTTTTTTGTTCTTTTGTTTTAAGTTTCTGCATCCTTCAAATAAGTGGCTTTGTATACCCCAATGAGTTCAAAGAAGGTTTCTTATTTAATCTAAAAAACTACCAGCGCAGTGAGACATTTAATTTTAACGGTATTGGCTTCTACAGTGTCATTTTGCTTGTGACCTCTTATGGACTGCTCTCGGCTTTTCTTTGCTCTTTTGGCATCATTTGCTGGCATCGACTGCAAAAAAAAATTACTTACTTACTCCTTTCATTTCCTGTGTTTTTACTCCTATATCTTGGCAAAGCAGGACTTGTTATTAACCGAAATATGATTATAGCTCTGCCATTTTTGCTGCCATTTTTTGCTTTAGGTTTAGAAGCTATTCTGCAAAAAATAGATACCGCCACTGTAAAGACCAAAAAAAAATTAATCTACGCTACGGTTTTCATGTTATTTTTTCTTGAACCTGCCTATAAAATTTCAACACAGATTCAAACTGATTTACAAATAGATAGCCGAGTTCTTGCCAGGAATTGGATAAATCAACATTTACCTGCCAACTCCATCATCGTGCATAATGAGTTTTGCTCAGGAGAATCACCAGCGATGTCCCCTCCTTATCAACTGATCCGTCTTGCTGAACTAGGTAACAAGAAACATGATTACTTTGTTTTCAATAGCTGGTGGGGCGGCCCATTCAATACTTACTTAGAAAGCTATGGGCTATTAGTTAATCCTGTTTATAGCTCGTTTCACTATCTCCACATAAATGAAAAAAACTGGTTTTCTATTAAGCATCATCACTCTGATTACCAAGCACTGCAGGAGAATCTAAATTACCAAGTTATAAAAGAAATTAAAGCTGCAGGTCCAACTATTCTCATTGCGAAGTCTTTAAGAAAAATCCAGTGATTCCACTTGCCTATCAGCTTAAGTTTCATTAATGATTAGGTCTATGGAAATTTCCTCGTTTATCAAACTAAATCAAAAAATTTCTTCTTACATTCCCCTTTGGACCCAAGGAGCAGGAAGCAATCTTTCTCTTAAATTAGATGAAACTAAAATGCTTATTAAAGCATCTGGTTTCAGATTAGACCAAGTCGATGCCGAGCAAGGGTTAGTTATCATTGATTTTGTTAAGTTAAAAAAGCAACTACAAGAAATTTCTACCCAAACTCCTGAGTTACAAGAATCTCTCTACAGCCAGGCTATATCGCAAAGCCAAATTACGGTCTCCAATCAAGATCCCTTGAAATCGCCAGTGAGTCAGTTAAGACCTTCTATGGAAGCAGGATTTCATGCTCTCTCAAAATTTTCTTTAGTGTTACACTTTCACTCCTTAGCTGCTATTCTTATGGGTTTTTATTATGAAAAAAAACATCCAAAATTCCTTGAGTGGACAACCCAAGAGAAAATTAATTTTATACCGCTAGTTAAGCCAGGATGGGAAATTTCAAATTTTTTTTTAGAAAATGATTTTGAAATTAATATTTTAACCCATCATGGGCTCATTTTACAAGCCAATGATGAAAATGTAATCTCGCGCTGGGAACAAAAAGAAAATGACTTTTTAAAAACTTTTGGTTTTGAAAACCTATTAAAACTAAAAACTTGCTTTTCTGCAGACGGCTTTAATCATGGCCCCCTTAAAATTTATTTTCCAGATATGGCCATCTACTTGGAACGTCTTCGTCCCTATCTAATCAAAACTTCTGGATCTCTCGATTTTTCACTCAAAATGGATGCCCCCAAAGATCTTAAAGAAATTTGGTGGGCTAGCCAAATACTTTTCAAATCGCAACCAGATCTTCCAGAACTATCTGATCCATTGGTAGAGGAAATCACACAACTACCTACAGAAAAACTTCGTCAATGGTATATGAAATGAGCTCGTTATGAATAAAAAACCCATCCATGTTTTAATTCCCATGTCTGGCCAAGGAACACGTTACCAAAAAGCTGGCTACACGGACCCAAAGCCTTTAATTGCTGTTAATGGGATTCCGATGATTGAAAGACTACTTGAAAAGTTTCCGCTATCATGGGCTTGTACGTTTGTCCTGGCTGAAAATCATAAAGATTCTGGTTTAGTAGAACTATTAAAAAAACTACGTCCTACCTCGCAAATTCTTTTTGTTACTGTACATCAACAAGGACCAGCTTTTCCTCTAGAACAAAGTCTCTCTTACCTCCCTGAAGACGCAGGTCTCTTGGTCAGTTACTGTGATTATGGACTTTGTTGGGATCCTTGGCATTTTCAAGACTTTGTCAGCTACACAGATTGCGAGGCTTGCCTAATTTCTTATCGAGGGTTTCACGCTCATTATCTGTCTCCAGTACCCTACGCGTATTCTCGACTCACCGGTGAACTTGTCACCGAAGTCAGAGAAAAAGGAAGTTTCACTGCAGACAGAGAAGCTGAATTTGCTTCCTGTGGCGCTTATTATTTTAAGAACAAGAAAGTATTGGCCAAAGCTTTAAGTTTTCAAAAACAACAGGATCTCAAAGTCAATGGAGAGTACTATACCAGTTTGACTGTAGAAGCTTTATTACAAAGCCAACAGCAAGCCCAAGTGCGAATTTATGAAATCCCTTATTTTTTTCAGTGGGGGACTCCTGAGGATTTAAAAGATTTTGAATACTGGGAAACTGTTTTTAAAAACAAAAACCGGCATGAACAGAACTCACTCAAAACAGAACAGATTTTACTTCCAATGGCAGGTCTTGGCTCTAGATTCAAAGCTCTTACCTCTACGCGTAAGCCTTTTATTAAAATTTCAGGTGTTCCTATGTATGAGAAAGCTTTGGGCTGTTTACCTAAAGCCGATCGTGTTGGCATTGTAAGCTTAGAGGACTTAAAACCTCAAGTTAATGAAGACTATCACTTCCTTGGACTCAAAGATACCCCTGCCGGTCAAGCCTTGACCGTCTACGAAGGACTAAAGTTACTTGATCTTAAAAAGCCCGTTATCGTCAGCGCTTGTGATCATGGATTGGTGATTAATCCTGACTTATGGACCCAGTTTTTATCAGAAAAATGGGATGCCGCCGTTTTTGCAATTAAAGGTTTCCCTGGAACCAGAAGATCACCGCAGTCTTATTCTTTTGTTGAAACAACACAGGCTTCTGAAAATAAAAACTTTCCAGATGTAAAGAAAATTCATTTAAAGAAAGCTATTAGCAATACCCCTCAAAAAGATTTTCTTTTGGTAGGTACTTTCTGGTTTAAGTCAGCACAAATTTTACTTGATGGAATTGAAGAATTAAAAAAAGAAAACACTTTAGTTAATAATGAACTCTATCTGGATGGTATTTTTGATCAACTTGCAAAAAAACAATTAAAATCTGTAGTCTTTCCTCTAGATGGCTACTTTAACTGGGGAGACCCAGACAGTTTAAAAGAATCACTCTACTGGGAAGAGGTTTTCAGTGGCCACACTTTAAGTTCAAGAGGCCGCTTTCCTGGTGTGGATTTTAAAAACTAAATACAAAGACAAGGAATTTCCTATGAAAAAATTTGAGCTTGTAGTTCCTGCATACAATGAGAGTCAAAATCTAGAAATATTAATTAAACGTGCTATTGAAGCAGCAAAAAAAGAAAATCTAAGTTCTGAAGATTTTCAATTTGTGATTGTTAATAATGGTAGCAAAGATAACTCGACAGAAATTCTTTCTCAGTTAGCTAATTCTGTTTATGCTCCTTGGTTTAGAGTCGTTAACGTTGCTGTCAATCAGGGTTATGGTTTTGGTTTATGGCAAGGATTAAAGTCAACAACAGCTCCGATCATAGCCTGGAGTCACGCAGATATGCAGTGTGACCCGGCTGATGCAATTAAAGGATTCAAACAGATTGAATCTAGCTCAGATAAAAAAATTTTTATTAAAGGCATACGTTCCGGACGAGACTGGAAAGACAAATTCGTAAGTCGCGTGTTCGAACTTTTTAGTCGTTGCCTTCTTGGACTAAAAGTATATGAGATCAACGCCCAACCTAAAGTTTTTCCAAAAGAGTTGTTAAGCTGTATCAAAAATCCGCCTAACACTTTTGCCTTTGATATGTATGTTCTTTATCAAGCTCAAAAAGCTGGTTTTACATTTAAAACCATACCTGTGCTCTTTCCCCCTCGTATTCATGGTGTTTCGAATTGGGCCGCCCATTTCTCTAGCCGCTATAAGACCATCCTTGGCATGATTCATTATATGATCGAGCTTCGTAGTTATGAAAAAAGTCTTGAAAAAAAAGAGGGGTCTATGTGAAATTATTTTTTAAACCGCTGTTTTCCAATCCTCTTTTTTGGGCAGGGCTCATAGTCAGATTATTTTTACTTTTCACTGAGTCCCATGGCGTGATGAAAGATTTTTTTATTCCCTTTGTCGATTATGGCATTCAACATCCGCTAAACAATCCATGGAATCAGCTTCCCGCTGAATATTTTCCTTATGGTATCGTCTTGTATCTTTTCATGGCTTTACCTAAGTTTTTTTGTCATTTGTTCTTTGGCGATATGGCTTTGGGAACAACAGCCATTTCCTTTGCTTTGATGAAGCTTCCACTTTTGCTTTTTGATTTGTTGTTTTTTAAATTACTACTTAGAATGACTCATTTTAGGCTTAATCATCTTTTACTTTTCTATTGGCTTAATCCCGTGGTGATTTATATCTCTTTCATCCATGGCCAGCTCGATATCATACCCATGTACTTTTCTTTTCTTGCGATTAACTTTACAGGGCAAAACAAGGTTATTTCCTCGGCTTTATTTAGCTCTATGGCTTTGCTAAGTAAGTTTCATACTCTTATCATGATTCCTCTCATTTTAGTTTACTTTTGGAATAATGACTTCGTAACGATGGCGTTAAAAAAAATAAGAACGTGGATTTTATTTTTTTCAATTCCTACCCTTTTAGGATTATACCCCCTTATCAGCAGTGGTAAGATGGCCTACAACTCTATGGGGTCTCCAGAGGCTTTAAGAATTTTTTCGTTGAGTCATTCCTTAACTGGATCTATTTCCCTCTATCTCGGGCTGATGATTGTGATATTTATCCTGGGAAGACTACTCCTTTCTACCAAAATGTCTGCTGAGGGATTACTTTACTCTTGTGCTTTATCCTATGGTTCACTTTTAGTAGTCACCCATGCTATGCCTGGATGGTATTTTTGGATAATTCCCTTCTTGACTATTTTTCTGAGTACTTACAATTTTGCTCCAAGAATTTTATATTTTCTTTTTATTATCTTTTATTTTTTAAGCTTCTCTTCTCTTTTTAGCTCTTTACAAATTATCCCGTTCTATCAAGGTATTACTTTTTCTCTGTTACAATTAATTGTGATTTCACTTCTCGTGTTTATTTATCTTATGGCTCTAAAAAAACAGGCTCCATTTCATCGTAGGTTACAACCACTATCCATAGGTATTGCTGGAAACTCAGGTGCGGGGAAAAACTTGATTTCAACTTCTCTGGTTCATCTTTTTGGTTCTTCCACAACTCAAATCATTGAAGGCGATGATTATCACAAGTGGGAAAGAGGTAATATAAAGTGGCAAGACTATACTCACTTGCATCCTAGAGCCAATCATTTATCCCATCTTAGAGAGCACTTTTTTAACTTAAACCATGGTCGATTGATTTTTCAAAAACACTATGATCATTCTTCAGGACAGTTTACAGAACCCCGTCCTTTAGCTCCAACAAGAACTTTAATAGTTCAAGGTTTACATACATTGTACCTACGTTCCTTAAGAGACCTGTATGATTTAAAAATTTACATTTCTCCTGATGAAAACTTACGTGCCGCTTGGAAAATCAAACGCGATTGTGGCGAACGTGGTTATTCACTAGAAAAAGTTCTTAATTCTCTTAAATCCAGAGAAAAGGACTCAGCTAGCTTTGTCCAACCGCAAAAAGAAGTTGCAGACATAATTATAGAATACAATGCCATGAGTGATTTAAGCCCGGAAAAAGTTTTGGCATTAGATAAAATTGATTTCAACATGAAACTCATCCTCTGGAATGATAATATTTTAGAAGATCTAATTGAATCGTTAATGTCTGTAAAAACTCTTACTGTCGAACTTAAAGACGAAGAGGATCTAAACCGCGTAGGAATCATTTTCACTGGGTACATCACTCAGCAGGAAGTGTGGAGTATTGCTCAGACGGTAATTCCTAATCAACGGTCGGTCACACGCTCAAGAAAAGAGCCCGAATGGCAGAAAGACTACATCGGGATCATGCAATTGTTTATTATGAAAATTTTAGCGGAGAAAATCTAAATGCAATTCATTCAACATAGAGTCAATAAAATCAGCGATCTCAAATCACTCAATTCCGCTTTAGGCGCTGAAATTGATATTCGTTCTGATGTTTATCAGCCCTCCTCTCTACATTTAGCACATGATCCATGGTCTCCAGGGGATAAGCTCAGTGAATGGTTAGAAACCTATAAAGAGCAAAATCAAACAGGGACAATTATATTTAATACAAAAGAAGATAACCTAGAAGAAGAGATTCTAAAGTTATGCGACAAATACCAAATTTCTAATTTCTTTTTCTTAGATACGGCGCTACCAACTCTCATTCGTTTTTTACAAACAGCACATGCTCCTAAATTTGCGTGCAGACTGTCTAAGTACGAGTCCTTGGAGTTTCTAGAACCCTTCGAAAAGCAGGTCAAATGGCTTTGGGCTGATTGCTTCCATGGAGAGCCTTTAGACGCTTCACTTCTAGAGAGGGCTTCAAAAAAATTCCAAATTTGCTTAGTATCACCCGAGTTACAAAAACAAAGTCTAGACAAAATCAACAGTTTCAAACATCTTGTCCCTTTTCTTCACAGTATTTGTAGTAAACGCCCCGATTTATGGACCTAAGCTTAAAATAACCTAAAAAAAACTATAAAAAAGGTGTCTCTCATGAAAAGTAGCCTCATGAAAATGTCCAACTTATTTAGTTCGATGAATGAGAAATTTAATTTTTATTTTATTTTAGTTTTCTTTGTAGCATTAAGTTTAAAATTTTGCTTACTTGACTCTTCACTTTCTTTCTCTGCAGAAGTGTGGGCAGAGACTGCGACCAACTATTACATGCCACCGATTGAACTTGGTTTTTGGCAAAGTTTTATGAAACTCGACTTCGGTTATCTGCCCTTATGGCCACGCCTAGTGGCTAACCTTTTTTATTTACTTCAAGTTAGTCCTCGGTGGATTCCCCTTTGTTATCAGTTTTTTAGCTTGGTTTTTATTAGTTTTTGTGTTGCCTTTATAAACCTAAAAAGAAACCGTACTATTATTTCTTCTGATCGATGGCGATTATTTTTAAGTTTACTTCTGTGTTTACATCTAGATTACGAACTTCATACTTTTATCAATTTTTCCTACTGGTCATTAATTCCTACGTTGTTTTTTACAGCAGCTCTTTATTTTGAACAGCCATCAACATCCATTCTCACTCAAGGTGAAAAAAATCTTATGGCAATTTGGATTAGCCTATGCTTACTTTCAAAAGCCATTATGGTAGCGTTGCTACCTATTTTTTTTGTCGCCATATTCAAGAAAAGATCTCGATTCTTTTTTTCTATCTTCACTTGTTTAGCCGTGATTCAATTAGTCATCACTTTTTTCAATGTACCTAAAATAAATCAATTTCATTCTACATTAAATCCTATTGAGTTTATTCATAATTTTTATATCTATGGGTCTTTATTTCCATGGTTTTTAATGTTCAGTAATAGCCATTTTTTATTTACATACAAATATGTAATTGCGTTTATCTCGACAGCACTTATTTTGTACTCAGGATTGAAGATTTATCGCCACTTTAATGCTAAATTTTGGTTTATTTTAGCTCTTTGTGGATCTTTTTTGATGTCCTTAGCTATTATTCTAAGGGGTTACCCTCAATTTTTCTTTATAAACTCTTTGACAGATGCCTTTCCTTTTCATCACTTAAAATCAAGACTTTTGTTCTTTCCCATTATTGTGCTTTATTTTCTTATTTTCATTTTAAAGAGCACACAATCAGTGTCCAAAGTACAATCTGTTTTATTTATAAAGAATAAAGAAAAACTTTTTTCCATTTTTTTTGTTTTAATTTTTATTATAAAAAATCCCGTCCTAGTTTCTTCTTTAACCCCGCAACATAGAGGTTTTCCAACAACAAAAAATACACTTTTTTCAGAATTTTCAAATCCTGAAAAAGAAGAATGTCTTCCTATTAATCCCTTCCCTTGGGTTCTTAATGATAACGAGTGCGACTATCTGATTCTACCAGAATCACCAGTTATTTTTGATTCTCATCTGACTTTCTTTCCTGAGTCGAGTTTTCAAGTTAATGTTCCAAATTTTCTGGAACCTCAAAAGTTGAAATATATCCATTTATTTTTTGAAAAAATAAATATAGACCAGCTAATGATTTTCTTAGAAACTCAGACTCACGAATGGATACAACTTACTGCCTATGTGTTAAATCAGAACACCCTCAGAATTCCAGTGAGTACTTCCGAGAAAATCATAAACGTTCGCTTTTCTGGAATAAAAAAAATATCAACCGTAAACCAAAAGCCTTTTGTTTTATTTCTTGGATCTGGAGTTAAACATGAAAAATAAGCAGCTACAAAATAAACCATGGATCTTTTTTGACCTAGACGACACTTTAATTCCTTCGTCTTTTCTTTATGAAAATGTCTACCAAAAATTAGGTCTACATCGTGACCAAACTTTTAAAAAAGCTAAAGAGAGTGTTAAGAATCAACTCCCCAAAGGACATACTAGTGGTCATAATCGCCTTATTTATTTTAAAAAATATCTGGAGCTAAAACATAAATTCTCTACAGAACGAT
>JABWCN010000055.1 GCA_013359135.1 Pseudobdellovibrionaceae bacterium | reverse complement strand
ATTGAAAAAGCGCACAATGATGTTTTTAATATTCTTCTTCAGGTATTGGATGATGGCAGATTAACCGATGGTCAAGGACGTACCATCGACTTTAAAAATACAGTATTGATAATGACCTCTAATATTGGTTCGCAAGCAATTATAGATCCACAGATGGATGAGAAGGCTAAAGAGCAAGAAGTAACCAAAGCATTACGTGCTCATTTTAGACCTGAGTTTTTGAACCGTATAGATGAGACAATTATTTTCAATTCATTAAAGCAAGAGCAAATTGCTGGCATTGTGAAAGTTCAACTTAAATTAGTTATAGAAAGATTAAAAAATAAGAAGATATCCATTAGTTTCACAGAGACAGCTATGAACCATATTGCAAAAGTTGGTTATGACCCCATCTATGGTGCAAGACCTTTAAAGCGTGTGATTCAAACTGAGGTACTTAATCCACTTTCAAAGGAATTAATTGCCGGAAAATACAAATCAGGAGATTCAATAAAGGTGGATTTCAAAGGAGAGGAACTTATCTTTACATGAAACAAATAATCCTTGTAGTACTGGTATTTTCTCAATCCTTATTAGCACAAAAGAGATACTCTTATCCAACAGCTAGGGGAAGTGGCGTGGCCACTTCCAGTGGCTCCAGTGTAACTTATGATGTGAGTGCATCTTTTGGAAATTATAATAATGCAACTTATAATGAAATCAATCTAGGGTTAAATTGGTTACTTAGTGATTATTTAAATTGGAGAAACTCTCTGTTTAATCGTTTCGGGGAGAATATAACTTCAGTTTCTGGATTAGATTCTTCCTTAAGACTACAAACGACTGTCAGTAGTGATGAAGAAACTTTTGGATTGCATGCTTTTTTGGGGCCAGGAGTACGGCTAGCTAGTGATAATTGGAATGCTTATTTTGGAGAAGCTGGTTTAGTATTTAAGCTAGGTGGTCTAAAAATAGGGGCTGGAATTAAGGCCATGACTTACGTTGATCATCGTAAAGATAAAAGTAATAAAGAGCTTCCTCAAAATGATCAGCAAGTTTTTTTAATCCTTTCTGGCGGTGGAAGCCTCTAGCAACAAGGTTTTCACGAAAAGTGATCACTATTTTTTTGAACTGGCTAAGAGTCTAGATGGTTTTCGAATAAAAAAATAAATTCAATAAGTTGCAGAATTAAAATTTTTCTCAGTTTGGTAATCACTAAAGTCCTAAGCTTTAAGTCTAATTTCTGGACTTATGTCATTAATGGAACTTCCGAAAGTCCTAATATCAAGACTTTGGGAGGACATATGAAATTAGCAAAAGTAATGACTCTAGTATTAGGAGCAGGACTGTTGATGGGTAATCAACAATGCCAGCAAACTCCCACCGAAACCAAGGCTAGGGAGTTGAAGAAAACTATTGGTGTAAGTTTGATTTCATCTCGACCTATAGAAATTCCTGGGAATGGCAGTTTTGATTTTCAATTTGTTTTAAATCAGCAAATTTATCCAGTTTTACAAGAAGACAGTCATTTTGTTTTTAACTATGAGCCCATTTTTAATCAGGAAACTTTTCCTCAAGTTCAAAATAAATTAGATTTAACCAAGATGAATTTATCAGAGGGTGATTATCAATTCTTAGAAAAGAACTTACAGTACAATCCTCCAAAAATAGTATTTTCTGACGAAGTTTCTTGTTTTGTAAATCAGCCTCAATTGGTTTTTTATGGTAGTGTGAACTCCTTTGAAATGGTGAGTAAGATAGGATTGAATTTGGGATTTGTGAATAATGTCTCTTCGACGTCGAATGGAATTCCTCATTTAGGATTTGATACGGAAACGTTTCAACTTGACTTGAACATGTATGCTAATGAAGCTTTGGTGGAAAAACTAAATATAGCATCGGTCAATGTCACCTCTAAACAAACAAAAACTCAAGTTAGTTTTTTTGTACCTTTTCAAAGTTTGCTGTTTGAGCCAAGCTTCTTTTTTCAGACTCCCTTATCAAAGGTCTCTTATAGTGCTTTGAAAAAAGCAGTTCAGGGGATATATGATCAAATTACAGCGAAAGAGAAGGCAGATGAATTTGGTGGCTGGAACTCAAGGGTTTTGTTTGATCATGAACATGAAATAACTATTCTTGCTGGTAAAAGCCATAATGTTAAGATCGGAGACAGGTTTGATATTTATAATCAAAAAACATATTGGAAGGACGATAATGGCGCGGTTCCAGTTCCTTGTGTTTCAAAGTTAAGTGGCGTGATGAATGGACCTGTTGTTGCTACTATCGAAATTATTGATGTTAGCGAGGGAATGTCCATAGGAAAAGTTATATACGAAACAAAGGAGCCAAGAAAAATGGGGGCTTTGGTTAAAATTAATAAATTAGTTGCTGACACAACGACAACAGCTAACCCTAATAAGTGAGGAAGTTCTACTACTGGAAAGTAGTTGTTGTTTAGGATAAGACCTTTGGATTTGTAGCAATCAGTTATGTATAAAAGTATTTATTATGCTAAAAACTATTGATTTTTCTTGCACTCGATAGAATTAAAAATTATCAATGATGCCAATATGTTTTCAGGCATCATTGAATCCACACAAAAAATTACCGATGTCACCCGATTAGATAAAGCTCTTCGTATTAAAGTGTTACGGCCTTCTTTTTTTAATGACTTGAAGCGAGGAGACAGTATAGCGATAAACGGTATTTGTCTTACCCTTGAGGCCTTCACTTCTGAGTTTATGGAATTCACCTTAGGATATGAGACTTTAAGGATATTGTTTGGTAATCCCTCATCACTTGAGTCACTGGAAAGCTTTAAAAAAAAATTAAACTTAGAAAGATCCTTACGTTTTGGCGATAGAATTCATGGGCATTTAGTCAGTGGTCATGTTGATTGTAAAGCTGTAATTATAGATAAGCAGTGGCATGGAGAAAGTTTAGTTTTTAAAATTCAGCTGCCAGTAACTATTGAGCCTTTCATTTGGAAAAAAGGAACTGTGGCGGTTAACGGGGTTAGTCTTACTGTGAATGATTTGGGTGAATCTGCTTCAGAAGGTAAGTTTTTTGAAGTCTGTTTAATTCCAGAGACGATTAAACAGACCAATCTTAGTGATTACGATAGAAATGAGTTTTTTAATTTAGAAGCAGATTATCTGATTAAGGGACTTTACCAGGCATCTCTAAAGAAGAGATAAGGAGTGTTGATTGGAATTACAATCCCCTAGAGTATTGATTGAAGATGTTAAAAATGGAAAAATGGTTATTCTAGTAGATGACGAAGGGCGTGAGAATGAAGGTGATATCATTTTAGCAGCAGACCATGTCACACCTGGGGCGATTAACTTTATGGCATCTAAAGCTAAAGGATTAATTTGTTTGGCAATGGCTCCAGAGCAAGTTGATCGCTTAGGTTTACCTTTGATGGTGAGTTCTGCGCATGAACAAACTCCTAATAAAACTGCTTTTACAGTAAGTATTGAAGCTGCTAAGGGCGTAACCACAGGTATTTCAGCGGCAGATAGAGCTCATACAATTAAAGTTGCTTCAAATCCTAATTCTAAAAGCAGCGATGTTCATATACCAGGTCATATTTTTCCTATTAGAGCTAAAGTTGGTGGAGTCTTGGAACGGGCAGGACATACAGAGGCCAGTGTGGACTTGATGAAATTAGCTGGTCTGAATCCTTCGGCAGTGATTTGCGAAGTGATGAATGAAGATGGAACTATGGCAAGACTTAAGGAGTTGAAACAGTTTTCAAAACAGTTTCAAATTAATATTGGTTCCATCGAGGATTTGATAAATTATATAAAGGAGCAGAGGAATGGCTAAGATCAAAAAAAAGGTAAAAAATAAAATTAAATCACCATCAAAACCTTTAGTAAATAAGGCGATAAAAAAATCTATTGAAAAAACGATTTCAGATGAAATAAAAAGTAAAATTAAAATTGGTGTTGTCGTTTCAAGATTTAATGAAGAAATCACTACCAAGTTAGAGCAAGGAGCTATTGATTATCTCACAGAGCGTGAAGATGTTTCTATTGAGTTAGTAAGAGTTCCTGGAGCTGTAGAAATTCCACTCACTTGCCAATGGCTTCTTAATCAGGGGTGTGCTGGAGTTGTAGCATTAGGAGCTGTTATCAGAGGCGAAACTTCGCACTATGACTATGTTTGTTTGAGTGTCACTCAAGGTATTACCGAGTTGATGTTGAAAACGCAGAAGCCAATTTCTTTTGGTATACTCACAACTGAAAATGAAGAGCAGGCTTTAGATAGAGTTGGAGGAAGGCATGGCCACAAAGGAGCTGAAGCTGCCCAAGTAGTGATGGAAATGGTAGGATTAGGGTTGGAGTTAAACAAATAGAATTAATTCCAGTCAACTAGCCAAGCTCTTCTGAGATATTTGAAAAATTCATCGGTTCGAATCCAAAAATAACCGTTATCATCATTTTTAACGCTATAGCTGTTTTTAATTTTTAGAGACAGAAAGTGATCACCTACTTTTTCAATATCGACAACTACCATTGAGTGGCCATTAGAGTTTCTGTAATCAATGTCATGGTCAAAAAAAACAGCTTGGCCTTTTTTTAACTGTTCCTCGATTACTTTCAGAAATTCTACTGGTGCAAGACTCAAAGTTTCAAGGCGATCAGGAGAATTAAGGATATTTTCAAAAATAGCTGGTAATTCGTAGTTATACTTCAATTCCGATTTGGTTTCGTATAAGTTATGTCTAGTGCTAGGATAAATAGCACGTACTTTTTTTATTCTTTTTATTAGAACTTTTTCACCAAACTCAACAGGGGTATAAGAAATACCAGGTTTTCCTAAAATTTCGAATTTTTCTGGGATCATTCCAATATAAGGACCAAGCACTTTTTTAAAAATTTTCTCTGTCTTTTTATTTAAAAAGACTTCTTTATCTTTAGGATTCAAATCTTTGTTTCTTAATTCATAAAAAATAGGCTCAGTCTCTTTTTTTATTTGTTCATAAATCTCATTCATGGGCCATTCAGCAAGAGGATACAAAGATGACCAATTGGCATTTAAAGGAATCAGTCCACTGGAGTTTATACTGTTAAGAACATGAAAAAACTCTCCACCTTTTAGATTATAAAATAAATTCTGTTCATTGTATTCAAATAAACCTCTGATGATATATTTCAGTTTTTGTGCAACCAACCACTCTGGACTAAATTCCATTGAAACATTGTGCTTATTTAGAAAAGTTGACTCCATCATTCCTAAAAATGCCATAATGAAACATTCCGCGGAACTTGCTTGATCTATATTTCTTGTGTCTTTTATTTTTAAACTGCGTCTTGGTTGATAGTTATAGTAGGGATTATTTAGGTTACTTGTTAGAAATCTCATGAGTGGAAGATTGTAGTGTGACCTGCTAAATCTTTCTTTGCTTCCGGATAGATCTATAGGCGTGTAGGGAATATTTGCATATCCTGAGTTAACCACGTATTCTTTTAATTCTAGACTCCTAGAAAAAGGCAAAAATAAATTTAGATTTTTAGAGTAATAGGGCAAGCAAAGGAATGAAGCCTCACCCCAAGTGACGATAGGAACTAAACACAAAAAGTAAAAAAGTAGAGCAAGTTTGCGAGGCATCTTAATGTTTACATGTGCATTTTAGGAGCCAATATTAAATTTTGAGATTCATTCTTATCTAATAAGGGTGTTTAATATGGCACATAGGTGTCTAATTTTTTGACGTCCCTTTACGACGCCAAATATTTTTGAGTTATATTAAACATTAGAGTTGTTTCCAACATGTGATTCCTAAATCTGCTCTTCTGATAGACTTTTCTTCATAATATCTAAAAAAGTGTTAAGAGTCTGAAGTTCTGTTCTAGATTTACTGATATCTAGTGTTTTGAGCACATTAAAGCATTGATCTGGATTTTTAAAGTCTTTGGTTGCAAAATAATTTAGAGTTTTCATTTCCTCACTTGTTAGACCAATATTCTTGAGTGTGGCTCTTGCAGAATAAAATCTAAACAAAAATGAATCAGTTCCAGTGAGCAAACCTCCGATGAACGAGCGACCACTGCAAAAATTGAAATATTTCGTTAAATACTCAGTTCTTTTATCCTCCTGCAATTTTAGCCGTTCGATCTCATTCAGATAATCCAAGAGTTTAAGATTTTTTTCGCTGGCTGTTTTTATAATTTGTAAATGAGCAGCGACTTCATCAAATCCTTAGTTGTGAATCTGGTCATACAGTTGTTACGATTGTTTACATAAATTTTACTAGTTTTCATTAAAACAGTGTTTTTTTGTTTAAAATCTTGTGGGTGCTTTTAAGTTGTAGCAAGAGATTTTTTCTTTTTTATTTGTCTTGTATTCGTGATTGATTAAATGAAACTCTGTTGGACCTTCTTCGCGTAAGGAGTGCTTCATTACAATGACTAAGGCTTGTGCGCCCAAAGGTGTGGCATTAATGCCTTGAAATAAGTCATGATTATAAGCTGCAATAGTGTTTTGAATATCAACAATGGGTGGATGTTGAACAGTAAAATTAATATTTCCCACTTTTAAAGCGATCCTTTCGTTAAGTGGATGCTGAAAGTTATTTTCAAAATAATTTTTCTCAACTTGAAAAGAACAAAGTTGATTGTTAGTAGTTAAGCCTGTGTAAACACCATTCTTTAAATGTGCAAAAACAGAATTTGTAATTAAGAAGATGGCTAAAAATGTAATAAGTTTCATAGTAATTTATCCTTTTATTTTTGAAGAGAATACCTTTTACTTTAAAAAGTTGGCAATA
The DNA here is from genome assembly GCA_013359135.1 of Pseudobdellovibrionaceae bacterium. Taxonomy (GTDB): domain Bacteria; phylum Bdellovibrionota; class Bdellovibrionia; order Bdellovibrionales; family Bdellovibrionaceae; genus UBA2316. The sequence continues at coordinate 15,091 of JABWCN010000055.1, read as the reverse complement.
AAAATACTTCATCTTTTCTAGAATGAAAATGTTTGTAGTGCATTTGGTTAAACCGATGTCAAAAAAATCACAATCAGAGACAAGGTCGAGGACATTCGCCGACATGTAACATCCAGTATGATAAAAAAAGTTAAAAGAATAACAAACCTTAGGCTCTTCCCCATCCTTAAAGCTATCGTTAAATTTTTGAAATAACTAGACTATCTCATAGACCTTTCATCTTTTTGACACAGTCTTAAAGTCTAAGATGCTTTATTTTGAAACGAAATTAGCAATACTTTTTTTGATTTAGCCTCGTCCGAAGCCGGTGTATAAAATAACAATTAGCATATTAAATAATTAGGTGATACTTTGTCAAAGTGAGCGCTGATAATCCAAAAAAAAATTCTTTTTTTGAGGAATACAACATAACTGGAGTTGTTTCTCGGGAAATAAAAAAAAGAAAAAGAGAAATTTTTATCGTCTTTGTTCTTTCTTTATTTTTTGTTTTTTTGACTTGGTTTGAAATTAGACTTTTTTCGACAGCCCAGCAGTTACCATTTGTTCATAGTATATTTTTTTTTGGTCTAGTTAATTTCAATATTATTTTGCTATTGTTGTTGATTTTTTTGATTTTCAGAAATGTCATGAAAGTTTTTGTTGAAAGACGTAGTCGTATTTTTGGCAGCAGTCTTAAAGCAAAGCTGATTGTTGCTTTTGTTGCTTTCAGTTCAATACCTACAATTCTTCTTTTTGTTATTTCAGTTTTTTATATTAATTCTAGTTTTGATAAATGGTTTAGTGCCAAGATGGTAGGGGTTTTAAAAAGTTCTTTAGAGGTGCAGAATTTTTATTACTTTAATGAAAAAAAGAAAAACTATCACTATGCTCACGAAGTCATTACTCATATTAGAAACATAGAAAACCCAAGAGTTATAGAAAAGAAAATACAAGCATTACAAAAAGAATACCTAGTGGATGCTATAGAGTATTATCCAAGTCTTTTTGGAGAGCGAGTGTTTACAATTCTTGAGGATGCTAATTTGTATGATTTGCCAATTGTCTCGCTCGACTTTCTACAGAAAGGGATAAAAACTCAGGTTGAGAGTTCCACTATTCACCAGTTCGGTGATGGGAATTTAGTCAGGGTTATCGTTCCGGTTAAAGAAGGCGAAGATCGAGGGGCTATTGTTGTGTCTTCTTTTCTTCCCTTGTCTCTAATATCTCGAATGAATGACGTTGCTAATGCTTATGATGAGTTTAGAGATATTAATCCTTTAGAGTACCCTTTGAAATCGATTTATTTGATTATTCTATTTTTAATGACATTGGTTATTCTTTTGGCAGCGACCTGGTTTGGGTTTCATTTGGCCAAACAATTATCAATTCCGTTAGTGCAATTGGGTAGAGCCACGGATGAAGTTGGACGAGGGGTATATACTCAACTTGCAGTTCCTTCGGGTAGTGAGGAAATGGCTCAGTTGATTTCTGGTTTCAATCAAATGACGAGTCAGCTTGAGATTTCTAAAAACGAAGCGAAAGAAGCTAGTGATAATCTACAAGACACTCTTAAATATATTGAAGTCGTATTAAAAAATGTTTCTGCTGGGGTAATTTCGGTCGATAAGTCTGGAAAAATAACGACAATCAATCAGCATGCTGCAAATCTTTTGAAAATTGACCCTAGGGAATACATACACAAGTCTGTTCGTGAGTTGCTAACTCTGGAATATTTTCGAATTTTTGCCGATCTCTTAAAAAGTATGGCTCAGTTCAAGATGGAATCTATTCAAAAAGAATTTCAGCTGAATTTACAAGGGCAAGTATTACCTTTAATGATGAATTTATCTATTTTGAAAGATGAAGAGGGTAAGGAAATAGGAAAAGTACTTGTTTTTGATGACATGACTCCAATTGTAAATGCGCAAAGAGCTCAAGCTTGGACAGAAGTCGCCAGAAGAATAGCTCACGAAATTAAAAATCCGCTAACTCCAATAAAGCTTTCGGCAGAGCGACTGCAAAGAAAATTTGATAATCAAATTTCAGATCCTGCTTTTAAAGAATGTACGACGATGATTGTTTCTCAGGTAGATCAAATGAAAAAGCTAGTTAATGAGTTTTCACAGTTTGCTAGGTTGCCTCAACGTAAGCCAGTAAAAGGAGATGTTAATAAAGTCATTCAAGAGGCATTGACCCTATTTAAATCAGCTCATGGTCACCTCAGTTTTATAGAGAATTATAGTCCCGAAATTCCAGAATTTAGTTTTGATAGAGAGCAAATACAGAGGGTTATTTTTAACTTGGTAGATAATTCAATTGCTGCATTAGCTTCAGACAGTAAGGTGGATTCGTCGAATCAATTACAAATTGAAACTCAGTTCAACAAAGACTTAAAAATTGTGAAAATTATAGTTGCTGATAATGGTTCTGGAATTCCTGTCTCGCAAATTTCACGTGTTTTTGAGCCTTATTATAGTACTAAAGAAACAGGAACGGGATTAGGTTTGGCAATCGTGAAACGAATTATCGAGGATCATAATGGTTTTATTAGAGCCACATTAAATCAGCCTCATGGAACCAAGATGATAATTGAAATGCCTATACATGCAGATGTTTAAGCCAGGCCCTCAACACAGTGTTCATTGGCTGTAATCTCATAGACATTCAACTATTTGCCATATATATAAACAGGTACTTCAAAAAGGTTTGTATGAAAATATTAATTATCGATGATGAAAAGCCAATACGCGAAGTCTTATCCGCGTCGCTAAAAGATGAAAGTTATGATGTGGACGTAGCTCAGAATGGTGATGAGGGGCTTAAAAAGTTAGCTGAATTTCAGCCACAAATTTGTTTTTTAGATATATGGATGCCTGGTCGTGATGGTATTGACATTTTAACAGAAGCTCGACAGAAATTCACTCAGACAGAGTTTATTATGATTTCAGGGCATGGCACCATAGAGACTGCGGTTAAGTCTACAAAATTGGGAGCCTACGACTTTATTGAGAAGCCTTTGTCCATAGATAAGATCATTATCACATTGAATAACTTAAAAAATTATCTGCAAGAAAAAGATGAAAAAATAGCTTTGTTGAATAAACTTCGTAAAAGTCTTGCAATTATGGGTGATGCTGAATCATTAAAGCAGACCAAACAATTGATTTCGAGATTGGCTCCAACACAATCATGGTGTCTATTAACAGGTGAGAATGGTTCAGGGAAGTGTCTAGTCGCTCAGAATATTCATTATTTCAGTACACGAGCCAGTCAGCCTTTTCTTGAATTTAATTGTGCCTCAGTTGCAGAAGAATTACTGGAGGGTGAGTTATTTGGTATTGAAAAAAATGCCTTTCCCGGTGTTGATAAGGCTCGAAAAGGTAAACTAGAGCTGTGCCAAGGGGGAACCTTGTATCTAGAGGAGATCCAGGAACTTCCTGTTTTTGTTCAGATGAAGCTTCTTAAGTTTATGCAAGAAAAAAAGTTCACTCGTTATGGTGGAAGTGAAGAAATTAGCGCTGATGTAAGGGTTATTGCTTCATCAACCCAAGATTTGAATCATTTGGTTAAACATGGTAGATTCCGAGAGGATTTTTATCACCGATTAAATATTCTTCCGTTTCACATTGCTAGTTTAAGAGAAAAAATATCGGATATTCCTACTCTAGTTTCATTTTTTAGCGATAGTTTTGCTAGAGAAAGTGGAGAAGCTAAAAAAGTATTTTCAGAAAAAGCCATAGAGATGATGAAACAGTATTCGTGGCCAGGAAATATAAGAGAACTTAAGAATTTTGTTGAAAGAGTGTATATTTTAACTCCATCAGAATATATTGATGTTCATGATATTAAGTTTGCAGGCTTAGAAGAAGCTAACCAGGCAGGAAATAGTATTACTGATTCAAGTATGAGCAACTTCAGAGATGCCAGGGCTCAGTTTGAAAAAGATTACTTAATTCAAAAGATTAAAGAAAATGGTGGTAATATCTCTAAGACGGCGGAAGTTATTGGTCTTGAACGCAGTTATCTTCACAGGAAAATTAAGTCCTATGGGATAGAAGTTGTATAATTGTTAAGACTATTTATACTCTACGGTGATTAGTTGCAAAGTCGTGGTCTTTTTTTTAGTTTAATTAAAATAAAATATTTGAAGTGGTTTTTTAGAGGGAATTGTTATGAAATGGTCACAAAGTTTACTGTATACACTTAAAGAAGCACCCAGTGATGCTGAAATCATCTCTCATAAATTGATGATTAGAGCTGGTATGATGAAAAAATTAGCTCCAGGGATATATACCTATGGAAACTTAGGTCTTAGAGCTATTAGGAAATTTGAAAATATTATTAGAGAAGAGTTAAATCGTCGAGGCTGTCAAGAAATTCTTATGCCGATGGTTCATCCTAAAGAATTGTGGGAGGAAACTAATCGATGGGAAGAGATGGGTGCTGGCTTATTAAAGTTTAAAAACCGCAATGATCAGTCTTTTTGTTTGGGTGCAACTCATGAAGAAGCGGTTACGGATTATGTGAGAAATGATTTACGTTCTTACAAAGATTTACCTAGAAACTTATACCAAATTCAAACCAAATACAGAGATGAAATTCGTCCTAGATTTGGTTTAATGAGAGGTCGTGAATTCATTATGAAAGACGCCTACAGTTTTGATATGAATCAAATTGAGGCTCTCAAATCTTATGAGCTCATGTACTCAGGTTATAAAGCTATTTTTGATCGATTAGGTGCTAAATATCGGATTGTTCAAGCTGATGCTGGGAACATTGGTGGCTCTCAGACTCACGAGTTTCAGTTGTTAGCTGATGCTGGAGAGGATGCCTTATTGGTTTCGGACACAACCTCCTATGCGGCCAATGTGGAGGTTTGTCCAGCGATTGATTTTGAACCACATATTTCTCAAGAGGTGATCAAGCCAAAAGAAAAATTTGAAACTCCTAATCAAAAAACGATAGCAGATCTTTCTAAATTCACTCAGGTTTCAGAAAAAGAATTGGTAAAAACTTTATTTTTTTCTGCTAATGATGGTACTAATCCAAAAGATAAATCTTTAAAACCAGTAGCTGTTTTACTTAGAGGTAGTGATGAGTTAAATCCGATCAAATTAAAAAATGTTCTAGGACTTACAAATCCCCCTCAAATGTTAACTGATTTAGAGGTTCGTGAGGTTACTGGGGCAAATCCTGGTTCTTGTGGACCTGTGGGGTTAAAAATACCCGTGTACATGGATAATGGTGTTAGTGGTTTAAGAAACTATATCGTGGGAGCTAATGAAGATGGTTACCATCTTCGGAATGTGAATCATGGGCATGATTACCAAGTTACTTTGCAAGCGGATTTAAGACTTGCAAGGGAGGGTGATAAATGTCCTGAAAGTAGTGGTAAATTAAAGTCCTACCGTGGTATTGAAGTGGGCCATGTTTTTTATTTGGGTAAAAAGTATTCAGAGAAAATGAAAGCTACTTTTTTAGATCAACAAGGAAAAGCTCAGTTTTTTGAAATGGGCTGCTATGGCATTGGAGTTACCAGGACAGTGCAGGCCATTATAGAACAATTGCATGACCAAGATGGAATCGTATGGCCAAAGGCGATAGCTCCATTTCATATACATATTTGTTTGTTAGATGTTAAAAATGATATAGTTAAAAATAAAGCTTTTGAGTTTTATGATAAACTTCAAAACTTAGGTTTTGATGTTTTAATTGATGATCGAGATGAAAGACCTGGATTTAAATTTAAAGATGCTGACCTTTTAGGAATGCCGTATCGTTTAAATGTTGGAGCTAAAGGGCTTGAGGCAGGAGAGCTCGAAATAATAGAAAGAAAAACAAAAACAGTCCATAAAGTAAAAGTTGAAGAAGTGATCCATTTCTTAAAACAAGCTTTAAATACTTAATGGTAAATTAGTAGGATAAAATTATGGGAAATAAAGACATTTTTGGTGATGATATAGACAGTAATAAAAACGATTTCGCTTCTTTGTTTGAAAACAGTTTGAGTTTAACAAGCAAAAAACTAAAGAAGGGTGAAGGATTTCGTGGTGAAATAATTTCTTTTGATAAAGAATCAGTTTTTGTCTCTACAGGTACTCCAACAGACGGGATTTTACCAAAAGTGGAGTTGCTTAATGACGAGAAAGAGTTTCTTTATAAAAAAGGCGATATTATTGATGTAGTTGTTGTGCGAGTCACACAAGATGAAATTTTGCTAAGATATAAGTCGGCAAAATCAGCAGCTCAAGATTTAGATTCTTTGGAAGATGCTTATGATATGGAATTGCCTGTTGAAGGTAGAGTTGCCGAGGTTGTCAAAGGTGGTTTTCGTGTTCATATAGGAGCTAAGTTAGCTTTTTGTCCTTTAAGTCAAATGGATTTTAAATTGGAAGAAGATCATAGTAAATACGTAGGGCAAAAATACGAATTTTTAATCACTCAGTATGAAAATAAGGGCCGCAATATTGTTGTTTCAAGAAGAAGAGTGCTCGAGCAACAAAAAGTAGAGAATGAAGGTGCTTTTTTACAAAAGTTTCACAGCGGTGATATTATTACTGGTAAAGTTACGAAATTAGAAAAATATGGTGCTTTTGTTGAGATCGAAAAAGGAATAGAAGGTTTAGTACACATTTCCGAGATAGCTTGGGGTAGAATTCATCAACCTTCTGATGTTTTGTCCATAGGGCAGGTGGTTCAGGCAAAAATCATAAAAATTGAAGATGGGGATAGAATGAAAATCTCTCTTTCAATTAAAGAGGGAGGAACATCTGTTGACCCTTGGTCAACTATTGAGTCTGACTTTCCTGTTGGGAAAAAGGTCAATGGTACCATAGAGAAAAAAGAAGTTTTTGGTTATTTCGTAAGTATAGCCCCTGGTATTCAAGGATTGTTGCCAAAGTCAAAATGGCGTGATGCTACGGATGCTGCTCAGTATGATAATAAGAAAAAAGGTGATGTTCTAGTTGTTCAAATAGATCAAATAAACAAAGAAGAGCGTAAAATTTCATTGGGATTACCTTCAGAAGACTATGATGATTCTTGGAAGTCTCATTCCAATTCTGGTGTTGGAAAGAAATCAATGGGTAGTTTTGGAGAGTTACTTTCTAAAGCTCAGCAAGTGAAAAGGAAGTAATGTTGAAGCAAGTAATAAGAAATTTGGTGAAATTTTCATTGTTTCTAGGGATGTTCTCAAGTTTGACGACCACTGTATTTGCTGGTGAAAACAAAGGAAGGATTCCTTTTGAAACTGATCGTAGTCAAGAAGGACATCTGAAACATAAAGTGAATTTTGAGAAGAATGAAAGTCTGCGATCAGCTGGCGATCAGGCTAAGTTACATTTGTGTAAGTTAAATAAGGAAACTAGAGAGATTGTTTTAGAGCTTAAGGGAACAGGTTGTCAGGTTACTTACACCAAACAGAATGAAGCTAAAATCATTGCTACTCAAAAGCTAGGAACGCTTAGATGTAACGATGTTTTTGAAAGCTTAGAGAAAAAATTAACTAGCGCTGGATTTGCTTGTGAAACAAAAGAATAGTTCATTACAAAGAAATTCTCCATCACGATTTAGTAAAAAATCAGAATCAGGACGGCCTTCTCGTTCTCCTCAGTATGGTAATCGAAATAATTCTAAAGATGCGACTATTGGTAAAAATCAAAGGTGGGTAGTCGGTAATCATGCCATAATTGAGGCGCTTAAGGTGCATCCCAAAAAGATTTCTAGGGCTTTTTTTCAGCAGGGTTGGGAGAGCTTATACCAACAAAAGAATATATTTGATAAAGTTAAATCTTTGGGTATTAAGATTGAGGAAAAGGCTAAGGGTTTCCTTGATCAAATATACTCTCATCATCAAGGCTCAGCTTTGATTGTAGAGGGACGGCCTGAGTTAAAGCAAGATGATCAAACTCAGTTTTCTCAAGTATTGTTTTTGGATGGCATAGAGGATCCTCACAATTTGGGGGCGATATGTAGAACTGCTTGGTTGATGGGGGCTCATGGAATTTTTATTCCAGAAGACAGAGCTGTGGATTTAACTCCGACAGTTCACAAAGTAGCTTGTGGTGGTGTTGAGCATGTTCCAATTATTCCAGAGACTCAATTTAAGAGTCGTGTGGAATCGCTAAAAGAACAAGGGTACTGGGTTTACGGCTTAAGCCATAAGGCAACTAAGTCTGTTTTTGATTGTAAATACCCTCAAAAAATTGCTTGGATGATTGGTTCTGAAGATAAAGGTCTGAGAACTACTTCTGAAAAACTTTGTGATGAGTTGGTGTTTATACCTCAAGCTGCAGCTGAGGCCAGTTACAATGCCTCTGTTGCTACGGCAATGGCTCTTTTTGAGGGCTATAGACAGCAAAATTACGCATCAAGTTAAAGAGAAGCTAAGATAATTCCCTTTGACTATGAGCTTATTTGCTCGTAAAAAGTTTCGGTTATCAACATAACATTATCTTTTTATTAACTCTAAACAGTTTGGATTGTTTAGGTTTTGTAAAATGAAAGTGTGTTGTTTAATGTGCTGGTTTAGCTCAATTGGTAGAGCAGCTGATTTGTAATCAGCAGGTTGCGGGTTCGAGTCCCATAACCAGCTCCAAATGGACAGGTGCCCGAGTGGCTAAAGGGGGCAGACTGTAAATCTGCTGGCTTCACGTCTACGAAGGTTCGAATCCTTCCCTGTCCACCAAAATTTTAGCCCGAAGTTTTGGTTGTTTTATTAGGGTGAATCGCGGGAGTAGCTCAATTGGCTAGAGTATCTGCCTTCCAAGCAGAGGGTTGCGGGTTCGAGACCCGTCTCCCGCTCCAAATTTCAGGAAAAATTTAAATTCCTCGAGGTGATCCTCAAAAGTTTTTGGTTTGGACTGTGTTTGGAGTTTGTGCCCGTGTAGCTCAGTGGTAGAGCACACCCTTGGTAAGGGTGAGGTCATCGGTTCGGCTCCGATTACGGGCTCCAATTTAACATATAATATTCGTAAAATGTGTGTTGAATTTGTAAATAAATGAATTAGTATAAGTTTTTATTAAAAAGAAAAACAATTTATCTCTTCGGGAGGAAATGATGTCTAAAGAGAAATTTAACCGTACGAAACCCCATGTTAACATTGGAACCATTGGTCACGTTGACCATGGAAAAACTACTTTAACAGCTGCGATCACAACAACTCTGGCTGCTGAAGGTAAATCTCAGGCAATGTCTTACGATCAAATCGATAAGTCTCCTGAGGAAAAAGAGCGTGGTATCACGATTTCTACAACTCACGTTGAGTATGAAACTGATAAACGTCACTATGCTCACGTTGACTGTCCCGGTCACGCTGACTACGTAAAAAACATGATCACTGGTGCTGCTCAGATGGACGGCGCGATCCTAGTTGTTTCTGCGGCTGACGGACCTATGCCTCAAACGCGTGAACATATTCTTCTTGCAAGACAAGTTGGTGTTCCAGCTCTTGTTGTGTTCATGAACAAAGTGGACATGGTTGATGATAAAGATCTTCTTGAGCTTGTTGAGATGGAAGTTCGTGAGTTACTAAGTAAATACGAATTCCCTGGCGATAAGATTCCAATAGTTAAAGGTTCTGCTAAGTTGGCATTAGAGGGTGATACTTCTGAGTTAGGAAGACCTTCTATTAAGAAATTAATGGAAGCTTGTGATGCTTATATCCCTGAACCAGTTCGTGCTACTGATAAAACATTCTTGATGCCAGTTGAGGACGTTTTTTCTATTTCTGGTCGTGGTACTGTTGTTACAGGAAGAGTTGAGCGTGGTATCATTAAGGTGAATGAAGAAGTTGAAATCATCGGTATCCGTCCTACTCAAAAAACGACTGTTACAGGTATTGAAATGTTCCGTAAGCTTCTTGATGAAGGTCAAGCAGGTGATAACTGCGGTGTTTTATTACGTGGTACTAAAAAAGAAGATGTTGAGCGTGGGCAAGTTCTTGCTAAGCCAGGATCTGTAAAACCTCATAAAAAATTCAAAGCTGAAGCGTATATCCTTACAAAAGAAGAAGGTGGACGTCATACTCCATTCTTTAACGGATACCGTCCTCAGTTCTATTTCAGAACAACTGACGTAACTGGTGTTGTGACTTTAAAACAAGGTACAGAAATGGTTATGCCTGGTGATAGAGTTGAGTTGAATGTTGAATTGATCGCTCCAGTTGCTATGGAAAAAGAATTACGTTTTGCTATTCGTGAAGGTGGTAGAACTGTTGGTGCTGGTGTTGTTACTGAGATTGTAGAGTAATTTAAGAGTATAGTTTTTTAAAGCCGTGATTAATTTAAGTCACGGCTTTTTCTTGAAGGGCTGTAGCTCCAGCGGTAGAGCGAACGACTCCAAATCGTTAGGTCGCGGGTTCGAATCCCTCCGGCCCTGCCATTATAAAATGCGTTCTTTGTGGCTTTGTAATCACAATTAACTTTTAAAGTGGAATCAAAATATGAATAAAATAAATGAAAAAATTATCACGTTAAGTTTTGCTGTTTTTGGTTTTTTGCTTGGGTTGAGTGTTCACCTAATTCTTAAATCTTTTTCGGCGGCCTTCGCATTTATTGCTAGGGTTAATGAAAATGATTTGTTTAAGCATGGAGTGCCGGTTGTTCTTGGATTGGGTATATTCATTTATTTGCAGTTTAATAAAAAGACAATGGATTGGGCTAGGGAGGTTTATCAGGAAATCTCTAAAGTTGTATTTCCATCTAAGAGTGATACCTCTGCATTAACAATAGTGGTTATTGTGTTTGTTTTAATTTCTTCAGTCATTATTACTTTGTTTGATTTTGTTTCTAGTTTTATAGTTAAGGGTATTATTAATTAAGGAGTTCTGTCATGGATCAAGATTTTCCAAAGAAATGGTACATTGTTAATACTCAGACTGGTTGTGAGCAAACGGCTAAGTCAGCTATTGAGGAAAAGATTAAGTCCAATAAAATGGAGAAATTCTTTGGTGAGATATTGATTCCTGCTGAGAGTGTAGTTGAGTTGGTTAAAGGACAAAAGCAAACAAAGTCTCGCAAGTTCTTTCCTGGTTATATGTTTATTCAAATGTTTCTTAATGATGAAACCTGGCATTTAGTTAAAAATTCTTCTAAAGTTTCTGGATTTGTTGGTGGCAAGGTTAGGCCTCCTGAGGTTCCAGAGCATGAGGTCATGAGGGTAACTCAACAAATGGCTGGTGTGGCGGAGAAACCTAAACAAAAAATAAAATTTTCAATTGGCGATTCAGTTATAGTAACAGACGGCCCTTTTAGTAATTTTAATGGTGTTGTGGAAGAAATCAATGAGGACAAGGGTAAGGTTAAAGTTTCAGTAAGTATCTTTGGTCGTTCAACTCCTGTTGAATTAGACTTCGTTCAAGTGGATAGAGCTTAGGCTTTTTCTAGAGTTTGGATTTTTGATTTCGTAAATTTTTTAAAATCAATAAAAATAAAAAAAACGTTTGGAATTTCCGTTTTTATATATTAAAGATGGAACTCCAAATTATTTTGCAGGAGTGGGAATATGGCAAAAAAAGTTACAGGTATGATTAAATTGCAAATTCCGGCAGGAAAGGCGAATCCAGCGCCTCCCGTTGGACCGGCACTCGGGCAGCATGGTGTGAACATTATGGAGTTTTGTAAACAGTTTAATGCTAGAACTCAAAAAATGGGTGATGACATTATACCGATTATTATCACTGTTTATCAGGACAGATCATTTACGTTTATCACTAAGACCCCGCCGGTATCTTCTTTATTGAAAAAGGCAACAAAGCTTCAGTCAGGTTCGAAGCAGCCTCAAAAAGATAAAGTAGGTAAGGTTAAAATAAGCGACGTTAAGCAGATCGCTACAACAAAGCTTCCAGATTTAAATTGTATTAAGGTTGAGTCTGGCATGTCACAAGTTATCGGGACCGCAAAAAGTATGGGTCTTGAGATTCAGGAGTAGAGGGTCGTATGGCAGGAAAAAAATATAGAAAAGTTTTAGAAAAAGTTGATGCTTCGAAGAAGTATTCGATAGAAGAGGCATTTACGTTAGTAACTCAAGCTGCTCCGGCAAAGTTTGATGAGTCGATTGATGCTGCATTTAGATTGGGAGTTGATCCTAAGCAATCTGATCAGCAGGTGAGAGGTGCTATTGCATTGCCTAATGGGCTTGGAAAACAGGTTCGGGTGGTTGTTTTTGCTAAAGGACCTAAAGAGGCTGAGGCGAAAGCTGCTGGTGCTGATTTTGTTGGCGCAGATGACTTGGTGCAAAAAATTCAAGGTGGATGGTTAGATTTTGATAAAGCTATAGCTACTCCGGATATGATGACTACTGTTTCTAAGGTTGCTAAAATTCTAGGACCAAGAGGCTTGATGCCAAACCCTAAGGTGGGAACTGTTACCATGAATGTTGGTGATGCTGTGACTGCTGAGAAGAAGGGGAAGTTGGATTTTAGGGTTGATAAAGCAGGTATTGTTCATGCGTCTGTTGGGAAGAAATCTATGGGAAGTGCGAAGTTAAAAGAGAATTTCATGGCTCTACTTGGTGCTGTTTTGAGAGCAAAACCGTCAACATCTAAAGGTGTTTATATTAAAACCCTTTCTTTGTCTTCGACTATGGGTCCTGGTATTAAAATTGATACTAACGAAGCTTTGGGAAATAAAGAAGAGTAATTAAAATTAAAATAAAATTGCGATCAGAGACAGTAGGTTCTCTTTAGAGTTTAATGCGAAAGCGCCTACCGAGATTGACAAACAGTCCTAACCTGTTCGCATTTAATCTATTGAAAGGAGGATGTTTGTGATTACACGTGCTGATAAAGAAAATGAAATAAAAGTCATTTCTGATAAATTAGCTAAATCAAAAGCAGCTTTCATAGTGGATTTTAAAGGGATGAAAGTTGATCAGGTAACAGATCTGAGAAAAAAACTTCACCCGGTAGAATCTGAGATGAAAGTTGTCAGAAACACACTAGCTAAACGTGCGTTAAAAGACTTTCCTGTGATGAGCGACGCTGTGTCGACAACATTTAAGGGGACAAACGCGCTAGTTTTTGCATATGGTGATGTTGCGGCTGCTGCTAAGACTTTATCAATGTTTGCAAAAGATATTGAAGTGTTTCAACTTAAATCTGGTGTTATGGACGGTCGTAAGTTGGATGAAAAGTCTATCAACTTTTTGGCTACCTTACCAGGAAAAGACCAACTAAGAGCTCAATTCTTGGCTCTATTAAATACTCCAGCAACTCAGTTAGTTAGAACTATTAATGAAGTTCCTACTGCGTTAGCAAGAGTATTAAAAGCAAAATCAGAACAAAACTAAAAAAATATATTAAATTAGGAGAATAAAATGGGATTAACAAATGAACAATTAGCTGAAGAATTATCGCAAAAAACCGTACTTGAAATTGCAGAATTAGTAAAACTTTTGGAAACAAAATGGGGCGTTTCTGCTGCTGCTCCAGTTGCAGTTGCTGCTGCTGGTGCTGCTGCTGCTCCAGTTGAAGAGAAAACTGCATTTGATGTAGTTTTAGTTGATGGCGGCGCTAACAAGATTAACGTTATTAAAGAAGTAAGAGCAATCACAGGTTTAGGTTTGGCTGAAGCAAAAGCTTTAGTTGAAGCTGGTAATAAAACAGTAAAAGAAGGCGCTACTAAAGAAGACGCTGAGAAAATCAAAAAACAACTTGAAACTGCTGGTGCAAAAGTACAAGTTAAATAGTGTTATAATGGAGCTTTGCAAACGCGGAGCTCCATTTTTTTTATTAGCCAAATCTTGTTAAAATCTATAGATATAAAGGTTGCTCATTTTGAGTAACTTGTTTTGTTTTAAAATATATTAGCTCTACAATCGGGAGAATTAATGAACCAAACCCCTATTACCGCCTCTAATATTCGTGTCAGAAAATCTTTTGCAAAAAATAAACAACTAATAGATATCCCTAATTTGATCGAACTTCAAAAAAGTTCTTATGAAGCTTTTTTGCAAAAAGAAATGGATCCTGATCGTAGAGGGATGCTTGGTTTGAATGGTGTCTTTAAGAGCGTATTTCCAGTAAGTGATTTTAATAATACTGCTAGTCTTGAATTTGTTAGTTATACTTTGGAGCCTGCGAAGTACGACGTAGAAGAATGTCGTCAGCGTGGTATGACATACGCTGCGCCTATCAAAGTAACTTTAAGATTGATAGTGTTTGATGTTGATGAAGAGTCTGAATCAAAAAGTATAAGGGATGTTAAAGAGCAGGAAGTTTATTTAGGTGAGATTCCGTTGATGACTTCAAATGGGTCTTTTATTATAAATGGAACTGAGAGAGTTGTTGTTTCTCAGTTGCATAGATCTCCTGGTGTTTTTTTTGATCATGATGGCGGTAAGAATAATGCCAGTGGAAAGTTGATATATTCTGCAAGGGTGATTCCTTATCGTGGTTCTTGGTTGGATGTTGAGTTTGATCAAAAGGATCTTATACATGTTCGAATTGATAGAAGAAGAAAGTTTCCAGTTACTATTCTTTTGAAGGCTTTAGGTTATAATATTGAACAGTTGCTTGAATTTTATTATGACCTTGATGAAGTTACAGTTAGTAAGGGTAAGTTGTTTAGAAAGTTAGAAATTGATCGAATGTCAGGCCAGAGAGCTCTTGTTGATATTCTTGATCCAAAGACTGGGGAAGCGATAGTAAAAGCTGGAAGAAGAATTACTAGAGCTATAGTAAAGAAAATAAAAGAAATTAATTTAACTGAGTTAGAAGTAAATCCAACGGATTTGGATGGTAAAGTCTTAGCTAAGCCTTTGATAGACGAGTCTACCGGTGAAATTATAGCCGATGCAAATTCTGAGCTAAATTCTGCATTAATTAAAAAGGCTATAGAGTGTGGAATCGATAAGTTTTATTTAATATTTTTCGATGGCTTAACAGTAGGGCCTTATTTAAGAAATACTTTATTGGTGGATAAGGTAAATAATAAAGAAGAGTCTTTGATTGAGATATATAAAAGATTAAGACCTGGTGAACCGCCAACTCTTGAGGCTGCAAGTTCTTATTTTGAAAAGCTGTTTTTTGATCCAGAAACTTATGATTTGTCTGAAGTGGGACGTATTAAAATTAATCATAAATTTGGCATCAGTATGGAAGAGCGTCCGCCT
>JABWCN010000087.1 GCA_013359135.1 Pseudobdellovibrionaceae bacterium | reverse complement strand
TGAATTGATGGGGGCATTTGGGGGTTCCTTTCGTTATCTTAGTTGTGGTTAACCAAGTATAACAAAAGTCCTGACTGCCCCCGTTATTGATGTAGACCCGTTATTTTTAATAACAATTACAAATAATGTTTGGACGCTGTAATTAAATCAACTCATCAAATAGCGAGATAAATTTTCAACATTTTGAACAAACTCCTTAAATTCTTCTTTGTCTGGGTGTGGATATCCAGCAGAAGGGAATTTAAAATGATGTGGGCATTCGATAATATTGCCAAGTTTAGTGTCTATCTTAACAAGTCGAGACTCTATAGCGCCCATTCGAACTTCTGTAAAAAGATAAAGCCAGAAAGTTGAATTTTTTTTAAATTTATAGATGGTGTAGCTTTCACAAAGATTAATATTAAGAGCTATTTTTTTGTTGTCTCCTCGAATATTTTGCCAATCATCACCATTTAATATATCGGAAATTAAGGCCCCTTGAAGGAAACAAAAATCATTTTTTGAAACAAATGCCCAGAGTTTAGGGATTTGATCTAGGCCACCTCTTGAGCTAATATATTTTATCAATTGAGCTGTGAATTTTCTAACTACAGAATCATTATTACGATGTTCTTCTTGCCGTGCTGCCCAGGCTTCAGCTGGACTTGAATATATTTTTTTATCAGCCATAACTAATCTAAGCATATCACTTTAGCAATTGGCAATAAGACTTAGGCATGGTTTTATTTTGTGAAAATATTTATATTTTGTAGGCGAAAAATATGAGCTGATTTTACGATAGTAAAAAAGAAATAAAATAAACTTGTCAAAATTTAAATTTATCTGATTTTGAAAAAAAACTTATTTCACTTTCTGTAAGGTTAGTTTCATTTTTTATAAGGCTGGTCCAGCGATCTATAGTTAAAACAAGTCGAGATGATTTTTTCCACCAAAAAATGCCTTCGCTGGAGTTAGGATCAACGATAACAACTAAATTTTGCTCAACATTTTGTATTTTAACTAAAAAAAGTTCTTTTTTTTCTTTTGCTAGTTCATCAATTCTGCTATCAGTTGGAGATGTTAATAATAGAGATGGTAATCTTTTGGTAACTTCGTAGGTGGCATCTGGAAGTAAAAGTAATTTTTTTGAAACATCAGAGTTCTTTTCGTTTGCCATAACAACACTCACGTAAAAAATAAGAATTAAAAAATATTTCAGGATCAGCATATAGACATATTGTTATGTAAACGATATTAACAAGTCAAGACTATATTAATCTTTGTACTGAGAAAGGCTTGTCTATATAGTGTGAAGAGATTGATTTATTGATGTTGTAATTGTAAAAAAAAGGATTGTAAATTGAGAGTAAAAAAAAACTTTGTTAAAAAACTATTTTGGATTTTTTTCGTAGGAGTAATTTTAATTTTTCTAGTTGCAAAGAAAACTCACTCAAAAAGTCTTGAAAAATTGCAAACTATTTTATCTAAAGTTGAAAATCATGAACTAACAGTAGATGAATTGAAAATTACTCTAGGAATTCCAGATGAAGATACATACCAGGTAGAAAAACTATATAATTTGGATCAAAACAAAAAATTTAATTGTGAAAGTCCATTCCGTTATATTTCATACAGTAGAAACTTTTTGATATTTTTTGAACTAAAGCTGGAAGATAATTTACATTTTTACTTTGATAAAAATGGAAAAGTCTGTTTTTTTGAAAGAAATGGACTTTAGTTTTTACGCTGATTTTATTTGCGCCCTTTTTCCATCTTCATTTAAAAAACTTACAGTGTTAATAAATTGAATCTTTTTGAAGTTTTTATCTTCTGCAAGTGCCTTTTGTAGTTTAGTGGCATATTGCAGAAGTACTATAGTTGAGAATGAATCGTAAATAACTCTTGAGTTAATTGATATCCCTTTGTATTGAAATCCTTTTAACTCTTGATTATCTTGATCACACCAAGCATCACATTCAGAGCTCAAACGTTCAAATCCATAATCTTCAGCACTCAGAGTTTCAAGTACAAGCATAGATTCGTTTAACATATTAGCAATCCGATTATTATTAGAGTCTTGGCATTCAATATCTATATAAAAAACATGATCATCTCCAATAACAATATTGCAACATAGCTTTGTAAAGTTAGAAGGTATAGAATCTGCTCCATAAGCTATATTTTCTTTTATCCACTTAATAGCATTATTTAAAGGTAAAGCCTTCTCTGGAAATTTTTCGAACTCTTTTAAAAATCCTTGATTTTTTTTGGGGACACAATCCAAAATTAACTTTTTTGACTCATCAAAATTATTTTTATTAGCTAAAGTATGTATCGTTTTAAAAAGCTCACTTGATGCTGATTTTTGAAAACTCATTTTGGTACTTCCTTATTTAATTATAACTAATCCTAAATTAAAATCGAATTTTTTTAAACTAAATAGATGAATTAGTGTTGTTTTAAAAAGAACTAGACTTATGTATAGAGCATATTGTCCTGTATTTTATGTGTTTTCACTTTATAAAAAGAACAATAAAACTTTGAGTATTATAATACATTCATGACCATTACAGAGTTGATCATTTTTCTTAAAGATTCTACAATATCCGGATGTACTATTTTAAGTCTAAAGATAAGTTCTTACAAATTCAGACGTCCCCAGATCAAAGAAAAATTGTGAGCAGCTATGTGACAAATGAATTGATAAATCAGGAAGCATCAACTTTAAGAACTGGAGTATTTGATAATCAAGGTTCATCCCAAGCTTGGACTTGGGCTTGGACAACTGATGAAGGCCATTTTGAAGTATGGAGGCCAACAGGGCTTTACCTTAGCTTAGACTCTGAAGGTCTTCTTAAAGTGTTTAGATTTAGAGAAATTATTTTTCAAACCCCAGCGTCTCTTCAGATAGGGAAAACTGGAGTAATTTCCTATGGGATTGTAGCCATTTATTCTAACGGGACGAGAGTCAGTCTGCTTAAAGATACTTATCCATTTTTGGATGCGCTTTTTAATGTTACATACGATGGAATTTGTGAAGATGAAAATTTCTACCCTTTAATAATGATTGGAAGGGAATTGGCTTTGCGATTAAAAATCGAAATTGATGAAACCATTTGTTCATAAGTTTATTATTTAAATTCATATTAACAAATGCATGAAGATGTTGTAAAACTTCAACACGTAAAATAGCATGTAAATGTATCGATAGATCGACTGGCACCTTATTAATAATTTATACAAGAAAAAGTTTAAAAGAAACTTTCAGGTAATGAAGGGTAATTATTCAAGATTCTATGGTTACGAAATTTTCTGTCTTTGTTGTTGCCTCCATTTCCAAGAATAACTAATAATAAGCGAAAGAATAGTAACTTCAACAATAGCACCAAAAATCATATGTATCCATACCTCACCGACTAAATTAAATACGGTATATGGAATATAAAGTATGGCTACAATTAAGTTTGTCCAGCGATTTGCCTTAGCTGGCAATGTAACGCTAAAATATATCATCAAAGCTGGAATTGTTACAGATACTAATCCTATCAATAGAGCGCTTTGAGTGATGTCAAAGATAAACATCTTTCCTGCCATGACATCTTTCATGGATCCTGGCATATAAAGGTGGAAATAATCTACATAGATGTAGAGAAACATAAAACTCGTCCATAGTGAGGCGAGTTTTAGTTTTACACTTATTTTAATATCTTCCAGTTCTGCTATCATATGAATGACCTTTCTAAGAGAATGGATTTTGTTTGTATTAAATTTAATATTACCGATTGCATGCACATTTTTTTTCTTCATGTCCCAAAAAAAGAAGTATAAAAGCGCCACCTTGATCTTGAGAGTATTCTTTGACTTCTGGGTTAGCTTTACACATAGTCGCGCACTCAGTCATTCCATTTTTAAATTCTTCATTTTTACTTTCTGAAGCGCAGCTAGTGGCAAGAAGTAAAAGTGCTAAACTAATTATTACTTTTATTTTCATAAGTTCTCCATTTTAAAAATTATTGTTTTATTGTCTTTTAATCTTTTGTAACTATCATAAAAAGTGAAGAGACTTCTGGACTCCATTCTACTTCTTTTTTGAATCCTACTTTTTCATGTAATTGTATAAGATCATTTTTTGAGAAAATCTTAACAAATGGAATAAACCCTAAAAAATATCCAATTGGAGCCACGTATTTTAAAAGTCTTAAAAAAGTATGATCCTGCATGCAAGCTGTAGATGATATAAAAAAACCACCGGGTTTTAATAAGGTAAATACTTTAAGCAGTGTTTTTTCTTTGTCTTCTAAAAGATGAAGGATATTAAGGCCAAGAATTACATCAAATTGCTCTTTTCGTTCGTCTAAATCTAGGATTTCTGCGCATTCAAATGAAATATTATAAATGTTTTTATCTTCTGCTTTTTTTTTGGCAATTGCTATCATATTTTGAGAGAAATCTGTCGCTTTTATGTGTTTAACATAGGGGGCGTGAATAATCGCAGTACTTCCTGTCCCACAGCCAAACTCAAATACAGTCATTTCAGGCTTAAGGTATTGTTGTGTAATTGCCAATTTTTTTTCATAAACCTGCTGATTTGGGATGGGACTTAAAGAATACTTATTACCACGACCGGTTCATTATTACCACGACCGGTTCATAGGTTGCCAAGTTAAGCTGCGTATTTGACTTTTTCTGCTTGGAAAAAGTTCTTTATTTTTTGTGGATTTTTTTGATTCTTTTTTAAATACGATCTCAGTTCCGTAATCATTTGATCTTGATTCTCTGGACGTCTTTTTCTTGTATGTTGTTTAATATCCTGATTTAAATATTCATCTGGATTTAGCTCGGGGCTATAAGCTGGCAATAAAAATATTTCAATTTTATTCCCATTTTCTTGTATCCATGTTTTGACAGCTTTACTTTTATGAACTGGATGTCCATCAATAATTAAAAAAATCTTATTCTTTATCCCCTTAGTTAATCGTTTCAAAAACTCAATAAATACTGAAGCCGTAAATCGTTCTTTAAAAACCATAAATCTGAGCTTTCCGCGATTTGTAATTGATGAGATCATGTTGGCTCTAAAGCGCTTTCCCGTGACTTTTACAACAGGCGTGTGACCCCGACGTCCATAAGTCCTTCCTATTTGATCATCTGATCTTATTCCCATTTCATCACCCCATTGGATCTCGCTCCTGGTGGCCTTTGCACGGTCTTGGATCTTTGGATATTCTTCTTTTATCCATTTGCGAACCGCAGCACTTGATTGTTCATAGGCTTTCTTCATTGGCTTTTGTGGCGTCAGCCCCATGTTCTTCAATAAACGACCAACTGCTGATAATCCAATTTCTATATTATAGTTTCTTTTTAAAACTTGCCTAACAGCCTCTCGGGTCCAAAGCATAAATCCAAAATTTAACTGATCTGGCGTCTTATCCAAAATAATTTTTCTCACAGCTTTAGCTTGAATATCATTTACTTTGAATTTATCCAGTGTGTTAGCTCTGGATTTCATTTTCATACCAGTGATTCCGCTCGACTTATAACGATTCCACCACCTGGTCACAACTTGTCTTTTAACTCCCAAAACTTCAGATACTTCTAAATGAGTCTTTCCTGCTTTTACCTGGGCTTTTTGATCTAATTTTCTATAATCAGTTTTCATTACGAAATGAAAACATTCTTCTAAATAAAATGCAACCTATGATGCGGCCTGATTAATATATGCGAACTTGTCCCAAAACTTTGTGTTTTTTGTTACTCTTTTCTCCATTGAAATACCTCTTCTATTCTTGTATTGTACACATGGATAAATGAAACTAAAATAGCTAAAATTGATACTAAGATATGCATAAACGCATGGTAAAAAAAATGAACTGGAATAGCATTAAATTTGATTGGAATCGTGCCCGTGCTTTCTTCGTAGCTGTCGAAGAAGGTTCTTTGTCGGCGGCAGCAAGGGCTTTAAATATGAATCAAAGTACCTTAGGTCGACAAGTAAGTGCTTTAGAAAAAGAACTTAGCGTAAGTCTGTTTGAAAGGGTCGGACGTGGATTTGAAATTACACCTAGTGGTCTGGAGCTTTACGAACATGTAAAAGCAATGGGTGAAGCTGCTAATAGACTTTCCTTGACTGCGTCTGGTCGATCACAGTCGATTGAAGGAAGCGTGTCGATTTCAGCAACTAATACGATGTCAGCATATATTCTTCCATCTTTAATTTCTAAGCTAAGCCAGAAAGAGCCTGGAATTCAAATTGAGCTTGTTTCGACAAACGAGGTTAGTGATCTTCGTAAGCGGGAAGCTGATATAGCTATTAGAAATGTTGAGCCAACCCATCCAGAACTTTTTTTTAAGAAACTCAGAAAAACTAATGCTTATTTATACGCAACACCTGGTTATCTAAATAAAATTGGACAAATACGTAAAATTTCTGATCTTAAAAATGCTGATTTTATTGGGTTTACAAGTAATCACAAATACATCGAAGGTCTTAAAACAATTGGTGTTGACCTGACTTCAAAAAATTTTCATATCCTTTCTGATGATCATATTTTCCACTGGGAAATGGTTAAGCATGGCGCTGGTATCGGAGTCATGCTTGAAGAAGTCGCAACTAAGGAAAAATCTGTACGTAAAGTTTTAGAAAAACTACCACCACTTAAAGTTGATAATTGGCTTGTCGCTCATAGTGAATTAAAAAAGAATCGTCGTATTCGGATTGTCTTTGATTTTTTGGTAGAGGCTTTAGGGTGAGGGCTTTCAAGCCACAGATGTTACATTCAAGTAGTGTTTCAAAAATGAGAGCAATCTATTAGGATAGAATAGAACTTATTTTCTCGACTTAAAATTCAATAATTAAGATGAAAATCTTTGTTGAAAAAATATGAAACTAGTAAATACTCAAGCAAATATAAATTTATACAATTTAATTTTTTATCTAACTAAAAAATTAAATTGATATTTCTGTAGACATTGTGCTGCCGCTTTTTGTCTAAAAAAAAATACACATTTTTCAAATCAGTCTAACAATCAAAGAATTGATAAGCTTCAGATTAAAACTGTCTAAAACTGAGACAAAGTATGGCTTTCAGATTGCTATTTGATTACTAAAAAGATGAGGTTCTAAAATGCATATGGTAAAAGATATTAAGAGTATGAGTTATACAGATTTTGTGGGTTTTGTTAATCAAACAAACGTTCCTCCTGGGTCTTTTGATACAATAACAAGATGGCTTGTTAACTCGTTCGTTGATGTTAATTCTCATATTGTAGAGATAGCCTGTACGACGGGTTTTTCAGTAAGTGAAATTAGTAAGATAGCTCATTGTACAGGTGAAGGAGTAGACATAAGTACTTTGTCTGTTACAAGTGCTATTCAGAATAATCTCAATAATAAAAATTTAGTTTTTCACGTTCAAGATGCAACTCAATTTAAACCTCATAAAAAGGCAACTCATGTTGTTGTTGGTGCAGCATTAGGTTTCTTTCCAGATCCACAAAAGATGATCAATCAACTAATCAGTTTTTTTGATAATGAGGGTTATATTTTAGCTTCTCCATTTTATGTTAATGGTCAAATTCCGCAACAACTACTCCAAGAAGCGGAGCAAGTCTTAGGAATTACGCCAACTCAAATAAGTTATAAACAAGTTATGAACCTATATAAAGATTTCCAGATTACTTATGAAAATCGTAGTCATATTGTTCAGGAAACTGATGAGGAAATTTCGCATTATTGTAAGTCAACAATTGAAAGAGCTGCTGAATTACGATCCATCAGAGATGAAAATACTCTGAAGATTATGTATGACCGTCTTTATCAAATTCGTGATGTAACAAATCGCCTAAGACCATTTCAAGAATATTCAGTTTTGATATTAAGATACAAAAAAAATGAATTTGGTAAAAGGTTTGTAGAATTATTTTAGAGGACTATATGATTTTAACTAAGAAAAAAATTATAGAAGAAATTGCTGATGGAAATATCTCTATTGATCCATTTATTTTAGAAAATGTAAATCCCAATAGCTACAACTATCGCCTAGGATCAACTCTTAAGGTTGGGATGCAAAAAGATGACAGCACCATTTTTGAAACTGTTTTCATTCCAAAGACTGGCTATGTTTTGCAGCCAGGTATTTTATATTTAGGGACAACATTAGAAAAAATTGGAAGTAATAAGTTTTCGATGTCATTAATTGGACGTAGTTCTCTTGGGCGCTTGGGATTATTTTTACAAATTTCAGCAAATCTTGGTCATACGGGAAGTAATCATTGCTGGACTCTAGAAATGTATTGTTGCAAGCCAATTAGAATTTATCCTGAAATGAAAATTGGACAAGTTTCATTTTGGGTAAATCAAGGAATTCAAGGTATTTATTCAAAGTATTATGCAAAATCAAACTTGCCACTTGAGTCGAACCTTTTTTTACCAACGGACATAGCATTCAGTAAAATTGTTGGAGGTGTTAAATGATTTTGACTGGTCCAGAAATAGCAAAACAAATTCAATTAAATCGTATTAAAATTTCGCCTTTTAATGAATCGCATTTAACAACCAATTCGTACGACTTACGATTGGGAAAGAAGTATTTGAAATATATAACCGAATGTATAGATACACGAAAAGAATCTGAATATGAAAT
>JABWCN010000012.1 GCA_013359135.1 Pseudobdellovibrionaceae bacterium | reverse complement strand
AAAAAATATTATAAAAAAATGGAATGAAAATAATTTCCAAGAATTATTAAAAAAATTTTTAGATTTCCCAGAAAAAAATAAAAATATTTTTTCTATTATTAATCAAAATGGATACGAAGAAAATGATGAGATTTCTCAAATCATTGAAGAAAAACAAAAAATTACAAACAGTCCACTGACTAAGCAAAGACTAAAGCAACTTAGCGAAGCCTTTGCTTATAATGAAAAAAAAATGAGCGAGATTTTAAATGATTTTTTCCCAAACTTAACAAACGCTCAAGAGATTCCAAAAAATATACATGACTTCTACGTTCCTTCTCAACAGACTCTGGCTTTGTACTTAGAAAATATTTTTAGAGATTTTGGAGATGATACATCTTCTAATGAAAATGAATTAAGCCTTGAAATTTGTAAAAAATTATTTAAAAATTTACCTCAACCAATAGAATCTATGGCTGTGCTTGGTGTTGGAGCCTGTCGCTTAGCTCTTGATTTACATTTAAACTTATCAATACAAAAAACTTTAGCCATCGACTTTAACCCCTTACTTTTAATGATCGCCCTTAAAATGATGTCCGGAAAAAACTTGAAGCTTTATGAAATTTCTAGCTTTCCTCTTTCTCTTGATGATGTCTGTCGTGAAAGAATTCTAAGCTATCAACATTATAAAAAAATCTCTGGTTTTTTTCCTATTCTTGCTGACTTTCAACATTTACCTTTAAAAAATGAAACTTTAGATGTCGTTCTTACTCCTTGGATTATCGATATTCTTCCCTTAAGTTTTAACCAGGTGAGCGCTATTATAAACCGCGTTTTAAAAAAAGGTGGATTTTGGATTAATCATGGACCTCTTGGCTTTATGCATGCAGATCCACTTGAACAATTAACATCCCAAGAAATCAAAGAAAAGTTATCTCAAAATGGCTTTGAGGTTAGTGAGGATTTCGTCGAACCACTACCTTATCTTCAGTCTGAAATTAAGAGCCAAAAACGTTATGAAAAAACTTATAATTTTGTTGCGAGAAAAAAAAGTTCTATCCCTGAAGTAGCCACCTCATTGTTACCAGATTGGCTTTGTAACAGAGACTTACCAATCCCCCTGAGCTCAGAACTAAAACAGCAGCAGATCATCGCAAAAACCTATGCGGATGTATTTTGCTCATTGAACGGAACCACTAGTTATAACCAGCTGTTGGAGCTTTTTAGCAAACACTATAAAATGCCTTTAGATCAAGCCGACCAAACTCTGCTTCATTTATTTACGAAATTTTTGGATTCTCAAAAACGAACGCTCAAGTAACTTTGACTATTGTATCACTTTAATAATAAGTGAGTTTTTCTAGTTCTTTACTCTTTATCTTAGTATACTTACATTACTAGCGCCGCTGACTAGTGTCCTTAATATAGATTTTATCAGTGCTCATTAGAGGGGGAATCTTAATGACTAAACAAAGGGCCTTTTTTAGCTTAGCCATTACTGGTTTTATTTTATCATTTCTTTTTACTAACTGTTCTGATCCTAGCCAACAGGCCCAAACAGATCAAAATTCAGAAACAGCAGGACCAGATACCTCTGGTAATCCAGAAGTTGGAAGTGAGTTCAGTGGAATTATTAAAGGAAGTCTTGATTCTATCTCTGCATCAGGAAAAGTATGGGGCTACGCTTTGGATCCGAAAAACAAAGACAAATCTATTAGAGTCTATTTTTATGTTGATGGACCCGTCGGCACGGGTACCTTAATAGGCAATGCTCTAGCAAATATTCAATCATTAGGAGCAAATGCAGGTCATTACTACTCTTTTACTATTCCTGCTGCCTATGCTAATGCAAAAGCACATAAGCTTTATGCCTATGCCCATGCAGCTAGTCCAAGTTTTAGTCTTACACCTGCTTATCTAAGTTTCACAGCTTTCACACCCAAAGCCGAAATGATCTACAATCAAGGTCTTAATAGTCTAGTAACAGGCACCTGCAACAGGTGCCATTCTTGGAACTTTAAAGATTTATTCTATGGCCCTCTCATGAGTCCCTCTCCATTCCAGGGGGGATCACCCACAAATAATTTGTTCTATAAAAAAATGATGGGTCATGCTGGAGGAACGTTTTGTATTAAACCTACCGACTTCCCTTGCTCTGATATTCAAACTTGGTGGAGCGCAGAATTCAACTAAAGCTTTATTATTGCTGAATTACTACTGACACTTAAATTTCATTTCTACGGTATAGCCTTTTCCTAAAGCAGCATCAGCAATACCTCCACCAAGACCAACAATTCCACCAGCAGTGGATTCCTTTTTGCCCCCAAACACGTAAGCTGTACCACCTACCATGCTAGCCACCTTGGCAGCAGTCTTTGCGTTCTTATAATCACTTTCATTCATACTTCCAGTGTATTTCTTTTCTTCATTAATAAAAGCTGCGTATTGATTTCTTTCTTTACAAAAATGATTAGCTTGCTCAATCGCATCGCGAGCACCTTCTTCCTGGTCATCAGTATGAATTAACACCTTATGCACTCCCTCAGTACCAGGGCGAACATCGCGATGATGAGCGCAAGAAACTAATAAACTCATTAACAGCAAAAAACCTACTCGTTTTATCATAATCACTCCTTTATAAAGGCTTAGCACTTAAACCATCTCATAAATAAATTTATACTATCTGCCGTAAAAAGAAACACATGAATTCATGTTTTTTTTGCTTTGCGCCTTTTGTTTGTTGCTAAAAAAATGCACCCACAACAACTTAACTAGGTCTCTAAAGCTTACTTCCTTTAAGGAAAACACAGTCAAGGCTTTCAAAGGATGCTTTAAAGACACTCTTAGTGCAATATCTGCAAAAGAAACTCTCTTATCTAATTTTTTTAACTGCGAAGTTAGTGTAACAGAACCTCTTAAAAAGCCCAAAACACGTTGATTCAATTCAAGACCATTTGCAGTGAAAAGCTTAAGTAGAGCATCAATTGATAAATCTTGTTCCTGCTCCCTGATTCTTTCATTTAAAAGTAGAAATAGTTTTTTATGAGTGATTTGCGACTGACTTTTATTTGCAAGTCTCCAGGCTACAGTAGTTAATTCTTCGACTTTTTTAGCCTTCAAAGTGATAGCTAAAGCCATAATGTCTTTTTTGTCTTGAGTTGTTAACTCACCGAACATACCAAAATCAATAAGAGTAATAATAGTTTTCTCATGACCTTTAAATTCTTCTTGGATCTTTGCAAAGTAATTACCTTGATGAAGATCTGCATGATAATAACCGTCTCCAAATATAGCCTCATCCATCCAAAACTCTATTAATCGATTCAAAATTTTAACTGCAACCTCAGGTTCAAACTTGGATAATTTCTGTCCCTCAGCCTTAGTTTGAACCATAAAATTAGGTTCCTTTTCTAAGCTCAACCAAACTTCTGGAATCACAATATCATCTCTTGTCATATGTTTAATCGCAAGTTTTTGATAAGCGTAGGATTTTTTTAACTTCAAATCATTCACGAGCATTTTATAAATATTATCAGCTAAGGGCGCTAATTTCATATAGTTCTTACTGCTAAATTCAGGGTTTTCATCTAACTCTACGCAAGCAGCTCTAATAATTTCAAGTTCTTCAAGAACTCTCTCTGCGGCTCCAGGTTTTATAAACTTAAAAACAACCTCTTGCTCACGACCGTCATTAAATCTCACTTTTCCAAGGTGACTTTGCGAAATTGTACCCGTTCCAAGTCTTTGAGGAGAAACTGATAAGACTTCAAATGGGAAACGAGAAACTTTAAGCAATTTTTCTACCTGCCAAAAAGGAACCTCTCGAACACTAGATTCAAATTTTTCAAATAAAGGTTGCCACTTCTTATCAATACTTTCTTCCTTAGAAAAAGACTGAATTAACTTCTGAAATTGTGGGCCACTATTGCTAAAATAGGCCATTATTAAATTTTCTTTTTCATAAGGAAATGAATTATCTAAAAGATCTGAAAACATATTTAATTTCATTTTCAAGGAACTTCTTCTAAAATAAATTGAAAGCAACTCAGGAAAAGCTTGACTGATAAATTGTTTTTTTTCTTTGGAAAAAAGCTCTCCCAAAGACTCCTTAACTGCTTGATTTAGATCTTTCTCAATATTTACTATATGTTCTTCAATTGTTGTTTTATCAACTGACCCAGTTAAGGAACCTGACGAAGTGTTTGCCATTTTTAATAGTTCGATATAGGCAAAAAGACTTGTTTTTTTTAAAAAATCTGTTTTATTAGTCTTATTCTGCTCCCAAACTTTTTTAACAGACTCATCTGTAAATTCAGGCTCTATGAGTTCAAGTCCAACCTCTTCAATTCTCTTAATATCAGCAGTCAAATCACCTGTTCTAGGCCAAGAGCTAGCCTCTTGAACTAAATATTCTTCAAAGGATTCATACTTTTTATTACTAACAAACACTTTACCACTATTTATTAAACTCTGATATTTATCTTTAATATTTTCTAGATTCAAACTCCCAGTCATTTGCCACTCATGTAACAAAAGCTTAATCTGAAATTTTTCCATGCTGCTTAACCTAAAAGGCTCTACATCTTCTAGTACTTTAAAAAAAGATCTTATTTTATAAGTTGAGCTTATAGATGAAAATGTCGATGAGATTTGCGCTCTAGCGATAACCGTTATTAAAAAGAAAAGCACCATGAGTTTTTTCATAATAGCTTTATATAGCTGATATAAAAAAACTTTAACACTGTAGAGTTTTAGTCATAGAGCCAAATAAAGGCTCCTTAAAAACTCTAAATTTTTAAAATAAATCAAATCTAATAAAACTCCTACCTCTTGAAATCCATTAAAACAGTTTAAAGACTGATTAATAAATTTTATTAACACGACTCTTGTTGGCTTTTAACTTGCATTTAATTCCCCTGATGTTTAAAAAATTATTATTTATTTTATTGCTTAGCTATAATTCATTAGCTTTTTTTAACAAACCCAGAAGCTTCGTGCAGTTTGAAATTGAAATGGCTGAACATAGTCTTGGGGTTGCTTATGTAGCTGAATTTCTTCTTGCTTCAAAAATCTTACAAGAAAAACCTGAGTTTAGTATCCTGCTTCGATATCCAGAGCTTACTCGTAAAAGAGCTTCACAACATGATTGGGCTAAATTCAGTCACACTCAAAGTTTTATAGAAAGATATTACCCAAAATCCACTTCACCAGAACCATTAAGTCATGGCCTGGTCAGTGCTTATGGGGTTGATTTTTCTTCCCCAGAGGGCCAAGAAAAACTAACACCAATAAAAGAAAAAGCTAAGTTCTCTAAAGATCATATAAATCGTATTGATAGCGAGCTTTTTAAAGACCTACTTGATGAAGCTGTAGCTCAGCTAAAAATTCCAAAGGAAGAAGTCAAAGAATTCGAAACTGTCATGAATCGCTTTGAAGTCATCATTGATTTAGTTAATCGAGAAATCTTTGAAGAACTGCGTTCCTTCCGTCACAACACAGAACAACAACTTACTGATAAAGCAATTAAAGAAAAATTTATTTTTGAATTCGGCCACAAATTTGTGGCCGTAGATACAAAAAATAATTACTGGAAAGGACACGAGTCTGACGCTCAGATAGCAAGAGAATTACTCGCTTCACAAAAATTAAAAAACTATCTTGGAAAAATGCCACCTCAAGATGTGATTGACTTATACCAAGCTAGAACGAGTTCTTCGCCCTTCTTTGAAGGGCACCAGGAAGAGTTAAATCAAGAAAAGAATGAGTATTTAACAAGAAGAAACTTAGTTCTGCGCTCAGAGCTCTCTCGTTTCTACAAGATACCTCAAGCTCAGAAAATTCTTTGCTCTTTCTATTACAAATAAATCTCTTTAGCTCGTGCTTGCAAATTATAATCATTGGACATACTTGCTCCGTAAGCTCCACAATCTGCAATCAAAACAAAATCACCCTCGTTAAGTGTTGATAAAGTTCTACCTTTTGCAAAAAAATCCGATGACTCGCAAATTGGCCCTACCACATCATAAATTTCTTTTTTTTCATTATTTTTTACAGACATGACCTCATGATAAGCCTCATATAATGAGGGTCTTAATAAATGATTCATTCCAGAATCAATTATTAAGAAATTTTTGAATTTTGTTTTTTTTATATATTGCACTTCACTTAATAAAAAACCACCATGGGCCACCAGCCACCGACCTGGTTCCGATTGGATTTCAAAATTAGGAATTTTTTTATACAAGTCTTCCAATTCAGAAAAAATAACTTCTTTATAATTCTCCAAAAGTTGATTCTCTGCTTTTAGGTCTTGCTTTTCATAAAAAATACCAAGCCCACCACCTACGTCAAAACAAACACATTCTTCAAACTCTTTATTTAGCTGTATAAAATAATCTCGTAGTTTACTTAAGGCATCTTTAAGTGGCTGAAACTCCTTCATTTGCGATCCTAGATGAAGTGATATACCTCGCACATTAAGAAACTCTTTGTTTTCTTTGGAAATCGCCATAAGTTCAGTGAATGCTTCTAGCTCTATTCCAAACTTATTGTCCCTTAAACCCGTTGCTATATAAGGGTGAGTTTCTATACTCATATTTGGATTGAGACGGAAAGCCACATTCACTTTTTTCTTTTTATTTTTTGCTATTTCAATAATCCGTCTTAACTCCGGAAGACTTTCCACATTGATTTGATAAATGGAAAGCTCAATTGCCGAGTCAATTTCTTTCTTCGTTTTGCCAACTCCACTATAAACAATTTGATCAGGGGTAAACCCTACAGACAAAGCCTTGCGAATTTCGCCTTCACTGACAACATCTATTCCTACCCCAAGAGAAAGGAATATTTTTAATACTTCTTCATTAAAATTAGCTTTCATTGCATAAAATAGTTTTACATTTTTCAATACAGCTTGCATTTTTTGAGCACGATAACGGATAAAATCAAGATCATAACAATACAATGGCCCAGTATAATTATTAAGAAGCTTTGCAACTGACTTCTTTTTTTCTGGTCTACTATTTTCAGCTGGAGTTACGAAGATAAGCTCATCGGCTTCATAGCGTAAAAAAGACTCTTGCGGTTTATCTTGAAGTTCCAGTTCTGCTTGAGCTTTCGACATTTTGACCTCATTAGGGTTTAATTTTCTTTTAGTTATCTTATTTGATTAGTAGGATTATTTTTTTATTCTGTAAATAGTTAAATTTGAAAATTTCTTGTCATTTATAAAACTCAATGCTTTATTCGATTTCATCAGGAGTATTTATGGAATTTAAGATGGACGTGTTCGCCAATTCAATCAAAGGTCTTCCTATTTTTAAATATGAATTTGGTAATAATGGCAATGAAGTATTAATTCTAGGAGGAGTTCATGGAGATGAACCAGAGGGCGTTATTGCAGCTCAAGGACTTCTAAAAAGTTTTTTAACTCTGAATGATTTGAACCTTAAAATCACTCTAATTCCCGAATTTAACATAGAAGGTATATTGAATAAGCAACGCCACAACTGTAATGGGATAGATTTGAACCGTAATTTACCAACAAGAGATTGGACTAGCGAAGTTAAAAACCCTCGGTACTTTCCAGGTCACTCAGCTAATAGTGAGCCAGAGAATCAAGCCCTCGTAAAACTGCTTGATCAAAGAAACTACAAACTTTTAATTTCTCTGCACTCATTCACACCCATGATTAATGTCAATGGCTCGGGATGGGAGGCAGAAGCCGAAATTTTAAAAAAACTCACAGGCTATCCTATCGAGACAGACATTGGATACCCTACTCCAGGAAGCCTTGGAACTCTTGCTGGTAAAGAAAGAAATATCCCAACAATCACTTTCGAAATTGAGCGGGATATCGATTTTAAAGAAATCAACAAGATTCATGTCCCTGCTATTTTAGCAGCTCTTAAAGCTACAGAAAAAAAATAACGACAAAACCTAAGGAGAACAAGGCTTATGTTACTTGAAAATATCATAAATAAAATCCAACAAGATCTTAACGACGGCCTAAAGTTCGATGACATCACCTCCGAAGATAGCTCCGCGATTCTTGAGGTCATTCACTTACTTGATCAAGGTAAACTCAGAGTGTCTGAAAAAATGGATACCAAAGAAGAACGCTCTCTTTGGAAAACCAATGAGTGGGTCAAGCAAGCAATTCTGTTTTACTTTCGCCTACAGAAAATGCGTGTTATTGATTTCAAAGAACTTAGCTTTTATGACAAAATTCCTGTTAAGAACTGGAGTGGAAAAGAAAATGTTCGTGTTGTTCCTCCAGCTGTGGCTCGCTATGGGAGTTTTATCAATGCTGGCGTGGTTTTAATGCCATCTTATACTAATATAGGCGCCTATATAGATACAGGCACCATGATAGATACTTGGGCTACCGTTGGCTCTTGCGCACAGATTGGTAAAAATGTCCATCTGTCTGGGGGAGTCGGCATTGGCGGAGTGTTAGAACCTATCCAAGCGCAGCCAGTAATCATTGAAGATAATGCTTTCATTGGATCACGCTGTATTATTGTCGAAGGCGCTTTGATTGAAGAGGGCGCTGTTCTGGGTGCTGGTGTAACAATCACCTCAAGTACCAAGATCATTGACGTGACTACAAGTTCGCCTATTGAATACAAAGGTATTGTTCCTAAAAACTCAGTTGTTATTCCTGGAAGCTTAAATAAAAAATTTCCAGCTGGTGACTATGGAGTTCCTTGTGCATTAATTATTGGAAAAAGAAAACCTAGTACTGATCTGAAAACCTCTTTAAACGAAACCCTTAGAGAGTTTCAAATTTCAGTGTAAAAATCAGAGTCCCCTATGCTAACAAAAAAGCCTAGGGGCCAGCTCTTAGTTCTTTTGCCTTAAAGCCTGAGATGGAGTAATTCGCTCAAGGGCTCTAGTTGGAATATAAGAGCCCAAAAAGGAAATCACCACACTAACAACTAAAACCAGTACAAATAGCACATAATCCACTCGCGCTGGAATTGAAGAATCATAATAGATATCTGGTAAAATATTTATTGGATTACGCTCAATATACATACCCATAAAAAGAGCCGCAAAAGCTCCTATAAGTAATCCAACTAAAGAAATCACCATCCCCATTTTTATAAAAATATCGATGGTTTTTTTTTGAGATAAGCCAAGAGTTCTGAGCATAGCAATGTCTCTAGTTTTTTCAGATATCAATAGGGCTAAAACAGTTATAATAGAAAAAGAAGAGATTAATCCAGCTAATCCTAAGAAAATTCCAATCATTAACTTCTCTAGTTTCAAGGCATAAAACAAAGCCGAGTTTCTGTCCATCCAAGTTTCTACAACCCAACCAGGCTCAGTTTCTAACTTTTCCACCATAGCTTTCTTCAAGGATTTAGCTAAAAAAGGGTCTTCCAACCAAACTTCAATCCCTACTTGACGACTTAATGATGTACGTAATGAGTTTAAGGCTAAATCACGAATATAGAAAACACCTTGAGAGTCCAAGTCATTCAAATTAGTAGTGATGATCTTTTTAATCTGTACTTTTTCAAATGTGGGCGTTTCTCCAGGAGCTAAAAGTAGACTCTCTGGTTGTAGCACCATTACGTAATCTCCTTCAAAAACCCCCAAAGCTCTTGCTAAATCCACTCCTATAAAAATCTCATTCATAGCAGGAGCTTCCATCTGCATCCACTGGTCACTAACAACTGAATCTTTGTTTTCTATCTTCTTATTGATGTCTTCTTTGCGCTGATTGGACTTGCTTTTTTCAAGCTCTTTTAAGTTATAATAGAAATTCTCTAAACTTTCTCTTGAAAACCCTTGGGCGATAGCTCCACGAAACTGTCCATCCATTGATCTTAAAATCACATCCTGAGTTTCATAAATGGAAATCCGCTTAGCTTTATGCTCCTTAAAAAAATCTTTGATGATATGACTCTCTAAGAAAGATACAGATTTGTTATTTTCCTTTTTTAAGCTTAAATGAGGTTCTAGGGCCACTATTCGACTTTCAATGCTTTTATTCATCCCACTCATCACAAACAAAACTGTAAGGAAAGCAAAAGCTGAAACACCAATACCAATCATTGATAACCTTGAAATACGCCTAACAAGGTTTCCAGCTCGCGAAGAAAGAATTAGCTTTTTAAAAAAATAAACGACCACAAGCTAACTTTATTGTCTTTTTTATCAGAATCAATATCTTTTTATGGTTTTTTCTCTCGCGCAGAGCGCTCACGCGCAGGAAGACGAGTCCCATCACCCACTTCTTTTTCTTCCTCCTCAACAACTTCTCTGACTGATGACTTTAAGAAAAAATTCTTTTGCATTGCTTTCATTAAAATAGTGGCTTCATCTAAAGCTTCCAACGCTCTTTTAGCTACGGTAGGTATTTCAGGACCATAATTCTTCATCATCACCGTGATGTTTTTAAACTCCTGAGTCATTTGCGACAAATTGGAAGTAAGACTTGCTAAGTTTTTAGCAAGCTCTGGGTTTTGCCTATTAAGTTCAGGAAGAATACGATTAAACTCCTTAGTTAAAATCACTGTTTGCGCTAAGGTCTTTTTCAGATTTTGATCATAGGTTAACTGCTTACTGAGCTTGGTTACCTCTGTACTCATCGTGTTCATGCTTCCTAGTAATGGGTCCAGTTGATCAAAAATCCTAACCATCGACTGGGTTCTGTCCTTATCAAGAAAAGTTTCCATCAAATACTGCAAATTCTCTAACATTCCCGAAATTTTCTCCAAAGAGTTGCCCAGTTTTTTTCCACTCATTAAAGTCATTAAGTCTAATGTCTCTTCTGAAGGAATCATGGCACCTTCCTTAACTAAAGTCGCCGTATCACTCCCTACCGTAAGCTCTAATACACGGTCTCCAATAATAAAAGGACGGATCAATTGAGCCCTTGAGTCTGAGCGCAAACGGTTTTGAAATTTTCCAATAACATAAAAAGTAACTTTGATTTTATTATTTCCAAGGAGTTCAATGTCCTCTACTCCTCCAGCGCGGATACCCGCCATAAGCACAGTAGTTCCATTGTGAATACCATCGGCTGAGTTAAACACGGTTTGATATTTCACCTTATTCTCAAACCATCCTTGCTTAATAGCTACGCTTAAAGCTGTTACCAAAGAGCCAACTATAGCTAAAAGAACAAATAGCCCAGCAACCCTTTCAAATTTATTAAACTTCACATTCATCATAAATTTACAGTCCTTTTACTTTCTTCCTCGTGATTATAAAGAAACCCATTATCAAGATGAATAGTCCTATGAGGAATTAGGCTCATAAATTTGTCATCATAAGAAGTAATAAAAATATGTCTCAAATTTCTTTCTTTTTTATGTTGTTCTATCAAATCCAAAAATTTCAAACTGATATCCTGACCTAAACCGACAGAAGGATCATCTAACAATAAAACTTGTGGATCAATCACCATAGCCCTAAGCAAGCAAACAATTTTCCTAATCCTTCCTGGAATATGCGCTGGCCTTTCGTCTTTAAATTTTTCTAATTCAAAACTCTTAAGCAACTCTCTAATTTTCAAATCAGCTTGATTAAAATCAAGCAGCTTATGATACAACAGAGGTAAAATCATATTATCATACACAGTCCGGTTGCTAATTAAGCCTCCGTAATCAAAAGTATAGCCAATAGAAAGGCGATAGGGTAAAAACTCCTCAAAAGTCATTTCTAACACATTTTCATCATTAATTAAGTACTTCCCAGAAGTAGGAATAATCAATCCAGCTAGAATTTGTAACAGTGTGGATTTCCCAGCCCCTTGCAAAGACTTTATAAGCACTGTTTCTTCTGCCGGAAATTCATAATCTACATTTTGCAAAATAGGCTCTTGGCTTTCATGTTTAAAGGAAAGTCCTTCAAATTTAAGCCGATGGATTTTGGGAATTTGAATGTGATTTTCCATTAAAAAACTCCTATTTTCTTTAATTGATTCAGATATACAATTGCTGTGACGGACATGTTAAAAACCGTCACATAAATGATACTCTTTACTACCGCTTGAGTTGTGACCTGAGGGACTTCATGAGGACTTTTCTTAACACTTAATCCTTGATAACAAGAAACTACAAAGATAATCATTCCACTAAAACTATTCTTGAGTAAAAAAATAAATACATCTTCTTTAGCAAAAGCTCGCAACACACTCTCTGAATAAAAACTAAAAGGAATATCGTGAATAAATCGTGTAATTAAAAAACCACCAAGAATCGATATTACAATGAAATAAAATGCCAAACACAGGACACTAATAACGCCACCTAAAATCCTAGGGAAAACAATGAAACTCAGAGGATTGATACCTATAGATTCAAGAGCCTCAATCTCACGATTAGCTCGCATATTACCAACTTCAGTTGAAACTGCAGTTCCACTTCTAGCAATCACAACAAGAGCCGTTAGCAATGGACCAATCTCTCTGACAAGCACTAGAACAAGTAGATTACCAATCATTTCAGTTCCGCCTAACAAAGTCAGATTGCTCATTCCTTGAATGATTAAAATGCCACCTGAAGCTAAAGCTAGAATCGTAATTAACGGCATAGCTTGCCAGCCGGTAAAATAAATTTGCGTGGAAAGCACGGATAGAATTGTCCTCAAACCTTGAGTATGATCTAAAAATGCAGCTCGAAAGGAAAGATACACCATCAAGAATATTCTAAAGGTATACTCTAGATTCCCTGTGATAGATCGTCCCAACCCTTCAATGTTCAACCATATTCTATTCATGGAAAATTTATCGGAATTTTACAAAAAACAATAACTAGACTTTTAAATAGTTTCATCAAGCAGGTTTAATATACCCACAAAGAATAGAAAAGCGACTTCAAGACTTCTTGAAACATATCAAAAAAAGTTAAACTTTCTGGCGATACTTCAGAAGGGCTAATTTTAATTTCTATGTTTTTCGGGAAAATCTTGCGAAAAGTACGATAAGCTCTATAAGAATGCAGTTGAGAAGTCACCAAAAGCACATCCTGACATTTTAATACCTCTACCAATGGCAAACTTTGAATTGCATTACCAAAAGTCGTTTCACTTCTTTTCTCTAGAATCACATCCGCCTCTTGGACTTCAGGATAATAGACCCACAAAGGAAAAATTTGCTTAAAATTCGAAGAGGGGTTAACACCTGAAATGACTAACTTCTTAATAAATTTATCAGCTAAAAGATCAATACCCTCACGGATACGGCCTGGTCCTCCAGTTAGGACGACACCGCAATCAGCTTTGTTTTTTTCTAGATAGTTGGACTTAAAATAAAACGAAACTTTCTTTCTTTCTGAGAAGTACAATGAAATCAAGACAAGACTCACTAACAAAAAAGATCCTATAAAAATTCTCTTTCTTGTTAGCACGAGCTTGTCCCCTTTACTGCAACTAAAATGTAACCATTATTTGTAAGCTACCACTTCAATTTCAACATTTACCCCCTTGGGTAAACCACTGACTTCTACAGTTGATCTAGCTGGGGGAAGTTCCTTGAAGTAAAGCCCATAAACCTCATTCACTAGAGGGAAATCTTTCATAGAAGTAATAAAAATAGTGGTTTTAACTACATTTTGGAAATCATAACCAGCTTCTTTTAAAACCGCATGGATATTTTTCATCACAAGTTCTGTTTGTTCTTTAATACCGCCAGACAAAACTTGGTTACTCACAGGATCTAAAGGAATTTGACCACTACAATAAAGAAATGGACCAACTTGTACTGCTTGGCTGTATGGGCCGATAGGAGCAGGAGCACTTTGAGTCATAATTATTTTTTTTGTCATATAACACTCACCTTCTTAATTATTAAAAATAAAAGATAATTCCCGCACGCAACGGAGAATCAGCTACAGTTCTAAAACGAACTTCCTTGAGTGAGGCAATTCCAGCACCACCCTCAAACGTAAAAGCTAAAGATTCTAGTCCCGTGAAAAAGAACTCTCCACCAAAAAGGGCATTGAGTTCAAAACCATTTTGTTTATCTCCAGCCGTTTCAAAATTGACAACCCCTAGTTGCCCACCAAAGTAAAAATTCATTTGATTCTCACGAAATAAAATTTTTCTTACACCACCTGAAACTACAAATTTTGACTGATCTTTCTGCGTATCAATCCCAAGACCACCAGTCACTGCAAAATCATTATTAGGAAAAAATACAACAGCTAAGGAAGGCACATCTTCCGAAGCATTATTCTTTATACCAATACCTAGACGACTTGAGAGATCTTTAGCCAATAGGTTTTGAGAAAAAAAACAACCTAAGGCCAATGCAAAAACAAAGACCTGCAGCCAATGACTCTTTTGTTTAACTTGAAACTTCATTTTATCCACTAACACTCTTCCTTCTAGAGTCTTTTAAAGACCCTATTAAATTTCATCTTTATTTTTCCGTGTCTCCGTATGGTTAGACTCTGAGGTCATTTCAGATTTAGGATCCACCTCTATATTTGCCTTTTTCTTTACAATATCAATCTCAGCAGTCACTCGAAACTTATGTTCCTCTGCAAATTTAGCTAACTCTGAAACCCAATCGATTTTGTTAAAAATATTAATGATCTCTTTAGAAACCTTTTGAGTGATTTCATCTTTTGACTTACTTGCACTTTGCAACAAAAGATTCAGAATTTCCTTAGGGAGCTTTAGTTCTTGTAAATAATTACGAATACTTTCTTCTGTCATAAAAGCGGCAGAAACACCAGTGGTAAACACCTTTTTTAAAGTCTCGCCTAATAAAGACTTAGGATCAAAATCGCCTTTTTTAGATTCCTCATTACTGCTATTCTTAGAACCATCAAAATCATTTACCATAAAGTTGTTTAATCCTTTTGTGATAACTAGATATCATATTTGGCATACTAACGCTGACTAGCGTGTTTGCAATAGGTCCAGGAACAAACATATTAAAATTCGCTTCTACTTCATAAGTGGCTCGGCAATGATCGCCCTCTGGTTCAATTTTCCACTGTCCCTTGAGAGACTTAAACATATCGCCACTAACAAACTCCCAGTTTACCAACGTGATGCCATTTTCAACATAGTTTTCATGCATTTGCAGCTTATAGTTAACTGTTTTGATCATTGCTACTTGGTACTCAACAAGCTTGTTATTACCTTCAACTTTGACAACTTCGCACTTTTTAACTTCGCTTAAAAACTCTGGATAGCGAGCATAGTCAGTGACAATTTTATAAAGTTCTTCGGGAGTGCATTTAAATACTTCGGTGATTGATGCTTTAGCCATAAAAACATGATTTTAGTTTTTACGACTAAAGTCAACTAGGCCATAAGTCTAGACCTTCTATCAAACTGGTTTTTTTGATAAATTGTGAACTGTTTCAATGGTCCTGATAGTTCCCGTTTTTGAACGCATCACAATACTTTCAGTTTTAGCTTTACGTTGAGAAAGCAACCTCACACCTTTTAGCAAAGGCCCATCAGTGATGCCTGTCGCGCAGAACATGACACTGCCTCGAGCTAAATCATCAATCAAGTATTTCTTATTTAGATCCTTAATCCCCATCTTTAACGCTCTTTGTTTTTCCTCTTCATTACGGAACTTAAGACGACCTTGAAAATCCCCAGCTAAACACTGCATTGCAGCAGCCGAAATAACACCCTCTGGAGCGCCTCCAATTCCTAACAACAGATCAATCCCACTATCTCCCCATCCTGCAGCAACAGCAGCTGACACATCGCCATCTCCTATTAAATGAATACGAGCTTTGGTTTTTCTAACTTCTTGAATGAGATCAGCGTGCCTAGGTCTATCCAGAATAACTACCGTTAAATCATAGACTGGCTTTTTTAAAACCTCAGCCAAAAGGTGAATATTCTCTGTGGGTGTTTTATCAATATCAATCACCCCTCTACCCAAAGGACCACAAGCAATTTTATCCATATAGGTATCGGGAGCATGAAGAAAATTGCCACTTTCAGCAAGAGCGATCACTGAAATAGCTCCAACGCCACCCTTGGCGCAGATAGTTGTTCCTTCTAAAGGATCCAAGGCAATATCAATTTTTGGAGAATCATCAGCTTTAAAACCGACCTTTTCACCAATGTAAAGCATCGGAGCCTCATCTCTTTCACCCTCGCCTATGACTACGGTACCATCGATTCTGACAGAATCAAAAGCTCTTCTCATCGCATCCACAGCCGCCTGATCAGCCGCCTTTTCATCACCTTTACCAACCCACTCACTGCTAGCAAGTGCAGCAGCCTCAGTCACTCTCACAAACTCTAAAGCCAAATTTCTTTCCATGATTCCCTCTCTAATACTTCTTTCATCTCTTTGGGCAGTCTCATCGGTCTCAAATCCACACTTAGTGGCACATGAGTCGTATGAACCAAAGCCAAAACTTCATTTTTTGCGTTTATTATTTTATATTGAAATTCAATTCTAATACCTTCAGATTTAACTTGAACTAAAATTTGTAAGTCATCACCAAATAAGGCAGGCTTAAGATGCTTAACTCTTGTCTCAAGAACAGCAAATCTAGCAGCGCTGGCCGGAGTTTGATAGTCAATCAAGCCACTATTGTGAGCCCAAGCAACTCTTGCCTCTTCACAAAAACGCAGGTAGTTTGAGTGGTGCACAATACCCATCTGATCCGTTTCATAAAACTGAACTTTATGTAAATGAGAAAACATGGCTTAAAGGTCTACCTCTAATTAAACTTTTTATCAAAAAACTTTTTTCAAATGACAAAAATTGAATACCTGCGTAAGTTCTTCTCTACTTAACAAAAGATCTACTGCCATAGACACAAGGAGTGCTTTTGAGTTCTTGGAAAAAAAACCTACCCCTACAATTGACTCTCAGTAGAGTCTATATTCTTCCTTTGATCCTTTTTTTTCTTTTTTATAATAACTTTTTGAATGCTATTCTGGCCTCCACCTTGTTTATTATTGCCTCAATCACTGACTATTTTGACGGCTATTACGCAAGAAAATGGAATCTAGTGAGCAACCTAGGAAAGTTTTTAGATCCTGTGACTGACAAAATTTTAGTCTTAGGGGTTCTTATTTATCTTAACTCTATGGGGTTTATCGACCCGTTCCTAGTCATCATACTTACCCTCAGAGATACTTTCATTGGCGGAATTAGGGCTGCCGCCGCGGCTGACAATATTATCATTGCAGCTAAAAGTTCTGGCAAATGGAAAACAGGAATGCAAATGGGGTCTATCCCAGCCATCATCGTTGGAAAAAGCTATCAGCAAGAAATTTTTACTGGTTTTCCTCAGGAAGTTTTTCACCATTTAGGACAGATTGGCTATATTGTCTTGTGGTTTTCAACAGCATTGAGTATCATTAGTGGCATCGAATACTATAGCATATACAAAAATAGCAAAACCCATAAAACTTAACAAAAAAGGGGAGAAACTAAATCATGCTACGATTTTTTCAACCTAGCTCTTGGTTTTTTATTTTTATGGCATTAGCTTTAATTCTTTTCTACACTAGCAAACGACTTCCGAAGAAAAACTACTACCCCCCGATAGCAAGCCCGGCAAGTTTAGTTTCCTTTGGGAGGTAGTCGATGAAGATGACCCTGTGTCTTTTTCTTGTTCTAACCCTGAGTTCTTGCCAAACCCTCTTTTCTGCTATTTATCAAGAGCCCACCATTGAATTTAAAAGTTTAAGTCTCAAATCCATAGATATCTCAGGATTTGATCTTCAAGCCGATTTTGAAATCTTTAATCCCAATACGAAGACACTACCCCTTGGACAAATAGACTATGAGTTTTTCATTGGCAATAAACCTCTATTTAGTGGAAAAAAAATTGAATCAACTCTACTTGCAGCAAAAGAAAAATCAATACTTTCCATCCCTTTTCGCATTACTTTTGAAAACTCTACGGAAGCCTTTAAGGACATTTTCATCAAAAAAATAAGAAGT
Source organism: Pseudobdellovibrionaceae bacterium (assembly GCA_013359135.1). Lineage (GTDB taxonomy): Bacteria > Bdellovibrionota > Bdellovibrionia > Bdellovibrionales > Bdellovibrionaceae > UBA2316. Next base: position 90,506 of record JABWCN010000012.1, on the reverse strand, counting down.
TATAAACTATCAGGAAAAGCTGACATTTCCCCATTCTCAATTCCATTCAGCCATTATGGCGAGCTTCCTAAAGGTATTTAGCCAAAACTCAACTCAACTTAATCACATGGTCTGGCTCAAAGAATCCCTGAGGGAATTTAATCCTTGGATTTCTACTATCAGTCACAAATTTAGGTACATAACCCAAAGATGTAAATTTCTTATCTAACTCATTAAATTCAAAGATCTTATTGATCGTATAGTCTTGAGTGGTTCTGCCATCAACCTCAACAACTTCGGAAATTCTGCGTGATCCATCACTAAAACGTTCCGTTTGAATAATAATATTTATTGTCTTAGCAATATCATCTTTTACTGTTTGAATAGGAATGTCCTGAGTGCCCCTTAGGACCATAGCTTCAATTCTTCGGAGTGCATCGAAGGCAGAATTTGAATGCAATGTGCTCATACTCCCCTCGTGTCCCGTATTCATCGCTATCAACATATCAAAAGCCTCTCCCCCACGCACCTCACCTATAATCAATCTATCTGGCCTCATTCTTAATGCATTTCGCAGGAGGTCTTTGATTTCAAAATGAGAATCACTTAAGAAAGAACGGCATTCCATTCTAACCACATTCTTCACATTCATTTGCAGTTCTACAGTATCTTCAAGGGTAACAACCCGTTCTTTTGCTGGAATAAATTGACTTAATAAATTTAGAATCGTTGTCTTTCCAGAACCAGTTCCACCACTGATAATAATATTCTGTCTTGCAACTACTGCCTGATTAATAAAATATAATATTTTTTCATCAAAAGCACCATAGCTTAGTAAGTTAGTATAACTCACCATCATTGGAGAGAACTTACGAATGGTCACCATAGGATTGTCTACCGAAACTGGAGGAATCACAATATTTACCCTGGAACCATCAGGCAATCTTGCATCCATAAATGGATTTTTACGATTTAGATCCCTACCTACATTCACTGCAAGAGCTTGAACAAAACGAACCAGATGTTCTGGATTATCAAATTTACCTTCAACCTCTTCAAGAATTCCTTTTCTTTCAATGAAAATCTTATCGTAACGATTTATCATAATCTCAGTTACTGTAATATCATTAAAGTATTTTTTAATCGGTCCTGCTTCATTTTTCCAATCAGAAGCATTTTGATTTTTAATCGATGCAACGCTCATGGACTTCTCTTCGAACCTTAACTCTTAATATTAAGTCTAGAATTCGTTGACTCTACTTTAGTCTTATTTTTTAATTGAAACGCACCTAGCTTTACGACCAAAAAAAGGAAGAACTATGCTTAATTCATTACTAAATTTTATCATCCTATCAACACTCTGCGGCCTGCACTTGGCTTTTGCTAAACCATCGAAAGCTATCAAGCCTGAGAAAAATGGAAACACCTACATTGAAATTAAAACAACCAAAGGAGTTATCGAAGCTGAACTTTTTGATAAACAATCTCCTCTATCTGTAAAAAATTTTATTTCCTATGTTAAGGATCATCATTATGACGGTACCATTTTCCATCGAGTGATTGATAATTTCATGATCCAAGGTGGTGGTTTTGACAAAACTATGAACGAGAAAAAAACCAAAGAACCTATTGTGAATGAAGCTAAAAATGGTCTTAAAAATGAGCCCTACACTTTAGCTATGGCAAGAACCCTAGATCCCCATTCCGCTACAGCTCAGTTTTATATTAACGTCAAAGATAACTCTAAGAGTTTGGATTACTCTGAAATCCGAGTTGATGGAAATTCAGAACCAAAAATTAATCATGGTTATGCTGTTTTTGGTAAAGTGACTAAGGGGCAAGAAGTAGTAGATAGCATAAAAAAAGTATCCACAGGCAGTAAAGAAGTTAAGGGTGGAGGTGTTTTTGATGATGTTCCTGTAGAACCCGTTATCATTGAAAGCATTCGAGTCAAAAAATAGGATTTTAATTGAAACAAAACCACTCAGAAGTTCTAGAAATTTTAACTTCTGCTTATCGATCTCAAGTGCGAATGATTGATAAGGATCTATATTTAACACAAAGAACCCATCATTACAAAGAAACACAAGTGGCCGTTGAAACCTACGGCCCCAACTGGCTATTCATTTTCGCAGATCTTAAAAAAAATAGGATCTTTATTAGGGACCAAAATCAAAAAAAAATAGCTCTTCGCAATAAAGTAGCTATCTTAATTCCACCCTTCAATATTGTTGAGTGGCATCTATTTCCAGGTTCCCTTCAGTGGCAAGCATTGAGCTCTTCCCTGCCTCTTTCTAACTCCCGTGATAGTGAAATTTCTATTTTTAACCTATCTGAACAGATTCTTCACATTCCAATGAACTGGTTAGATCTAAATTCCTTTCTGTCAAAATGCATTCCATTTATAACTATCAGCAATACTCGTAAAAAGTCGAAAATAGCAAACCAAGTTAAAAACTATATTGATAATAATTTTAAAGAGGAACTACAAATCAATAAATTAAGTTCTATCTTTAAATATGATCGCAGTTATCTTTCAAGGGAGTTTAAGAGTAATTTCAATATCTCTATGGTTGAATACCGCCATCAACTGCGAGTCTATGAAGCTTTAAAGCTTTTAAATCAAAACCTCACGGTCACAGAGGCCATTTTTTCCAGTGGTTTTTCAAGTCTAAATCAGTTTTTATCTTACTTTAAGAAATACTTTTTAACAACGCCTTCAAAATTTCACTTTAAAAAAACTCCTTCTCAAAAAAAATAAGTAATTATTTAAAAAAGTCACAAAACCGCAAGTTTTAGTATCAAGTGCCATCTAAAATACAACTATGACTAAAACCAAATTAATGATCTTTGCCGAAGGAGTTTCAACCGCTCACCCAACAAGAATGTGGGAACTAGCAAAGCTACTAGACCCCACGTGCTTTGAAGTTTTCTTTGCGACAAGCAAAAAATACCATTCTTTGCTTTCCCCTTGCCCTTCAATTCAAAAACTAGACCTTGAAACCATCCCCACTGATACTTTCAATCAAAGATTGTTTCATGCTGATTTTCCCTATAGCTGCAAAGAACTTCTAGAGTTAATTGCTCAAGATGAATTTTTACTAAAAAAATACTCACCCGATATCGTTATCTCTGATTTTAGATTGACAGCTTTTTATTCTACAAAAAAACTTAACATCCCTCTTATAAATATTATTCAATTTCACTGGAGACCAGATTTTAAAAAAGAAATGGTCATTCCCTTCATAAAACCAGTTGCTCTTTTTGGCCGAACTCTTTCGAAACTTCTTCAACCTTTCGTTGAACCTATGATTCTAAATAAGCAACTTAACCAAATAAATAAACTACAAAAGATGTTCAACCTGAAACCTTTTGCTAATATCTTTGAGTTCTATTGTTATGCTGATTACTTTCTTTACCCTGATCTTCCCTCACTCTTTGAGGAACAACAACTTAACCACAACGAAAATTTTATTGGCCCGCTATTCTGGAAAAATACCGAAACTCCTTGGCCCAAAGAATGGCCCCAAAGCTTTAAAAAACCTTGCGTTTACATATCCATGGGGAGCACAGGTTATCAAGGGGTTATTCCTAAACTATTAAACTTCTTTAAAAAAGAGAATTTTGAAATTATTCTTTCCATCGGCAATACTACATATTCCGAAAAACTACTTAATGACGTATACTACAGCTCCTTTATTCCAGCTGATGCAGCTATAAGAAAGGCCGATCTCGTCGTTTGCAATGGCGGCACATCATCGACATATCATGCAATTAGCCTTGGAAAACCTATTCTAGCAGTTCCTTCAAATTTAGATCAGAATTTACATAGCTTTCAACTACACAAAAAACACCTGGCTGAAGTTATACCACCTGATCAGCTTAGCCTCTCTTTATTGAAACAAAAAACTGAAATACTTCTGACCTCACCCGAAGTTAGAAAAGCCATCTGCCAAGCTCAACAAGAATTACAATATTTACCTCAAAAAGAACTACTAAAAATTTTTATCGAGAAGATTCCTCTACTTAAAAAAAAACTTCTTCAATCAGCTAGATAGAGCCTAGTTTTAAAACTTAAGTTTAATCATCTTCTTTTTATTCAGCTTACTTTACTAAAATAGTATTACTGATAAATTTTATCTGTTTTTTTTCTTGAAAAAATCATTTTAGTAGTTCCTGACGGACACATTTCATTATCAACAAATTCTAAATTTAACCTCTCTGTCGATGAATTAGGATTTGTTTCCGAAGTTACTATATCAGAAACGTATATGTTATAAGTTCTCATAGCTTCTTTTTTAAAATAAAGTGGATATTTGTATAAGGTACCAATAACCAGCGCATTACCAAAAGTCGTAGCACTACCGCTTGGTTGATAATTTAAAATACCAACACGAGGCCTAGCGTTAGCTGACGATGATGTTGTCATTATGGAAGCGCCACATTGTTCAATCAATTTAAAGTCAATTTTAGAATCAACGAGTTCTGCTGTCATCTCTCCATAAGAATTTCCAGTTTTAGTTTGTAGCGGTTTGATGTGAATTCGATTAAGTGAAGAAATATACGGCTTTTCACCAGCTGGATGTTGATCAAAGAAAATCCCTTTAGTCTCAAGTTTACAACTTCTTTGAATCACTGCCTTTTCTAAATACCTTTCAGGCTCTGCTCCAGCTATTTTTTGCTCACTATAAATATTAAGAACAACTTCAGGATAAAAATCTTTTGTAACCTCATTGAATAATTTTATCTCTTTGACTTCATATTTCTGATTAGAGTTTGAAGTAATACAAAGAACATGTGGTTTTTCCCAACGACCATTAATTCTCTCATAAAGATTTTTATTAAAAACCGCGCTTTCCCCTGCAAATGAGTCGAAATTTAACACCATAGACGAAATAACAAAAAACAACTTCCTAGCTGACACCCTTATTAGCATACATCTCTCCTAGTCAGTGGAATCCATACGATTCTTATACCAACCAAAGAGACAACCTATTTCACTTCAAAGCCTTTCTCTGTCTAGGCTTTTAACAAAGGATCAAAAATTGACAGTCAGAACGCCTCCTTTTGCATAGTCAATCTGAAGTGAAATTTGAGCCTCGCCTTGAAAAATCCACTCTAATTTTTGCTCATATTCATGAGAAAATACTGTCCCAAAAAAAGGAGAAATACGAGGGCTACCATGACTGAAACCTTTTAAATGATTCAAGTCTTTACTAGTGACTTTTTTAATCCAACAGAAATCCTGACTTTCTCCTGAAATATTGTAGTTTAACTCTGGATGCCTTGGAATAGATTTCATATCCAGAGCTTGAACACTTCCATAAGTTGGAAGATAGCCAGTATTTGCAACCACTAATTCCAAACGAAAAAGACCTTCAGCAAGTTTTGTTTTTTCCTGAGACTTAATAATTACATTTGGAAACATCTGGGAACACTGAAGTGTTCCTTGAAATACTTTTTCTAATTCATTGGCCAAAAACTTTATAGGTGGGTTTGTTAGAAAAAAAGAAGTTTTAAATCCGCCAATTTCCACCTCGCCAAGCTGAGGATGAGAATAACGTGTCCAAACCTTAAAATAATCAACTTCATCCAGATGTTCCTTGGCCCAGGCAAGCAGTCGAATCATATTTTCTTCACTTATAGATTCATACTTTTCAACTGCTTTTTGCCAACTCAAACCAGCCTTCTCCCAAGGATCCCAATACTCTACTGTGATTCCAAAAACACCTTGATGCAAAAAATACCACTCGTCAAAATTTCCTGATAAAGGCTTCCCTGGAGTGTAAACAAAATCATCATTCCCTGAGTGAACTGAATACTGAGTGCTAGTTTTTAAAAGTTCTGCCATCTTCTCTATAACCATAAAATCTTCTAAGGCTAACTCATGGTTTTTGATACTTGATGGAGGTTTAATGATAAAACCTCCGTAGGTATGATAAGAAATAGACGAAAAAATATTTTTCCTCTGGCGAAAAGCTTCTGCTACGGCTCTTGTTTCTGGGAACTCTAAAGGTAACTCTCCTGCTCCTTTTTGAACTCCTTCTGGTGAATAATAGGAAGGAGCTTGACGATTAAAATCATAACCAAAGTCATTATTTTTTGTTTTGCTAAAACCATCAAAATTCTCAAATACACCTTCTGGTAAAACTTGATAATACTCACCTTTAGACTCTAAGGAAAAATCAAAAGAAGCACGTGGGACTAACACCCCTGGATAACCTTTAAGTTCTTTAAAAGCACCACAAGGATCCTTCCACCGCATCAACGTAATTTCACCATCGCCATCTAAATCTTTTCTGTTAAAACTGGATTCCTGAAAGCGCCAAGGCCTAGGTATTGGAGTCGATCTAGAAGAGTTCTTTTCTTTGAAAAAAGCATCTGCCCCATCTGGAGTGAATCGTGGCAAAATGTAATAAGTGATTTTTTTTAATAATTCAAAATAAGGCGAGTCTTCTCCCGAAGAATCTAAATCTTCTAACAATTGTTCGCATAAATAGAGTGCACCCTGAGTTCCTGTCACCTCACTAGAGTGAATATTGGCCTCAACCCAAAAACCAGGCTTCTGCTCAGGAGGTTTAACTGTACGATCACTTAATGTAATCAGCCAAATGTCTTTCCCTAAAATACTTTTGCCAATCGACTCATAAGAAAACCAACGAGGATATTTTTCCTGGTAACGTTTCAAGAAATCAAGAAGTTCTGCATTATTAAAATAAGATTGATAAGTCTTTTCCATAGGGTTACCATCTTACAAATCAAGCTTTTAAAAAAGCAACAACCTAGAGCTTATGGTGCATAATGACCTAAATCTCATTCCTAGTTGTCTTTTAGTAATAAAAACTTCTTTGCGTCTTTGCCATCTGATCTAATGCTTTCAATGGTTTTAGCCTTTTAGCTTTTCTTTGAACTGCGTACTCCTCTAAAGCATTAGCAATATTAAGTGAGCCAATGCTGTCGGAGTACTTACAGAGTCCTCCTCTAAAAGGCGGAAATCCTGTTCCCATAATCATGGCTAAGTCAACTTCATGAGGAGTCTCAACAATACGATCTTCATTAAGAGCTTCGGTGCATTCATTAATCATGGAAAAAATCCCACGTTCAAGACATTCTTTTTCGCCGTATGGATTTGTTGGTGACTTCATCCCAAGTTCAGCATAAATGCCAGGATCTGCTTCTAAGCGTTTTCCATCAGACGTGTATTGATAAAAACCTTTTCCATTTTTTTTACCAAGACGACCTGTTTTTTCAATTTTTTCCATAACCTCTGGAATTTCAATACGATCACCAAAAGCCTTTTTAAAAATTTTGACAACCTTAATTCCCACATCAAGCCCTACCTCATCCATCAAAGCTAGTGGCCCCATTGGCATACCAAATGTTTTTACATAATAATCATCAAGGGTCTTTATATCCATCCCCTCTTGGAATAAAAATACCGCTTCATTTAAATACGGTATCAACAAACGATTAACTAAAAACCCTGGTCCATCCTTAACAACAACTGGCATTTTTCCCATTTTTTTGGACAACTCAAAAATCGTTACTACTGTTTCTTCACTTGTTTTTGGGCCTTTTATCACTTCAACCAAAGGCATTTTATCAACGGGATTAAAAAAGTGCATACCTACAAAAAATTCTGGGCGAGGATGCCCCTCCGCCATCTCTGTCACACTCAAAGAAGAGGTATTAGTCGCAATAATAGCATCAGCTCTCATATTTTTTGCCGTCTCACCAATCACTTTCTTTTTTATGTTCATATCCTCTACAATAGCCTCTATCGCCACATCCAGAGTTTTAAAACCAGCATAGTCCAGTCCTCCTGAAACTAAGTCTAACTTCTGTTTATATTGATATTTATCGATCACTTTTTTCTTTAATAACTTTAACCACAGATCAGAAGCATGCTTATAGGCTTTTCCTAAAGCCTCGAAATTAAGATCTTTAATTCTCATATTAAGACCTTTATCCGCACCAATGTAGGCAATACCGCCACCCATGGTACCAGCACCAAGAACTCCCACCGATTTGACTTCTTTAGCCTTAATCATGGCATTACTTACACCTGTTTGTTTTTTAACCATTTCCGTCAGATAAAAAACATGTATCAAGTTCTTTGAAACAGCAGTAACTCCCACTTGACAAAAATGCTCTCGCTCTATCTTTAGCGCAGCCTCACGATCACTTTGGCCATAGGTTTTTTTTATAACCTCAATCGCATGAAGAGGAGCTGGATAATGCCCATGGGTTTTTTTCAATACTTCTGCCTTAGCCTTATTAAAAACAACCCCTCGTCCTAAGGAGCCTTCTAAAATTTGATTCACTATACCTACTGGCGTATAAACTTTGCGACGTTTTGCTCCTGTCTTAGCTAATTCGCGGGCCCAGCTCATAGTGACTTCTGCCAAAATTCCTGGATGAACTAATTTATCCACTAAGCCGGTTTTCTTAGCTTTTTTGGCATTCAGTAACTTCCCTGCTAAAATCACATCCAAAGCCGCTTGCAATCCAACTACTCTTGGTAAACGCACACAACCACCAAAGCCCGGTATAATTCCCAGTTGCGTTTCCGGAAGACCTATTCGCGTTGAACTGTCTTCACTAGCAATACGATAATCACAAGCTAAAATCAGCTCACAACCACCACCAGCACATGCTCCATGAATAGAAGCTATTGTGATTTGCGGCAGATCTTCCAAGAAATTAAAAATATCTTGCCCACCTTTAACCGCTTTTTCAAAATCTTCAGGAGTTACAAGATTTTTAATTTCTTCTATATCAGCACCAGCAACAAAAATTTTAGGCTTCAAAGACTTAATCACTAAAACTTTAGCCGACGATACTTTAACTTGTTCCAAAGCTTCATGAAAACGCTTCATCACTGGAGTCGAAAGTTTATTCACTTTTTCTCCAACTAAATCCATCTCAAGGACAGCAATATCTTGCTCAAATCTGACTCTGATACTTTCCTGAATGCTCATGACGTTTTCCTTTATTTATTTCTTTAATCTTCCTTAATAACTTACGAATTTATTTTGTTAATTTCTAATAATTCATCATCGATTAACACGATTTTTTATTCCGCTTCTAAAATCATTGAACCACCTTGCCCACCACCAATACAAAGCGTTGCAAGTCCGAACTGCACTTGTCGTCGTTTCATCTCTTTCATTAGAGTCAACACAATACGAGTCCCTGTCGCCCCCACAGGATGCCCTAAGGCAATGGCCCCACCGTTGACATTCATAATCTCAGATCTTAGCTCACCCACTTTTTGAGAAAGCCCCAACTTACTTCTTGCAAACTCATCCGAATCGAAAGCCTTCTGACAAGATAACACTTGCGCAGCAAAAGCTTCATTGAGTTCTACTAACCCTAAATCTTTAAACTCTATTCCCGCTCGCTTCAAAGCTACTGGTGTAGAATAAACAGGCCCCAAGCCCATCCGTTCTGGTTCAAGCCCAGCAAAACCATAGGACAAAATTCTTGCTTGCGGTTTATACCCCAGAGATTCGGCCTTTTCTCGGGACATCAATAAGACCATAGCTGCACCATCAGTGATAGGACAAGAGTTGCCCGCAGTGATTGATCCTGTTTCTCTGTCAAAAAAAGGCTTCAACTTTTGCAATGCCTCAATGGTTTGATTGGCTCTTGGACCAATATCTTCAGCGATGGTCTCTTTATAATCTGGAGGTAAACTCAAAGGCACAATTTCATCTTTAAATTTCTCTTTAGCTCCCGACGCTAACTGATGGGATCTTAAAGCATATTGATCTTGAGTTAAGCGAGAAAGCCCCCACTCTTTAGCTAAAATCTCTGCGGTCTGTCCCATATTAATTCCAACGAAAGGATCTGTTAACCCTTGCATCACAGCAATAATAGGAGCGTATTCATCTTTAAGATTAGACTGCAGAAGAGCTTTGATTTGCTTAACATCAGCTTTAAATAACTTCCATAATAATGGAATTGCCTGTGATGGTCCCTTAGCCTTAAAAAGATCATTGAATATTTTTTGCATTTTATTTGGAATCATTGTCGGCATTTGCGACATGTTTTCAGTACCCCCAGCCACAACAACATCCATGGTACCAGAACGGATTTTTTCAAAACCATTTGAAATACTCTCAAGAGCTGAAGCGCAATTACGGTGAACAGTATAGGCCGAGGTTTTTTGAGGAATTCCAGAACTTAAAGCAACCACCCTAGAGATATTCACACTGTCTACTGGATTTCCCGTATTACCAATGATCACCTCGTCAACAAGACTTACATCTAGTTCGGTTCTAGCAATAAGCTCCTTTAAAACGTTTTTCCCTAAATCAGCAGGATGAACTGATGCTAATTTATCACCAGACTTTGCAAATGGGGATCTTAGACCTTCAACAATAACAACATCTCTGGCACTTTTTGACGTTTTAGCCATATTTCGCTCCTTGAAATACTTTCCCTTAGATCATATCCCAAGGACTTTTTTATTCAACTTTTTTATTCAACTTTTTTATTCAACTTTTTTATTCATCACTTAAGACCTCGACAAAGTCCAAAATACAACTCACAATAACAACTAACTGTAAGGAGAAACATGAAGACGCTCTTTGTGATAGCTCTAACTTTAATATTTCACTTTAGTTACAATGTATTAGCAAACGAAGAATTAGGCTGGTTCAAACGAAAAATTAAAGATCGCATCATCAGGAATCAAAACACAAAACCTCCTCCACAAGTCAGCACGATAGAAAAAGAAATCACCAAACCAGGGAACTACACCTTGACCTTAAAAATGGATGAAGCTGATCGTTATTTTAAAGTTCATATCCCAGAATCCTACAATAAAAATATCCCCACACCTTTAATTATAGCTCTTCATGGTGGCGGTGGCGATATGGAAACCCAATCTCAAGAAGAATATTATCATCTAATTTCTAAATCTAACAAAGAAGGGTTTCTTATTGCATTTCCCAACGGATACAGTCAATTCCCCTCAGGAAAGTTCGCTACATGGAACGCCGGTAATTGTTGTGGTGAAGCTAGAGACAAGAAAATTGACGACGTTTTATTTATAAAAGAAGTTGTAAAAAAGATATCTCAACTTGTTAACGTCGCACAAAATAATATTTTTGCCATTGGAATGTCAAATGGAGGCATGATGGCCTATCGTTTAGCATGTGAAGCTAGTGAGATTTTTAAAGCGATTGCTTCGGTCGCGGGAACAGATAACACAACTTATTGCCACTCAAAAAAAACTATTTCTATTTTACACATTCACGCCAAAAATGACGACCATGTTTTATATCAAGGTGGGGCCGGTAAACCTTTTTTTGATCGTTCTAAAGTCACTGAGTTTACCTCTGTCCCTGCAACAGCAAATAAATGGATAAAGAAAATGAAGTGTCCCAAACAACCTCAAAAAGTTTTAAAAAACGCTGGCGCTTATTGTGATTCTTACAGCCCTTGCGATGGGGATAGAGAATTTAAAGTTTGTATAACCCAAGATGGTGGTCACTCTTGGCCTGGAGGAAAAACGCCAAGAGGAACCAACAAAAACTCGACGGCTCTTGACGCCAATCAGGAAATCTGGGATTTTTTCAAAAAACAACTTATCTAGACTAATCAACACCCGAAATGAGATACGTAGGTTTATCAATGGTCGATAGATATCAATAAACTACAGGTGTATTTTAAACTTAAAGCCTTGCAGAAAGGGACTAGCTGTTTCGCATTTTTTGGTCTACGTCAACTCTTTGTACATTTTAGAAAATAAAAGCCTCAGATGGGTTAAAATAACTTTGGTCTACAACTTGCAATCGTTTACTTAATGTTAAGCCTTATAGACTAGAATTCCCTATCAACTCTAGATATTCAGAAAGGGATACCGTTCCAAATGTGTTGGGATTTTAAAAGATACCGTTCCAAATGTGTTGGGATTTTAAAATCTAGTTTTCAACAGTCACTCCTAAAAATGATAATTTAATATTTGCATTGGTACCCATCTTTTCTTGCCAATGAGCTTCCCAGAAGTGTTTTGTTGAGCTGAGTTGAAGTAATATTAATCGAGTCATTTTTTCTGCACCTTGATCTGACCACTTGTATCCCATTCTTTTAATTCGTCGTTTAATTTCTCGCATCATTCTTTCAACGAGTGAAGTAACCTTTGGATTTGAAATCCCAGTCTTTAACCAGTTATCAATGTAGGTAAAAAGCTGTGACTTTGCATTTTCAACGAACCCCTTTGCTTTCGAGTACCCAAGAGAGTGAAGTTCATTGATGAAATCATCGATAGCTTCTTTCATAGACTTGAGCTTAATTTCAATTTTAAGTTTATCTTCAAGTGATTTCAATGGATCGGCATCGACTTCAGGCAAATCTAGATAAAGTAGTTCGTTAAGTTCTTCTGAAATCTTTATTGCTTCGTCTTTTTGGACAATATCTTTGTATCGCAGAAGTGGTGTCAGTTCGTGAGTCATGTGAAATAAGCATCGCTGGTGGCTTTCCGCAAGCTTCTTAAGCTGACGAACAATTTCCTCTTCGCCGTCAGTAATTAATGTACCTGCGATTGGTTTGAACTTTATTTTATCTGATGGATGATTTTTGTTTTTAATAAGTTTTCCGATGTCTTTCCAAGAAGCTCTTGTCCAGGCGCCAAACGGAATGACTTCGCCGTTTTTATTGTAGCCAATCAGTACCTTGATGCTGCCTTTATTGGTCTCAAACTCGTTATCTTTAGATCGTTTAAAGCCAGTGCCGTCAGCTATTAATAAATCAACTCTCTTTTTCTGATTGATATTCACAGAATCGGTATCCCAAAACCAGCGATGCAAGGTTGAGTGTGCGGTGCTAAACCCCATCGTATCATTCAAGTTCTTTGCAGATCGTCGAAAGCTTTGATTGGTCACTGTTTCCAATGATAATTTTTCAAATTCCCGGGACTTTCGAGAATACTTATCCAAATCAAACAACTGCGCCATCGGATTAAATGTTTTTTTGCAAGACAAACACAACAGCCTTGTCAGCACCAAGTTCACTTCACCAATAGAGGTCTTCAGTTTCCGGTCTGATTTAGAGTGAAAATGGTGTTTGTCTTTTCCGCAGTGTGGGCACTCAACACCTGATTTTATCAAGAGTGATTCAATCAACATAACAAGTGCTTTTACGAACCCAGGAACACCCTCGGTATCAAATAGATTTTTAACTGCTACAATCAGCTGCGAAAACGAAAAATCTTTCAGCGAAATTTCTGAGCCAAAAACAAGAGAAATTTTATTTGAAATTACTGTGTGAGTTCCAGACATAAAAAGTCCTCCTTGCCATCCTCGCCACTTAAGTGGAAAATCAAAGCAAAGAAGCCAATAACTGTGCTTTGATTGCAAAAAACTTTGTTCGAAAAATCAAAAAAAATCGCACTGTCTATTATTTTGACGGTGACTGTCAGCGGCTCAAATCGAGATCGTTTAGACACCTATTTGCCTTCTATTCATATTTAAATCGCGATTCTATCATGGAATGAAACCTGCTCTAACTTAAACCTGTAAAGACCGTTTCAGTTGAATAATGGTAAATTAATCCCACAACATTTGGAACGGTATCCAGAAAGGAAAATTGTGGTTTCTTTAAAAAACAATCAATTTATCCTGATGATTCTAAGTCCTATTTTACTCCTAGCCCCTCATTTCACGCCAGGCATGACATGTCTAGACTACTATACTAACTCCAGCAAAGATAATAAGTTGAGAGAAATTTCTTTATATCAAAAATATTCTCAGCTGCAAAATGAGCAACAAGAATTCAACTCTCTTTATCTTTTGACAGAATTTTTAAACAAAGAACTTTTGGGTATCGAAGCCGATTATAATGTTATTAAAAGTCGTATTCAGCTTTATGGCTCTGATGAACAATTAAAAATGGCTATTTCTAGAGCTCAAAGTACCACAGAAAATATTCTAAAAAAAATACCAAGCCTCAAAAAAGCAATCGCACAAACAGCAGAGGATAAAAACATCTCAGAGGAAACAAACTCATCTATTAATAAATGTCGTGAAGATTTAAAAATATGTCGCGCAGCTCTTGCTCTCTCTCTTAGAGAAAGTAATGAGTTTTTCAAATTCATTGACCCACTCCTAAATGCTATTGAAAAGCAAAAATGGGAACTCAAAAATCTTCAAAAAAATCTCTCAGAGAAGATTACTAAAAGTTTAGAGGAAGCTGATTTAAGCTCTCAAATCATCGAACAAAGAATCATAAGAATCTCCTCTCTTCAAAAAGTTATTTTGAGTTTTAAAACTGAATTATCTCAAAATATCGATACAGCAATCTCCTTAAAAAACATGACACTACCTCAACTTGAAAGCCTTCTAAGGTCCTTGGAGTTAGAAAACTCTGAAATAACCCTATCTGACATCTCCCAACTCTCTAAAAGTTTTAATCCAATTAAAGATCGTTCTGCAGAATCCTTAGAGTTTTTAACTGAATCAGGAAAAGAATTCTTATCTTTTTTGCAAAAATATAATAGTTCTTCATTTACCCCGGCTCTTTCAGAAAAATTTCGACAAATTTTTCTGAAAGAGCCTAAAAATGATGATTTCATACGTATAAGTCTTGCCGATGCAAAAAAAATTCTTACTATAATTATTAATTCAAATATCAGCCTAACGACTAACCCAGCAGAGCATTTTTCATTTGAATTCTCTTACTACGAATTTTTCGCTACAAACAGGAACCGTTATTCTGCGTATCATCGCCTATACGCAGGAAGTATTCACAAAAAATATTATCCTTTTGATGATTACATAAAAAATTTTATTATTCCTCAAATAAATGGCACAGTAGAAAGTATACTTTTGCTATTTAAACTTCTAGACGTCACTTACACTTCATCTAAGCAACCTATAGTCGAACAATACTTTAGGTTTGCTCACGAACTACTTGTCGAACAAAAATCTCAATTGGAAAAAAAAATAGAACAAAAAAATACCCTCTCTAGCAAACTTAAAAGTCTTTTCACTCCTAAAGATGAAAAGAGTAAAGAAGCTGAAGTACAGATAATTTTCCTAGACACTCTAATAACACACTTAGAAGATTTGAAAAATTTTCACCTTAACAACATACAATCAGCATTAAGTCAGAATAAAAATCCAGTATTTATTTTTGAAGAAATGCATATCCCTGTTAAAATCATTTCTAAATCAATGGATGGGACTAATGAAAACCCTTAGAATTTATTTCTTCTTTATACTTTTATTCAACCTGTCCTCAAAATCTTTTAGCACTCAGTTTAAGAACTGTTTACCCTATTATGAAACAACTCTGATGAATAAATTACTGCATCTAATTAAACAACAACCGACATCTAGCAAAACCTACTTACTAAGTCAGGTTTTAGATAATCATCAACAACAAGCTGAAAGTTTTTACAAGGGTTTTTTAGATGATTATAGAAAAATTGAAAATAGTAGTTCCCTAAAAGAATCAATATCTGCTGTCGAACAGCTTGTTCCGGTAATTACAGAAACAACTCTCAAAATACAAAAATTGCAATCTTCTCTAACTCCCAACGCTTCAAGTAAAAGCCAACAAGAGCTAAGCGAAAGCATAAACGTTTTAAAAATCACATATGATGGGCTTACCTTCAAAAGGAAAAGTCTTATCCATGCCATCGAAGAGTCACATTTATTTTTCAGAAAATTTGAATCCACAGCAGAGGAAATAAATAATTTCAAAAACTCGTTAGATTTATTTATCAACTCATTAAAAAACTCAAATTCATCTATGATATTGGATCCCTCATTAATAACACTTGGCCTTCAAACAGCTAAAACTCAGCAAGAAATTATCGACCAACAACTTTCTTTTTTAAGTAAATTAAAGAAACAACATAACGAATACCTAAACAAAGCCATTGTTATGAATTCCGTCACTGTCCCAAAATTAGAACAAATTCTCATCGAAGTAGATAACGAACATCCTGAGTTTAATTTAGGTTTTTTTGAAGCTTATTTTACAAATAAACAACAAGTAAAAAAGCAACAAACTCAGTCAAAATCAAACTCAGAATTGAATGCGTTTATGGAAAGGTTGAAAATCATCTCAGAAGGTGATGAGCATGTAGCTAAAATTCAAAAAGAATTTCAAGATCTTTTTTTTGTTGAGAAAACTAGACAGGATCGCAGGTCTAATTCCCATACGAGAATATCTATAGATAAGGCACTAGCCATACTATCTATGGTCTCAAATAAGGTCCCATTGATTCCAAAAAATTTTTGGTATTTAGAACAAAGAGGTAATAATTTGCAAGAAATTACTCTTAACTTCACACTACCAAGAACGATAAAAACCGACTCTAACCCAGAAAATCTTTTTTTCTATTTCCCACAAAATGATTACACCCCCCCTAAAGTCAGGGCTTTTGGGTTTAAACATGAACATTTAAAATTAGAAGATTTAAATGTTTTTTTAAACAATGCTTTTACTTTAATGATGCTCACTGAAAAGACCTATTCCTATGGTCAAAGTCCAGTTGTTGAGGAATTTTTTAATTTTATAGTGGTTTCATTGCAAAGCTTTAAACAGCAAACAGAAGAACAAATAAAAACTGAAATTAAAAAAAATAAACTCAACCACTTGTATACGGCTGCCACTGATCCGGGAACCAATGTTGTCTTCTCCTTAAAGAAACGACTCCTTGCTATTGACCTTATAATTAGCGAGCTGCCAGCAGTCAAAGAGGCGCACCTCAACGCCGTTATCAATTTCTTTGCCTTAAAACGAAGCGTTAATGTTTCGTTTGAAAAAAATAATCGCTATTTTCTAACCCTTGATCCAGATGATACTTTTTAATTTTATCATTTATGGATTAACCTTAAACTGACATCCTGTAATTTCCCGTCATACCTGGGGCTACGAAATTTTTTTTCAAATTCAAAAGCCCCTTCGGTGACGGCACTGATTTGATTCGTTTTTTTTAACACCTCCATATGTTCCTGAAACTGATCTTTACTGACTGCCTCGATTTCTTGGTTAAAATTAATTCTCACCCGCCCTTCTTTTTTAGTTAATCCTTTACTTGAACTTACCGCTGCAATTATCAACATAAAAATAATTTTTTGCATAATCCTTTCCTTCCATCCATAGAAACTTTTGAATCTCATCCTAGAGATCATTATGGGTTTCTATACATTGGACTATTGTCTTATTAAAACCGGTTAAAAAATAGTTTAACCGTTTCTTTCTTATTATTTGCTTTTAACGCTCTGTTTTTTGATTTTCTTTTAGGCCCGGATCAATAAGAATTGTTCCAGTTTTATCAAATATCGTATCTAAATGACTAAGGAATGTGATTATGAGCTCAAAATCAAACAATGACCAAACTTCAACCTCTTCTAAAGAAATCTCATCTTCCAACACGCTAAATAAAGCTCAGCTACTGGAAAAGGAAGCCCTTGAGTATCACTCACAGAACAAACCTGGAAAAATAGAAATGATTTCAAGCAAACCCTGCGCTACAGAAAAGGATCTTTCCTTAGCTTACTCTCCTGGCGTCGCAGCCCCTTGCAAAGTAATAGCTAAAGACCCAGACAAGGTCTACGATTACACATCTAAAGGAAATCTTGTAGCCGTTATCTCTAATGGAACTGCCGTCTTAGGGCTGGGCAACATAGGTCCTTTAGCTTCTAAACCTGTCATGGAGGGGAAAGGCGTTCTTTTTAAACAATTTGCTGGTATCGATGTTTTTGATATTGAAGTAAACGCCAACGATCCTAAAGAATTCATCCAGGCCATCAAGACACTTGAGCCAACTTTTGGAGGAATTAACTTAGAGGACATTAAAGCTCCTGAATGCTTCGAAATCGAAGAAACATTAAAAAAAGAAATGAACATTCCTGTATTTCATGATGATCAACACGGAACTGCTATTGTCAGTGGGGCTGCGCTTTTAAATGCTTGTCACATCGTAGGAAAAGAACTTTCAGAAATTAAACTCGTGGTCAACGGAGCTGGAGCCAGTGCTGTAGCATGCTCTAATATTTTTATTTCTTTAGGAGTCAAAAGAGAGAATATTTTGATGTGTGACTCCAGCGGCGTGATCTACAAAGGTCGCAAAGAAGGCATGAATAAATTCAAAGAAGCCTTTGCTAACTCTACAGAAAAAAGAACTCTCACTCAAGCTCTTGAAGGTGCAGATGTATTTGTAGGCCTTTCTGTAGCAGGAGCCGTTACTCCTGAAATGTTACTAAAAATGAACAAAGATCCTATCATTTTTGCTATGGCGAATCCAGACCCCGAGATCGAACCACAAAAAGCCAGGGCCGCCCGTCCCGATGCTATTGTCGCTACAGGACGCTCTGATTTCCCAAACCAAGTTAACAACGTCCTTGGTTTTCCATCCATCTTCAGGGGCGCCTTAGACACTCGTTCCACACAAATTAACGAGACCATGAAATTAGCCGCAGTAAAAGCTCTGGCTTCTCTGGCGCGAGAGCATGTTCCAGACCACGTTTCCTCTACCTATGGGGGAAAAAGCTTCAAGTTTGGAAGGGATTATCTTATACCAAAACCCTTTGACACCAGAGTCCTACTTTGGGTTGCTCCTGCGGTTGCTAAAGCGGCCATGGAGTCAGGTGTTGCTAGAAAAAATATTGATGACTGGGTTAAATACCATGATCAATTAGAATCTTTCCAAGGCCCCTCAAAATCTTTTATTAGAAGTTCTATAAATCGTGTCCATCAAAATACAGAAGCTAATGGTGGAGTGAAATGTAAAATTGTGTTTCCTGAGGGGAATTCAGAAAAAGTACTTAAAGCGCTAAGATCTCTTGTTGAAGAAAATATTTGTGAACCCATACTCATTGGCTACCCTGATCGCGTTCGTGAAAAAATCAAAGCTTTAGAGTTAACATCACTTGAAAACATTCCTGTGATTCAACCTTCCCAGCATCCTAAATTCCCTAGCTACGTTCAAGAACTTTACAAACTTCGTCAACGCAAAGGTGTTAACCTTAAAGAAGCTGAACGCTTGATGTGCGACCCCAACTATTTTGCTTCGATGATGGTCCTGATGAATGATGCTGATGGTATGGTGACAGGGTCAACACAGAACTATCCGGATGCCGTAAAACCCATTTTACAAACAATCAGCGTTGGTAACGAAGAAATCGTTGCTGGATGTAATTTAATTCTCACCGAGAATAATTTCATCTTACTTGCAGACACAACTATGAATCTTAACCCTGATAGTGAGGACCTTGCTAAAATAGCTCTTCAATGCAGCCGAATTGTCGAGTATTTTGGGAAAAAACCAAAAATTGCCATGCTTTCCTACTCTAACTTCACAGCTTCTAGAGGAACTCCATTAAAAATGAAAATTGCTGCGGACCTGGTAAAACAAAAACGTCCCGACTTAATCGTCGATGGAGATGTGCAAGCAGATACCGCTGTCAGCGTTGACATTATCGAGCGTATATTTCCTTTTTGTAACCTAAAAGGTGGCGCTAACATTCTCATTTTCCCAAATCTTGAAAGCTCAAATATCTCTTATAAATTGATGCAGCAAATTGGAAAGGTTGAAGTTCTTGGGCCATTTCTTATGGGATTAAAAAAATCGGCCAATGTTTTACAAAGAACTACAACAGTTGAAGGAATTTTCAATTCAGTAGTAATGACAACTTTGGAGGCTCAATTCATAAAAGCAGCAAGAGAAGAAAAAAGTAAAAGGTAGTTGTTATCTTTGAACGGAGCCTATATCGCAGGCTCCACTTCGCGCTATACTTCGCTGATCCGTAGGTAAGCAAGAAAAAAGATTTCCAGCTCCTAACAAAGGACTACCCAAGTTGGGAAGTAAGGTTGGTGTGCAGCCCCCATTATTAGCCCAGGTAGAACTTAACATTGGCACTATAGCAATCAAATTATTTAAACCTGAGGGCAGACAACTGTTGTCATTAATTAGAGTTACTATCGTGGTAAAACAAAACATCTAAGTCATTTTTAAAATTATCTTCAAGTGGACATTGTGTAGAGAAGAATATTTGGAACAATATCCACATGAAAAAAAATAATTAAATAATAAATCCACCGCGAGAAGGTTTTTTATTTGAGTCTTCTTTATTGTCATAAGACTTTTCGCAGTCGTCTTCTTTGCATGTAGATGGTTGAATTTTTGTCTTTATCATCTGGATAACTTTTGAGGCACCAACAATAATACACGCGACTCCACTACAAGCTCCACCTGCAGTATCAAAATCTCCCAGAACAAAAGCGACTTGTTGTAATTGACCTTCGGAGTTTATCAAAGAATTCATTTGTGAATCTGAAGCACTTCTAATTAGATTTTTTATCGATGAGCCCAAGTTGAATAGCGTTTGCAGTTCCTTGATGTGATAGAATTGTGGCAGAGATTTGGTTTGGTCGATGGATATCTTTTTGATAAGACCATTTTTCTAGGCAAATAGCATTGACTGAGAACATCAGTACTGATAGCAAACTCAAAGTGAGGGATTTATTATTCATATATTCTCCTTGATTTTATTTGAATACGGATGCAAATGCCGAAGGTGCCACTTCCCTTCATCCGGTCTAAACAACCATGAGTAGATGAATCAGCAAAATACGCTCCAATATGAAATATTGTTTACTTTGAGATAAAGAAGATGAAATGTCTAAAAAATGCAAAAAGTGCCCTTTATAATCCTTAAGAACCTAATTCTATTTAATTAACGCTCAAAACTTTTTTCCCATTAAGTATTTAAAGAAAATTTTTCCTGTGCCAGAAAAGTTATTTACCAGGCTGACTTAACTCAAAGAGTTTCTATTTATTCAATTTCTGTTATTAAATTTCTTAGGGCCTCAAACTGATAAACTGATATAAATTTCCTACGATTTGCTCGATTTGCCTTCTAAAGCTGATTTCGGCCTGAGGAATTTGAGCGCCTTCAAAAATTTGGTTTAAAACATCTGCCAATCTCATTCCTGAAAGCAAAATACGACTATCAATAACTTGAATCATTTTATTTTGATAGGCCAACTGATTTTGTTCATACATTTTATCATAGACACCGCTTTCTCTTATATACAGAGACTCTGTAATCCACTGATCAAAGTCACTGCGTTGAAATCTAAAGCGATGATCTAAAACTTTAACTAAGTAACGTGCATAAATATAACTCTGAGTTTCCACATCCTGATTATCCTTAAGAAAATCTTTATGAGCAGAATAAATCATGGATGAATCCCAAACTTTGTGCAAATTAACTTGATTATTAAACCAATTAACTGGGACATCATTCCCACCTTTGTCGTTTTCTCTACCCGTGTGTAGAGGCTGATGAATATCTCCAACAAAGTGTACTAAAAACTTGAGAGCATCTACTTTCTCACGATAGGTAGTCTTATAATTTCTTAGTGTATCTCGAGCGATAATAAGAGCTTGAACCACACCGCCTTTTGCTCTCTCATCCATACCTAAGTTTTTTAAATTCAAGAGATAATTACTATTGGCTGGAACTTTTTCGTAGTGATAGGGAAGAGTTTGACGATAGGTAGTGCCAGACCTTAAAGAATCAGCCCAATTGGCGACACCAGCTAGAGTTTCTTTATCTAAGAGATATTTCACAGAGTTTCTAGCTTTTGGTGTCAGATTTGCTTCCGCTAGTAAACCAACAGTTCTATGTCCAAGAGCTCCCCACCCTAAACTCTGAAGTGAAAATACAAGAACAAAAAGCACAATGATTTTTTTGTGAATTAAACTTATTTTTTTCATTTCAGAATTTGAATATTGATTCTAATTTGTATCAAATTAAAAATACTTTTTCTGCACTGATCTATAAAATCCTAACCTGATCTTAAAGATTACATTGACTCTATCCGTTGAGCTTAATATAGGATATTCAATTTCATGAATCTCGAATTTCCCTTTACCTTCACTTCAAACTCTGATTTTTTTAAAATATCTCCTGAGATCTCCATACATTATGAAATAGTTGAAAAAGTTTTACCACATGACTCTCTTTTCATTCATGGCAATCTAGCCTCAAATCGCTGGTGGTACCCAACAGTAACCTTGCTAGAACAACAAGCTCAACTTTCACCACAATCTGGATCCATGATTATGGTTGAGTTCCGTGGCTGCGGAAAAAGTAGTGCTCCTATAAACGAATCCGATGTTAATATGCATTTTTTTGCTGAGGATTTCATAAAGCTAATTAAACAACTAAACTTTAAAAAACTTGATATAGTTGGCCACTCTACAGGGGGAAATATAGCCTGTTTGATGTTAGCAAAACATCCAGAGCTTTTTCGCAAAGCTTTATTACTAGATCCAGTAGGCCCAAGGGGAGTAATGTTTGAAGAGCACATGATCGATACTTTTGAAAGAATGAAAAAAGATAAGCGTCTAGTAACCTTAGTACTGGGCTCTACTATTTATCACAATAAACCTGATTCAGCTTTTTTTAAAGAAATGATTGTTGAGGATGCTTTCACAGGAGTAAAACAAGTAGGGCACTTAGTTATTAAAGCTTTAAACCGCTTCAACATCGAAGAAGATGTTCGCAAAATCACAACTCCAACCCTAATTCTTCACGGCTCTATGGATTTAGTTTTGGATATTAAAGAGTCTATCTTGCTTCATCAACTAATTAAAGACTCCGAATTTATAGAGATTCCACATCAGGGTCATTGCCTAAATGTTGAAAATCCAAAAAAGTTCACCCAAATTTTGATGAACTTTTTTAGCGATATTAAACCTATTTTTCTTCAGTAAAGTTTAAATCTTTACCAAATGTCTCTTCCAATGTGAACAAACTCACCAGCGCCAAAGCAAATAGAACTCCTCCAACAGCCGTAGCTGATTGAACTACTCCCAAACTTGGTTTTAAGTAGGCAAACAAAGAAACTACCAATGCCGCAGCTCCTCGCACAAAATTAGGAACTGTTGTTGCCACCGTCGCTCTGATATTAGTTCCAAATTGTTCTGCAGCTAGAGTCACTAATACAGCCCAATACCCAGCGGCACTTCCAATCAGAAAACACATAAGATTAATCCAAAACGGAGTCACCCCCGTAAGATTAAGATAAATCAGACACCCAACTAAAGCGCAACCAAGACAAATAGCTACAGCTTTATTTCTAGATTTTAAAACCTGACTTAACATACCTGAAATAAAATCTCCGGTTGTTAGCCCTATAGTTCCCCACAACAAAGTGTTTCCGGCTGTCACAGTTCCTTGAATGTTCATAGACTTTGTCAATTCTGGAGCAAAAGTAAACATCACCCCAGTAATATAATAAATAGGAATTCCAATTAAAATACATTTTAAATAACGAAGTCCCCTTCCCTTAGTTAAAAGCAGCATAAAATTCCCACGATCAACTTTAGCATGGGCGTTTTTATTTTTATCGACAACATTTCTATCAAGAACTTTCAATCGTACTGCAAGAAGAGCAAAACCAACAATTCCGGCACTCACGTAAGCCGACTTCCAGTCCATCAATTGCCCAAAGAAACCCGCAAACACAGAACCTAACAAACCCAATGTCGCAACAATAGTTGTTCCAACCCCACGGATTTCCTTTGGCAAAGTTTCTGATACTAAAGTAATGGCAGCCCCTAATTCACCAGCAAGACCAACACCAGTAATAAAACGGCAAATGGCATAGCTTTCAGCATCCCACACAAACACGTTGGCAATACTGCCTACTGAGTACATCACGATAGGAACAGTAAGAATCACATATCTTCCAATCTTATCACCAAGAATTCCCCAAAACAAACCACCAATCATCATCCCAATCATTTGTGCGTTGTATGCCAAAACACCAGCCTTCATAGCTAAATCTGGATCTGTAATACCTAATGAGTTAAAACTTGAAACTCTGACTACTCCAAAAAGAGTAATATGAAAAAGATCAACGAAATACCCAAGCCCTGCGACGATAACGACCATATTAAGTGCAGGTCTAATTTGTTGCCAAAAACTTCCTTTTGCTGAATTTGAATGCATGTCCATTTCTTCGCCTTTGTTTTTTATTATGGGCGAAGCTAGCTGTATTCTTTGGAATTGTCATCAAGATTAAATAAAGTTAAATCATGCGTTCACATTTTGAAAATTCTTTCACTCGCGAAGGTGATTTTGTTTGTATTAATTCCCCTCTGCCTGAGTTAGAATTTTGATCCATTTTTATCAAAACATGATTATGATCATCGATTTTAAAAAAATATTCTTTATAAGATGGATAGTTCTGCACTGGTTTAATCTGCTGAATTTGGCGAGACAATGACGTTTTTGGTCGTCCTTTCTCTAGCAAACTCAAACTGTATTTATTCTGACGAGGGTCAAACTGATACACACGGTGTTCTTTACCTTGCATTTCACATTTGATCGTCTCTTCTGAGTTTGCTACCTGATTTTGAGTTGCTAAAAGCAACGAAGAGACTAAAATAAAAATCATTGTTACTATTAATTGAGTCATAATTACCTCGTCTTTAACTTGATAACTATGCAAAAGAGAAACCTGTCTCAACTTTAGAATTCTCATTTTAAAACAACTATTGGAATAATCCTAGATCTAAGATCAAAAAAAACCTAGCTTACTCAGCTAGGTTTTTTATAAAACTATTTTAAATTAATTTTATGCAAAGCCTCTTCTAGACAAGAGACTACTTCGTTTAAAAAACTAAGAGTTTTTTGTCATTTTTTCTGTTAAAGAATAAAGACCTTTTCTTAAATCTTCAGTCAAAGTCATTCCTGATTTAATCATCTCTTGAGAGATTTTATTAGCTTCTGAAAATTGAGTGTATGTGAAGTCGCTGTATGTTTGTCCCCACTTCATCATTTGATCCATTAAATGCTGAGAAGTTTTAACTTGATAGTTATAAATTTCCTTCCAAGCATCTTGTGCTTGACCAGCATAGTTTAATAAAGGATTTTCTGTTGTGAATTCTTTGGCTGCCATCTTTTCCTCCTTGATGGGTGTTGTTGTATTAACGATTGTTGCTGATGCCTCTTTGTGAGGGCGTCTTGATTCGGAATTTTTTTGCTGCATTTGCAAACTCCTTCCATTCCATCGTCTCTAAGAAGAATAAGTGGGTCAATTTTTATTTTGCTGCAATTGCAGCATGTGTTATTTTTTTAATCTTTTTTTAACAAATTTTTAAATAAGGGCTTTAGGCTAGTGAGAGTCATAGAAGACATTTGATTAAACATTTTAAAGGCATTATCAAAATATGGGTTCCACATTTGTCTGATCCACAGATCATTCATTTTTATCATCATTTCCAATAACTCTACAGGTAAGTGTTTAGCTTTACCTTGCTCGAGTAAAATTTGAGTTAAAACTTCTGCAGTGATATCTTTATCTGTTGTTACCTCTATGACTTTGATTTTTTTTGATTTCTGGACATAGGATTCAACATCTTCTAGAGTAATATATTTCTTTTCGTTTGTGCAATATAACCTTCTATTTTCATACTTCTTTATCAGAATTAGATTTTCATGATGATGCTTTTCCACAAACCCACTCCTTGCTAATCACATTCCCAGCGCCTAACTGCAGAGCCTAACACTTTCGTCTATTTTTAAAGCTTAAACATCAAGCAAAATAAAAAAATAGAGTCTATGCTTTATTTTTTTGAATCTTAATTCCTCTACGTAATTAACTGCAAACTTCAGCAAGAATGCCTTTAATAAGTTTTAATAGCAATAGCTAATTACTTGTTTAGACAGCAAAATTTTATCTTTATCTGACAGTAAGTCTTACAAACAAAAGAAGATGGCAGCAAGATCAAGCATTTGCTCTAATAATTTCACTTTTAAAAAAAATGAAATTATTTAAAATAAATTAACCGTCTCTTCTGAGATTAAAGTTTGCATAAAGTTAAAACTCCATGCTTAAATTTAGTAGTACCCATGGCAAGTTTTCATTGGAGGAAATCATGAAAAAACTTTTCTCAGTATCAAGCTCCGTTTTTGATGAATTAAAAAAAATTGCTAATTCTAAATCTTCTAAAGAGGTTGAAAAGCATTTGGAAAATCTCTTAGAAATGATAAGCACTCATCCTTTCTTTTTAAATAGCTTATCGCTAGTTCTCAACACTCAGTCTTTAAGTAAATTGATGATGAATCAAACCTTGGAGAAAATATGGAAAAGTCTTCAATTACCAAACAAAAAGGATCAAGAAAAAACACTGTACCTAATTCACGAGCTACAATTTAAAATTCACCAACTTGAAAAAGAACTAAAACAACAACAACTAGCAACTCAACTTAAAAACACAGTAAAAATTAAGCCTCTTTCTTCACATGAGTCTTCCGACAACTCGTTGAATAACATCCGCCCAAAAAAATCAGCTTCTAACGTAACCAACCTCGTATAAAGGAAATATCTGCATGTCATGGACTGATCTGCTGCCTAATGGTCTCCAATTAAAAGAAAAACTATCTAAAATACCGAATTCCCTCCCTCTTGCTCCAACACCTTTTCAGATAATTGCAAGGTTGAGTGGCATGAAACTACTGAAATTTCAGGTCCCAAGTCATGTAAAAAAGCAAACACAGACTCCTATTTTTATCGTTCCATCTATGATTAACAGGTACTACGTACTTGATCTTTTACCTGGAAAAAGCTTTATAGAACATTTCATTAATCAAGGTGTTGAGATTTATCTTTTAGATTGGGGCATGCCTCAGGATGAAGATAATTGGCTAAGTTTTGATCAACTCATTAAACATCGTTTTGATTATTTTATCGACAAAACGATTGAAGATAGTCACTCGAGTGAAGTTCATTTAGTAGGCCACTGTCTTGGCGGAACTCTTTCAACTATTTACGCTTCTCTTCATCAAGAAAAAATCAAATCTTTGATGCTATTGACAGCACCTTTAGATTTCACCCATGGTGGAAAAATTGGCGTATGGGCTCGACATGAGCAGTTTAATGTAGCAAGCCTTGTACGTGCCCATGGCAATATGCCGTGGTGGATGATGCAATCCTCTTTTCATATGCTGAAGCCACTCCTTTGGCGGCACAAAACCGAGCGCTTAATGAAAGAACGTAGCAACAAAGAATTTTTAAAAAATTTTTTAGCGCTTGAAGTTTGGAGCAATGATAATGTTTCATTTCCTGGTAAATGTTACGAAACGCTAATTAATGAATTCTACCGCAAGAACTCTTTAATCAAAGGTGAACTCCAAGTTCAAGGCCAAAGTGTGAATTTAAAACATTTCCAACGTCCTGTTTTAAATGTAGCTGCTGAAGATGATCATATAGTTCTTTTCAACTCCACACTTCAGCCTTATCATTTAGAAAAGGAAACTCAGTACCAATGTTTTTTAGTAAAAGGCGGCCATATTGGCGCCCTTCTTGGATCAAGAGCACAACAAAGCCTTTGGCCAAGAATTAACGACTGGTTGTTAAAACAGGAATCCACTGAGTCACTACAGTAATGATAAAAAAAAGTTTTTTTAAAACGACTCAAGAACGAGAGCTTTACTACGAGTATGAAACTTTAGATGAATCAACTAAATCCAGTGGTGATTTAATTGTTTTTTTAAATGGCCTCAGCGATTCCATTGAATCTTGGTCTCATATAAAAACTTATTTTAAAACTTCACATTCTTTTTTGTTTATCGACATGATAGGCCAAGGCAAGTCTCTTGAAAAAGAAGAAGCACTCACCGACATTTTTTTTGACTATCGCATCAGCGCCGAACAACAAGCTGATGGAATTAAAGAGCTAATTGATTTTTTAGAAATTAAAAAAAACTTTCACTTGGTTGGATTTTCCTATGGTGGCGGTATCGCCATTCGCTTTGCTTCTTTGTTTCCCTATAAAATCAAAAAACTGATTCTTTTTTTGCCATACATCATTCGCCTTGATCTAGCATTCCCCTTGCAACGTCTATGGGCTGGGCAAATTAATTTTTTTAAAAATGTAACTCCACTTCGTCCTAGTATGATGATTTTTGATCAGGCCTATCAAAAAATGATGCGCGAATATATGAACTACAGATTTTCTAACAAAATCCCAGACGGACACAAACGACAAATTTCTATTCAGCTTACCGAAGGTATTATGCCTTTCAATGCTTTTCATTTTTTTCAAAGCCTACCAAGCCATGCTGTACACCTAATTACCGTAGACCACGACACTTTAGTTCCCAAGTCTTTATATCAAGAAACCTGGGATCGACTACCAGAAGAGAAAAAATGCACCTGGCTACGAATTGAAGACGGAGAACATTTAATTTTCGATCAAAGCCCTTTATTTTGCGTTAACTGGATCGAGAGCCTTATTGGTCACCATAATCCTTCAAAGCCTAAACGCTTTACTGCTAATTCCTATAAAATGGAAGTTTTTGAAGTCGACGAAACCAACAGTTTCAATAAAAAAGCCTATAAAGTTTCAATCTAAGAGACTCCAAGACAACCTTCTGCTCACTTTTTAACTTTTGTTATAATTTTAATGACCCTATTTTTATTTCTTCCATAAGAAAAATTTTATTTATTTTCTATGAAATTATAGTTTATAATCAACATAGGATAGAAGATAGGTTGTATTATCTACTTCTTGAGCGTTAAACTCAATTTACAATTCCAAAGGGGATTTCAAATAGATAGCTCACAAAATAAATTAAGATTGTTCCAAAGTCACAACACCATAGTGGTTGGGGTTGGTCTAAAGTCAGAGTCACTCTTAGAAATTAAAGAAAATCTTTTAGAGCTGGAAGAATTAGTAACGGCAGCAGGTGGTATTATTGTTGGATCATTGACTCAGATTCTAAACCAATGGAATCCTGCTACCCTTATCGGAAGTGGCAAAGTTCTAGAAATTAAAGAAATGGTTCAAGACTCTGGAGCTGAGTACGTTGTTATTGATCATCTTATTTCAGGAGTTCAAGCTAGAAACCTTGAAACAGCTATTGGCGTTAAAGTGCTTGATCGTAATCAAATTATTTTAGATATCTTTTCACAAAGAGCCCAAACATTTGAAGGAAAACTTCAAGTAGAACTTGCTAAACTTCTAGATCAAATGCCACGCATGGTGGATGCTTGGTTAGGATCTTTATCTCGTCAGGGTGGTGGTATTGGAACAAGAGGTCCTGGAGAAACAGCTCTTGAAAATGATCGACGACGTATTCGTGAACGAGTTTCCCAAATTAAGAAAAAACTTGATGGCGTCAGAAAAAATCGAGCCCAACATAGGCTCTCGCGACGACGTCATGAAATTCCCAGTTTTGCTTTAATCGGCTACACTAACTCAGGAAAAAGCTCCTTATTAAATCGTCTTACTGGCTCACAAGTGCTCTCCAAAAACCAAGTTTTTGCAACTCTTGATCCAACGACAAGGAAAATATTTTTACCTGATGGACCTCCAGCAGTTATGACTGATACTGTTGGTTTTATTAGAAAACTTCCCCCTCAACTCATTGAGGCTTTTAAAGCAACCCTCGAAGAATCAGGTGAAGCTGATGTTTTACTCCATGTCATCGATTTATCCTCACCAAATATGACAAGACAAATTGAGGTGGTAGATAAATTGATTGAAGAGTTTCAATGGCAAAATAAAAAAATCATTCATGTTTTTAATAAAACAGATGTCGCATCTCCAGATAAGGCCTTTCGAGTAAAACAACACCCTAGAGTTTTTGTAAGTGCTCTGACAGGTGAAGGAATCGAACAACTTAAGACGATGATGGTTGAATCGTTAGCAGAACTTCAAGAGTCAGTACAACTTTTTTTCCCAAAAATAGCAGAACACAAAATTTACGATCTAGACAGAGATACTCGAATTCTACGCAAAGAAACTGCTAGCGAAGGAACTATTTGTTATACTCACTTAACAACAAATCTTTTGACCAAGTGGAAAGAGTACTTGGTCAAATAATTGTTACTTATTCTGGAATGCTAAACACTTGAACTATAACACTGTCTCCGTCAGCCAAAGCAACTTCAGTGCTCAAAGTAATTTTAGTGTCCTTGATTAAATATTGACTCGAGTTCAGCAAGACTCTAGATCCATTCGAAGATTGTATCAATATTTTACTGATGACTTCATAAGGCTTTAAACCATTTATATTATATGTTCTAAGAACAGTCGTTGCTATCCCCGAAGAAAGATTCTGAAGGACAGGAGTAAAATCTTGCTTACAAATAGACTCATTCAACACACGATCTGCAAGGAAAGTGTCTTTAAACAAAGTCTCGTAATCAATACCAAGAGACTGTTCAACAGGGTCCGTTATACAAGTAGAGTCTCTGTGAACTAGATTACCCATGAAGAACTTCTCTTTACCAAAAAGTCTTTGAGCCTGATTAAGAATAGCTTTCTTAATGGAAGTTTGTGACTCTTTTAGATTGGTAATTCTCTCTCTATTGGTTTCAGAGTCTTCTGAACCCAATAGAAAAAAACTTCCAAAGCCTCTGTTTGGTGAACGCACTTCTTTATAGTGGCTACAACTTCCAGGAACTAGAATCGCATTTTTTTCTAGCCTTACATACTCTTCAAAACTGGCATACGTACGCTCACCCTTTTTAAATGCCCCAGAGCAAACATTATTTTCCGTAGGAGCAAAGTTATACAAAGCAGTCCAACTTGGGATTACACTACAACCAGAAACCTCAATATTAGTTCCGTTCTCTATCGATGGAATGCCTTTTAATATCGTATTATTAAAAAAATCTGCTGGACAAGCTATGGAACCATTTCTATTTAAATCATCAACAAAATGGGAATAAGAGGAATATGGTAATGGAAAACCTCCATTATCCCCACGGTTCCTTTTCTCTATAGCTCCATCATTATTATAATAATATGTAATCTGAAACCTGGCAGAATAAATATTAAAATTCACTGAATCCGTGTATACCACTTGATTCAAAGTTTTATCCTCCAAATTTCCATGAATGTAACGGTTACGACAAGACACTCGATTCT
Organism: Pseudobdellovibrionaceae bacterium; assembly: GCA_013359135.1. Lineage (GTDB taxonomy): Bacteria > Bdellovibrionota > Bdellovibrionia > Bdellovibrionales > Bdellovibrionaceae > UBA2316. Next base: position 59,608 of record JABWCN010000012.1, on the reverse strand, counting down.
CTGTGGTATCTAAACGATTCCAATAGGACTGGTCGTTTTCATCACTTAATAAAAGAATACCAGCAGTATCATTTTTTTCAAAAAACTGATTAGGCCCCCTATCATGAAGAGCCAAAAGAATATTACACAAACCTTGCTCTCGCGAAGAACCATTAGTTTGCTGTGAAATATTTAGTATCATATTCTTTAAGTTTAGTAACTTACTATCAATATCTGGATCTGCTGGTGAGATTTGAACTCTATATCTAGAGTTCAAAAAGTGATACTCACCGTAAGAATAAATTCCAAAAGTTTCATTAGGAGTCGCCTTTAAGATACGAGCTTCTTCGTTATTAGGTTTAGATCCTATCGGATACGTCCAACTATTATAACTAAAACCTTGAGCTTCTAACTCTTCACCTGGAGAAGTCGACATAATTTCAGATGTTGTAATAATTTTAATTTCAGTTTGAAAATTTCTCAACGGTCTAATTAAAGAATCTAAGGATTGAGAAAGCCTCTCATGAACTAGACGCATTGTCTTTGAGTTATCTACAACTAAAAGTAACTTCACCTTATTAGTTGCATCAGGAGTCTGTGAAAGATTAACTGGAATAGATATATTTCTCACAAATAAATCTGATTCATCAGTTGGCTGACCTGGCTGACCACCATTACCAACTCCAGGATTGGCCTCACCAAGAGCATCTCTCATATTGTCGCTAGAAACATTCGCTACACTGCTACTTGTTGAGGAAGTCTTTGAACAGTTATTAAAAAAAACTGTTGTCGTGACAAAAGAGGCTGCCACAATTAATTTTAACTTCAAAGTCAATTTCACTGATTCCCCCATGGAAAATTTAAATGAAGACGTTAAATTTTAAACGCCCAAATCCCCTAACTCAGATTTCATCTTAACGGAATTAATTTGAATTTTGTTGAAAAAAAAATATAAAATTAAAAACTATCTCAAATTGAAACTAAGGAAAAAGTAACTGACAAATAAATATTCAAATAATTCAAAAAGGAAAGAAATATTTTTTAAATCCAAATAAAGATTTAAAAAATAGAATCAATAAAGTTAGGTTTTTAAAGGAATTTCAATTACAAAACAAGTTAAAGGATCTTCTGGTAGATATTTAATATTACCACCGTGTTCTTTCATAATGGTCAGAGAGATGGAAAGGCCAAGTCCTGTCCCAACACCTGGAGGTTTGGTCGTAAAGAATGGCTCCATGAGTCTTCCCTGAACCTCTTTAGGAATCTTATCGCCAGAATCACGTATATAAATTGATAATTGACTCTTTGACTGAGTAAATGAAATTTTAATGAACTTAGCTGGTCTATTTTTAACTGCATCCGCACTATTATTTATTAAATTTATTAATACCTGAGAAAGTTGAGACTCTCTAGCTTGAATGGTGACCGAAGGCACATCATCTACCTCCAAAGAAATCTCCTCTGAGGCTAAAGTTTGTTTGCAAAGAACTAATGTCTCATTAAGCCAATCTTTTAAGTTCACCTCAAAAAAAGGATCTTGATCTGCTTTTCTTGAAAAGGATCTTAGGCTGTTTATAATTTTAGTAATCCGATTAGCTGTAGATAAAATCTTCTCAAGGTGTTGACTCAAAATGGCTAAATCAAGTACTCCACCAGAATCTACTAATCTTTTTAGAACATTGGTCTTACCAACAATAATAGCCAATGGATTATTTATTTCATGAGCCATCCCTGCTGCCATTCTGCCCAGAGCTGACATTTTAGCATTTTCAATAAAGTTTTGCTGCATCACTAAATCATTTAAAAAAGTACGTCTTAACCAAAATAATAACCAAAAACAAAGCAGTGAAACAACAATAACACCAGACATTTTCTTTAAAGTGATAATCACTAAATCACTTGCTGGAACAAAAAAAACTAAGGTAGCTGCCAACTCAGGAAAATCTTCAAAATAAACAAAATTAGCATCTAATTTAACCAAGCTCTGCAACTTTTCGTTTTTCACACCTCCAGCCATTGCCTGTAGCTTGACTGGAACAATTTCACTTGCCTTGGAAATTTTGCTATCCCTTGAGGCTACCCTTGATGGCTCTGCCAAAACCTGATTTTGACGATTATATAACACCATAGTACCAATCGATAGATCAGAATTTTTTATTGCATTATTAAACTGGTCTAAAGTGACATCCATAGAAATGGCACCCTTAAATTTATTATCAAAATAAACCGGCTCTGAATAAGTGATCATTAACCCCAAACCAGCCGCATCTTCATACACAGAAGTCCAAAACCCTTTACGCTCTGGATTCATTTCTGGAGTTGCCATTCTATAGAAATCTTTCTCCTTTAAAAGGTCCTTTGAAAAGAAAAAATCAGTCGGTGGTACATATGGAGCCAAATAAATAAAATCACTGCTTGTATAATAAAACCATGGAGAAGCTTTTACTTCTGAAAGTGTTGCTGCTAAAAAAGAACCCAAATTCAAAACCATATTAATTTCTACTTTTTTCTCAGGATCTTGATGTAAATTATGAAGAGTCGATGTTAAGTTGCCCATTTTCTGGGAGAAATAGTTAGGATCTGATGGCTTCAAATAATATCCACCAAGCTTTTTATCAAACTTTAAATCCTTAAACCATGAACTTTGCTCTTGACGGCGAGATTGCAGATAGTTCTCTGCATATTTTTTTCCAGTGGCTACAAATTTTGTGATCAATTCCGATTCAGTTCTTAAATTGGCGTGAATTTGATTGAATTGTTTTAAAACTTCATTACCCCTCTGACTCATTCCTGATTGAAACTCTCTGTAAACAGAATAAATTATCGTTACAAAGATAATTAAAGTTATCAAATTAACTTTTTTTTCGAAGCTATCTATTTTAATCAAATTTTAACTCGCTGTTAAGTCTATTGAGTCTGTTGAATTAAACTTACTGGAAAATAGAGTCGAAGTAAAATGATTTATCCATAGCAAAACTTCTGAATAAGAATACTTTTGAATCTACTTTAGAAACTTAACGAGTAGCTTCTGTGTCATGCTTAAAATCAATTTGCTTCAACAGCTCGCTCATCGGATAATTTCCTAACATTCTCTTCAAAGGAAACTTATGCGCGTCTACGAAGATATTACCAAAACCATAGGACAAACACCCTTAGTTCAACTAAAAAGATTGGGGAAAGATTTGCCTGGAAAAATTTTTTTAAAACTTGAATTTTTCAATCCTCTTGGCTCTGTCAAAGATCGGATCGGGCTTAATATGATAGAAACTGCAGAACTTAGTGGTGATCTCCGCCCTGGAATGGAAGTTATCGAGCCAACAAGTGGCAATACTGGGATTGCCTTAGCTTTTGTGTGCGCCAGTAAAGGATACTCTCTCACTCTCACAATGCCGGAAACAATGTCTCAGGAAAGAAGAACTTTACTTCTTCTCTTAGGGGCTAAATTGATCTTAACCCCAGGATCCTTGGGAATGAAAGGAGCCGTTGCTAAAGCTCTAGAAATTAAGGAAAAGAACCCTAATTCTTTTATGCCTTCTCAATTCAGTAACCCTGCAAATCCCGAAATTCATAAAGAAACAACTGCCTTAGAAATATGGAGAGACACCGATGGCCATGTTGATGTTTTTATTGCAGGCGTTGGGACTGGTGGAACCATTAACGGCGTATCCACCGTACTTAAGAAAAAAAATCCTAAAATTAAAACTATTGCTGTAGAGCCTGAAGAATCTCCGGTGATTTCAGGAGGCAAACCCTCTCCTCATAAAATCCAAGGGATTGGTGCTGGTTTTATCCCTAAAAACTACAACCCTCAAATTGTCGATGAGGTCATGACGATTTCTTCACAAGAAGCTATTAAAACAGCTAAACAAATTATTAAACTCGAGGGCATTCCCGTTGGAATAAGTTCAGGAGCGGCCGTATCTGCAGCACTCAAAGTGGCATCAAAAAAAGAATTCCAAGGAAAAAATATCGTCGTGATTATTCCCAGTTATACCGAAAGATATCTCTCGACTCTGCTCGCCCAGGAAGAAAAAGAAATTGCCACTCGCCTTGAAGTCTCCACTATTGAGGAAAAATACTTACTCCTAGCGGGACAAACTTAATCACTTTCAAGTGTAATCAAAATATTTCTAATCTCATTCTCAGCTGGTGTTCCAAAAACTGGAACACTTTCAATCTCAAAAAGTTTATTTTATAATTCGGTAGTTTTATACTCCTTCTTAAGACACAAGCAAGGAGTCAATCATGAATTTAAATAAGTTAACTTTCACTTCTTTATTACTTTTAACTCAATTAAGCTATGCTTTGAGAAGAACTTGTTGGACTTTTTTCTCCGATAGGAACTTTCAATTTTCAATCAAGAGTGAAGAATCCTTTACAACAAACAATAACTTATTATGAAAATAAAGCTAAAGAAGTTTCACAATGCCAAGTTGTCTTTAATTCTCTTGTTAAACTAACTAAACAAACTGCATCTGAATTACCAAAATTTGAAGATAAAAAAATAGATTTCATTAAGAGCTGTAGTAACACTTTAACTATGAACCTAGAATATAGAGAGTTTGTAAAATATATTAAGACTTATAATTGTGTCATACAGAGCTATAGTTGTTCCTATGGAGACTGCTTTGCCAAATTACAGTGTCAATAACAGAGAACTTCAAATCAATATTTGAAAGTAAAGCATTTTGTTTAATAATTATCTAGAAGAATAAGGGTATTTCAATTATAGATGTTTCAAAATTTGAAAATGAAATATTCATTTTTTTGACTAATTTTTAGAGTTTCATTTAGCCGCAAATACACTTTTTAAGAGAGTTTTCCAGATAAGTTCCTTTATACTTAAAACTGGATACTCTTTTTATGGAGGACTTCATGAAGAAGCTTAGTCATCTTAATAAAACACTTGCTATAATTAGTCTCTTTATACTTACAATTTCCTGTACTAAAAACAAACAGAATGACGAAAATATAACTGGAACCAGCACTTCTGCTAGTGAAGTTTTAGGAGTGTCTCAGTATAATATAAACTCATTTCCTTTGAATAAACTTGTGTGTGATCCATTTAGTACAGATCCTGTTCCAAGCCCAAAACACGGCATCAAGGCGAGTCTTTGGTATCGGGGATTAGGCCAATTGCGATATTACACAGTGATGGACTATCTTCTGCATACAACTCACTCTGAACAGAATCTTTTTTTTAGTTCTATTAATGTTCCTACTCGATTATTTTCCACCGGATTTCCCATTGAAACTGGTGGGAGCATTGAGGACGACAATCACGAAAAGTTGATCGAATACTTTGCTTTAAAAATGGAATCACAACTTACCCTTGGAAACACATCAGAACCTGGAACTTACGAATTAGCTATTCTATCAGATGATGGTGCTGTTCTCAAAATCAAAGACCCTGCTAGTACTTCTAATAGCTTCGAAACACTTATAAACAATGATGGTGACACTCCAACAAAAATGAAATGTTCAAACAGATTACTTGAAATAACTAGTGAGTCGCAGATTCCTTTGGAACTTTATTATTACCAGGGACCCAAGTATCATATTGCCAACATGTTAATCTGGAGAAAAGTCTCTTCAAACTCAACCCCTGGCTCAGATCCTCTTTGTAATCATGCAGGTAATAAATTATTTTTTGATCCCGATCTTGATTCTAAACCATTAGCTTGGAACGATCTAGCATCAAGAGGATGGAAAGTTATTTCACCTGAAAACTTTCTCTTACCAAATAACAACCAAGACACTTCCTCAACAAGTAGTGATTCTAATTTCAATGCCTGTTACCAAGGAGAAGCACCTGTTATAAGTAACTTCCAAGTTGTAGAGCAGTTAGCTACAGATATCTCTTTTAGCTGGACTACTGATGTCGACTCTACAGGTTTGATGCTTGTTACAAATCTAGACACCGGTATTAAAACCACAACTCAAACTGACAATTTACTCAGACGTAATCACTCGATATTGGTTACCGGACTACAACCTCAAACAAGGTATCGCTTTCAAGCTATTGCATTTTCTAATTCCCTAGGGAGAACATTCAGTGAAGCTATTGATGTGACTACTTTTTAGAGAAGTACAAATAGTGACGCCTTTTTGTAGACCGATGTTCTTTTTTTTGACAATTTCTTGTTGTTAAAATCAATTAATTAGAGCTTTGATGGTTCTTGTTATTTGCATTGTCTTTTGTCATGAAAAAAATTAATCATATCCCCGTCGTCGTTGGTCTTATTTTTTCTAACTTTGCCTATAGTCATCAGTGTCTCAAGAATTATAGTTATAAAGAGTTCTTAAATCAAATGACTCTTGGTGAGGCAAAATCTAGATTCGGTCTTAATTTAGATGAATCTAACTTTGCATACTTAAAAATGCTGCTTAAGTTAGCCTATGATAAATCTAATAACGACAAACCAATTAAATTATTTGACCCCAGCAAACAGGAAAGTGATTCTTCTGTTCAGACTGTTTATCTAGTTGCTAATGCTCCTGATAAACTTGTATCTGAAATTAATTTAACAAATTACAACGATTTATTAAAGCGTCAGGCTGAACTCATACCTCTTGCTAGAGGAGTAACTTTAAATTTACACTCAATGCAAGCAGGAACTGGAACTTCCGTAGACAGAAATAGCTACTTAAGTAAACGTCTTGGAATTCCAAGCGAGAAAGTAAGAAATGGCGCTAAGGCCACTGACTTATATATTCCCGGAACTGATATGTCGATAGCTGAGGCTTTAATGCATAAAGCCTTCGTAAAATCGGACTTATATAAAGGTATCATTTACACTGATCTTGTCAGTGGCGAAACTCAAGACTCAATCGAAAAAGCTTGGAAACACGTTAGCGCCGAACGACCTGATATGAAAGGACTCCGTAGAGGTGGAAAAATAATTCAACATCAGATTCCTACTCTAAATGACCAAAAACAACTTTCTACGAATAGATTAGCTCCAGGAGGACACGGCTTTTTTGCTATCAATCTGATAGAAAGATTACTAGCCAAGACACCGGCCGAGACAAAAAATCAATTCTCTGTTATATCTAATGGTGAAGATCTTAGTGGTAGCCCAGATCCACTGATCGTCGCTCATATGAAAAAGAATAAAATTCCAATCATGATGGTAACTACTGAAAAAACTGAAATTGATCTTAAAGGTGGACAAATTGGTATAGCCGAAGGTCGCAATAAAAATGGTCAAACTTTTTTTTATCCTACCATTGTTGAACATGCTCAAGCCGAGAGGGCAGATCAAAAAACTTTTTTTGAAAAAATGGGTTTAACTGTTGGGACAAGAAAATCTCTATTTAATACCAATATGGTCATCATCAATGAAGAAGTTTTAGCTCCTTTATTAAGAACCGAAATAGAAAAAATTGGGCTTAGTAATTTATTCAAAGAAATTTCCCCTGCTCTTATTCAAAACAATAAAAAACAAGTCGATAAAGACGGAGTAAAAAGAGTCTACACTCAACTTGAAGGCGCCATGGGTTCTATCATGCTCAAATTAGATCAACATTTTAGAAGTACTAACAACATTCCATTAATCACCTTTATGAACATCGAACGTGAGCATAGAACTAACTTCTTTGCTCCCATCAAAACAGCTTTCGATTATTGGATGCTTTTACACTCGGATAGATTTGAATTTAATAAAGAGACCTTTACTCTTAAAGATCTAGCTCCAGGATTTTTACCAACAATTAAACTTCAAGATCGTGAAACAGAAGATAAACACTATGCTAATGTGGAAAACATCTTAGAGGCTTTCAATGGTACAAAAATACTAGAATTGGATGAACTTACAATTTCTGGAAAAGTGAATCTTTCAGGCCTTACACTTAAAGGAAAAGTAGAAATTATTAATCAAACTGAGAATCCAATTAGTAGCGAACAGATTAGGATACTTTTCCAACATAAAAAATTTATAAAAGATGTTAAAATCACCTTTGAAAAATCAGGACTTATTCATATTGAAGAGCTTTCATAAAATGAACTGTATACTTGCTGGACTTATTACTTTAACCACTCTACTTGCAGAAGCGAAGACACGTTTGCCTGCAAGTGAGTTTATTTTACCAGCTCCAAAAAGATTATTACTTAATGAAATTACAGCCCACAGAGGAAATCGCGTCAAACTAAGAGAAAATTCACTGTCGTCTTTATTGAACTCGATGGACATCGGCGCTAGCAGTGTCGAGTTTGATGTACATTTAACTAAAGATGGTACGCCAGTTCTTTATCATGACTATTATCTGAATCCTAAAGATTTCACAGTCATCAAAAGGCCAGTTTTGATTAAAGATCTAACTCTTGCCGAGCTCAAACAAATCTCATTTTCAGATAACTTACAAACCCTTCCAGGCGACACAACAGTTCCCACTTTTGAAGAATTCTTGTTAGCTGTAAAAAAAAGAGAGTCTGAAAAATTACCAACTATACCTCTTCACTTAGAAATTAAAAGTGAAAAGGGGTTTATCTCTGAATCCGCACCCATTTCAATTCTTGCACTAAGAATCTCTGAAGTCATAGATAAAATCAATATCAAAACTCCTATTATTGCAAGAGCTTTTAACTGGGATGTTCTCACTGAATTTAAAAAACATAAACCGAAAATTCCGCTTGTTCTTCTGGTTGATGAAAAAGAATTGTCATTACTTTCAGCAGAAGAAGTTATCCGAAAATACAAACCTCTGGGAATTTCACCTCACCATGCCGACTTAACTCCAGAAACTATCAAATCATGGCTTGAACATAAAATCCAAGTAAATCCATGGACTGTTAATTCCATAGAACGTGCACAAGAACTAATTTCAATGGGTGTTACTGGTCTTACGACAGACAATCCTGAGTTATTCTTAGAAAACTTTTCTACCACTATAAAAAAACATTATTGTTTAAAAAACTATACTACGACAAGGAAAAAACCATGAAGTTTTTATTCCTGATTGTTTTTTTTCTATACGCTAAATTGCATGCTAGTGCTTTGAGTTGCCGTCATCACTACGGTACTTTTTCAAGTTCTAAAATTAATAGAGAAGAAAATATTCTTTTTAGTAGAGAAAATAATTTTGATGTGGTGATTATTGGCGGCGGAAGTGCTGGACTTGGTTCTGCGCTGGATGCAAGTACACGAGGGCTTAGAACTGTCGTTGTTGAAGCTAATGACTTTGCTGGCGAGACTTCCAGTAAATCAACAAAACTGCTTCATGGCGGCGTTCGTTATCTTGAACAGCTGTGGAAAAAACTGATAAGTACTGGAAAAATTGACAAAACCCTTTTAAATCTTATAAAAGATGCTCTTCAAGAAAGGAAAACAATTATTTCCAATGCACCTCATCTTGCAAAACCTATGGCTTTGATGACACCCATTTATTCTACCATTGAAATTCCATACTACTGGGCCGGTCTAAAAATGTATGATCTGTTAGCTGGCAGCAAAGGCAAATTACCAGGTAGTCACTTTATCTCAGCAAAAGAGATAAAAGAAAAATACCCCCACATTAAAACAGAAGGTTTAAAAGGTGGTGTTGTCTATTATGATGGTCAGTTCAACGACTCAAGACTTGCTTTGGGTTTAGCTTCTACAACTCAAAGCAAAGGCGGCACTTTACTAAACTACACGAAAGTGGTTTCCTTTCAAAAAGTGAATGAAAAAATAACAGGTGCAGTTGTTGAAGACCAGTTAACAGGTAATCGTTGGTTAATAAAAGGTAAAGTTTTTGTTAACGCTACAGGACCGTTTGCTGACAAGATTAGAACTCTTGATGACCCAGAAGTAAAACCAATGATTTCTGGTGCCAGTGGTACTCATTTAGTCATCGACAAGAAATTTTCAATCCCGGAAATGGGAATTCTAATTCCAAAAACATCAGATGGTAGAGTTTTATTTATCTTACCATGGGAAGGACATACTCTTATTGGCACGACAGATAATAAAGCAGAAGTAGTTTCTAAACCCAAGACTTCTGAAGAAGACATTGATTACATTTTAAGTGAAGTATCAAAATACTTTGCAACTCCGATCATTAGAGAAAATGTAAAATCATATTGGACAGGAATAAGGCCTTTAGTTTCAGATCCTGAGGCTTCTGATACGTCTCAATTAGCAAGGGATCATGTTGTAAATGTCAATAAAAGCTCAGGTTTAATAACCATCACTGGTGGAAAGTGGACGACCTATCGAGTGATGGGAGAGCACACCATTAATAAGGCAGTTGAACTTTTAAATTTACCTAAAAATCAATACCAAAGCCAAACTGAGAACTTAAAAATTTCCGGAGCCGATGGTTACAATAACAATTACACTCAGTTTTTGGTAAACAAGTTTTCTCTTGATTCTGATATAGCAGCTCACCTTGCAACAACTTTTGGGAGTAGATCAGAATTTTTATTACAAACCTATAGTGATAAGCTAGAAAGAATTGATCCACATCATCCATTCATTATGGCTGAAGTTCACTATGCAATAACCTACGAAGCTGCTAGAAAAATAACAGACGTTATTTCTAGAAGACTTAGATTTTCTATGTTAGATTTAAATGCCAGCTTGCAATCTTTAGAAAAAATTGCCGACGTCATGGCTAAAGAACTTGACTGGACAGAGCAAAAGCGACTTGATGAAATAGCACTCGCTCGCCAAGAACTACAATGATTAAACAAAACCTAATTGAAATTCAGTTGTAATAATCCTAACTGCTTTTTTGATAGATAGCCTTCCTTGTATTCGTACGAATAGAATATTTGTGTTTTATTTTTCAGAAATCAAATCTTAAATAAAATACAAATTTCTTACTTTGTTGGTCTCTTTTTTGCTCCGAATTTTAATGTCGCTTGTCTATGAATTGTTTTAGAACTCAGGTGAAAGAAACCCTAATGAGTAATTAAAACTGGCAGTACGGAGACAACTTGCTATACACATACTTAGTTATTTTTCTACTTTTAAAGATATATATACCTGAATCACATGCTTTACCTGCTCATGGTTGCTATCAGTTTTACTTTTCTTCTTCCTTAGGTGTTGCAGATCAAGAAAACACTCGTGGATTAATTAAGCATTTCGAGACAATTACGGCTTCAACAGAAAAGTATATAAAAATATTATCTGATAAAAAAAATGACGATGATTTAGAGTTAAGAACCTCTATTGTCGAAGAAATGACCTCTCTACTTAATGAAGCTTATTTATTAAAAGATAGCATTAACAGCCTATTAGAGTTGTCTTCAGATGGAATGACTACTCTACCAACATCACTGATTAATAAACTTAAAGTTATTAATAAAATTAAGCTTCCTGAAACTATTCAAAAACTAATCGAACTTCAAGTTATATATCCAAAATTAGATTTTAAAACTCTGACCATACATACTCAAGTAATGCAAGAAAAACAACGTTTTGATTTTTTTAGAAAATTTGAACTACAGCCATTAACTACTCATGGGCAAATACTTTTGGAAAATATTCAACGTCATGGTACAAATTTAACAAAACAAAAAATTAAGGATATTCTTCTAGAAAAAGATGCACACAACCATGAGACAGGATTCATTAAAAAAATTTCTTTTGCTGATTTTAAATTACTATTAGCTGAAGTTTTTTATAAAGAGATCGATCTAGAAAAAATAATTACTGAATCGGAATCAAAAAATAATATTTTAGAAGTTATTAATCAAGGCTACTATAGACAATTAGTTGCTTTTTACTTCAGAGCGCCCAGATTAAGTCACTTTTCTCATCCTATCAACTGTGATAAATGTCTTAATAACCTTAATGACGTGAATAGAGATTTTAAAAATTTATCATTTTTAATAAATATTACAGACTTTAATTTATTAGATCCTAACAATAAAGAAATTTTATTGATGACTGCTTACTTCAAAAAACTCTTAGATGCTAAATTCAAAGGCATCTTTGGTGGTTTTTTTAATAGATCATCTAGGACAACAAGACATATTTACAATGAAGCCCTTGAAGGATTAAACTTATTTATTTCTAGCTCTGATTATGGGTTAAGCATAGACAAAAGAGACTATATTGAAAATTTAAATAAGACTTCATCCCCTTTCTATTTTCAAACCTCTCTTGGGAAAGTAAAAGTTTTGGCATTTAATTACTTACTAAGCACAAATAGAGACTTTTATGAAAAATAATTTTTTATTTTATTTAATTATATTCTTTATCCTTAGTGAACCTTTAAAAGCTAATGACTGTTTAATAAGGTATCAACAAAAAAAATTAACTTCCCGACAAAAAAATTTAGAATTGGCGTTACACCATCAATTTGTTAAAAATCCTAACTCTAGCAAGCTACTTCTAGTTAGTAATACCTTAGACACCTACTTATCTGAAATTTATAAAACACACCAAAGCCTGGTTGACACCATCGAAGCTTATGGATCTGAAAATCATCTACTCTCTGCACAATCACTTTGGCAACACTCTATTGAATCCATTAAAAATTATACTTCTTTTTCCTCCACCGAAAAAGAACTAACATCTTTAGAAGTATTAAAAAATTTGAACAGAGATAAAACCTTAGAAAAATGTTTAAAAAACTCAGAGCATTGCAAAACTATTTTATCTTTAGGAGTTAATCATTACGAAAATTTATTGCAAAAAGCACAGCAATTAAAGGATGAAATTAGTTTTGCAACACAACAAGCTTCGAATATAAATCAAAATTCATTGTTTTTTAACTCTATTTCTGATGTGGTAGAAAAAAAACTAATCGAAAATTTAATTTCAAGCAAGATCACTTATCTAGAACAATTAAATCAGCAAATGGATTCAATTGAAAAACTCATTCTTAATAAAATTAACATTGCTAAAGATGAATTTAACCAAATAAATGACTTACTAGATTTTTTTAAAGATTCTAATGATCCAAATTCAAAGTCAATAGAGTTTTTAAATAAACAAACTCAAAGCAATTTAAATGTAAAACTAAGAACTCCTGAAGGAATTTTTATTGCAGGTTATATAAGTAAATATTATGATGGAAATTTTCATGATCTATTTTTTGAAAAATTTTTTAACACGTTCAATCGTCATTTTAATGGTGTTTTAAGTCAACTTTCGATTGCTGATTTTATAGAAATTAACACGCTCCTCGCCGAAAAAGAAATTTATTTCTCTGGCGATAAACTAGCCGTAACTCAAACAAAAATGATAAAGCTTGCAAATGGTGGCAACTCCATTTCGATTAGTTTCCCTAATGAATTACACCCACTAATAGCCAGACATCTTATCGTTGAAGCTTCAAAAAAACTTCACAATTGGATGCCTACAAAAGCAGTTGCTAAATTAGATCTGATTCTCTCAAATTTTTTCTTACTTCTTCCTGCGGTTAAGTTGGAACTACATTCAAACGAAAAAGCATATGACTTGCTTTTTTCAATTTTAAGCGAATTTATAAAAACTGAATTGTCAAAAAAGAGCCTTAAAGAGAAATATATCTTACCACCTGATGGAGTTATAGTTGGAAATTTTATCTTAATGCAAATTGATCTCATGAGAGCTAGATTTAAACTTGATTTACTGGTCAATCAAAGAAATCTGTTACGAGGAAAAAATTCACGGTTAATTCCCGTACCATTTGCTGGCAATGCTTTTGAATACATTCTTCCTTTTAAAAAATCTTCAGTCCGAGTTATCTCTAAAGTTTTTACTGATCTTTCTAATGAAAGACTTCAAAATCTACTTTTTAATGGGCCTAAATTCAAAACGATACCCTTCTCTGAATTGATAATGACTGCAGATAATCCTAAGGCTAGAAAAAAACAGCTACAGTCTTCATTCGATAGTAATACGGAGTTTGTTTTTCTAACTGATGTCCCTCACTCATTTTTTATGTTCTCAGAAAACAAAGATTCATTGGTCACTTTTCCTGAGTTCAAAGTTAAATTTGATATAGAGCTTTATTCAATCCGTTCACCTTATATTGATAATGCTAGGACCGGAGGGCTTACTTATGATATCATTTTATCCAGAAATAAAAAATTTCTTAAAGATAATTACAACCTTGAATACATTGATTTTCATCGTTAAAAGTCCTCTAATTGCATTAATTAAGGACTTTTAACCATTAAAATGTCAGATTTCTCCAACATCTACTTTTTTACTTCAGGCTCATTGAACTGAAAACTCTTGTACATCTGCAGAAAAAGTACCCGTATTTGTATATAGAGTATTTAAATAATTACCGATATCAAAGGTCTGTAAAGTTACACCACTTGGAGCGGTAGCTGCCGCATCCCATGTTTGACTGGATGAATTCGTAGTCTGTGCCCTACCTAATGTTGGAGCTGTTAGGCTAGTACTTAATGAAGTACAATCTGAAAGACTTGAAGTCGCCGAAAGGTCACTGGCATTTACACACGCCTCAACCCAATCACTAGCATTAACAGAGCTATCACCATTGAAATCACAACTACGACCAACGCCATCAGGATTTGCAATAACATAAATATGATTTGCATCTGACTTATAATGAAAACTACAAAAACCTAAGCCTACTCCTCCACCAGTCATTTCCACTGTTCCTGCCGTCTTGTTAGCTTTTAATCGTATAAGTCCTGTTGACATACTAAATGTTTTATCTTCTGAACGAAGCCACATATAACCTTCAACATCTTCACTGCTGTTAATCGAGTATATACCACCAGCTGCACCATTGGCTGTTCTTAAATACCAAACATCATCTTTTTTTCCCCAGCCCACTTTTATACTTGAGTCTTTACATTGTAAGTAGTGAGAAAATGAAGTTGATCCTGGAAATGAAATTTCAGAACTTGCATCTGAAGGATCTGCACTCATACAAGGTACAGTTCCAGTTGATCTTGCTTCTATTTCACCCATTCTATCATCAACATTTTTTAACAAATTTAAGACTTCAACTGGACCCGCACAAAAAAGCCTCTGCTTCATAATACAACGAATTTTTTCTGAACTAGAAGACAAACCTGAGCATGGATCGCCAGCCGTAGCATCAGCTTGACAATTCTTTGTATAATCCGTTGTCTGAGTTTTAAAAGAAGCCGTCGAAAAACTGCTTCCACTAATTAAAGTAGAAGATAAGTTCTTTTGAACTGGCGGTCGTATGTCTGGTACAATGATTGTCGCACTTTTACCACTATCACTACTTTTATTACAGGCAAAGCTTAAAACTAAACCTATAGTTGCTACTAAGTACAAACTATTTTTCATGTACAAATCCTCCTTGATTGTTATGAAAACATTATAATTACAAAAAAATTTTTAACAATAATCCTTTTTAGAATTAACGCTTAACTGTGTTAAAAAATAGTGTTAAAAAATGATAAAGAAATTCCACTTAGTTTACTATGGTAAAACTTTTGCTATCATCTCGAAAATACCTGAACGAATAAACATAACTCCGATCGCGGCCATTAAAAGAGAAAAAACTTTGTTAAAAGCATCACTCACGTCATCACCCATCCAGTTAAGCACTTCTTTACTTTTTAAAAACAAGACCAGCACAATAAGTAAATTAATAACTAAGCTACTAAGAATCATAAGGTAACCAAATTGCTCAGACCCAATCATTAAAGTTGTCAAGGCTGCAGGTCCCATCATCAAAGGAATTGCAATTGGTACTAAGCCAACTTTTGTGGGCGTCGAAGTACCTTGGTGACTATCAGTAAACAACAAATCTCGCATCGCAAAAATTAATAATAATAGTCCACCTGCAACTTTGAAATCACTTTCGGTAATACCTAAAAAATCGAAAATTTTTCGACCAGCAAAAACAAAAACAACCCCTAGCAATAATGCCGTTGCCGTCGCTCGATAAATCAGTTTTTTTCTTGCATTTTCAGAAAGTGATTTTGTTAACCCTAACAATAAAGGAAGAGCTCCGATAACATCTATAGATACAAAAAGAGCAATAAATGATTTAAAAAAAATTTCCAATAAAACCTCATTTAAAAAAAATAACATCTATATAGAGATTAAACATTTTGCGGTCATGCCTACAACTTGTAATTTATTTATATAGGTAAAGTCATTATGAGTGGCTTATCTTTTGTTATAACTATTGTATGTTCATATTGAGCCGTAAAATGATTTGGATTTATTAAGGTCCACCCATCACCACTTTCAATCACTTTTTTAGCTCCCGTTGAAACAAATGGCTCAACTGTGATCACTGTACCTTCGCTTAGAATCCGACGATCTTTTTTGTCATAATATCCTGGAATCTGATCAGGTTCTTCATGAAGCCAACGTCCCACACCATGACTGCATAAATTCATAATTACTGATAAACCATTTTTATGAGCTTCATTTTCCATAGCTCTTCCAATTTCATTAATTCTTCCCCCGTGAACTGCAGCAGATATTCCTTTCCACATCGTAGACATAGCGACATCACAAACTTTCTTTTTAATTGCTGTAACAGGAGGAATAATAAAGGAACCACCAGTATCAGCAAAATAACCGTTCAATTCGGCAGAAACATCGATATTTACCAAATCACCCGCCTTCATTTTTTTAAATCGACTGGGAATGCCATGAGCTGCTTCGTGATTGAGACTGATACAGGTTGTTCCAGGAAAATCGTAGACTATTTGAGGCGCAGAACGAGCACCGAATTGATTAAGAAAACTTTTACCAATCTGATCAAGTTCATGGGTAGTCATTCCTGGCTCCAATTTTTTTGCCATATAATCAAGACAACGACCAACGATAGATCCAATTTTTTTTAGATTTTCTAAATCTTCAACAGAATTAATCGACATTAATAATCTTCTCCTTGTAAAATAAGAGCCGAGATTTTTGCTACACATTCCTCCATAACAACAGAGTTAGCTTTTTCTATAAATTTTACTTTACAAACTCGCCACCTTATATTTTTTAAATGATCTACAATTATAGCTCCGTTAATTTTTTTGCCAGAAACTAATACTTCAAAGGGATACCCCTTTACCTTGGTAATCACTGGACAACAAACCACAAGCCCTGTTTTTTTATTATAGTCTTGAGCTGAAATAACAATAGCCTGTTGTTCCTCACTAGCTGAAGAGTTAAAATTAAGGGAAATGAAATCGCCACGAGCTGGTATATAACTCATCACCAACCCGCACTATCGTGAGTTTTAAAATCCTCTTCTTGATAGCAATTATTCTTTGTAATCTGCTCTAACAGATTTTCTAGTGAAAACTTTTTTTTCACTGGAATAATTATAATTGCACCATCTTTATGAGAAACTTCCACTTCTGAATTTTCTGTCAAATTTAATTTTTCAATTACTTGTTTTGGAATACGAACACCTAGAGAATTTCCCCATTTTTGAATCTTGCCAGACATGTTGTTTCTCCTGGTTATTTTAGCTGAATCTCCAGCAAGAGTATATACAAAGTATATACTCTTGTCAACTTCAAAATAATTTCTATTAAAATTTACAAATGCTGCTTTTAAGCCAACAACAATATATAATTTTTTAAGAAAACATTTCTTATAAAACGAAGCTGGCAAGGCGAACAAGTTCCTTGCCAGCTCTATTGGACAAAACATCTTTTCTGTAAACAACAAAAATCTTGTCTTCAAAAATAGGTAACTTCGAATCATAGGGTACTAAATCTACCCCATCCGCTTTAGCTACACGTTCAGGCAGAATTCCAATACCTTGCCCTGCTAGGGTTAACGTCCGAATCAATTCAAGACTGTGGCTGTTAATTAATTTCCAGTCTTTAAAATCTTTTGCATGGGTCTTTCCTAAAATATTTTGAATCTGTACTAAATTCACATCGGCGAAAATTCTTTTAGGAATATCACTGCTATTTCTGGCACGCCAAAACATAACTCGGTCATCACCCATTTTCTTCAATACTAGATCAGGATGCCTGACCGGATTAACTACAAAACCAAGATCTATATCGTAAGAGACAACTCGCTCGGTTATCTTTCTTGAAAAGTCATGAATTAAATTAATTTCGATTCCTGGAGCATAGGTTTGCAAGTTTTCCAAAAACCGCGGCAAAGTGTAAGCTCCAACACTTTGATGACATCCAACCTTGAAATGACCTTGCAATATATCAATAGAATCAGCCAAATCATTACGAAGATCATTCCATGAGTCTAACAACAGATTTGCTTTTTTATAAAACAACTCTCCCTGCTTCGTCGATACAACACCTTGTTTCGTACGATGAAACAACTTCAATCCTAATTTTTCTTCCAACCGCTGTAAGCTTAATGTCAATGTCGGCTGAGTGATCCCAAGACGAATTGCAGCCTTAGATATATGACGAGTTTGATAAAGTTCTATAAAATATTCGATTTCCACTGGCGATGCTAACATAGGAGTAGAATATCATAAAGCAAACACAGAGCAACGATTTCCATAGATAGCTAAGGATTTAACTACATCATAATAGACTCAATGTACGAATCAGGTCGCACTAAAATGGCTTTGCATTTATAGGGTGAGTTTTTAGAACTCACAGGAATCACTTTTACAAATTCTGGTATATTAAAATTAACTTCATAGTCATCAAATACAAGCAGGGCGAACTTGGAATAGTCTAAAAGAGAATATACCCGACAAGTCCTGCTCCCATTTGAAACCTCGAAATCATACAATCTAGTACCTACTAATCCTTGATTGCCATAACGAATTCCCATACCAGTAATATTTCCTGAATGTTTTTCCACAAGACGAACATAATCTAGCGCATGAGTTCCCGTTTTTGAGTCTTTTGTAGAACGCACAAGTTGCCCTGAGGTTTCAATTACACTTTGAGCTACAGGTTTTCGCTCCTCTTCATAAGTTTTTAATAAGTCATCTAACTTCCCATGCTTTAATACCATGTGAATTTTCCATATCAAATTAAAGGCATCCGCAAGCCCTGTGTTTAAACCTTGCCCCCCATTCACAGAGTGAATATGACAAGCATCACCAGCAAGAAAAATGCGATCACGAATAGAAAATTTTTCAGCCACTGACTCTTTAACTGAAAATCGTGAGAACCAGACAATGTCTTTAAACTTTAAACTGTATGGCTGCATAGCTCTGTTGATCTTCGATAATGCTTGCCCAAAAGTGAAATCTTTAGTGTCCATTCGAACGTAAAAGCGATCCAAGTTACCTTCTCTTGGAATCCAAGCAACATCAGAGGTATTCGATTGAAAAACAATGATCTCGGGCACTTTCTTGAAATCAGTTTCAACCACACCATCAATAACCGCCCATACGATTTGAGGACGTACAATTTCAAATGGAATTTTAAAATGCTCACGCACAAAAGAGCGCGACCCATCAGCACCAATGACATAATTGGATTTGATTTTTACTCCATTTGAAAGCGTTGTCAGACAGCTATCCATTTTAATTTCTATATTATCAACTGATGTTGAACGCACAACCGCAGAGCCAAGTTCTTTGAGTTTTCTGTCCACTAGTTTTTCAATATAAGACTGACCCAGCATTAAGAAGTACTTATGAAAACATCCTTCTAGTTGATCCCACCACTCCGACTGACGTGAAACAAATTTACCGTCAGCCCATACCGAGCTAGTATGACATGTTTTTCCCATTGAGTACAGTTCATCAAATAAACCAACTATTTTCAGAAGTTGCAATGTCCTGGCATTCAAGGCATCCGCTCGTCCAACTTCCAGTGGTCCTGTCGACTTATCAACAATGATCATCTGCAAACCACATAATTGTCCTAAATAAGCACACATAAGTCCAACAGGTCCCGCACCTACAATAACCACATCCGCAATGAGTGTGCTCATTTGTAACTTTCTAGTCGAATATTATTTATTGGCGGATCGCTCAACACGTGCACTCTTCTTAAGTGACGAGGAGCTTGTGTTTCAAAACTTTCCCGACCATGCAAAAGCGAAAAATTATCCGCAATAACCAAATCACCTTCAACCCATTCATGTGCATAAAAATTTTCTGATGCATACAATGAGGCTCTTATTGTTTTGTGAAACTCTGTGATTTCCTCAGCACTAACTCCATAAAATTCAAGTTTTGGCGGGTTAACAAAATGACCAAAGCTTTCCCTAGGCGGTTCATTATAGCGAATAACAGAATATCCTCGTCGTGGATGGGTATCAATGATAGGCGACACTGTTTTGCTATCATAAAACTCCATTTTTCGATGGTAACTACCAGATACTTTTTTCCACAACTCACGTAAATGATCTGGTGCCTTTTCTAAAGCTGTCACTGTATTTGAAAATGTGGTTCTTCCACCCTGATTTGCTTTTGGAGCCTTAACACAATGGAAAATTTGAAATTCAGGAATTTGAGGACGATACATTCCATCCCAATGTAAAGGGACATAGTTATTATCAAAAATATGATCTTCGGGATTATTCCGCTCTACAAGCTCCAAGACCTTGCCAAATGGCCACAAACTGATCTCGCCCCATTGCTCACAGTAGTTTGCAAAATCGTCTGCTGTTGGAAAGGCATTAAATCCTCGCAAAATAAGAAGTCGTTCCTGCCAAACAATTTCACGCAAGGTATTTACATCCATTTGCCGAATATCTCTGCCCTTACCTATCAGAATAGCTCCAAAAGGTTTGTTCCTTTGAATATCAATATTCATTTTTAACTCCAGATTTTCTTTTCAGTGTGTCTGAATTTTTTAAAACATAGTGACTTGCTCGGCCAAAACGCATAACCATGCTAGCCCCCAAAGCCTCGGCATGAGCTCTCTTCATAAGAATATATTGACCATCTACTTGAACGGCAACTCCATGCCATGGCGTTTGCCAGTTATCAGGTTCAATCAGACGAATCCCAATTTTTTTGGAACCACAGCTTTGAGGATGAATAGACAAACGAACTGCGTAAGGAAATTCACTTTCGATTAACTCACTCCAAGCTTTACTTCTCTGAATAACTTCATAGGCTCTGAATCGCGATTCTTTTTGTATACTTGTTCGACTTCGCACTTGACCAGGAACTAAGGCATCTTCAAAAAGAAATCGTGTGATACCCATATATAACCTATTTGCTTCTATATCGTCCACAGAAGCACCAGTGGACTTACCTCTGCTGACTGACTCACGCAGAGTAGAAAGTGGTTCTCCATACTGCTGCATAAGTTGATTTCTCATCTGATCAAAGCTAAATCCCTCATAGATTTCCTCAAGATTAAAGGTAGAAATAAAATTAAGATCAAGGGTCTTAATCATTAGCGAGATTTCTTTTTGATAAGCAGTGACGTTTTCATCATTTATACCGATCACATCACTGAATACCCGTCCATCAGAGGCTAAAATAATCCTAGCCCCTGGTGAATAATATAGTTTTATACGTTCGCATAGTTGCTGAAGAAATTCCAATGCCTGCTGTTCCGCCATATCTGGCAAAGGACCTATTACTTTTGCTGGATTTGGGGATTTACCAGGAAATGCTGGTAACACAAATGTCACTGGCTGATTATTTTCTACGGATAAAACAACTTTTGATAGATGGGGATCAAGGCATTTCTGACATAGCGTTGAATCACAGGCTAAATGAGACTCTGATACACGACGATAACGCAAGACTTCGATAAGGATTTTTTTTGCAATATCAATAGATAAAGAAATATTTGAATCACAGTTTTTTATAGCCGCAGAATAAAACATGACGCCCCCTTGGACGTCAATATAGATCCCCTTTATCATTAAATATAATTAATATTTTCATAACATATCATAAATGAAATTTATGATATGTTATGAATGAAAAATGACATAACAAGTAAAAATTTATTTAGTTTTCTATGTATCTAAACAGAAATGAAACCGCAAAAACTATTGATTGTCCTCAAATATTTCAATCAAATTTTGCTCAAGCTTTGAAAGAAGAAATTCTTTTTGATACACCAAAATAGCCCTATAAGGAAAATTCCAAGATGAAATTTTCACACTCTGAAGTTGATTTTTTGGAAAATATTCTGGAACCAAGGCAACGCCATTTATCATTTCAGCTATACGACTTGCTGCCGTCCAACTCTCTACGCTTATATGCTTAGATACAGGTATCTGCTTCTTTGAAATAAACTGTAAAAGAGAATCCACTTCAGGCCTAGATTCTGTTGTTATTAAAACCTCACTCCACTTTGAATTTCGTGAACGCAAATCAAAAAAACCAGAATGAAATGTTTTAACATTAAATTTTGAAATTTTCTGACTTTCTATCAAAAAAGCCACGTTAATTTCTCTTTTCTCCAAAAGATTCAATAACAAATCCGTTGAACCTACACGAATACAGGGATTTTCACTCTGTTCAATAAATTTTTTAGACTTTGGAAAAACACGCTCAATTAAAGAAGCGGAACAACCTATTCTAAGACTTTTATCATTATCTAAAGGATTAATAAAACCCTCTCTTAGTTGCTGATAATTTTTCTTAGCTAAACGATAAAATTGCCTGCCATCCTCTGTGAGAGTAAAACTTCGTTTTTCATGTTTTAAGAGCTTTTTACCATACCAATGTTCTAAACGGATGATAGCTTGACTTACAGCAGGTCTAGAAACAAAGTTCTTTTCTGAACTTATCGTAATGCTTTCTGACTCTACGGCGTCAATAAAGTATTTTAGGGCTGAAAGGTTTAATTCTTCAATTTTCATAGTAATTAATAATTACTATATTAAAAATAATATGTCACTTTATATTTACATTTGAATTAGCTATAGAGAATCATTAAAAGGAGTTCCAATGAAATTCATTTCACTGATATTAGGAGTTATATTTATGAGTCATTATACTTTTGCTGGAAAAAACATTGTTTTTAAAGGCTATGCTCACTTTAAAATTAAGCCAGAGTACGTGAAACCATTTTCTGAAGAAGTAAGAAAAATTATTAAACCCACATTGCAAGAAAAAGGCTGCTTAAGATATGAAGCATATCAGTTAGTTGATGACAATGGACAACTCACTAATGAGTTCCTATTTCATGAAGTTTGGAAAAGCAAAAGTGACATGATGATAGATCACAAAGAAAAAGCACCCCACATGATAAGATTTTTTTCTCTTATAAAAATTGGAACCTCAGACAGTTGGGTTCAATCATTTGAAGTTTCTGGACATAACGTGATTCAACTAGATACATCAAATAAGCAAGTTGACTAGTTATTGAAGATTGAATGATATTCTAATTTTAAATACGGATGACAATAATTTTAACAGATGAGGGGCTTGTAACTTTAAAAGAATGCACTATTATTTTTAATGCGATTGAGAACTTAAAATCCAATATTGTTAGAGCAAAGTCTATTCTTAGTGGAGAGTTAAAACTAGCTTCAACTAATAGTATTGCTCTGTCCGTTTTAGCACCAGCATTAAAGATCATTTCAAAAAAACATCCTGAGCTTCATATTCGCCTTAAAATGGGAAATTCAGATCAAGTGAAGGAATATTTACGAACTCAAGATGCTGAGATCGGCTTTATCCTTGAAGATGATGAAATGGAAGGTCTTGATAGCCGTGAAATCACGCAGGGTGATTTTCTTTTAGTTGCTAATTGCAAAGAGAAAAATGTGAATTCTTGCAAAGAGATTATCATTACCAGACCTAGCAAGATAGAAGTCAATCTGCTTAAAAAAAAGCTAGGTTCAGATATTCAATTTAAATTAGAGGTTTTTAGCTGGGAATTAATTCGACAGCTTTGTTTAGACGGAGCCGGAGTTGGCTATTTACCTGATTATCTTGTTGTAACCGATATCAAAAAAGAAAAACTTCAAATTGTTAAACCTGATATCAAACTATTTAAATATAAACTTTTGTCCGTTAATTTAAAGGGAAGAATTCTTAACTCTGCGGCTGAGGAATTTCTGAAAATTCTTAAAAGCAGGATTTAGTTATTATTTAATAATCTTAGCAACAGCCTCAACTCAAAAAACAAGTATAATAAATAACCTCTCAAAAAGTGTGTCCTCATCATTTCAGTTAAAATTATTAAGGATCTACCTCCAATTCTTCATTATCAACCTCTTCCATTAGATAAATAGTTTGGGCATTATTACTTGTTTTTAACCTTAATACTCGAAACTCTAAACCTGCCGGACAGAGAACCTCGAACTCATTCTTATAAGATGAAATCGGCGCTATGTTTCTACAGGTTTTTGAATAAATAATAAACCTATGACTGCCACCCCAACCATCATAACTAGAGGTACTTGTAAACGCTGGATAGTTTACAATTCGTCCAGGTAGAGAGTGATTGATTGCATCAACCGAAGGTAAAGTAGTACCCCTTCTAACAAAACCTTTATATGGTTTAATTTTAGATAGAGCTCTATTTATAACCTTTAAAACTATTTGATATTTATTATAAGTCTCTTTACTTTGGCTCCTCAGAGAAGAGTTAATATTCCTGTACCCACTGGAAGTATAATACCGAATTGCTGAGTATTCAAATTTACTCATACTACAAGGAAATGTCCCTTCAGATCCAGACGAAGACACTGTAGAAATGTCATCAACTTTAGAAGTGAATATGGAAATTTTTTTTCTAAAAAATCTGCATTTATTGCATCTTCAGAAAATTCAAATTCAGGCAATGAATTTATAATTTCTTGGGATTCACAGTTTAGCCCTAAATCAGTATTGCTTCCCTTGTTTTGTACATCAATCAGAGACTCTAAGTACTCTTCTGCTTCATTAGCCATAGATTCGTATCCACAGCTAGGTCTAGAAAATACAATAATTGAAAAAAATAAAATAGTAAACCACTGTTTACCCCCAAATGAAAACATAAAACCCCCACGCCGGGGCAGTGATAGCATATTTTCTTATGATGAAAAAAAAGAAACTTTTCAAATGTATTTTTTTTTTGACTGTTTAAAAATTAGCCTATTATTAAATTTTATTGAAGACACCATCAATCTACTGCTGCTCTAAACTATCTGTACTCAAAAATAGTTGGAACTAATTATCCACTAGAAACACTAAAAGAAGTTTGAAATATCAAATTAGATAGCTTATCGTTATAAAATGAAACCTTTTGCTTTACTTCTTGGTGGAAGTCATCCCAGAGCCTTACTTGAGTTACATGATATTTGTTTTGTTATGGCCGAAAATGAAACAGATGCTTTTCGTGCTGTTGTCAACAAATGGTTTGGTGATGCCAAATCCGCTCACGTAGATGCTTGGATAGATTTATCAATTATTGATGGGCATAAAGTCAACCTTGAATCCAATCCCTCTGGAAAACAATTATTTTTTGTTAATATTGGTTACTACCAAAAAGGAGTTTTTCGTGAAGAGCATCAGCATCTTTTCTATGTGTGCTCTAGTCTACAAGAGGCCAAAACACGAGCCTTAACTGAATGGCAAAGTAAAACTTCACTTTCACATATTGATAACTTAGTTGATATTGATTCCCTTATTGAGATTACTCATATCAATAGATTTAAATTGGGTTGGGAAAAAGAATTAGATTTACCCGATTCAGTTGTTAATGTTGGTTATTGGCCGCTCAACAAATACCGTTAATGGCACAGATATTTCATTAAAATTAAGAGAGCTCTTCAACTGTTAAAAAATATAACTGACAGTCATTCATCGTACTAGATTTTGACAGTTGAAAACTCAAAATCTGTAAACTAAGGAGTTTATCTCAAAATGAGACAAGTTTTGATTGTTTTCCTTGTTGCTTCATTAATTTCATTTTCTCCACTTAGGATGCAAGTTTCCTTAATGGGAACTTCTCTATCCGCAGAAACTCATTCTGATGAATACCAATGGGTTAAAGAACATTTTGAAAAAATTGTCTTAAATTTTCCATCTATTCGGATTAATGCTAATGTTAAATTTCTATTTCAAGCTTTTTCTGAAATTTTTGGAACTTATGAACTTTCTCGATTCAGAAACTTTATCGAAAAAAACCCCGTTGAGTTCTCAAACATGAGAACTGTCTTCAATCAAAGCGTCCCTATTATTCCTAATGGAAAGACTGTTGCTATTTCTGGAAGATCAGTAGTTGGTCTAATTCATGCTTTATTAATGGTTAAGATGGGCTACAATGTTGAAATATACGATAAACGTATAGAAAAAACAAGAAACATACAATGGGCACTTAGACAGTCTTTGCTAGATCAAATAGCATCCATCTCACCAGAACTCGCAAATGAAGTTATGAGCTCTATCGCTAAACCGCTTCATGCATCTGTACATTTAGGTGCTGATGGATCACTTGCAGAATATCCTCCAGACTCAATACGTAAACCAGACCCATCGCTTGTTCCTCCTACAGGAGAAGATATGCTAAAACTTCCATCTGTCATGACAGTCGAATGCCGAAAACTTGAAAAAAAATTAGAAGAGTTTCTAAAAAAATACTCAACCCAAGTGACTCTAGTTAATAGACCTATGGAAATTTATAAATTAAGCTCAAGTGAACATTTTTCTGTGGTTGGAAGCAACAAAGATTATGAAGAGATTATACTTGCTGAAGGGTCACATAGTGAAAATCGTACACGCGCAGGAATTAAATCCGTAAGAACAACTGCAGCTCGCTTACAAATAGCTGGAGAAGTCCAAACTCCGACATTGGGAAGAATGGTGAAATTTTATCGCACAGAAAACAATGATTCAATGATTTCTTACACAATGGAAACTATGGGTGCTGATAAAGTTTGGCTAGTCGCAGATATTCATGCAGAAAGCATTGAACCAGATGCCACTTTTACTCGTATTGTAAGTGAATCATTCATTAAAGGGACAGTCGAGTACGAAACTGAACAAAGAAGACTAAACGATGCCTTCGAACAAGAAAAAAATAGAAAGATTTTACTTGAGTTCCGTCGTTTAGCTGGACCACTCCTAGGGAAATCTCCAGATGAAATGAAAAAATTGAAAATTGGTGGTGCATTTGAAAAATCAAATTTACCTTCAGTTTTTTGGTTAGATCAAAGAATTTCCACCAAGGCGACTGAGGGAGATAACTTGCGATTAGTGGGTGACGCCGTTGGTAATGCTACCCCTACGGTTGGCGGGGGAATGCAAATCGGTGCCACATCACACTTAGAGTCTGCAAAAAATTTATATTTTAATTTGGAGTTACTTCACTACTCACTAAAATCTAGGCACATTTCCCTTTCTGAATATCAGGAAGCTAAAATAGTAGCCATTAAAAAATATGATGCGAGTGTGTTGCAAGACACTCTCTCATGGCATATTCAAGGAGTTCCAGATATGTATTTACATCTTCAAGATGGAGGTGTTGAAATTAACCGTCTACCTGAGGGCCATCAGCATGCAGAAGAGTTTAATATTATCGTAGACGAACTAAATAAGAAACTTTTAGAAACTACTCCTGAAGCAATAGTTAAATTGTCGCGTATTAGTGCTGCGAACTATTATCATGTCCCATCTAGCGAAATTAAAACTGAAGCAGGAATGAAAAAATGGATAAAAAAAGTTAAAGACTGGGCTTATCATGATTTTGTTCGTAAAGCCTTTAAATTAGGACTTGTTAAGTGGTATAAACATGAAGTCGAATCACCCTATCACTATCTCAATGAAGTTTTACCTCAACGACCAGAGAAAGGTTTGAAATTTCCATCATGGATGTCTAATGCCAATATAATACCTTACAAATTACATATGAATAGATGTAAAACTTTTTACAGAGCAGATCACTAAAAAACCATTTAAAGATAGGATTATCTACATTAAAATATATAGCTGGTACTGTGCTGAAAAATTTCTGTCAATCGCAGGAATATCTGAATTGAAAGTAATCAAGTACTGCTTATTAGAAATGCGATCAAAATCTATTTTTAAAAGCGATTAATTTTTTTTGATAGTGCCTGTATACTCCCCAAACTAGCAATCCTATCTAGCCACTAGTGTGTTCTAGCGCTTTCAAAAAACAACATAGCTGGGATAGCTACTTTTCCAGGTGCTAAATTTTCAATAAGAGCTTCTATACAATTAGTTCTATAAAAATTATTTTGTATAAGATCTGTATCTTTAACATTCTCACAAGCGCTAGGAACTTTATCAAGGGTATGTTTTTTATAAATACTTTTAAATTCATCTTCTGAAAGACCTTTAAGATTTTTCCATAAATCATTAGCAACCAGATTAACTGGCTGGGCTCTGTTTTGAGTTCCCGCTGCTGAAACACATTGTCTATCAAACTCTTTGTATATATAACGAGTTCCTTCATATAAGAATCCACTAGAGTAAGAGGTAACTGGTTTTAATTTTTTTAATCCCAATCTCACGCTGGACTGATTTACAACACCTGCTTGTTTGAGTGCTTTAAATGAAGATTCATAAATTCCTTTTCTTAAAATCATTCCTTCAATCAGTGCCGCCATAGGAAATTCTAAAAAATTGAAAGCAGTAATTATCTTCCTAGAGCTACCGACCGAAAGGCCATCAATCGAAGAAGGTTGTTTCTGATATTTATCAAACAAACATGCAACCGCATTAGAAACTCTAATTTCATTTAAAGGACTCCCCTCTGAATACCCTGGTAACTCATTTGCTTCAGATAAAGCCTCATGGATACTTTCAGCTTCAAACATGTAATCTTTCTCGTTTTCATTTAAAGGAGTTCCCGTTGCAGCTTTATCTATGATTTCTTTAGAAATTTGAATGCGCTTTTGTGCCGTTGAAGAGAGAAACTTATAAATTTGCCCTGTAAGAGACTTTGCTTTATTATTTTCTAGGCAGGTAAAATAATTTAGTTTTGAACAATTCTCTGCAGAAATACTAAACACTTTTATATCTATGAAAATATTATTAAAATCAAGAGTTTCTAATTGTTCAAGCTCCTCATCAGAGACATTTTTTCCATTTTTTTTATTTTTTATAACTCCAGAAAATTTAGAAATAACATCAAACATTTCTAAAGAAGAAAAAACTGGAATAGAAAATTCAGACAAACTCTTAATTTCTTCAAGCTTTGCAATCTGTTTTGAATCAAAACAGAAATCTTCTCTTTTTTTTAAGTCCTCGGGAGAGAGTCTTTGATAAAGAAAATATCCTTTATCCCTGTAAAGTTTGTCTTTAGCTTTTATAGATTCCCATTTCTGCTTGGTTGTTTGAGGATTGAATGGTGTTCCTTTTGAATTAGTTAGATTCTTATCAATTCTAGAAAAAAACATAGAATTACATTTTTCAAGCTTCAAACTGGCTTGCCGCCAACGAATCCAATTCACTGTTAGAGGTGCCATATAGGCTAGTAAAGAACTATCGTCTTTAAAAAAATCTTGAACCTGACTTTGAAGACATAAATCTCTATTTATTTGAATTTTAGCTGCTAACGAGAACAAAGTCTTCTCGAACAATTGATAGGAGTTTTCATTAAATGATTCCAGCTGATTTTCAATTTTTTTACACGAAGATTCTCCTAGAGCTTGCATATTTGATAATGCCGACGCTGAAACTTTGGGACAGCTCAGTTGTCCATGAGCTATTTGATTAAAGAGGGTTCTCAGTGGACTATTTTCAGCATAAGACCATAGGCCTATTAAAAAAAAGGAAATAAATATTTTGTTCACTAACTGATTTTAACAAAAAAATTTCTCTTAAAAATATTTAGTTGCAATCATAAAAACGAATTAGACTTTAGAACTGGTGACTGGCTTTAACACGAAGCGATTTCGAGTGGAATCATGCTAAAAATACTGTATTCCTAAGTTTAATCGTCAAGAATTCTCAAATTAAAACGACAGTTTGTCTTTCACTAGAGTACAAAATTTGTACTCTAGTGAACTCATTTTCATTTTGATACATTGACAACGTTTATACTGTTTTATACTGGCCTTTAATATGCATCTTCTTTAAAGAAAAGACCTTAACTAAGGAGTTAAAACATGCAACAATTTGATAAGCTTAAATCTTCGATAGTTTTTAAATTTGTAATTTTAAAAATGCTAATTTTTACTCCATATGTTTACGCAGTTCCAAAAGTCACTACAGTAGGACACACAAAGGGCTATGTGATTAAAGATATCTCTTCAAGTCAAGTAACCACACTACTTGGAACAGGTGAAATAATGTTAAGTACTAATGCCAAAAGTGTTTTAGCAGCTGACTTAAGCTACGCGCGAATGTTGGGTCCAGATTTAGCAATTCGCACTCACAGTAGAGAGTTAGGAAAGAACTTATACAGCTATCGATATAAAGATCCAAAAAGCAATGAGTTTGTCGTAATAAATGACATAAGCAATGATGGATCACTGAATAGATTCACATTTCCCCTAAGTCCGATAGGAGAACCTGTGACTGAAATGACAAATTTAGCGGTTAGAGCTGATGAAGCCACCAAAGCATTACTGCTAAATATAAAAACAAAAACAGCAAGTTACCGTATTAAGTTAATAGAGATTAACGGAAAATATTTTAGACAGATCAATCAAAAATTTCGTACCCTAACTCAAAACAATACCCCTGGTGATTATACCTTTAATGATGATGCGGCAATTATTCATAGAGATAGTCCACAATCTTATAATTTTAAAAACATTTTTAAAAACGGTGAACAAATTATAGATATAAAGCCTGGCACAGACAGCCACACTGTTTACTCTGTAGATTCTAAAGGACAAGTTTTTTCTTATATGATCAGAGAAAATATTGATATCCATAATTTTAATCCTGAAGTTATTTATAAGGCTAAGGTAACAGATGCTATGGCTAGAAAACTAGGACTTTTGATTTCTCACTCACAGTACGAACCTAAGGGAAAACCAATAACAAAAGAGGTTGTCATTGATAAAGGTGATATGAACTACGGAGTTAGTATTGGAAATGATCTAGCCCCTACAGCTCTAGATAAGGCAGCCAAATAAAATTTTAGCTGCCTTGGCTATCATCCAATTAAAATGCGAGTTTATTCTATCGAGGATTCCTACAAAAATTCTTTTATTGAAGTGATGTGAACCCAATAATGGAAATTGTTGACCAAATCTTTCCCTCCAGAGGTCAGATTCCATTTATTCCTCATTTCACTTCAAAGAAATCCAAAGCAAAACACATTAATTTTTGTTCTTCCGAATTAATAACAATAGATCTTGTTTTTTCAATGAATTCAAAGATCATATTTTTTAGTACCACTTGATCGTCTTTTGAAATGGTATACAGACTGGTATAATTAATAGCATTCTTATCACTATCTAAACTAGTGATACACTTTTGTCTCCATTGCTGATGATACAATAAAAACATATTGGAATCTTTAGAAATATGAATATTATTTTCCGTACAAAACCAGGATCCGTTTTTGAACTCAACAAAACCAATTGAAGCCAGCAATTCTAAAATACGCATCGTTTGCTCCGATGATATTGAAAAATAATCAGAAATC
Organism: Pseudobdellovibrionaceae bacterium; assembly: GCA_013359135.1. GTDB lineage: Bacteria > Bdellovibrionota > Bdellovibrionia > Bdellovibrionales > Bdellovibrionaceae > UBA2316. Next base: position 28,320 of record JABWCN010000012.1, on the reverse strand, counting down.
GCCTCAACAGATCCATAAGCTTTTATTCCAATTAACATATGAATAGCTGTATGTAACCAGTGAGAATAATATAAAGCCGACTTTACTGGTTGATCTACAAAAGTATCCACCTGAAAACGGTCGGCCATTTTTTCATTTTGCTTTCTTATTCCCTCAAGACGTTTTTTATAAAACTCTTTCAAACTTCGTGAGTTGGCTCGAGCTATTAAAGTCAGTGTAATAAAGTAATCATTCTCTAAATGGTTCAAGCCCCAAAATTCGCTTAAGCCCATCGCATGATCCGGTGTTAAATCCATGGTTCCACCTAGAACTTGTGACAAGAACGAGGGTTGACAAGACGCTGCCTCGGCTAAGCGAGTTTTATAACGACGTTCCGACGAGTTCATTTCAATCTTCCATTTGATATAGCCAACATAATCATTAAATAAATAGATATTTTGCATACTTACAAAATACTTTAAAAATTTTAAAAAATCTTTTAATTTTTTTATAATTTTAATATTGCGAGTCATTTATAAAAAAGATACATCTAGCCCATACAAATAAATCTCGCTAAATAAACCTCGATTAGGAGTCTTCATGAAATCATTCTTTTTAAATGTTTTACTTATAGTCTTTATGGTTATTCCAACATTTGCCGGAGGGATCGCATCGGGTGGAATTCCAATGTACCAATTCCCTGTAGACATTTATTTTAAGTGTGAAGCTAAGTTAGGTATATACATTATCGATGGACCAACAAAACACTATGGAGTTTTCAAACGTGCCTTTGAATTAAAAGCAAAAAAAGATTCTTACTCTAGTTTCGGCGTTGTTCAAGGGTATCTACAACTCAATCCAGAAAAATGGATTTTAGAAAAAGAAACTGCTGAAAATGCTGATATGAATCTCTTTCAATCAATTTTAGAAGCAAGAAATGAAGTCAGTTTGAGCTTAAAACAGGCACACTCAACATCTCCCAATCAAGAAGCCTCTTTGAGCGTCAGTTTAGGTTTACCTGATCCTGACGAAGTTTTTTCTGAACGCACTATTCTCTTAGACGATAAGTCAGCTGACATTTCAGTTTACAAAAAGTTACGCAAAGATAACTACTATTCCTCTCAATCATTAAAGGTGACTTGCTCTAAATAAGTTTCTATTGGCACAAATCACTCTAGGTCGAGCTATAATGCAATCATCATCGGTTGTAAAATATAGCCCAACAAACCTGTGCCTAGTTCACCCTTATAACCATACCCCCAACACTTCAATTGACCGGTCGTTGTTATTCCGCAAGTTGTGTAATAATTGATATTAACTTCCGAGTAGCTCACCCCTGGATCTACAACTACCGGGCTATACTTATCGAGGATAGTTCCGTCACCAACTTGTCCAAAGTAATTATTTCCGCAACAATATAAGTTTTGATCAACAATACTACACGCTGTACTCGCTGATAAAACTAATGACTTTACAGCCAGACTTTAAAATTAAAAATACCACCAATATAATATCAAAATAAAACATTAAAACCTATAGAATTATCTCTCATTTCATCGGTCAGAATTAGTAATAATTACGCCCTAAAAAAGAGCGAAGTAAATCAGAAAATCCTATGATAATTCCCCTACTTGATTTAAATTATTTTTTAATTTTAGTTAGGCCAAAACAATACAACAAGTTGAACTTCAAGAGCTAATAAAACATCACTGCTCTATGCTTCTCTATTTAGACAGTTTCATTTTTTACAGTACTAAAAAATTTTCTATCTCAGTATAGTCTATTGTCTAGTGAATCGGAAAATTCTAATTCAGTATACACACTAAACTCAATCCTCTACGACCACCGTTTATTTATATAATTAAATTATGTTACCGACAAAAAAATTAAGTTTTTTTTCAGATATCCGATCGATTTTCATAATGTATATGAATCTATTTGTTTTATTATTTACATGGATTTTGTGTGGTTGCACTAGTCAGTTCGACTCTCAACCCACATCTAACGCAGGTTCTGGAAACTTTTCCTTAGCTGAGAACTCGACTACAATTATAATCAACTCTCAGTATACTGTAACTCCAACAGGAGGAACAGCTCCATTTTATTATTCAATTGAAAGCTCAAGCGTCTCTGCTTCTGCCTCAGGAAGTATAAGAAGCGATGGGGTTTATACCGCCCCATCTCAGGGAAATATAACTGTAATCATAAAAATTACGGACTCACTTGGTGGAACTTCTAAATGTTTTATTTCTGTAAACGATGAATTGTCTGTTACTTACGATACACAATATGCTCTTGCTGGATCTTCAAATAAAAGTATTCTCCGAGCTAGAGGAGGACTTCCTCCCTATACTTGGGATATCGTCAGTGGCTATGGAGTTATCTCTCAAAATGGATTATTCACACCTCCAGCCACTCCAGGCACTACGGTAATTCGTTTAACTGATAGCCGAGGAGTGATCAGAGATCTACCAATAATTGTGAATCCTTCTTTAACAATTTATCCAGGATCAGGTGATCGTTTTCTGGCTATAAACTCAAGCCTTTCGCTTTCAGCTTCTGGAGGGGTTCCACCTTATATATATAGTTTAGTTAGTGGACCAGGAATGGTAATAGGCAATGTACTCTATGGCCCAACCAGAGGTTCTGCTGGCAGTACAGTAACTGTAAGAGTTACTGATTTTTTTGGAAATACCTCTAACGGCGATTTCACCATTGTTAATCCCTCACCGCTATCACTATCACCAGCATCAAGAACAATTGCTACATTACCCGTTGGCATTTCTCCAACATCTGCCTTGTATACATATACAGCCTCAGGAGGCTCACCACCTTATATTTACTCAGTGATTAGCGGCCCTGGTTCAATCGATACGGCAACAGGTGGATACACCCCACCTCAAGATGGACTGCTAACTCAAAGAACTGCTGTTGTTAGAGTAACTGATGCAAACTTATCCACAAGAGATTCTATCATTATGATCAATCCTTTATTACAAGCTAGTCCTTCTAGCTTAGTTATTTCAGCAGGAACACAAAACAGAATTGATGGATTAGGAGGATTGTGCCCTTACAGCTTCTTAATGTTATCTGGTAATGGAATATTAACAACAACATCATCCACTAATAGCAATTTTTCACAAGGAGTTGTCAGTTGCAATGCTGGATTATTTGTAGCCCCCAATACCGCAGGAAGTGCAGTTATTAGAATTATAGATGCTGTCAGTTCTTATGTTGATATTAATGTTACAGTTACGGGAACTTCAACAGGAGGAGATCAATCAACACTTACAATATCTCCAGTTTCTAGGGTGACCTCTGCAAGAAACAGCAGTCAAATATTTCCTACAGCATCAAACTACACCTATTCAACAAGCGGAGGCGTAACTCCCTATGTTTATTCCATAGTTAGCGGAGTCGGAACTGTTGGAGCCCAAACTGGGGTTTTTGTACCACCAGCCGACAATTCCAGCTTATTAAGAACAACTATTGTCAGAGTTACAGATCAAGCTGGTTCTTATCGTGACTCAACAGTAATGGTTAACCCCGCCCTTTCCGTTGTAACAACGCCAGTTTCTAACTATATTCCTTCCACTATAGGATTTGGTTTAATTCCTCAATTAACACTACCCTCTGTTAGCCAGAACCGAACGATAGCTACACTCTCAACAATTCGACTTGATGGTAAAGGCGGAATAGCACCCTATACTTACTCTTTATATTCCGGGACTGGTTCACTTTACTCAGTTTCATCTTCAGGTAATAATTATGCTCAATCCTCAACGGTTCTGAACTACGCTTTATTTACAGCACCAGCTTCAAGTGGAACATCCATAATAAGGATCGTAGATGCTGTAGGTAATGTTGTCGACTCAACAATAACAGTTGTTGATACTCAATTAGGTGCGCTTGATAGCTCGTTTGCGTCCACCGGAAAAGTTATCATTTCTTTCGACATTAGTGATAGTCTCGCAAGTTCGATAGTTCAGTCCAGTGATGCAGGTTTAATCATTGGAGGCTCAAGCATTAATAGCGGCACAGGCTATTATGAAATGGCCTTGGCAAAACTAACACCTTCTGGATCTCTAGATTCTAGTTTTGGTGGACTAGGACTTCCTAGCGGAAGTGGAAAAAGCAGATGGACTATTCCGGGTTGTACTCAAGTTTACTTAAACTCGATGGCTTTACAGTCTGATGGAAAGATTGTAGTCGCAGGTACCTGTTTAAATGCAAGTTCTGGTAATGATTTTTTGATCGTACGAATTCTCGCAAATGGATCTGCTCTAGATACAACATTTAACTCTACCGGATATGCAACGATTCAAGTCACAGCAGGGGCTTACAATGAAACAATCAATTCTATAGCCATCAATACCTCTGATGGCAGTATAATTGCTGGCGGTACATGTTATTCTACAACATCCACAACCCAAGATTTTTGCTTTGCAAGATTCACCTCTGCTGGTGCACTTGATACAACATTCAATACCACTGGAAAGTTAATAGTAAATATCTCAAGCACACATGAATCACTTGGAAGTATGATTTTAAATACAAATGGTTCTATTTATTACTCAGGCTCAACATCCACCAACTTCATAGTTGGAAAACTAACTTCAGCTGGATCTTCCGATACAAGCTTTGGATACAATGGGACAGGAAGAGTTACCTATGTAGGGGCTCAAGTAGGTGCCATTATAAACAATACTTCTTTTCTTGCTAAACAACCTGATGGTAAACTTATCGTAGCTACATACTCTGCAGCAGGAGCAGTTAATTCAGGTAGTGTAAGCACAAACTTTGACTATGTTTTCATGCGTATACTACCTTCTGGTGATTTAGATGATACCTTTGGTTTTGATGGTAGAATTATAATCCCTATTTCAAATACAAATTTTGCTTCTGGTCAAAGCAGCACTGATATTTTAAGTGCCATTGGAATTCATCCTGACGGTAAGATCATTGGAACTGGTAGAAGCTTTGGCAGTGACTTTGTTTATCATTTTGCTTCTGTTAGGCTCGATCGAACAGGAATGCTGGACACTTCTTTTGGAAGCGCTGGAAGAATTGATTATGGCATTAACGGCCTTAATTGCGTAGCTAAATCATTACTTTTTCAAAGTGATGGAAAAATTGTGATGGCGGGCTTTGTAAATAGTGGAAGCAAATTAGATTTTGCAATTCAAAGAGTAAATCCTTAGGAATAGAAGGAAAACTTACAAAGTAGATTACTTCTAAAGTATCATCTTTCTAAATTAACTAGCCTTCAACTCCTTTAGCCCTCAGGTTAACACTGCTTTAAAAAATTTGCCCTACGCCAACTTTGAATAAAAGCTGGCGAGTATTAACACTATCTGAATTAAAAAAATATTGCTGCTGAACCTCAAAAGGGACCGTAATTTTCCCGCTCACGAGCAAATCAACACCCAAAGCAATACCATAGGTACTTGTTGTTTGTATTTCACTCTGTAAAACTGCCGTTGCTTTTTTTGTTATTGGTTGTTTTAGATTTAGACTAGCGCCTGACCATAATTGGAATGTCTCGCGAGTCCATTTCAACTTGGGCATTAAACCTATATTTAAATAACTAATCTCGACATTACATACCTCAGTTGATCCCGATGGGCAATTAGTCATTGAATCTTTGCTGGATACAGAAAAAACCTCATAGCCTGCATTAGCCAACCATTCAAAATACTGATTTTTATTTTTAATAAACTCAAAATAAATTCCAAATTTTTCTCCCGACATTTTCTTTTCAGAAGTTACTTGTTGGGTTGACGCATAAGTTTCTTTTGAGATCATGTTTGAACTCACTTTTGCGAGCATGATCTGCCATCGATCTGAAGTAGATTTAAAGTTGGTAGACAAAGGGGCTTCTTGCTGTATTTGCCCAAAAGCCTGAATCATAGTTAAATTTAGTAAAAGTAATATGTTGATTGGTAATTGTTTCACGAAAATTCCTTCGATTAAGTTTCTATTTTTACAAAAAATTATGTTTTTATAGAGCTCATAGCCAGCAATCCACCGTTTAGTGAGAAGAGCCTTTCTTGGGCAAAGGCAAATGGAGAAATCACCAACAACAATCTCATCTTAACTCCTCTAATTCAAAACATCAACTTAAGGCACTAAAAATGGACTGAGGACACTAATTCCATCACCAAGCTGACCGTAATAATTACTACCCCAACACTGAAGGGCTCCACCAGAAACAAGCGCACAGCTGTGGTCTTCACCTAAAGAAGCCTCAGCAACCCCTGTATTAATTATTGTTACAGGTGATACCTTATCTACTGTAGTTCCATCGCCTAATTGGCCATAGTTATTACGGCCCCAGCACTTAAGTGCACCAGAGACCACCGCACAGGTGTTATAAGATCCAAGTCCTACTTGGGTTACTCCAGAATTAATGATCGTTGTTGGCGTGTTATTGTTTATTGTAGTTCCATCTCCTAATTGACCAGAGTTATTATTACCCCAACACTTCAGCGCACCAGAGACCACCGCACAGGTGTGATAAGATCCAAGTCCTACTTGGGTTACTCCAGAATTAATGATCGTTGTTGGCGTGTTATTGTTTATTGTAGTTCCATCTCCTAATTGGCCATAGGTGTTAGCTCCCCAGCACTTAAGTGCACCAGAGACCACTGCGCAGGTGTGCTCGTCACTCACAGCAAACTGTGTTACCCCCGAATTAATTATTGTCGTTGGCGTAGCTTTGCTTGTCGAAGTGCCATCTCCTAATTGACCAGAGTTATTATTACCCCAACACTTCAGCGCACCCGATACCAGCGCACAAGTGTGATGATAGCGTGTATCTACTAGGGTTGCGCCAGAATTTACTACAGTAATTGGTGTATTTCTGCTTGTGCCTGTACCATCTCCTATTTGACCGTAAGAATTATCACCCCAACATTGAACAGTACCTGACACTACCGCACAGGTATTACTCTGGCCTCCAGATACTTGCGTAACTCCAGAGTTAATTACTGTCACAGGAGTGTCTTTACTTGATTTCGTACCAATTCCTAACTGCCCCGATAAGTTAAAGCCCCAGCACTTAAGTTCACCGGACACCACCACGCACGAATGGCGTTCACCAACAGACATTTGGGTAACACCAGCACTGATGGATGTAGTTGGTACTTTCTTATCACCCACTATTCCGTTCCCTACTTGACCATAGTAGTTATACCCCCAACAATGCGCTAGACCATTAATTGCCGCACAAGTGTGGCCAGCCCCTGCAGCTATTTGAGTAACTCCTGAACTCACGATCGTCGTTGGCGTATACTTGTCTACTGTAGTTCCATCACCGAGTTGACCATACCAATTTGCTCCCCAACACTGTAGTGCGCCACCAGAAACAATGGCACAACTGTGATTACTGCCTGCGGTTATTTGAGTAACTCCTGAACTGATAGAAATTGTCGTAGGTGAATGCTTATCAACTGTAGTTCCATCACCGAGTTGCCCGTATTTATTATACCCCCAACACTGAAGCTCACCAGATACAAGAGCACATGTATGGTACCACCCCTTAGAAACTTGCGTTACCCCTGAATTGATAACCGTCGTTGGTATTGTCTTATCTACAGTTGTACTATCACCAACCTGCCCGTAGTTATTATACCCCCAACACTGAAGTGCACCGTTAGAAATAACAGCACAAGTTCCCATATCACCCGCAGCTACTTGTATTACTCCAGAACTTATAATTGTTGTAGGTGTCGCTTTATCTACCGTTGTAGCGTCGCCAACTTGTCCGTCATTATTATACCCCCAACACTTAAGTGCGCCAGAAACAATGGCACAAGTATGATAATTACCCAAAGATACCTGCGTTACCCCTGAGCTAATTATCGTCGTTGGTGTTGTCTTATCTACAGTTGTGCCATCTCCTAACTGACCATTGGAGTTACGCCCCCAGCACTTAAGGGCTCCAGACACAATGGCACAAGCATGAAATACACCAAATGATAATTGCGTTACCCCGGAGCTAATTATCATCGTTGGTGTGGCTTTATTTTCGGTTGTACCGTCGCCTAATTGACCATAATCGTTCGCGCCCCAACACGTCAAAGCACCTTGAAAGATCAAACAACTTTGTTCATGACCAGCTGTGAGAGATTCAGCATAGCGCTGATGAGTAGAACTTATACCTTTAAATTTAGAGCATGCGGTCGCTAAAAAAATATTTACCATAAGCAGAGCAATTTTTAGCAATTGACCATTTTTCCTTGTATTTGATTCGTTCATCACAATCCTTTTAATTTTAAACACTAATCAGAAAAAAAATTCGAATATCAACTAATTTTATTCCAATCAAATGATCTTAATCAAATATCTTGATAGAGAACTAATATTAAACTATCCTTAAGTGTAGCCTGAATTGACTTAAATTAAGTTGCCATGATCGCTGCAAGTCTTTTTAGTTTTGATTTCGACATCTAAAAGATTTAATGGCCGCTTTTATAAAAATTAATCTCTCTTGCGGCCTTTATTAGAAAATAACTATTTTTAATAGTAGCTATTTAAATCTGCACCACGAAATTGAATATTAGTAACTACCCCTGCGGGGGCTCTGTAGGAATTATGTGGTTTTCCCATATAATAAACTTGACCATTAAAATCTAAAATAAATATCATTTTATTTGTAACAAAAATATCTTTTGAATTAAAGATTTCATCTTCATTTAAAATAATTTCTCTGGGTCTAACAATCGAATTTGTTTTAGTTAATCCATCATAAAACGAATTGCCCCAACACTTGGTTTTATTACGATTTGTAACTACGCAAGTTCTTGAGCTTTTTACAAAAATTGATTTCACCGGATCTAAACCTGAAGTATTGACTGGCTGATCCGAAGATTTCATAGAACCATCACCAAGCTGACCATAGGAATTAGAGCCCCAGCATTTAACTTTTCCAAGATTATCTAAAGCACATGTATGATGTGAGTGCGAAGCCGAAAGGACTTTAACATTTTGCAGTCCTGCAATTTCTACTGGTACATCTGACTTAACAGAAATACCATAAGCACCCCAGCATTTAACTTTGTCTAGACTATCAATCACACAACTGTGACTAGCTCCAACAGCAATGGCTTTGACATCTTGCAAATCTTCAACGTCTACAGGTTCAGAGGTGTTTAAATTTGTTCTATTTCCTAATTGACCATCAGAATTTGCTCCCCAGCATTTAACATGATTATTTTCAGTTATTGCACAAACATGATTATATCCTGCAGAAATTGCTTTGACTCGACCCAAAGCAAAAACATCAACTGGTACTTTTGCATCATTCTTAGTTTTATCACCAAGTTCACCTCCTGAATTTGATCCCCAACATTTCACCAAATCATCTTTATTTATTGCACAATAAAAATAAGATCCTGCTGTTATGGCCTTAACTGGTCCAAGATCTTTTACATCTACAGGGCTAACTAAAGAATCACTGCGATTTCCATCACCAAGTTGACCAGCATAACCACGGCCCAGACATTTAACTAAACTTTCATTTGTTATATAACATAATGAATCTTCACCAGATGCTATAGTTTTAAAATTATTAATTACTGAAAGCTTGGTAGGTAAAAGACTATTTGTTACTGAATTGTGCCCCTGCTGAAAAAAATTATTATTCCCCCAGCATCTAATCCTATTATCTTGATTAATCGCACAAGAGTGATCTGAGCCCAAGGCAATTGATTTTGCAAAATCAAGATCGAGAACCTCGGCAACCAAACTAATGGCTGAAATGGAATTATTTCCTATCAAATCACTGCGCCCCCAGCATTTAACTTTATTATCGACCGTAATTGCACAGGTGTGACTACGTCCTAGTGCTAATTTTTTTACAGAATTTAAATTTTTTACTTCTACTGGGTAAAAACTCGATGAGGAGTATCTTTCTGTATAAATAATGTCGTTCCTGCCCAACTGACCATTGCCGTTTTGCCCCCAGCACTTTACTAAATTTTCTGAATTTATCACACAAACATGCTGCTCACCAGCGACCATCGAGGTAACTGATTCTAAGTTAGCTACAAATCCAGGTACATTTGTATTTTGCCTTGTTCCATTCCCCAACTGGCCGGAATAGTTATTGCCCCAACACTTTACTTTGTCATCCATTGTAATAGCACATGAGTAGTATGCCTCTAAAGATATTGCTTTAACAGCACCCAACTGCACAACGTCTACAGGTGAAACAGAACTTGTATTTGAACCATCTCCAAGTTGTCCATATAAATTATTGCCCCAACACTTTACTTTGTCATCCATTGTAATAGCACATGTATGATCTTTCCCAACGGCAACACTTTTGGCTTTATCAATTGCAACAACTTCAGAAATTTGACCATTTTTTACCGTAGTATTTTGGGATGAAATTTCGTTATTGCCTAATTGGCCAGACTCATTTGATCCCCAGCACTTTATTTTGTCATCTAATGTAATGGCACAAGCATGACGAATTCCTAAAGATAAAAATTTTACTTGCCCTAGATTTTCAATTTCAGTTGCTAAGATTTTTCTAAAACCTAATAAATAATCAATAGTTCCCCAACAGCGGACTAAATTATTAAAGTCAATAATACAGCTATATTTTTCTTTTGCATATACATTTTGAACTTCAAGAGGAGAGGCTTTTCCATAAATCCTCATCTGCTCATCTCTCTGATCTATCTCGGGATTTGTATTTTCACCATCACCTTTACCATTGTCAGTATTGGGTTCACTACTAATAACGTTAGCGTCAGGTGCAGAGTTTCTTCCGCCAGATGAGCAATTATTGAATGGCGTAGAAAGAGCTATTACTAACACAAAAAAATACAAAATTCTTTTCTTTTTAAGCATTGAAGTTCCCCTTGCTCTCCTATCGGCAAAATTTTCAATTTCTTCAAATATTGATAGCGACTCATTATGATGATTTTTTTATATCTGTTTAATACAATTTTTGTTTCAATAATAGAAATAATATAATTTCAATAAAAGTGCTTCTCTTAATTTTTTCAGACTAATGTCCGATATGTCATACATGAAAACACAACCATGGCTATCAAGAAATAGAAATTTGAGAATAGTGTCTATTTTAATAGTATGCTGTTATTTAGCTGCTTGTAATCGCAAGGTAAATTTATCTAACAAAAATAAAAATGTTATTTCTGGTACAATTTACAGCCCGCAGGAATCATCCTCTGAATTTACTAAAACTAGTGAACAAAAAAAATGTTCTGGAAGTAATGTTGAGTTGTTCTCTTTAGATGATAATGGTAAAAAAAATTTGCTTTTGGGAACAACAAAAGTTAACGAAACAGGTAGCTACACATTTTCGAAAATAAATAGTTCAAAATTAAATATTAATAAGGATCTAAAAAGCAGCAAATATCTTATTGAACTGCAGTGTAATGGTATTTTATATAAACGCTGTGTAACCGGAACAACAGAACAAAACCTGAGTCAAGGTACAAGCCTGCTCTCATGGCTTTTCCAGACAGAAGTTTCATCAGAAATAAGCACTACAGATTCTACAACTTGGGCTGACATTTATAAGCCACTAGAGAAAGCATCAACAATGTCCTCGGCTTATAGTATTTTAAGCTCTGATTCTAAACTAAAAAGTAAATTTGAAAAATCATTTGGTGTGCAACCTGAAATATTATTGCATGCTATTCCTGAAATTATTAAAATTGAAGTTCCCCTAATTTATGATGAAGAAATTAGCCAACTTTTAACCGCCTTAGCAACTCATTGGTTGAGTGATTATGAGATTGCGTATCAATGGAAACTAGATTCAAAAGTTATATCAACAAGTTCTAATTTTAATTTTTCTCCGTCCGCCAATTCACAGGGCTCTCATGTTATTCAAATGTTTATTGGGAAAAAAGACACTTCAGGAAATTTTGACTTTAGCAAACCTTACTTTCAGAAGTCATTTCCAATTGTCATAAACAATAAAGTTTTACCTCAGCCTCCACCTCTAAGTCTCCTAAGTCCTGAATATACTTCTAATACAAACGTATTACTTAGACTAACAACAGGCCCTGAAATGGATGGAAATATGTATAACTGTAAAAACTTTTCATCTCTTGCGTTAATTGAAGATGCTTTCCCTGGATTGACTGTGGCCCCAATGCTATCATCAAGCTATAATATTATTTGCTCAACAGCATCTTTTCAAGATTTTAGCTTTAACCTGTCTGGAGTGGATGGCGTCAGGAGCTTGCGTCTTTGGGCAAGAGACGAATCGGGAGTTGTATCTAATTCCTCACAAAATATTTCAATTGTTTTGGACCGTACGGCTCCAAATCTAGAACTTTTAACTATGACCGGTAGTCAAAAATTTAAAGGAGGAAGCTCTGCAATTATCTCCTGGAGGTCAACGGAAGTTAATCCTGTTTTAAACTCTGTTTCTATTGAGTATACAGCTGATAATGGTATTTCATGGAGCACAATCGCCTCAAGCCAGCCAAATTCAGGTAATTATAACTGGGTTTTGCCAACAATAAGTAGCTCTCAAGTAAAATTAAGATTAAAAATGAGTGACTTGGCTGGAAACGTGGGAACTGTTGAGTCTTCAAGTACATTTTCTATTGACTCTACCCCACCCAATGCACTTGTTTTTTCAAGAACCTCTGCGGCCTTGTCAAACTCTCTTTTGGTTACATTGGCTGTAACCTGTGATGCCGATTTCGATGGTATTTATTTTTCCAATTCTGCAGTGGCTCCATTAGCTTCAGATTCTGGATGGCAAACTTGTGCATCCATAATGTCTTTTTTAACAACTTCTGGAGATGGTCTAAAAACAATTTATGCATATACTAAAGATTCTGTGGGTCTAATTTCAGGTCCGAGTTCAGTCACAATGACTCTTGATCAAACAAATCCTACACTTAGCTTTGCATCCTTCACTTCATCACAGGTGTTTAGAGGGGGAACCGTACAATCAGTTAATTGGACAGCATCTGATATTAATTGGGGGACTCAAAAAATCGATCTTTCCTATAGTATAGATAATGGAAGTACTTTTGTAATTATTGCCAATTTGGATAATACAGGAGTCTATTCTTGGTCTCTTCCTTTGATTAATAGCTCGCAAGTAAGGTTGAAAATAAGCGGCTGTGATCTTGCTGGAAATTGTACGTCAGTAGTTTCTGCAGCTTCTTTTACAATAGATTCAACAGGTCCTGTTCTAACAAAATTGATTCTTAATAATGGAAATACCAGTTCAATGCAAAGTAGCGTCCTAGTTGATATGGCCGTTAATGATAACTTTAAGGTAACACATTTTTGTCTTAAGCTTTCATCAACACAACCTATCTTAAGTGATCCCTGTTGGATTGCAGTGAATGCTCCATTGCCAGGAGTCACACCATCAGCTGATATTTCCTTCGCAAATTATTATTATCAACTTGGATTGTCTAAAGGAACCTATGATATAAAAGCCTGGGCTAAAGATGAAGCGGGAAATATTTCTTCCAATTTAGGAACGCTAGCAGTTGACCGCTACAGTATTAATTATGATTCAGGAACACCACCTTCTATTTCAAAGGGCTATGTGGCCAACAAAGACAATCCTTCATTTCCCATTACTTATAATGATTCCAATGTTAGTCTTGGTGGAACTATTTACGTCAAATGGAATGCAGCTGACAATGAAGGATTAATCACATCTCCAATCTCTATCCAATATTCAACAAATGATGTTAGCTTTTTGCCTATATCAGGAGCCACTCGAATTAGTAATGGGCAAAACGGGGCATGCACAGTTGACTCAGGCTACACTGGATGCGCGGTATTAGTATCTCCAGTTAGTGGATATTATGTCCTAAGAATTGTGGCTGAGGATAACTCAGGCCTCAGTACTTTTATGACTTTAAATGCTATGAACCAATCAAGTATTCGAATGTTAGCTGGTAATACGGATAGTGGTCTTGATGGAAGTGCGAGTTCAGCTGTTTTCAATCGCTATGTTAATAATGGAAATGCAGCTTATCCTGCAAAAAACAAACTCGTTGTCAGTGATGATGGTAAAATATTTTATATTGACCCATTAAGAGGATTACTCTGGATTGATCCGAGCACGGGTTTATTAAAAACATTTATTCCTGCTACAGGAGTTAGTACTGGTGATGGTGGATTTATTACATCAGCAACTTTGAGTTCTGCAAAGGGAATCGCCTTAGATTATTCAAACAGATTGATCATTTTAGATGGGACTCGTTTTCGCAGAGTCAATCTATCTACAATGACAATTTCAACAATAATAGGTGGCGGTGCTAATGCAAACCCTACTTCTGAAATTTTATCTTCTGAGTTACAGATAACTGGTACTTATAGCGATAGTGGGGCTACGATAATTCCACTTCCCAATGGAAATATTATATTTAATGTTTCAGGCACTTTGAATTATTTTACTTACCGCGATAATGACCAAAAAGTATCGAAATTTACGGTATCAGGTCCAGGCTTGACAGGACTACCCACTGCAGATTGGTCAGGAAAAACTGTTGGTGATTTAGGAATAAAATTTAATCCGACAACTTCAGCAATAGAGTTTATAGCTCAGGGAATATACTGGAATTTCACAGGAGATTCTTATTTTCTTCACGCAAGAATCAATCCTATATCGTACCAAGCAGAAGCACCATTTGATCTTCCATTTAATGTTAACAATTTGATTGTTGGAATGGATGGAAATCTTTATTCAGGAATAAGATATGGTTTTTCTATATCAAAATATAATTCCTCAGCAAATACAAAAAGTACCCTAGTTGGAAATGGAGCTTCTACATTTACCCCTTGCTCGGATGGAACATTGGCGACGGCTTGTCCTGTATCAATTAGTGCCGCCTTTGTTGCTAAAAATGGCCGAATTTATTTTAATGATAATGGATTGATTAGGACTATTGATGATGCTGGTAAAATACTAACATTGTTTGGGCAGTATACAAGTGCTGGTGACGGTGGATTAGCTTTATCGGCAAGGTTCGGAAGTATCCGAGATATCAAGTTTGGTGTGACTGGAACGAATTATGACAAGATTATTGTTCTTGATATAAACTCAAGTACATTTAGGGAATTTCAAATAGCAGGTAATTTAAATTTCTTAGCTAACGCTAATTTTAGTTGGGATGGCTCATATCGATTTGAAACCGACACAGCAACTGGAGATATATTTCATAATGATGCTTATGCGGTTAAAAAATTTATCAGAACTACTTCCACATGGCAGACGGTTGTAGGTGGAGGAGCTACGGATTACTTCTCCCCTCTTGCTGATGGCTTGGTTGGAACAGCTATAAAAATTTCCAATTATAAAATTTCGATTCTAGGTTTTATTAATAATAAAATCTATCGCATGTTAAGATACTGGAATGGGACAGCTACGGTTAATTCTATGATCAAAGCTTATGATGTTTCTGACAGTTATCGTCAATCACATTTTGCCGGCGATAGCACTAATGGTCTCAGTACTGATACTTTTTCAGGAATAATGTATTTTCAAGACCCAGCAGACAGTGTTAATAAGTTTTTTTGGAATCCAAATGCCAGCAATAAAGTTTATGCAGGAACTTCTTATGGCTCAGGAGTTGTTTTTGCTACTATGCCACATAGTTTTTATGCTTTTACTGCAAGAGTTGAGGCTACGGGAATTAACTTTTATTATTGTGGTACTAACGGATTACTTTACAAATTTAACAAAAACACCAGTACGGAAACGCAATTAACTTGGTCATCACCCACGCTTAAGTGTCTTTCCACTGCGAGATCAATTTTGTGGAATCCTTATAGAAGTTCACTGATATTGGTTGTTGAAAAAAATGGTCTAAATGGTATTGCAGAGTATCCGCTGCCATAATAGCTCTGACGTTAATGCGCGAACAATCTCACACTCTTGCCACCCTAGAGATAGGATTCTGTCCAAAGGCTAGCTGTTGAATAGGCTGCATTGATTTTTATGTCAATTATTTGAGGAGCATAGGGTTCAGCATTTGGTTTACGATAAAACCTTGTAATTTTGAAACTCATTCAAGAGACACCCAGAAAAAGTGGGATAATCAAAAAAAATAGTTATTATTTTTCATTCCTAAATGTTACTGTAACTGTTTTCCACCTGAGAAGGATCTATCGTTTCATTCTATACTTTCGTCATCAAATTACAACTAGACCAAGCTGAAGTTACCAGTTAACTGTGTTTTTAGTAGAAAACACAAATCACCTCAAAATGAGACAAGTTAATTGAATTCGTTTTTGTTTTTTTGTAGTTATTGATAATCTATGCTAACCAAGGGGGATTAAATGAGGTCGCTGTATTGGAAAAAGTTTTTAGTAAAAACTATTATTTCTCTTTTAATTTTTGCTCTCCCCTTTGTTTTCTTTCAAAACTGCTCAAAAATGGAACCCGGCTCTGTAAGTAGGAATATTTCAAATTTAAATACAACTGACAGTCAAAACACAACTATTTCTGACGATTCTCAAAAAGAGAAAAGCGACAAAGATCTTAGCATCAAAGTATTTTCAACAATCTCTCTCTCTAGAGACTGCTCACTAGCCGATAGCAATTATAGCTATCAAATTGACCAAGCAGGAACAGACATTCTGTTATGCCAAGAGTACGCGCTAGATATGCCCTCTGGATCACCTCGTCGCGGTGAAAAGAAAATCTGTGATGATCCAACTCAGTTTACTACTCCTAGCGCAGATTGGATTTATAACACCGCTGATCGCCAATGGACTAAAAATACACAAACTCGCAATCATACTTATTTAGTTCCTGGAGATTACACTTTAGTCGTAAAAGATAACCAAGGTAAAATTTTTCGCAGCAATCTACTCCGTATTCGACATTACGGGTATTCAAACTGTATGATGGCGACTAGTAATAATAACAGTTCTACAAATAGTGGTGCTAAAAGTAGCGTCTCATGCTCGTGGTCAGGTGAAGATTTTTCTCCTGCTCAACCACCCACCTCGGCCTGTAGTGAAAGTAAAGTTAGCGTCAAAGAGTTTGGCGCTAGTGGTATAGAATACACCTGCGTGTGCACAACGACCGCAGCAGCTGGATCATCTTCAAATGGAGGAACTAGCGCAAGTCCTCCAGCACAAGGTACTTCATCCTCAAAGTGTAACCCTCCTGGAACTACGATGGTAAATATGGGACAACTCAATGGAAAAAATGCGGGACAGACTTTAAAGAATTGGTGGCCAAACACCTCCTACTATCCTAAAGACAATGAAGTAAGAGTTTGGTCATTTACAACTCCAAATTTGAATGAGCTAGAGGGGGCAATGAATGGAATACCCTTTACTACAAAAAAAATAGATAGTGCAACCATACCAGGAACCTCGGTTGCCTCAGGTATATCTGCTTATCCTGCTTTAGTGATATCAACATGTCCCGGCGATACCCGAAGTTACTCGAATACACAAGGCTCTGATCTAGAAAAATTTTGTTCAAAATCAGGTACAGAAGCTGTAGGTATTCAAATTGTTGTTACTGCGTCTCCTGAAGAACTTTTTCGTGTCTTTAAAGAGAGAAAGTTAACTAATAAATGCTTTCTTAAACCTAATACCACTTATTACGTAAGTGCATTTACCTCAGATAGACCCCTACAGAATGGCAAACTTCTTCCTTCTGTAAACTGCACAAAACCACATTGTGGGTTTTATTTTAGCGCCCAATAGATGATTAGCGATATTGACTCACAAACTCTGGCCGTCAGAGATTTAATATTTAATAAAATACACCAGGGAATAGGTGTGTCTTTAAGTTTTATTTCTAAATTTTAACCAGTTTGCTTTTGTTAACTCCCAGACTTGTGAGTCATGAACTTCAGGATCCACAAACTTAAATGGCCTTGTCCCCTTATAAGTAGCTCCTGTTTTTTCCTTAATTCTGCGAGATCCTATGTTAGTTATCGCATTACCAAAGTGCAAAATTTCAAATCCTAAATCATCAAAAGCATGATCATTAATTCGGCTTGCAGCCTCGGTCATATATCCTTTTCCCCAACACTTGCGAGCAAGCCAGAAACCACGATTATCGATAGCGCTATTTCTCCATAAATCAATTCCACCAATAGTTTCATTTGGTTCATCTTTTAAAAAAAGACCCCAATGCCAATAGTCTTTTCCTTGCTTAGGTAGAAGCATTTTGTAATAAAATTCTTCCACTCCCTTTTCTGGATAAGGCCATGGAACATAGCTCGCTAAATAGCGAATCACCTCGTAATCATTAAAATTTTTCTGATAACTTGGTAGATCCTTTGTTGTTACTGGCCGAAGGATTAAACGTTGAGTCTCAAATGTTGGAATCATCGATAAGTCGTAATTCATATTAAAAAATACTAATGTCTTTCTGATTCAGAAGCAATTACGGAATTACCCCCCACTCCTAATACTATTTATTTTAAAGAAACTCCAAAATCTGTATCCTTACCATTTGGTTTTTCGATTTCTTTTGTAATCTTAGCTCCAGTCACTTGGCTTTTCCAAGTAATGTTCGTACCGTGTAAATTTGCTACTCTTTTTTCCATAGTTCCATCTGATTTCTTTATGATTAATGTGAAACTACCGTCTGAATCTATTTTGTAACTTGTCAAATGATCACCGACGGGAAGCTCCACATTCAAATGCTGTTTTTGTATTGTAGGCTCTCTTTTTGCATTCTTCCATTCATCTTTACGATCTACGTACTGATAACCTATCACTACTCGATTCTCTCCTACTGTATTAATCGTAATATCAAGTCTTGGTGTGTGTACTTGTCCAAAAGTAAGGCTTCCATTCTGATTCCAATGATGTTCGGTAAATGCCTCTGCACTTGATCCAGTTTTAAGTACAATCTTGTTGTTTTCAACAAACAAATTTTGCCTCCAAGCAAGACCGTTAGACATAGATTCGGAAGAGGAATATCCTACGGTAGAAAGATGTGCAATGTTATAATTATCAGGAAGAGGTATTTTTAAATCTGGCATATTACTGCTTGGTGGTCTTAAAACTTCAATTTCACCTTCGCCATTTCTGATGAGTAGGCTGTCATCAGAAAGTTTGCGAACATACTCCTGCTTAGACTCCCGCCAATATCTTGCGTCTCTAATAAATTTAGCTTCACCGCCACGGCCTGATCGAAAAACTTTTGGAAGTTCAATAGCTCCAACGGAAAAGCTTAAAAGACAACATAAACTGAAACTAAATATGCTAAAATTTTTTGACGAAATCATCTAATACCTCCATATACATGTAACACAGCAAGCTTTCTGCCATAACTTATTTTGAGACATTTTTCTTCGAAATGTCTTTATAAAGAAGCATTTAGACTAAAAAATTAAATAAATATTAGAGTCTCTTTTTGATATGTAAACTTAACACTCATATCAATACTAAAATTTGTAACTACTTGAATAAAGCTAGCATCAATATAAATTTATTTACAGTACAACAATTTGTTTTAAGATAATCTTCTATTGATCAATGTTTTTCCAAGCTGATTGAGACAACGACGTAAGAATGTCAAAAGCCTCCTGTAAATCATTTTCTGTAACCGCAAGATTTTGCAAACTTAGAAGATCCCAGTTATTTTCCGATTTTAATCTCCATTTTAATTTCGATAAAGAAGATTTTAATGAAGGAAATACATTTTTAAAATCTCCACTTATAAAACTACTTGCCATGGTTCTAGTACTTTCGTGAGTCACATAAAAAAGTAAGGCCTTTATTAAATCTGTCGTCTGCCTATCTGACAAAGAATTAACCTTTCTTAACAGCGTACGCCAAAATTTTATATTTTTTATTCCTTGACGACCAATCATACTTGATATGGCGTGATCGACGTCATGTCGTAAAAACAAACTTGGACTCCAAAGCTTACCATCGGCTGTTACATTATTTTGAACCAACCCTATCGGTGAAATACCCGAACCAACCAATTCCAAAAAATCATCAATACTTAAATCCTTATCCGTCGGAAGAAAAACAAGTTCATCCTTAGATTGTAGAGCTACTTTTGCCTCCTCATTTATAAATTTTTTAAGCCAAATTGACACCTCTGCATTTCTATAAAAATGTATTTGCTCTTGAATTTCTGCAACAGTTAAATCCCCTTCGACTGACTTAGAAATCAGCGGTAAAATGACTTCAGCTAGTGAAGTTATTTTATAGGATAATTTTAGACTTTCTAAATAAGTTCCTGAAGACTTAAATATATTAATTTCTTCTTGAAGGCTATGGATCATTTCAAAATATGATTTCAGAGCGACTTGCATGCTCGGTTCTGAGTATAAATTAAGTTTGACTAGCATATTTTTAATTTTGAGCAAATGTCTTTGTAAACTCGAGGCAATTTCATTGCGTGAACTGGTTTTTATAAGAGTTTTTAGTGCGACATCAATTGAAATTCTTTTTGCATCCATAAAGTCGGAGACAAACTCCAAATGAGCATACACAAATGAAGATGGCTCAGCATAAAAATCAGCGCATTTCTGAGCATGGACGTTCAAAGTAGAAAAAGTAATGATTGCAAGCAATAAAACTCTACCAAAAATTGCTCGACAGATAGCTATCGAATTGACACTTTGAAGAATCAGATTTCGTTCTAATTTGGTAAAATTCATGTTTACTAAAGACTACAAATATTAGGCCATAAACTAAATCAACTTGAGCTCTGATAAATAAACGAACTAGTTGACGATCCTTTTAAAATAAAACTGTTATCTGTGTCCCTGACATGGCACCTAAAATTTAACACAATGCCCTCCAACATTCACTTATGGACAGAAAGTATGAAAGCATCTATGTTTTTTTTCATGAAGGAATCAATTAAAAAAGAAATAGTTGCATTTGAGAATCTTCAAAAAAAATATGCTTCAGTGGGGGCCGATGATTCTGAGCCAGATTATATTTTTCAACTTGTAATCTTTTATGCAATAACTAAAGATCCCATAGATCGTAATAAGCTGATAGCGTGGGAGCTTTATGAGGATGAGCCTCTTGCTGAAGAAGCTGCAGAAATGCTTACAAATCAAGCTTGGAAGGTTTATGACTTAATTCAGAAAAGTGCGTCCCTAGAAGATTTTAAAGAGCTTCGAAAGTATTGCTGGAGACTTGATACTCAAAGGGAATAATTCAAAATACGCTATCATCTTTGTAGAGCTTCAACACGAAGTATATGGTTTCTATTATTTGCATCAGTGATATGCTATTAATTTTTTTTCTTTTGTTAATGCTATCCCATTGGCAAATGAAAATCTTTGCTTTAATTTAGCTCGTAGTTGCATTTATGCTCAGCCACTTTCCTCTTTACCGAATTACTCACGATTTTCTATACCTGCTGTTTTCAAAAGTCTTTTGCATTTAAAAACAGCATTCATGGAACGTGCCCAATGGACTGTAGCAAAAAATGTTGATTTCATGGATCCACTTCCCAGAGCATAATGGCTTGTTTATGAAGCTATCAAAAATTTATGTTCAAGAAGCTAGGCTCGAATTTAGGGAATTATCTAATGGATTTGGCATAAGAAGCTAGATAGACTTCCTGGATAAAATATCAGACATTCCGTCGACCGAAGAAACCGAGAGTCATTTGCTTTAGTTTTATTGACCTGACATTCCAATGATTTTAGTTTTGTATTTATGAAAATAGCATTTTTAGGTGGGACTCGATTTATTGGATTGGCAGCTGCTAAGCTGGCCCGCGAACACGGTCACGAAGTTTCTCTCTTTCACCGCGGAGTGAGCAAATCTGAAGATGTTGATAGTTTTAATCAGGTTATTTTAGATCGTCAGAATCCAGACGAAATTAAAAGAGCCATTCAAAAAATCTCGCCAGATGTACTTATAGACTGTTTTGCAATGACAGAATCCTCGGCAAAAGTGATTACAGAAGTAATAGACGATATTGAAATTAGTAAAACTATTATTTTATCCAGCCAAGATGTGTATGCTCAGTTTGGTCGACTAAACGGTCATGAGTTTGACCATTTGGAGCCTTTAGTAACCGAAAGCTCAACAAAAACTGTCCCAAAGCCCTTCAACGGAGTAATGGATCACGCTGGGGGCAATGATTACGATAAAAAAGATGTTGAGCTCATATACAGCGATTTTGCAACAAATAAGAAAAGAAATTTGGGAATATTAAGACTCCCTGCCGTCTACGGTTTTGGCGACTACCAAATGAGATTTTCTGGAATTATTAATTTTCTTAATAATGGCAACACAGACATTCCTTGCCAGCAACAAGCAGCGTGGAAGTGGACCCATGGTCATGTGAACGATATGGCATATGCCATTGTACTTCTTGCTGAAAAATTATTAAAGGGCATTTCTATTTACAATGTTGGCGAAGCTCAAACCCCATCAATGAAGAAAAGAGTAGAGATTATTGCTAAACTTATGAAAAAGAAAATTGCCTGGCATGAATCGCAAGAGGTGCCAGACGAGTTATCAATTTTGCGGAAAAAACCGAATGATTTTGTCGTGGACAGCACCAAAATTCGAAATGAAATTGGATATCAAGAAATCATATCCACTTATGATGCTTATAGTGATACTGTGAAATGGATTATTGGAGCGATCAGATAGCATGTCATCTTGAAAAACCAAAGTTACCCACTACTCCTTATTAAGTTTACCAATTTTATCTTCATTTATTTAAAAGCTTGGAACATCGGGGGTTAAAGAATCAATACTAGTGGGTTACTCTATTGACGTAAAATCTGGCTGTTTTGAATTGATTAATTAACTTCAAAATGCACAAAATTCTAATAAGCATACTCCAGATTTTGACGCTGTATAAAAGTTCAACGCATCATCTGATATCAGTGTTGCAGAAATTTGGTCTTCAAATTGCTATAATACTATAAGATGTGTATGGTTAAAGTTGCTATTATATTCCTTTTTATAGTTTATTATGCAACGGCACAAAATCAATTGCCAGAATCCATAAATATTGTCTCTGGAGTTCCACTGACTCTACCATCAAATATGTTGAAATTTATGGGTTTGACCCCAGAACAGAATAAAGGAGGATGGGGAGATGTGATGTCAAATGTTGCAATGGCCCTGGATATTAAAACACAATTTCCAGAAATTAAAGTAAGACTGATTGTCACACTAAATGATGATGACAAGCGTGAGTATGTAAATCGTGTTCGTGAATTCATTCCAAAAGTTTTACTTGATGAAAATAATCAGCCATATCTAAATCCCGATCTTAAAACTCCTCAAGATTATAAAGGGATTGAAGTATTCTTTGTTTCGGTTCCCCAAGTGCTGAGCTTCAGCTCTCCTGATAATCTATCTTCTGATCAAATTCAATCTTTGAAGAGCATTGTCAAACATGTGCCTTTTGCCGACATGGGTTTGCAATACTCTGCAAATGATAAGGCTTTTTCAAATTTAGTAGTTAAATCTAAAAATATGCATATTTATTTTTGCGAGTATTCTGCTTCTATAAAAAGTCATGCATTTGTTTTCTTTCAAAACGAATCAATAAGTATGAAAATAAATGCTGGTCCTTTAAGCTTTGGAGTCTATGGGTTTGGTTCTCAAGATAACACAATACATTCTCAAGAGAATAAGCAGATCGTCAATGCTTGGCTTGATAAAATAAAAAATGAGAATAATGCGCTAAAAAAAATGAACTTAAGCCTTGGAAATATTGAATTGTCGTTTGCTTATGCTGGTGACGTACAAATGATTGAAGATTATAACAAAGCTATTGAACAGATTGCTAAACAAGATAAAACAAAGTTCACAGTTATTGCCTACAAAGGTCAAGGAAAAGTACGTATAATTGCAAATCGAGTATATATTCCGTTAAATGAGCATCCTAAAGAATTAGCTAACGCTTTAATTTCTGAATCAACATATTCCCCATTAGTAACAGGTGACGTTTCGTTGTCTGCTGCGATTAAAACTACATCTGAAAATAAAACATTTTTGTACGAAAATGTTCAATGGAAAGAATCAGCTATGACTGCTCTTATCAAGGAAATCTTTTCTGATCATCCTATTAGCAATATGGCCACAAATGAACTTCTAATTCCACAAACGTGGGCATTGCATAGGATGAAGATGAACCGCAAAAAACGCATCACTCAAATTACAGAAGCTATTTTAAACCATAAAGTGCATAAAGAAATTCATTTTTATTTTAGTCAAAGACAAAAATCTTTGAATATCGCTGACAACACTATTAATTTGTACCAATTTTCAACGATATATAAAAGTCTAAAGGCATCCTTCAAACGTAAAATATTTTTTTCGGAATCATATCTTGATTTTCTAGTGGATTTTACAAAAGAATTTGAAGCTAAAGATTTTATTCCTAAGTGGAAATTGTATGAAATTTTGCAAAATCAAGATCACTTTGAAGTGAATCAACTTTTTGAAAAGTGGTATTCACTCTACACTCTTTGGGAGCTTGGCTATGATGTGAAAGTCGATGATGTAATACGTACTATTAATCACACAAAAATACTGGTCTCGCAAATAATTGACGATGTCAATAATACATCAGAATTTCAATTAAGTGGTATCCTTGAGCAAATTAATGGATCAGAAAAATCAAAGATTGGACTTCTAAAAACAGTATCTTCTAATCAGCAAGCACAAGATAGTTTTGATTTAATCTTGAAATGGTACAATAGTGGCGCTACTAAGAAATTTAGAATGCCAAAACAAAACAGGTGTTTTTCTTTTTATAAAACTTCTGTCATTCATGCTCCATTAGGGAATGTCAACTAGTCTTCGAATAAAAACCTGAGGATATAAGAACTTTAAAAACTATTGTGTGTATTTGCATTTGGCGAGCATTTTGAATTACGTCTAGGTATGAAAAACTCTTTTAATTTTAAATCACTTAAGTTCGTTTTGGGTGTATTACTTTTAGTCAACTGCTCTTCTGTTTTCGCTGATCAGAAATGTGTGGATTTTTATCGAACCAAAATAAGTTTACATACCGACGTTACAAAACCTCGTTTATTTAAAGCCGCTTATTATAGATTAATGGGTCTAATAGGAAAATCTTCAGATCCAATAGTGAGCCAATTTATTATAGATTTAAAACAAGGTTGGAAAGGCGATCAATCTGAACAGAGAGAAACTTTGTTGCCTCTATTTAAAAAATATGAAGGAAAATTGACAACTGAACAATACATAGAAGCCATTACCTATGCTTCAAAAAAGATTGTTTCTCATTGTGATTTTTGCACGTTAGTTGGATTTAAAGGTTTAGTTAGCAGTTCACATTTCTATGAGTTAAACGCAGAACAAATTTCCAAAATTAGGCAAGCATTGCAAAATGCTATAAGAAAAATAAGATGGAATCCATTTTTAAATGATAAATCGAATGCCACTTTTTTAGCTAACTACAGCCCTATCGGAAAACAACAGGCTGAAGCTGAAATCAAAAAACCATCAGATTTAATTCCGCATCTTAGAGTTGAAAGTCGAGAGGCACTAAATCAGAATCTTGGGCATCTCCTAAACGGACAGTATGAAGGATTTGCACTGAGGAGATGGGGCCCAAAAGGGCTGGAATATGTTGAAACCCTTGCAAGCATTCAAGCAAAGTATTCGCATCTGATAGAAGGCGACCTTAGAAGCCTCATCGTAGACTCTGGAATAGTGACTCGGATGGATTCGGTACTTCGTTTTCTAAATGAAACCCTTAGCGTAAAATTATTGAAAAAAAATGAATCTAAAATCACTCCATGGGAGCTGAGAAAACAGTTTAGTGATTTATTGGGCAAAAAAACTGTATACCGAGCGCTAGCACTTAGCGAGTCAGAGTATGCCCAGATTGATCGAAATGGAATTGAATCGATTTTTTTGAGATCAGGGAAGTCTTCAAAAGAAGACAAATTAATTGGTGGTTCAAATCCATTCTTAAACCCCCTGCAATTGCAAATGGAGTTTCGACTTTCCGGGCCACAGTTGAAAATTGATCCGATTTTATCTGTAAGTTCTGATCCTCAGGTTGCTATAGCTGCGACCATTCCTTATCTTGAAAGAAGGAGCTTTCGCGAGAGAAATATAAAACTATATATATTTGAGATTGAATTACCAGAGCTGGATATTTACAGACGTTCCGAGGAATTTGGTGCTGTATTGAGCTTCGGCGATAATACTGTTAGTAATATAAAACTTGTTTTAGAAGACTCACGAACAAAGGAAAAAAGAAGTATCTCAAGAAACGATCCAGGTTTTGAGATATTTGTAGATTTGAAAATAAACAGATCTGAGATTGTTCGGGCCTCAGAGGTAAACCTGCAGTCCTTTCCTAATATTGGTTATTGGTCAATCAATGGAAAAAAACCGCGTGGCCAATATGGAAATGTAATAAATTTATATGAGCTAGAACCGAAACCCTAGAAGAATGATCTGGCCCCGATTTGGTGGAGACGAGAATTCGTGGTATAAGCACTAGATCAGTAGAAAAAATGGGAGTTACAGGAAAAAGAAACATACAAAAGAGTTGGAATCATATTCAGCAGCAGTTCGCTAGTTAGGTGTTTCGAACAACACCTGTTTTATTTAAATTTCCTTAATATGGTATAGACTAAATTTATGACTATGCCATATTAAGGAATACCATGATATCAAAAGCCTTTTTAAAATGAATCGACTAAAAACTTCAA
Source organism: Pseudobdellovibrionaceae bacterium (assembly GCA_013359135.1). GTDB lineage: Bacteria > Bdellovibrionota > Bdellovibrionia > Bdellovibrionales > Bdellovibrionaceae > UBA2316. The sequence continues at coordinate 1,696 of JABWCN010000012.1, read as the reverse complement.
CTTATCCAGGCAAAACACTCCCTATCCGCTCAGTTAGTCAAAAAACTCAAGGAACAGTTTTCGCTTGATTTAACTTATACCTTCTAATGCTATTGAAGGTAACAAATTAACCCTTAAAGAAACCTATCTAGTGATTAACGACGGAATGACTGTAAAAGGAAAATCATTAAAGGATCACTTGGAAGCAAAAAAGCACAACAAAGCCGTTCATTTTTTATACGAATTAGTTGAGATCGACAAAAAACACACGATCAGTGAACAGTTAATCCGATCACTCCAGCATTTAATTATTAAAGAAATTGAAGACAGCGATGCTGGTCGATATCGTCAAGGAAATGTATTGATAACCGGCTCAAGTCATAAACCACCCGATGCCTTTAAAATTCCAAAACTGATGGAAGATCTAACTGTTTGGATCAAAAATAAATCTGGCTAATTCATCATTGATAGTTCCAACTTCCCTTAAAATTCCATAGCTGGGAATTTGCGCTGATAATTTAGGACTAGATCTAAACAAAGAAACTTCGGGCAAATCTTCGAATTGCCTGCGAAGAAAATGAATCTCCTTCGCAGGCAGGTGTACAACCTGTGGCTTCATAGACTAAGCTTCGTATTGAATATCTTGGCTAGCTTCTTTTTAAATCAACGACGTGGCATAGGCATTAAAGCCACGCTCTTTGCAAGAGGATAGGAATTTTTAAAGCCGAATTGTTCAAGTCTAACATCTAAGTTCTCCTTAGTTGTTGTTAACAATTGTGTGATTGGAATGTGTCTTTTGCAACGAATTTCACTGATTTCTGGAAGTTGCGGTGAGTCTTTGATTTATCTATGTTGTTTTTCAAGAATTTGAATGAACGGGTCCATTACGACTGATATTTTTTGTCGTTTTATGATTCGAAACTGTCGGACATAATTTGCACTGCTCACTTCGGATAAATGAAGAATCTGTTGCCTGAATGACAATGAGCTCACCTAGACCTTTAGTGAACTTCTTAGGAAGAAGTTGTACTCTTATAGACAGAAAAACTAAATCAAATATACAGTGTTAAAATAGACGGATCTAAAAATGTTTAGTAAGATTTTACTAATTCTGCAAAAGAGTCCTTAAAGGCTTTAGAAGAAACAAATGAAAAAAAAACAATCCATTCTAATTGATAAAACATCTATTCTACTAGTTTTTATTCCTTTGTTATTTGCTATATGGAGTTTTTATTATAATGGACGAAGTTTAGATATATCTTGTAGCATAACTACAAACAACACTCTGTGCTCATACGAAGTGTCAATTTTTAATCACATAATTGATTCAGGAGAAAATGAAGTCCTCTACACATGGAAGAAAGGAAGATACTCATTTCATCTGTACTTTCAAAATCATTCAATATCATTAGGCTATATTGGTAACTATCCCCCAATGATAATCAAAGATAGGTTTCAAATAAAATATCAACCTTTTTCAAAAGTGATTTTATGGTTTACTTGCTTTCTACCCTCATTAGTCGCGATTATTTTTTCAATTTATTATCTTTTAAAAATCACACTGCAAAAAATGAAAGAGAAAAAAGTTTGATATTTAATTAAAAACAATTGTAGTTATCCAGTGTGGTCGTATCTGTGAAAGAAATATGAAAGTCAGTTTAAGCAAAGCTTTTGCTGGACAAGAAGTGGGAATTAAAGAAGTTGAAGATGGAATTTG